>CP014214.1:0-645961 GCA_001560915.1 methanogenic archaeon ISO4-H5 | reverse complement strand
GTGGATGTTGTCATCTCTTCCAAAATGGGTCTCAACCCCAACCGTCCCGTCCACCTCTTCGGTGCCGGACATCCTATGATTCTTGCATTCGCGACTCTCATGGGCTGCGACCTCTTCGACTCCGCATCCTACGCCAAGTTCGCCAAGGACGACAGGATGATGTTCATCGACGGTTCCTTCAGATTGGCGGAGATGCAGTCCCTCGACTGCAACTGTCCCGCCTGCAGGGGACTCACCCTCGAAGCTCTGAAGAAGACCGAGAAGAACGCCAGAGTGAGAATCCTGGCTATGCACAACCTGTATGCCATCAAGAACGAGCTGCTCCTGGTGAAGAGGTATCTCCGCGAGGGCCGCCTGTGGGAACTTGCCGAGATGAGGTGCAGGGCACACCCTGCCATGCTCGACGGACTCAGGAGGCTCAGGGAGTACCAGGACTACCTGGAGAGGTTCGACCCTATCTCCAGAGAGGGTGCGATCTTCTACACGGGAATCGAGACCCGCGGCAGACCTGTGTTCAAGAGGTATGCCGACAGGATCATGTCCCGCTACATCCCCCCGACGAAGAAAGCGGCCATCTTCTACGGCGAATCGCAGAAGCCCTACAGCAGGGCCTTCCCTGCGGAATTCGCCAATGCCCGCCGCCAGGGATACACCCCGGTGGTCATCAGCCCCTTCGGACCAGTGCCTGCGGAACTCGACGAAATGTACCCTCTGGCACAGTCGCTCTTCCCGGAGATTGAGGACAACGACACCACCGCCGAGAGCGAGGACCTCACCCTCAGATTCCTGGAGGAGAAGTTCGACGAGACCGTCAGCGGATCCGAACTCCCGGAGACCGAACCTACTCCCGAGGAAACGAAGGTCATCGAACCTCCCACCGGAGTTGTCGCTCGCAAAGGGGAGATCTTCACCGACGACCCCCTCGACATCCAGAGGGCACTCGCCGTCGCGAGGTACCAGTTCGGACTGGAGGCAGCGGAAGCCCTATTCAGGGGAAAGATCGAGCTCAGGAAGAGCAAGAAGACCGGCAAGATCAGGAACGTCATCTCCGACGGGGAGCACGTCCTCTCCATGAGGGCGGGCGACGGACTCTACACCCTTAGGCTCGAGGGAGCGCAGAGGATCCTCGCAGCAGTGCCTGCCCCTCACATGAGGATGGTCGTCACAGATGACTCCGTCCCCTTCGTCTCACAGGGCAGGAATGCGATGTGCCAGTTCACCACTGCATGCGACCCCGACCTGGTCCCCATGGATGAAGTAATCGTTGTCGACAAGGATGACAAGGCGGTCGCCACCGGCAGAATGATGCTGGTTGCCGACGAAATCTTCAGCATGAAGAAGGGTATCGCGGTAAAGATCCGTACCGGAAGCGAAGAGGACTGATGGCGGAGGCCGCATGCAGGAAATCGATATCCTCAATTGGATCTACGACACGTTCAGGTGCACATTCCTCGACTGGATGTCCCTGGCGTTCGATTATGCGTTCAAGACATGCATAATCTGGGTCATCCTGGGTATCATCCTGCTGCGCCGCCCCAACACCCGCATGTTCGGTGTGGTCCTCCTCTGCTCCCTAGCATTGGAGATCATCTTCGTCTATTCTTTCAAATACGGGTTCATGCGCCACCGTCCGTTCGAGGACTATGCGGTGCATGCGCTCGTGAACTCGTTCCACACTTCATCGTTCCCTTCGGGACATACCGCCCAGCTCTTCTGCGTGACGACGGTGTTCGCGGTGTTCTGCAAGAAACACTTCCCTGAGATTCTCTGCCTCGCATTCCTGGTGGCCTTTACCAGGATGTACATGTATGCCCACTATCCCACCGATGTATTGGCTGGAGCTATCACAGGAATCGTATGTGCGCTGGTAGCGATATTCACCATCCTAAGAATGGACGAATATGTGTATTATGTGAAAGACCCAGATCAGGACTGATCACTCATGTTCCTCGGGCTCAATGAAGGGCTCCGAGACCAGTCCCGCCGAGTCCTCGGCGGCTTTGATGCAGGCCAGAAGATCATCCGCGGTATTCCTGAGGGTACCCGCGTTGTCGGCCTCCATCTCGTAGATAATGGTGCTGCCCTCGAGACTCGACTTCACGTATTCCCCGTTCTCCGGGGAAACGGCCGTCAGGACCGCTCTGGCGGTCCTCTCGTCGTCATACGGGAATCTCAGCTCGAGGTGCAGCAAGGGTTTCACTTCTTCTGGTTGAGGATGAAGTCCGCGATGGCCTTTCCGACCTCTGCGGTCTTCAGCTTTCCGCCCAGGTCGGGCGTGGTCTGGTTGTGGTCAAGGACGTACCTGACTGCGTCGTGCAGCATCTTTCCCTCCTGGGGGAAGCCCTGGTTCTCCAGCAGCATCTGTGCTGCGAGAACAGCCGCGATGGGATTGGCCTTGCCTTGTCCCGCGATATCTGGCGCAGAACCATGGATGGGCTCGAACATGCTGACCCCGTTGGGGTTGATGTTACCGCTGCCGCCCATGCCGAGTCCTCCCTGGAGCTGTGCTCCCAGGTCGGTCAGGATGTCTCCGAAGAGGTTAGGTACTGCAACAGTGCCGAAGGTCTCGGGACGGACGATCATGGCCATGGACATGGCATCAACGAACATGAACTCCAGTTTGAGGCCGTATTCGTCGGCCTTCTGCTGGAAGATCTCCCTCTGCATACCGTAGTTGTTGGTGATGACGTTGGCCTTGTCTACCAGAGTGACCTTGTCGTCTCCCCTGGCGAGGGCATATTTCATGGCATAATCGGCCCAGCGGGTGATGCCCTTCCTGGAGACGAGTCCGATTTCAATGGAGTAATCGTCATCGGCGGTGGGGTGTGCGTTGACCTTGAAATCCATGTTGTAGGATTCCCTCTTGACTCCGAGCTCGACGTCGTAGGAACCATCGGCGTTCTTCTTGTCTGAGTAGGAGGGTCCGAACCTCTTTCCGAGACCCATATAGAAATCCTCAGTATTCTCCCTGAGGAAGTGGATGTCGAAGTTCACCTCCCTCTTCAGAGGGACCAGGGGGAACCAGGAGGTCACAGGCCTCAGGTTGATGTACTGGTCGAAGACCGCCCTCATCTTGAGGAGGATTCCTCCCTCGAGGATTCCGGGTTTGACACGGGGGTCACCGATTGCTCCGAAGTAAATGGCGTCCTTCTTCTTGAGGTCGGAGACGTCCTGATCGGTGAGGAGCTCGCCGGTCCTGAGGTACCTGTCGGAACCGATGTCGAAGTTCTCTCCGTCGTATTCGAAAGATGATATCTGGGACACTGCGTCCAGTACGTCCATACCGGCCGCGATGACCTCCTTTCCGATTCCGTCTCCGGGAATAATTGCGAAATGCTTCATCAGAACTTACCCTCCTTCACGAGGTTTACGAGACCTCCGGCCTTCACCAGTTCGCCGATGAATCCGGGGTACTTCTCGAAGGACCACTCCTTGCCGGAGGTGACATCCTTCACTATTCCCTTATCGATGTCGACTGCCACCACATCCCCCTCGGGGATGTCGGTCTTGCACTCGACCAGGAGCAGTCCGATGTTCATGGAGTTCCTGTAGAAGATACGGGCAAACGATTCTGCGATGATGACGCTGAATCCCGCTTCCATGAGCGAGAGGGGCGCATGCTCCCTGGACGATCCGCATCCGAAGTTCTTGCCTGCCACCAGGACGTCCCCCTTCTTCACGGTGGGTCCGAAGCCGGGCCTAACCTTCTCGAAGATGAAGTCGTTCAGGTGGTCGAGGTTGGAGGACACCAGCCTCTCGGCGGGGATGATCTGATCAGTATCTACATCGTCGCCGAACTTCCATGCCTTTCCTTCAATCTTATCGGTCATTCAGTTTCCCTCCAGCTGTGCGGGTGTGACGATCCTTCCCGCGATGGCGGATGCAGCTACTACCTCCGGTCCGGCGAGATAGACCTCAGAGGCCTTGTCGCCCATCCTTCCGATGAAGTTCCTGTTAGTGGAGGAGACGGATCTCTCGCCGGCGGCGAGGATTCCCATGTATCCTCCGAGACATGCTCCGCAGGTGGGTCCGGAGACGAATGCTCCTGCATCGAGGAAGATGTCCATCAGTCCCTCGTCCACCATGGCGCGGTAGACCCTCTGGGATGCCGGGACGACGATGAAGCGGACGCCATCCGCCACCTTCTTTCCTTTGATGATCTCGGCAGCGACCCTCATATCCTCGATACGCCCGTTAGTGCAGCTTCCGAGGTAGGCCTGGTCGATCTTCACATCGACGTCCTTTACCTTGTGGCCGTTGGAGGGGAGGTGGGGGAATGCCACCATACTCTCCAGCTCGTCGAGGTTGTACTCCAGGGTCCTGCAGTACTCCGCATCCGGGTCTGCCTCGACGGGAGTGTACTCTCCCCTCACGAAGTCCTTGATGTATTCTTTCGTCTTCTCGTCGCAGGGGAAGATTCCGGCCTTTCCGCCGGCCTCGATCGCCATGTTGGAGACGGCGAGCCTGTCGGGGACGGACATGTTGTGCACACCCTCTCCGCAGAACTCGAACGCTTTGTAGTTAGCACCATCTACCCCGATGTCGCTGATGATCTTCAGCACGAGGTCCTTTCCTCCCACGTATTTCCTGAATTTGCCGTGGAGGATGACCTTGATAGACTCGGGAACCTTGAACCACAGCTTGCCGGTGGCGAACACCACTCCGGCCTCGGTGGATCCGATTCCGGTGGAGAGAGCGTTAACAGCACCGTAAGTGCAGGTGTGGGAGTCAGCTCCGACGATGAGCCTGCCGGGAGCGGCGAAACCCTCCTCGACCATGAGCTGGTGGCAGACTCCGCCCTTCCCGACCTCGAAGTAATTGGGGAGGTCGTGCTTCTTCACGAAATCCCTCATCTCCTTGGCCTGGATGGCAGATGCGATGTCCTTGTTGGGAACATAGTGGTCAGGGATGAGGACCATCCTCTCCTTGAACATCTTCCCGTTGCCGATCTCGTCGTATTTCCTGAATGCGATGGGGCCGGTGACGTCGTTGACCATCACGTAGTCAACATCGGCGACCACGATCTGTCCCGCTTTGGCATCGGTGTGCGAATGCGCGGACAGGATCTTCTCTGCGATTGTCTTTCCCATTTGTTCACTCTTCCGGATGAATGTAATTCTTGATGCGTGCGAAGTCCTTGTTGATGGCCGCCATGGTGGCGTTGACCGAAGTCTCCACTATATCGGGACCCACTGCCCTTCCGAAGGACATGTTGCCGTCGCCCTGCACGTTCTTGAGGGTGACCGCGACCTGACACATGGAGTCGCTTCCGCCGGTGATGGCAGACAGTTTGTACTCCTCCAGGGTCATGTTCTCATTCACTGCCTTCTTGATAGCGTTCATGGCCGCATTGACGGGTCCCACTCCGATGTCGGAAGTGGTGACCACGGTTCCGTCGGCGCGGGTGATTTTGACGGTGGCGGTGGGTGTGGTGGACCTGCCGGTGATAACGGTCAGCTCGTCCAGGGTGCACTCCTTCTTGTCGGCGGACTTCTTCCACATGATATCGTCCGCCACGGCCACCAGTTCTGCGTCGGTCACGGTCTTTCCGGCCACGGCCAGTTTCTTGATAGTCTCCATCAGCTCGGGCATGTGCTCAGCGGGGAACTTGATGCCCAGCTCCTCCAGCTTGCCCTCGACGGTATGGGCGCCGGACAGCTTGCCGACCACGATGTGCCTCTGTGCCCCGATGACCTCGGGTTTGAACGGTTCGTAGGTCAGGGCGTTGCCCATGACCCCGTGCACGTGCACTCCGGAGGAGTGCGCGAATGCATTGGCTCCCACCAGGGCCTTATTGACAGCCATGTGGACTCCCGTGATTCCCTGGATCAGGTTGGAGGTCTCGGTGATCTTGTCCATGTTAACGCACTCGATACCGTAGTTGGCCAGCAGGTTGATGGCCACTTCCTCCATGGCAACGTTTCCCGCCCTCTCGCCGATTCCGTTGACGGTGGAGTGAACGATGGTCGCTCCCGCCTCGATGGCCGCCAGGGTGTTGGCGGTGGCCAGACCCAGATCGTTGTGGCAGTGCACCGCGATGGGAATCTTGATGTCCTTCCTCAGTTCCGAAATCAGATAGGTCATGGCCTTGGGGATGATGACTCCGACGGTGTCGGGAACGTTGATGGCGCAGGCTCCCGCATCCTGTACCGCCTTGTAGACGGATTTCATGAACTCCAGGTCGGAACGGGTGGCGTCCTCGCAGGAGAACTGCACCTTCAGACCATGCTCGCGTGCGTATTCCACGGATTCCACGGCCTTCGCCCTGACCTCCTCGGGGGTCATCTTCAGCTTGTACTTCATGTGCAGGTCGGAGGTCGCGATGAAGGTGTGGATGTAATCGCATCCGCTATCTATCACAGCGTCGATGTCCCCTTTCACGGACCTCGCCAGACTCAGCACCTGGGCGTTCAGGCCCAGTTCGTTGATCTGCTTGATTGTGTTCCTTTCGATCTCGCTGGAGGCGGCGAATCCCGCCTCGATGTACCTTACGCCGAGCTTGTCGAGGGCCTCAGCGATGCGTACCTTGTCCTCGGGGCTTAACGCTATCCCGGGGGTCTGCTCACCGTCCCTCAGCGTGGTATCGAAGATCTCAACATCTTTGATGGAATCCACACCAGAGAGCGCGAGCTGGTTGTACTGACTGATCGCGAATTTATCCTTCAGCTCTTTAACGTCTTCACTGGTTTGCTGCGTTTTCATAAAAACCACCAAACCGTTCTCGCTTCCGCTGGCTTACTCAAGAAGAAGATTGCCGGAGGGAAGATTGTAAACCATCATGATTCACCTTTGAACGGTAAGGAACGCTATTCCCTCCCAGTATTAAAACAATATGCGCGTATGCGTGCCCGCTAACGCCCGCACGCACATGTGTAACGAGACAAAAAAGAAATCGGAATCCTGATGTCTGGCACAATGAAATAAATGATAAAAGCCGGGCCTGGAGGCCCGTGGAAAGGTTTAATCACTCGTAGGTCCAGAGACCGTGCTTGTTGCAGAACTCCCTGGCGATGATCTTGGAAGCGTCGGTCTTGAAGAAGGCCTCGGGCTTGTCTCCGGGTTTGAGGTACTTCCTCATGCGGACGCCGTCAGCGCAAATCTCGATCCATACAATGTAGTGGTCATCGGCCATGGGGTGGGCGTCGTTCTTGCCGACCTTGACGAGGACACCTCCGTCGACCCTCTCGAAGTAGGGAACGTGCTTGTTCTCATCGGGGTTTCCGGTCTTGGGAGCGACCTCGACACAGCTCTCTCCGCAGCACTTGGGGGTGCATCCGCCGGCTGCGTAGGTCTTCTCGTATACGTTTCCGCATTTGGGGCACTGGTAGATTGCCATGACTCTTATATCCAATTGCGAGGTAAAAAGGGTTGCCCTCGAAATTGGATGTTTTTTGGCGTTATATACCTATATTAGAGATATCCAGCATCAAAATTTTTGGTCCTGCTCAAAACAGTATATATAGTGGAATGCGAATTAAAATGCAGTTGCATGGGATGCAACGAATATTTCACAAAAGGTGAAAACTATGGATTTTAAAGAAATGAACCCCCTGGGAATCATTGGTATCATTGGTGCCATCATTCTCGTCGTCGGTGTCTTCCTCAACTGGATGACCGTCGAGGGAGTGCTGACCAACACTACCTGGACCGGATGGGAAATCTACGGAAAGAAGAACAACCTCGATGTTATCGAGATGAAATACACCTACGTACCTCTCCTCGCTCTGATCTGCGGAATTATCTCCATCGTCCTCATGATCATCCCCACCATCATGAACACCGAGAAATTCCAGACCATCAACAACATCCTCGGACTCGTTGCACTGATTCTCGCAATCGTTGTCGTCGTCCTCGGTCTCCTCTGGTACATGCAGTCCTGGACCGTCGGAGGCGTTACCACCAAGCTCACTGACTGGGCAAAGATCGGAATCGGATTCTGGCTCGTTCTCGTCGGAGGCATCATCACCCTCATCGGTGGAATCATGCCTATCCTCAAGAACAAGGTGCTCTGAAACTCTAATACCGAGTGACGGCCGGGGCAACCCGGCCCGAACTCAACTTTTACTACACTTTTATACAAGAATCCCCTACGGGATGATATTGTCCCAGCATATCGGGATATACTCGATTCGGGAGCATTTGGATGCAGACAATACCGTTGATCTACGGAACCATACAGAACCAGAAACTGTACGCGGGAAAGCCCGTCGTAAGCGACGGGAAGTACTCTGTAGAGGAAACTGTGCCTGCCGTTTCCATCGACCGTCTGAAGACCAGGGCGGAGCGCGGCAAGGTCCTGGTAGTCGATACCGAAGGTATCAACAGAGGACGCTTCTACCCTTCGTTCATAGAGTCCTGCAAGACTCCTGGCAACGACCTGTGGCTGGTGGAACCGATCTACGACGACATCGATGTCCTCGATGCATTCCTCGGTTCGGCGGACAGGCTTGTCTTCCCTTATGACAGGATAAAGAACGATTCCGTACTCCCCGATATCATCGATATCTCGGACCAGTGCGTCCCTCTCCTCTCATGCAGGAAAGGACTGCACAACGGCAAAGACCCAGTACGGCTGGTTGAGAAGCTTTCGGGATACGGATTCCATAACATCATGGTCGCCGACATGGACGGCTCCATCCCCGATGAGAGGTGGGAGGACCTGACCGATCAATGCGGAGGTCTGGTCACTTACAGCCCGTTCAGGAAGGTCGAGAGGGAAGTGCACATCCTAGCAGAGGATCTATTCCCGTTCTGATTACAATTTGTTGAAGATTGAATCCGCGAATTCACGGATTTTGGCCTCGTCGATTTTCCCCTTGTCGGTTCCGGGGAGACACACATCCCCCAACCATTCCATGCCCACGGTGTTGACAGCGGATTTGATTTCCGATCTGGCATGGGAGAATTCGCACCGGGGGCTTCCCCCGCACATCATTGCGCAGGCATACTTCGGATGGGAGCGGTCCGAACCCCAGTAAGGGTTCAGACGGTCGATAAACCTCTTGAGGATGGATGAACAGCCGTTGAAATAGATAGGGGTGGCGAACACGAGAAGGTCTGTTGATTCCATGTTCCGGCAGAGGGATTCCATGTCGTCATCGTACTCATGATCCCCGGTGTAATCAAGAATGTTGAGATCGGAAAGCCTCACGATGTTCGAAGCAACTCCGTGAGACTCCATGACCTCCGAGAACACCTGGCACATACGTTCGGTACTCCCTCCCGCGTGCCCGCTGCCGCAGAGAATCGTGACCTTCATGCACTGTTGAGGGCGATATACGTTTTTAGGATTTTTGGATGATTTTTGGCGATATACTTTATAGAATCCTGCCGATACGGGATTGATAGGGATATGAGCGAAGAATTCACCAAGGTCAGGGCCATGGTGTTCCCCCGTACCACCATCCTCGGTCACGGGGTAATCAGCCAGACCGCTGATGTCTGCAGATCACTCCTTTTCGGACACGAAGGACTCATCGTCACCGGCGACAATACATATCAGGCTGCCGGCAAGGCCATTTCGGATCAGTGCACCGACGCGGGTTTCGACATGTCCGCCGTCTTCGTGGGCAACACCACCCAGGACAGTGTGGACAAGGTCATGGAGGCCGTGAAGAAATCCGAGGCCAAGTTCATCCTTGCGGTAGGCGGAGGAAGCAAGATCGATATCTGCAAGATCGTCTCCAAGGACACCGGCATCCCCTTCATCAGCATCCCCACCTCGGTGGCCCACGACGGAATCTGCTCCGACAGGGCCTCCTTCAAGAACGTCAACGGGAGCAACACCTCCGTGCAGGCGGTCCCCCCTATAGCAATCCTTGGCGATACCGAAGTAATCGTCAAGGCACCTTACAGGTATCTCGCTTCCGGATGTGCAGACGTCATCTCCAATTTCTCAGCACTCAACGACTGGGACTTCGCCAGGAAGATCAAGGACGAGGAGTTCAGCACCTCCGCTTATGCTCTTTCGAAATACTCCGCCGAGGCCATCCTGCACTACGCACCCAACATCAGGCCCGGACTGGAGGAGAGCGTATGGTACGTCCTGAAACCGGCGGTCGCTTCCGGTACCTCGATGTGTGTTGCTGGGTCATCCAGACCTACCAGCGGTTCGGAGCACATGTTCTCTCATGCTCTCGACATCCTGCACCCCGGCAAGGCCATGCACGGGGAGCAGTGCGGAATCGGGTGCATTATGATGATGTATCTCCAGGGCGACAACTGGAAGCCCGTCCGCGACGCGCTCAAGATGATCGGTGCCCCTGTAACCGCCGCGGAGATCGGACTCAGCGAAGAAGACGTCATCGATGCGCTGGTGGCAGCCAACAAGGTCAGGAAGGACAGGTACACCATCCTCGGCGACAACGGACTCACTCGCAATGCGGCATACAACCTCGCCAAGAATACGGGGGTGATCTGATGGCTGACAAGATCCTCACACTCGTCGGAGAGGACGATGCCGTAGTGGGCAAGTCCTTCGTGTTCATGGGAGGACAGATCGAATGCACAGCATGCTCGTTCAACAAGATTTGCCTCAACCTCGAGAAAGGTCAGAAGTACACTGTCATCAACGTCAGGCCCCCGGTGCACGACTGCGACCTCACCGAAGGCAAAGTCCGCGTGGTAGAGGTCACCAAGACCTCCAGGTCCGTCTGCGTCGAGAAGAAGTACGCCATCGACGGCTCCTTCATCACATTCTTCCCCTCTGGCTGCGGACAGATCGGATGCAAGCACTATCACCAGTGCAATCCCGACGGAGTCGACAGCGAACAGAAGGTCAAGATCGATGTGGTCGAGGGCAAGGCGGAGTGTCTCATCGGACAGAACCGCAACGTCGTTACTATCGGATGATCAGTCTTCCGACAGCAGCTTTTCCAGGAGTGCTTCGCACCCTCTGTGTATTTCATCGAAGGCTTTCGCATACTTGCCGGTATAGTACGGATCATCGATCTCGCGGTCTTCACCGGTAAAAGAAAGCAGGAGTGAAATCTTCCTGTCTGGGTCATCGTGCGTCTGCTCTCTCAGAGACTCTACGTTCTCGTTATCCATAGCGATGATGTAATCGAACAGTTCGTAATCGTAAGGTTCGAACTGCCTCGAAAGACGGTTATCGTCGAAAGGGATCTTGTGAGCGACCAATTCATCGATGGTTCCGTGCGACATGGGCATCCCGTCGATGTTGTATCCCTCTCCGGCGGAATCGATATGGAACGAATCAGAGAGACCGCGTTCGTCCACCATATGCTGGAAAACGAAATGGGCCGTAGGGCTGCGGCACATGTTTCCATAGCATACGAAGAGAATACGATGCATCCGTTGTACATGAGAATCCACCGATTTAATCCTGCTACCAACCACTGCAGGGCTAACTGTACTGCAGATGTTTAAGTTATCAAATTTGGAACGACATCTGGGATCTTCATGACTGACCAAGATACAGAATCGGGAAATGATAAGCTCGGAATTAGAGGCGACTTAGCGATAAAGAAGTTGATGGAGCATGCACCAATCCTCTCCAACATGATTTGCGGATGCGTTCCGGAATTCAAAACGATGGATCCCGCTATGGTTCCGCAGTACTTTATCGGACCTAAATCCAATACCCCTCAGAGAGTGAATGGTGAGTTAGCCGGTGACACGGGTTCACCTCTGCGCCTAGATCTCCTTTACGACATCAGGTTACCAAACAAAGAAGAAGATGTTTCCCTTAGATTCCATATAGAAGCTCAGGGAAAGTATCACACATCCTATCCGATAACTAACCGGGCAACTGGATATGAATCTGCACTAATATTCTCACAATTGTACCCAGACAGGGGCAGTGTGAATCATCAGATTGAGCAAGAAACAAATCAGAAACATTCTTGTTCAACGGAGGATAAGTACAAAACTCTCCGCAAAGTAGTCTCTGTTTGGATTTTCTTGAATCCACCGAAAAACAGAGAGAATAGCATTATCCAATATTCGACAACTGGACGTTATGTGGATAGGTTTGAGAGTGGGGAACCCATTCCCAAAAAAGATCAAATAACAACCTATTTCATCTTCTTAGGAGAACCAAAACAACCCGGATTAGATGAAACATACGAATCTGAAGATTCTGTAAGCAGAATGATAGGTATGCTGAATACACTTTTCTCTGCAGGCTTGAAATTGAAAGAGAGAAAAACACTGCTTCTGGAAAAGTATTTAATAAGCTGGGATGAGATAATTGAGTCGGGGGTCAAAGAAATGAGCACAATAATAGAGGATTTGAGGCAGTCATATATTGATAACGCCATCGAAGAGACATCGATAAACCTGACAGTTTCCCACGTGCTCAAACTTGTGAAAACCTATGGTGTTACTGTCGAAGAAGCGATAGAAATCCTTGACGTCCCCGAAGATATCAGACATTCTGTAACTTATCTATCAAAGGATAAACTGAATCAGTAAGGGAGTTTTGCGGGGGTATGCACCCCCGCGGTGATCAGAACTTCTCGCCGGTGATTCTCTCGTACATGTCAACATACAGTTTGCTGACACGGTCGATGATCTCCTGGGGCAGAGCAGGTATGTCGGGCTCGGGCTCTCCCTTCTCGCGGGCGTCGTAAAGCGCCTTGTGGTAGCCGGTCTCGCGGTAGTACTGCCTGACGAACTCCTTGGAGAGCTCCACGATGTTGCCCTTGGCGTACTCCTCTGCATCCCACCAGCGGTCCTCGTCGAGGGTTCCGAAGGTGTCGATGACCATGAGCTTCCTGTCCTTGTCGAAGGCGTATTCCTTCTTTCCGTCGCAGTGAATGAGGTTCCTCTTGCCTGCCTCGCGGGCGATGATCTCATCGATCTTGAGGGTGGTGGCGACTATGTTGTCGTACTCCGCGTCGGTGAGTCCGGCCATCTTCTTGGCCTCCTCGGTGGTGAGGTTCATATCAGTGGCTTCCAGCTTGGTGGTGCACTCAACGAAGGGCTTGGGGAGCTTCTCTCCCTTCTTCACTTCGTGTCCGGGCTCGAATCCGAGGTCCTCGGGCTTGACCTTTCCTGATTTCAGCCTGTCGAGGAGGGAACCTGCTGCGTAATACCTGCAGATGACCTCGAGAGGAATGAGGTAGTTCTTGGTGTTCCCGTCAATCTTGGAGTAATCGCGGATGATCTGCACCCTCTTGACGTCCATCCTGTCCTTGGAGGGCTCGGAGATGTAGTGGTTGTTGATTCCCTCTTTGGTGAGGATGTTGAACCAGTACTTGGCGGTCCTGCACAGGGTCTCTCCCTTGTGAGGAATCATAGAGGGAATGATCTTGTCGAAAACGGAGATGTGATCGGTGTAGGCGAACTCGAGGGTGTCGTCGTCGATCGCGTAGACTTCTTTGACCTTGCCGGTCATGATGTGCTGCATGAGGCGGTGATGGACGGAGACCTATAAACACGTTGTTGGTTAGGTTCGTGCGGGTAGTCGGTATATACGGCTGATGACTTGTACCCGTCAGATATGATCGGCGGCAAGAGTTACGACGACTACCTCCGCGAGCAGGAGAGGAAGAACCGCGGACAGGGGTTATCCGGCGGTAGCACCTATCGTCCCGATGTACCGGAGGTAGAAGAAACAAGCCACATGACCCAGACGCCCCCGGCGAATAAGAAAATGCAGCCCGTGAGCCTGTTCTTTATCATGTTCGGTGCCGTGTTCTTCCTGTTCGGCCTGATGTTCATAGCCCTTTTCTTATGGGTCGTTCCGATGTCCGATGAAGTCCCTCCAGTCATCTTCCTCGGACCCGGTATCTTCATGGCGATAGGTCTGGCGATCATGGCCGCCGGGATCTATTATGCCAGGACCGGGAAGACTCCCAGGAACGTGACGATAAACGGTGTCTCGGCCGAAGAGTACAACCGTTCCCATGGGTATGAACCCGAAGAAACCGAAGAAGAAACGGAATGGGAAAATGAAGAGGACTCCAGCCGTCTCACGACGGACCGGAAGTCCTGATTGAAGTTTCAGTTGGAAGCGGTTGCTTCCTGACTGTCCTTGCCCGCAGACCTATTGATAAGTCTCACGATGACGAACACCGCGATGGACAGGGGCAGGGCGATGACCATGGGGTCGCAGAATGCCAGCCAGGTGTTGGGGAAGAGCACCGCGTTGCCGGTGATCCACCTGCAGATAGGCATGAACACCGACATGGAGCTGTTGATGAACAGGGCCCAGAACAGGTAGACGACGGTTCCGACGGTAATGCTGGCGAGAGCGGCCATCTTGTCGGGGACGCCCTTGGCGTAAAGTCCGTGGCAGAAGGCGGGAAGGAGTGCGGCCGCGGTCATTCCCATGAAGAGGGAAGTCGCCTTGGCGATGATCTCCTTGGGCATCAGGTAGCAGTAGATGACGACCAGCACCATCATGATGGCGGTGACTATCCTGTTGATGCGGACGCTCTGGGAGTCCTTCTCCCTCTTGGCCTTGCGGTTCTCCATGATGGTGTAGAGGTCGTATCCTCCGGCGGCTCCGATGGTGTGCATCAGAGCGCTGATGGTGGAGATGCTGGCACATACGAGCGAGAGCAGGAAGAGACAGATGAAGAAGTCTCCTCCGAAGACGCTGTCGAAGACCTCGAGGATGTACTGGGGGACGATGAAGTCGGTACCGAGTCCGAGACCGCTGACATAGGCTGCGGCTGCCTGACTGTGCTCGTTCATGAAGAACACGTTGGAGAGCGCACCAGAAGTGTATGCGGCTCCGACGATGACCATCATGAAGATGCTTCCCACGATAAGGGAGCGGTTAAGCATCCTGTCGTCCTTGGCGGACATGAACCTAACGATGAGCTGGGGCTGGGTGAGAACTCCCAATCCTACTCCCATCAGGAATGTCGTTACGACGAGCATCCATTCGTTGCTGCCGAAGCTCGCGACCTCGGTCCAGCCGTTGAATCCGGGCAGTACGCCGGAGGCTTCGGAGGTGCTCAGGTCGGCCAGCGACTCGAAGGCGGGAGTGACTCCGCCGAGGGTGGTGAAGGTGATGACGAGGATGACGACCATTCCTGCGAACATGATTCCTGCCTGGAGGGCGTCGTTGTACATGACGGCGATGATTCCTCCGTATACGACGTATAGACCGACGATGACGGCGAGGATGATCAGGATCGCGTCGTAGTAATCGGTGAGTCCGGTGAGGACGGCGACGGAGTTGACTCCTCCCTTGAGCACTGCGGCGCAGTAGATGGGCATCATGATAATGATGAGGAGGGCGGTGAATCCGCGGATGCCCTTGGAATGGTACATCTTTCCGAGGAGATCGGAGAAGGTGGCGGCCTTCAGCCTGTTGCCGACCTTCCTGGTACGGGGGCCGAATACCAGGAATGCCACGAACAATCCCACGAAGAGATTGAGGAAGCACAGCCACATCAGGGTGAGACCGTGGGTGGCCGCCTGTCCGCCGAAACCGATGACAGCGGAGGCCGAGAGGAAGGTGGCTCCGTAGGAGAGACCTATGATCAGGGGATTGGTCTTATTGCGTCCCAGGAGGAACTCGGAGTTGTTCTTGGTGTTCCTATAACCGTACAGACCCAGGAAGATGGTGACTGCAGCAAAGATTACGAGCATTACGGTGAAGATGGGGATGGAAACTCCGTCTGCCATCATTCATCACTCTCGTCGTCGTTCAGGTTTTTCGCTTTGAATCCTATGTAGCAGCAGGCTATGACCGTGAGGAAACAGCCGATGTAGGATCCGATAATCCACAGGTTCGTGAGTCCGAAGAACGTCATTTTGCGTTTGTCCCCCGTGCTAATTGTTAGCACTTATCACACTGTATGAACACGCTATATATAATTCCTCACTTGAAAAAAAGACCAGATAAAACCTGGGTGTGTCGCTTTGACATTAATGACCGAACCCATTATGCACGGATTACTCCGTGCTACGCTTCTCCCTCAGGAGGAATACCACCTCAAAAAAGGGCCCTAAAGAAGCACCACCGTAGATGAAAGTCCACCCATTATCATGACCATAATACCGTATTGCTAAACAAACAAGCAGGATTGCTACCGCAGTGTTAATGGCAATCTTTAATGCTCTGGACATGTTCTGAATTCAGTACGAACTATGCAATTCATAAAATTTTGTATATTTTCTAAGTCGCGAAGGCTCTCACCGAAAAAGGCGAGATGATTCTGAATATATTCTACACGGACCCTGATTTTTCAATATGAACTCGTGTTCAAGCTCAAATTGATAATTGCCCACGATTCATGATAAGCTGATTATTTCCATCGAACCATTCTGGAGATCGACCGTGGCCAGTTTACCTACGAACGGGGAACCGGTACCGGTTATCATCTGTATTACCTGAGTTGCTTCCAGGGAACCGATCAATGATACCATGGAACCCACAGAGGGCGGTGTGCCTGCGGAGGGCTTGACATAGCGGTAGATCTCTTCCAGACCCGGGGTCTTTCCGGGGACTATTACCGTGACCTGTCCCGCATACCCCGTGACTCCCGCATGCACCAGGATCTTACCTGATTCCATGGCGAAATCGTTGAGGAGCATCCTGGTCTCCATGTTGTCGAGGCAATCCACAAGAATGTCGCAATCCTCGAAAAGCGCAGGCAGGGTGAACTCGTTGAGTTCCCCTTCATAGTAATCGACAGCAACCTCGGGGTTGAGGTCGCAGGCCCATTGGCTGAGAAGGTCGGCTTTGCTCTCCTCATCGCCCTCGCGGTAGACGAACTGACGGTTGAGATTCGTGATCTCTGGCACATCCTTATCGGCGATGATCATGCTGCCTACTCCCGCCGAAGCGAGATTGGTGATGACGATGGTCCCGAGACCTCCGCAGCCTGCAACTCCGACCTTGGCCTCGGAAAGTTTCTTCTGTCCCTCTTCTCCGAAAAGCAGGATCTGCCTGTCGTAACGGGTGGGCATCAGAGGCTCTCCGCTAATTCGTTCAGCATGCGCATTGCGCTGAATACAGTCTGTACACGTACCTCACTCCGGTTACCATTGAAAATGAACTTTTTGGTAACGGTCTTGGTGCCATCGGTGACCGAGATATAGACCAGACCCACGGGTTTCTCAAATGAACCGCCGGCGGGTCCCGCGATACCCGTTACCGCCACAGCTAGGTCGGAACCGTACAGCTCCAATACAGCCTTAGACATGCAGGCCGCGGTCTGTTTGCTGACGGCACCGTAAGCGAATAAAATCCCCCTGGGGACGCCCAGGATCTTCTCCTTCGATTCGTTGGAATAGGTCACGGCGCTTCCCAGGAAGAATGCTGAAGCTCCTGGTAATGCGGTAAGGGCGGAACCGATGAGTCCGCCGGTACAGGATTCCGCCGCAGACACCGTGAGATGCTTCTCCGTGGCAATTGCAGCGAACTTCTGCACCTCGGTGAAGGTTTGCATGGGAACGCCTCAGAGCTCGGCGTCCTTGCCGCTCAGGCTCTTGACCCTGCCGACACCATCGATCTTCTCTATGACATCGGCTACCGCGGGCGGTACCAGCGAACGCCAGTCGCCGTCGGACTCCATCCTCCTGCGTACCTCGGTACCGGAGTAGACGGAACGGTTGTAGAGCGGCGATGCCTTGATTTCGAATCCCGCTTCAGTGAACAGACGCTTGGTGAACGGGTTGTTGCTGTAGACCGTGTTGAACGGGGGGCACATCGAAACCACGTGGGAGACCCAGACGCTGTATCTGTTCAGGTCCTCCACGGGAACAATGGAATAATTCTCGATGCCCTCGTCCTTGAGGGTCTCCTCAATCATCAGGTACCTCTCTCCGGCGGTGAAGGGATTGTCCACGGTGTGGGAGTATTGGGCGCTTCCGATACCGATGGTCAGGTGGTCGGACTCGTCCGCGCATTTGCGGATCACGTCCATATGGCCCAGATGGAGAGGCTGGAACCTCCCTATGACCAACGAGTACCTGCTGAAGTCGTCCGCCATGTCCTCACTCTTCCGTGTTGGCAACGGCGACAGCGTCGCCGGAGGGGACGAGGTTGTCGGAATCGTCGGATCCCGTCGCGGGAGCGGGAGCGGCGGCTGCCGCCTCCTCCTCTTCCTCCTTCTTAATGGCGTCCTCGAGAGCCTTACGGTCCTCCTCGGAGACCTCCTTCTCTACGGGAGGCACCCACTTTACTGCAGTGGATCCGGCAGGGTTGAGGTGGTCGAGCTTCTTCAGGAGCTCGTCCTTGGCGGGGCAGTCCTCGAATGCGTATTCAGCAACGTCCCTGTAGGTGGTCATTCCGTAGACCTCCATGGTGTCGGAGAACTTCTTCCTGATCATGACGTCCTTCAGGTTGCTGATGGGCACCAGTCCTACAGTGACACCTGCTCCTGCGGCTGCTTCGAGTTTAGCAGTGGCCGCACCGATGGGCAGGACCATTCCCCTGACGTTCAGGCTTCCGGTCATGGCGACGTTCTGCCTGATGGGGATGTTATAGTATGCCGAGAGGATGACGGTGGTCATGGTGACGGATGCGGAGTCTCCCTCCACACCTTCATAGGTACCGATGTACTCGAGGTGGATGTCGTACTTGCCCATCTCCTCGCCGATGATGCTCTTGAGCACGGCGGAGATGTTCTGAACTGCTTCCTTAGCAATCTCTCCGAGCTTTCCAGTGGCGATGATCTGTCCTCCGTCCTTGTGGATGGCAGGGACACAGGCTGCGACGATGGGTAGCATGATTCCGGAGTACTCCGCCATTCCGTTTCCGGGATCGAGTGCGGCGAGTCCGTTGACCTGTCCCACCTTGGAACCTTTGACATCGAAAAGCTGGTAGCTCATGGTGCCCTCGGCCTGACGGTCGGCGATCTGCTGCTCGAGGGAGCGGGCGTTGTTCATGGCTGCGAGGACATCCTCACGGGTGACGACACCTGCGATACGTGCGACCGCAAGGTCACCGGCGACACGGATCAATCCTCCGAGCTCCCTGAACCTGAGGGTCAGTTTGCCCTTCCTTCCGGCACGGCGCTGTGCCTCCTTCAGGATGATTCCCACGGCATACTTGTCGAAGTGGGGGATCTTGCCGTCCTTCCTGACCTCCTGAGCTACGAACCTGACGACGTCCATCCTGTGGGCGTCGGTGTCGGGCATGGTGCTGCGCATGTAGATCTCGTAACCGTATCCCCTGATCCTGGACCTGAGTGCGGGGTGCATTCCCTGGATGGCGTCGAGGTTTCCTGCGCAGACGAGAACGAAGTCGCAGGGAACGGGTTCCGATTTCACTAGGGCACCGGAGGACCTGTCGGACTGACCGGTGATGGCCATCTTCTTCTCCTGCATGGCAGTGAGGAGAGCCTGCTGGGATTCGGGCCTGAGGGTGTTGATCTCATCGATGTAGAGGACTCCCTTGTTGGCCCTGTGGATATCTCCGGCCTCCAGCCTCTGGTGGGAGGGGGTCTCGAGACCTCCGGACTGGTAGGGGTCGTGCCTGACATCTCCGAGGAGGGCTCCGGAGTGGGTTCCGGTGGCATCCACGAACGGAGGCATGTCGGTGGCGTCGTGACCGACCAGCAGTTTGGGCACGTAGGAGGTGTCGTTCCTTACTCCTATGGGGTTCCTGGCGAAGATCAGGATGATCATCACCGCGAACAGTGCGATGAACAGCACGTAGAAGTTGTTGAAGATGAATGAACCGATGAAACCGAGGATTACGATTGCAGCACAGGCGTACATGTAGCTGGTGTTCTTCTGGTTCTTGGACATAGCCGCCTGGGCCTTCTGCTGCTGGACCACCTGCTTACCCCTTCCGGCGGGGAACGTCCTCACGCGGGGCTCGTTCTCGTCCTCGGGATTGCTGTAAGCAACTATATCCTGCATCTCGTCCTTGGGCAGATACTCCACCATCGAGTTGGCCAGCATTGATTTTCCGGTACCGGGCTCTCCGATGAGCATCATGTGCCTCTTCTGCGAGGCGGCCTTCTTCATGACCTCCACGGCCCTGTCCTGACCGATGACACGGTCGGACATCTTGTCAGGGATCTCGACATCCCTGGTGGACCTGAAGGACTGGTTGGAGATCCACTCCTCCGCCGTGACATCGGCAAGGATGGGTTCGTTCTCGTCTTTGTTCTCCATGTTCTCCCCTTCTATAGCAGTTAGCTTAGATTGCTCTTCTATATAATGATTGGTATCTGTGACCCCCATCTCAGTCACCCCTCTTCGCCATGTAGACCAGGGCAATAGCCATCACGGCGCAAATGATTCCCACGAGGATCCAGGGTGCGTACTGGGTTAGCTTGGCGACTATGCTGTTATCGGCAGGCCAGCTGTAACCGTTGTTGTTCAGGGTCTCGACGTCGAAATCGTAGACAAGACCGTTGGAAAGGCTGATGGGGAAGGCTTTATGCACCTTTGAGAAAGGATCTCCGTCTGCGGCGGTGTACACTCCGGCGCAGAGCCACTGCTCCTTGTTCTTGGCGGTGGCATTGGTGGCACAGTCGGTTCCGTAGACCTTTCCGTCGATCAGCACCTCATTCCATGCGAACAGCTTGGAATCGTTGCCGAAGAATCCGTAGACCTGGATGCTGGAGACACCGGCTTTAGCGCAGAGTGCCTTGAACATCGCCGCATAGCCGAAGGAGGTCATGTGGTTCTTGCCGTCCACGGTGTTCGCCGCCGCGACAGCGTAGATGGTGTTGGCATACGCGTGGGATTCGTTGTTCTCCACGTATGCGTACTCCTTCCCGGTGAGGATGGAGTTGATGCTCTTGACCTTCTCGGACTCGGTGGTACCGGAGATCTCCTTGGCATTGACGGCGGTGGTGACCTCGTTGACCTTGGTGGAGAATCCGTCCTTGAAGACAGCGTCGACACCCACACGGAAGCTTCCGCTGCCTCCGGTAGTGATCTCGGTTATGGTGGGCTTCACACCGCTGACGGTCCAAGTCCAGAAGGACCAGTTGAGTCCCTCGGACGCATCGAGCTTGGTCGCCATCCAGGCGGTCTCGATATCCTTCTTGGCGGTATCCTCATCATTACTCAGCTTTGCACTGACCGAGATGTAGTATCCGCTCTCGTCGCCGCCGACGGCGACATCGGTGGGGAGAACTTTCAGTGCATCGTAGACGACCTTCTGGCCTGCGGTGAGCTGATTCCTGTAGTACCCGACATACGTATCGGCGGCCGCATCCGATCCGGAAGCGAGGATGACCGAAGCAGAAGAGCACAAGACGACCAGCACACACAGGGATGCGATGGCCGCGAATTTCATTTTCATCGCCAGCTCCCTAACTATTTTCTCTATATAACGTTGATTCTACACATGTTTTGCGACGATTGATAAAATCATCACTGTTTTCGGATGTCTGGCACATAGGTTAACGGCTCAAATGGGAATCTTCCGCGATAAGGATATTAGGCCGTAGCCCTTTACGGGATTCATGAAGTTCAGGGACCTTGATATCCCCGACAGCCTCAAGGATGCTTTGGAGGCCCAGGGATTCATAGAGATGTATCCTCCCCAGGCGGAGGCCATCCCCAAGGCCCTCACCGGGAAGAACCTGGTCGCTGCGGTCCCGACCGCCAGCGGTAAATCCATGATAGGATTCATTCCGGCCCTGAACACCGTTCTGAAGAAGCATCTGCATGTCATCTACATCGTTCCCCTGAAGGCGTTGGCCAGCGAGAAACGTGACGACCTTGCCAAATTCTCGCATCTGGGTATTAAGGTAGTGATGACCACCGGCGACCCCGACAGGGACGACGACATCTCCGATGCTGATATTGTCATAGCAACCTCCGAGAAGGCCGATTCGATGATCCGCCACGATAACAAGTGGATCACCGACCTGGGCCTGGTCATCGCGGACGAGGTTCACATGATCCACGACCCCGGAAGGGGACCGACCTTGGAAGTGGCAATGACCAAGTTCATGCGCAGGAACCGCAACCTGCAGGTCATCGCACTGTCGGCCACCATCTCCAATTCACTCGATCTGGCACTGTGGTTAGACGCCGACCACGTCAAGATGGATTGGCGCCCTACAGTATTGAAGGAAGGAGTATTCCTTGACGGAACGATAGACTTCGAGGACGGCTCTTCGGTAGAAGTACCCCCAGAGACCGACGGCCTGTGGGGGATGATCAAACAGACTGTCCTCGAGGGAGGGCAGTGCATCATATTCGTGAACTCCCGCCGTTCCACCGAAGCGGTGGCCACCAAGTTCGCCAAGAAGATGTCCGAGATCTCCGGGACCGTACTGAGCGATGCTGACTACGCCCTCCTCGAGGGAGGTACCGAGAGCACCTCCATAGGAAAGAAACTGGCCGACTGCGTGAGCTGCGGTATCGCATTCCACCATGCTGGACTCGAGTACAAGCAGAGACGCTGCGTAGAAGAGGGCTTCCGCAGCAGGAACATCAAGTGCATCATCGCCACACCCACCCTCGCGGCGGGAATCAACCTCCCCGCCCGCAGGGTCATAGTCAGGGATACCTCCCGCTTCGAATCGAACAGCGGCAACGTCCCCATCCCCGTGATGGAGATCAAACAGATGTGCGGAAGGGCCGGACGTCCCGGTTACGACCCCTGGGGAGAAGCGGTCCTGGTGGCCAAATCCTTCGACGACAAACAGCACCTGATGGACGATTACATCATGCAGGAGACCGAGAGGCTCACCTCCAAACTCGGCAACGAGAAGATACTCAGAAGCCACATCCTGGGTCTTATCGCCACGGGCGATGCGGAGAGCGAGGAGGACATAGTGGATTTCATGTCCATGACCTTCTACGGGGCCACCTGCGACCTATATGGAATAGACAGGGTCATCTCAAGCGTGGTGGACTTCCTGGCAGAGCAGGAGATGGTCGAGAGGAACGGTGATTCCGTCCGCATATTGCCTTTCGGAAAGAGGGTGTCCGACTTATACATAGACCCGTGGTCGGCGGTCATCTTGAAGAAAGCCGTCCTGAAGATGAACGACGAGACCGACGAGATGCAGATCATGCAGGCAGTCGCCTGCACTCCTGACGTAATGGGTATGTACCCCAAGAAGGACGACTATGCCGAATTGGAGGCTCTTGACGCCGAATACGACGGTAGGTTCCTGGTCTCCATCGTGGACGAATGCGGAGGGGACGGGAGCTTCGACCTGGAATGGGACAACCACATGGCCGACCTAAAGACCGCCCTGCTCCTGGTCAGGTGGATCAACGAGATGCCCGAGGATGTCATGACCGATACTCTCAAAATCGGTCCCGGAGACATCCGTTCAAGAGTGGATATGGCGGATTGGATACTGTATGCCATGAACGAGATCGCATTGATCTTCAATCCCAACGCCTCCGAAAAAGTAAGACCTATGCTGACCCGTGTGAGATACGGTGTCAAGGAAGAGCTCATTCCCCTGGTATCCCTGAGGGGAGTGGGAAGAATGAGGGCGAGGACCCTGTACGCCAACGGTGTGCACGGGAAGGCGGAAATCGGACAAATCGACATCGGAGAACTGGCAGCCCTGCCGAAGATCGGAAGATCCCTGGCGGAGAGCCTGAAGGAACAGGTGAAGTTCATGCCCAAATCATCCGCACCGCCGGAGAAAGAGCCCCGCGACGACGAGATGGAATACATGCTCGAGAAGATGGCCGCGGAGGAGGAAGCACGCAAGAATCCTCCTGAGAGGTCGGTTCCGGGATCGAAGGTAAAGAAAAAGAAGCAGATCAGTTTGGATAGCTTCTAAGACCCAGCCGAGTATTTCTGATGTAAAATCTACTTATCTTACATATACTATACATGTACTGAACATGTCCTATGAACCGGCGTTCACAATCAGTCCGGAAATGCACCACATGGCATTTCGCATCATGGAGAAGCTTGTCCGTATCGAAAGATATGGGACACTTGAAAGCAACCCGCATCTGAAGATACAAAACATGATACGGGCCATTCATTCATCCTGTTCGATTGAGGGCAATTCTCTGACGCTGGGACAGGTGACTGATATCATAAACGGACACAGAGTCCTCGGGCCCGAGAGAGATATTCGCGAAGTGCAGAATGCTTATGCGGCCTACTCTCTTCTCGAATCGTTCGACCCCTGCAATTTGAACGAAATGCTCCGCATCCACGGCACCCTTACCGAAGGACTTATCGAAGAATCCGGACGGTTCCGCAGCGGGGAAGAAGGAGTCTTCTCCGGAAATACCTGCATATACGTGGCACCTCCGCCGGAAAAAGTACCCGGAATGATGGCCGATCTGTTCGGATGGCTGAACAGTTCCCATGATACCGTGGGCTTGTTGATAGCATCATGCGTTTTCCATTATGGGCTGGTGTTCATTCATCCTTTCGCTGACGGTAACGGAAGGATTGCCAGACTGTGGCAAAAGGCTCTTCTCGCAAAATGGAGACCGGTATTCCGCTGGATCCCGATAGAGACCAGGATATGGATGGCTCAACAGGAATACTATGACGTCATCGGCAAATGCAATCAGGTAGGCAACTCGGATGCGTTCATCGGTTTCATGCTGAGAGTCATCCTTTCCGCATTGGAGGATGTTGAATACGCGCTGAGAACTGCGGAAGAGTCCGTCCCCTGGTCAGTATCCAAACTTACTGCGGTCATGAAAGAAGATGTATGGTATACATCTAGGGAACTTATGGAACTTCTGAAAATGAGCTCCCGCCCCATGTTCCAAACGAACTATCTCGCTCCTGCGATTTCGAGGGATTTCATCGAGATGGAGTATCCCGACAGTCCGCGCAGCAGATATCAGAGATACAGGCTCAAAAAGTATTGACCCAGAAGGGAGATTTCTCCCTCTGGGTCATGTAAGGTTTTCAGTCCTTGGGTGCGGCCGCTTCCTTGAGGATACGCTCAACGTCCGCCACATCGTTCCTGCAGGGGATGGGCTTGGGGACGTTGTTGAGGATGGTGTCGGGATCCTTGAGACCGTTTCCGGTGCAGATGCAGACGACCTTCTCGTCGGGCTCGATGATTCCCTGGGCCCTGAGCTTCTTGAGTCCGGCCACGGATGCGGCGGAGGCGGGCTCCACGCAGACTCCCTCGGTCCTTCCGAGCAGGAGCTGGGCCTGAATGATCTCCTCGTCGGTGACGGTGGTGCAGACTCCCTTGGTGTCGTACATGGCCTTGAGTGCCTTCTTTCCGGAGATGGGGTTTCCGATACGGATAGCGGTAGCGATGGTCTCGGGGTTGGGCTCGGCGATGATGTCCATGGAACCGTCCTGGAAGGCGGTTGCGACAGGACAGGAGCCAGCGGCCTGGATTCCGGTCAGCTTGGGCATCTTCTTGATCCATCCGACCTCCATGAGCTCGGTGCATGCCTTGTAGACGGCCCAGATGTTGGCCGCGTTTCCGACGGGCAGGATGATCCTGTCGGGGACCTCGTAGTCAAGCTGGTCGATGATCTCGAAAAGAACGGATTTCTGTCCCTCGGGCCTGTAGGGGTTGATGGAGTTGAGGAGGTAGAGCTTCCTCTCGTCGTGCATCTTCCTGGCGAGGGCGAGGGCATCGTCGAAGTTTCCGTCGACGGAAAGGACGTTGGCGCCGAAGAAGAGCGCCTGTGCCAGCTTACCCATGGCGACCTTGCCGGAGGGGAGGAACACGGCGCACTGCATGCCTGCCTTGGAGGCGTAGGCTGCGAGAGAGGCGGAGGTGTTTCCGGTGGATGCGCATCCGACGACCTTCGCACCGAGCTCCTTGGCGTGGGAGACACCCATGGTCATTCCGCGGTCCTTGAAGGATCCGGTGGGGTTGAGTCCCTCGAACTTCACGAAGGAATCCTTGACGCCGAGGGCCTCTCCGAGGGCCTCGGTTTTGTACAGGGGGGTTCCTCCTTCCTGGATAGAGACCTTGTTGGCCTCGTCGACGGGCATGAAGGGTGCGTACCTCCAGACACCGAGCTTCTTGGACCTGAGGTCCTCGGGGTTGATCTCCGAGACGGCACTGAGGTCCATCTTTACGGTCAGAAGTCCATTACATTTGGGGCAGAGGTTGGCGTAAGGGTCAGTGACCTCCGCGCCGCACTCCCAACATACTACTTTGTGTGCTGTCATCGCAATCAAATCCTCCTGCATCCGGCACCGCAGTCGGTCACCCAGATGTCGCATTTTAAACCGTTTTCTGTGAACACCTTCTTCACGGCGTCCCCGATGATCTCTCCCTTGTGGGTGTCCTTGTCGTAGAAGGACATGACGCAGGGTCCGGATCCGCCCAGGAACGAGACCAGTGCGCCGTGGGTCATGGCCGCCTTCTCCGCATCCTTGAGATGGGGAACGAGGTGGGCACGGGCCGGTTCGAAGACCACGTCTCCGATGGACCTGCCGATGAGTGGCAGGTCGCAGGTTGACATTGCGTATACCAATGAGGCTGCGTGACCGACGTGGTAGACAAGGTCCTTGATGGTCACGCTCTCGGGGAGAACGGCCCTGGCGGCCGCGGTGAGGACCTCCACGTCGGGAAGGGCCACGACCAGGCCGAGGTTCTTCGGGGGTTCGACCCTGAGGACCTCGAAGGGCTCGTAGGAACGGATGATGGTGAATCCTCCGAGGATACACGGTGCGACGTTGTCGGCGTGCATGGTTCCGGAGGTGTATCCCTCTGCCGCTGCTGCGCAGAGGATGACGTCGTTGAGACTGAGCTTCTCGCCGGTGAGCACATATCCGAGGTATGCTCCGCCTGCGGCGGAGGCTCCGGAGGAACCCATTCCGCTGCCGGGACGGATTCCCTTGGTGATTTTCACTTCGACTCCGAAGTCGGCACCTGCTTTCCTGAGGACTTCCTTCAGGGCGATGGTCACCGAGTTCTTCTCGGGGTCCTTGGTGATCTTCTCCGCACCGGGTCCCTCGATGCTGCTGATGACGATGCCGGAAGGGATCTTACGTCCCTCGACGATGTCGTACGGTTCGTGGAAGGCGAGGCCGAAAGTATCGAAGCCCGCACCGATGTTGGAAGTTGTGGCGGGGGCCGCGATCTTCACCCATTCGTTGCTCATTGGTATCTCCTGCGTGCGAGTATTCGTCCCTAATAAAAAAAGGGTTGGACGGCGGGACACACGGACAGGTTCATAGCTCGTCGTGCATGACCGCGCGGATCGAGCTCAGGAATGCCTCGCATCCCTCCAGGATGTCGTCGAAGCACTTGGCGAAGTCGCCGGTGTACCAGGGGTCCTCCACATCGCGGAACTCGCCGGTGTGCTGCATCAGCATCGAGACCTTGGTACCGGGATCGCTCCCGCAGAACGGACGGAGGTTGCGGAGGTTCCTCGAGTCCATGGCGACTATGAGATCGAACATGTCGTAATCGTCCTTCCTCATCTGTCTGGCACATCTCTTCTCAAAGGGAATTCCCCTGCGTCTCAGCTCCTCCTTCGCGGGAGGATAGATGTCGTTCCCGAGCTCCTCCGTGCTCGTCGCACAGGACTCGATGTAGATCTTGTCGGAGAGCCCCTCCTTCACCACCAGGTCCTTCATGACGAACTCGGCCATGGGCGAACGGCAGATGTTGCCGTGGCAGACGAAAAGGATGCGGACGGTCATGTCCGTCTCAACGGGCACGGACGTATATATCCTGTTGGGGATACCCCACGCGTGACAGACGTTCAGGTTATCGGTCTGAGGGGAGAGTTCACCTTCGACGATGCGGTAAAGCATTTCACCTCCCTCGGAGGGGAGGTTGTACTCTTCGATCCTTCCGTGGTGTGCGGGAAGGCCCACATTGAGAGTGCGGTCATGCACGCTGACAGGGCCTTCGCCGAAGGCACCAACCGCGCCCGCAACATCCTGACCGAGATCGTGCTCTATGCGGCATGCGAGAGGCAGATCGGGAAGGCCCTGAAGAAGATGAGCCCCAAAGATGGTTCCGAGGGCATGGTGGCCGCAGTGCTGAACGTCAAGGGAGATCTGAAGCTCGATGCTCTCGGGGCGGTGAGGGATGATTCCCTCTGCGATGCCTCCGAAGAAAAGGCGAGGAACCTGGGATCGGAACTGTTCGAAGGGATTCCCCCGGAGGAGTGCGTCCTCGAGCAGGTGGCCATGGTCGACCTTTTGAAACCGTGATACCATGGACCGTATAGATATTCTGCACGGTATCATTGAAACGGAAGACCCAGACGTATTCTGGGCACGCGAAGGGAAGCTCAGGAAGATCCTAGAAAGCTGCTCCCTGAGTTCGGACGATAAGGAAAACATCATCCGTTCCTGCACCGAGGACCGTAAGCTTACCAAGAGGTTCCTGTCCGAGCCTTCGTTGGATAAGACGGCGGACATACAGAAAGAGTTAGAACAGAGAATCGGAGCAAAGGGGATAAACTATCTCCGGGACATCCACACCGCCATCCACGGCTACGTGCGCAAGGAAGTATCGGAACCCACGGGGGAGTTCGACGACGGCAGGTTCGTTTACAGAGCGGTACCTGCAAGGAGACGGTGTCTCGACCTGCTGAAGCCGATGACCCCGCCCGCCTATGATTTAGCGATTCCTGATACCGTGACCGTCTCGGGGAAGGAATGGAAAATCGTGCATATCTCGGACAAAGCGTTCGAGGGATGCGATGCTGTCAAGACAGTAAAACTGCCTGCGAGTCTCGAGACCATAGGGAAGAACGCATTCTGCAACTGCACTTCGCTGAGTTCGGTTGATCTCCCCCGCCACCTCACCGTGATCGGGGATAATGCATTCGCTTTCACAGCTTTGGAGGAACTTCCCTTCAAGGATTACCTGGAAGAGATCGGTAACATGGCATTCTACCGCTGCAGGAAGCTGAAGATGGTGGAACTCCCCAAGAGGACCTCACAGATAGGTCTCGGAGCCTTCGCCGGATGCTCCTCACTGGAGACCATCAGCGTGGATGACAAGAACGGACGCTTCATGTTCGAGGACGGTGTCCTCTACAGCAGGAAGCAGGACCGCATCGTGCAGGTGGTCGGAACATTCAAAGGGAAACTGTCCCCGCCCCGTTCGCTCATCACCATAGAGCAATACGCAGCGGAGGACTGCGCCGGCATCACCGAACTAGATCTCCCCGTGTCCGTGACAGGTATCGGGGCGTATGCCTTCAGAGGGTGCACGGAACTCGCCAAGGTCAAGTTCCCCAACACCATCGAGAGGATCGGATCGGGAGCGTTCTCCGGCTGCAGAAAACTAACTTCCATCGATGTACCAGTATCCATAAAATCAATCGGAAAACAGGCCTTCTCCGGATGCACCTCGCTTGAGGTCGGGGAGATTGCAGGAAAGGTCTCCTACAAGGGTCTGAACATCTTCGAGGAATGCACCGGACTGAACAGGATCACCATCCGCAAGGACTCAGAATACACCGACGCGGACTTCCCGAAGATCACGCGGATCAAATTCACCAGATGATAAGATGGAGAATGCGGTAACTGTAAAGGAGCTCAGGAAAAGCTACGGTGACATCAAAGCCGTGGACGGAATATCGTTCGAGATTCCGCAGGGTTCGTTCTTCGCCTTCCTGGGACCCAACGGTGCCGGGAAGTCCACCACCATACAGATCCTCACCTCCATACTGAGGCAGGACTCAGGGGAGGTATCGATATTCGGCAGGTCCCCCAGGGATCCCGAGTCGAAACGTTCCATAGGTGTGGTCTTCCAGGATCCTAAACTGGACAAATCGCTCACCGTGAGGGAGAACCTGGAAACCAGGGCCGCCCTCTACGGGCTGAAGGATGCGGAGATGAAGAACTCCGTAGGACTTGTGATGGAGACCACCGAATGCACCGAGTTCGCCGACAGGAAGTACGGCGAGCTGTCCGGGGGACAAAGGAGGCGCGTGGACATCGCGAGGGCGCTCGTCCACAAGCCTCAGTTATTAATCCTCGACGAGCCCACCACCGGACTCGACCCCAAGACCCGCAGGCTCATCTGGGAGCTGATCGAGGACCTGAACCGCAACAAGGGTCTCACCGTCCTACTCACCACCCACTACATGGAGGAGGCCGCTGGGGCGGATGACATAGTCATCATCAACAGGGGAAGGATCGTGGCCCACGGGACACCTCAGGAACTCCGCGACAGGCACTGCTCCGACAGGCTGGTGTTCGTCCCGAAGGATGCGGATTCCGCAAGGAATACCCTGACTTCGGAGGGCATCGCATTCACCGAGGACAAGGGCATATTCACCATTCCCCTCGCCAAGACCGCCGATTCCGTCCCAATCATCGGGAAACTGGGGGACAACTTCGAGTCGATAGAGGTGCGCACCGGCACCCTCGACGAGGCGTTCATCAACATCACCGGGGAGGCCATCGAATGAGGTCCGTCCTCATGCTCGCCAAGAGGAACTGCCTCTGCTTCTTCCGCGACAGGGCCAACGTCATGTTCTCGCTGATGGCAGCGCTCATCGTGGTGATGCTTTACCTGTTGGTATTGCGCGACATGATGATCTCCAACTACCCGGGGCTGCCGGGCGTGGACAACCTCATCGACGCGTGGGTTCTGGCGGGACTAATGGGCATCATCTCCCTGACCTCGTGCATGGGAGCCCTGCAGACCATGAACACCGACCGCTCGGAAGGCAAGGACGTGGACCTCATGGTGACCCCCATGAGCCCGTGGAAGATCTCCTGCGGATACATCCTCGGGACCTTCGCAGCAGCTATGCTCATGAGCCTCGCAATGATGGTGCTGGCACTAGCGTATCTGGCGGCCTCCGGATGCCCCATGAGCGGCACCGGTATCGCTCTCGCCTTCGTGCTCGCGGTGCCCTCCTGCCTGTCGGGATGCATCGTGATGTACGGCCTGACCTCGTTCCTGAAGAGCAGCGGCGCCTTTGCCGGATTCTTCAGCATCGTCAGCGTTCTGGTGGGATTCCTCACCGGCATCTACATGCCCATGGGCTCCATGCCCGACGGGATGCAGGTAGTGGGAACGGCCATGCCTGCCACCCATTTCGCGGCCCTGTTCCGTCAGCTGATCGCCGGCGACGCCCTCGACAAGTCGTTCGCGAGTGCAGACACATCCCAGTTCAGGCTGGACATGGGCTTCGACCTGCATTTCGGGGACTTCATGTTCGATACCTGGACCAGCCTGATCTACGTGACGGTGTTCACCGCGGTGTTCGTAGTGATTGCCGTGCTGAGGATGAAAAGGAACTGATCAGGGGAACCTGGTCAGCATCTCAGCGGGGGACCTTATGAAATCCACTCCCTCTGAGACACATCTTTCCTCCGGGAACCCGTAACCGAAGGCGGCGGCGATGAACTCCGCTCCCGCGTTCTGTGCGGCATGCATGTCGGAAGGGCAGTCGCCCACCATTACGACGCGGTCGTAATCTCCTGAAGATTTACATTCCCGGATCATCTGGGTCTTCGTTACTTTATGGTCGAGAGCGGTGCCTGCGACCATCACAAAACAGTCCCCGATGCCCATGTTCTCAGTGAGCTCCTTCGCCACGGGCTGGATCTTCATGGTGGCCACCGCCTGCGCATAGCCCCTCTCCTTCAGGGTGTGAAGCATGTCGCGGATGCCGTCGAAGAGGCACACCTTGTCCATGCAGTTCTCCGCATAGTACTTCCTGTAGAGAGCGGCCATAATCTCGGCCTCCTCCCCGGTCTTCCCGAACAGTACCTCGAGATTGTCGAAGATGCCTCCGCAGCAATGATGCGAGAGCTGCTCATCGGTGGGTTCCGGAAGACCGCTCTCCCGTGCAGCGTAGCGGTAGGACGCATATATCCAGGGACGTGAATCGGCAAGGGTGCCGTCGAAGTCCCAGATGATAAGAGTGGACATAAATGGACCGGCCCGAAGGCCGGTAAATGATTTTATTCACTCGTCGGGGACGAACTTGAAACCGTAGTGGATGACCCCGGCCTCTCCGTCCTCGTTGAGCTTCCTCATGACGGCCTTGACCCTCATGCCGATCTGGATCTTGTCGAACTCCACATCGACGAGCTGTCCGGCCAGCATCACGCCGTCGTCGTTCTTGATGAACGCGACCGCGTAGGGCATCTGCCTGTCGTTGAAGCCGGAATACTCGTGGTTGATCGCGAACGAGTAGACCTCTCCCTTCCTGCTGAGCTTGAAGGGTTCGATCTTGCCGATGGAGGCACGCCTGCAGTCGGGGCAGAAGGACCTGCTGGGGAAGAATATCTTTCCGCAGTTGGTGCACTTCGAACCGATGAGGTTGTACCTTCCGGGGATCTCACGCCATTCCCTGGCGGATACCATTGCCATCTCACATCGCCTCCAGGATAGAAACGGTGACAGCTGAACCGGTACCTCCGACGGACTGTGCCAGTCCGTATTTGGCGTTGGGTACCTGCCTGTTGTCAGCGGTGTTCGTAAGCTGTGCGAAGAGTTCGACTATCTGGGAAACACCTGCGGCTCCGATGGGGTAACCTTTGGCCTTCAGACCGCCCGAGGTGTTGACGGCGATCTTTCCCGCGTCGAACTTGGTGTCGCCGTCGAGGAATGCCTTTCCGCCTTTCTCGTAAAGACCCAGATCCTGGAGTGCCATGACTCCTGCGACGGTGTAATCGTCGTGAATCTCGGCGACATCGATGTCGTGGGCGGTGATGCCCGCGTCGGCGTAGGCCTTGGCGGCCGCGGCCTTAGTCGCACCGAAGGAGGTGATGGACTGCCTCTGGAACAGTGCCAGGGTGTCGGATGCCTGGGCGGTGGCAGCCACCTTCACGTACTTGTCAGTGTACCTCTTGGCGTGGTCCAGGGGACACAGGATGACCGCGCTCGCTCCGTCGGAGATAGGTGCTCCGTCGAACATGGTGAGTGGCTCGGCGGTGGGTCCGGCCCTGAGGACGGTGTCGAGCTTGATCTCCTTCCTGAACTGGGCGTCCTTGTTGAACTGCCCGTGGTAGTGGGAGTTGTAGGCGCAGGCGGCGATCTCCTCGCGGGTGGCGATTCCGTCGGCCATCATCCTGCGGGCGATCATCGCATAGAGCGAAGTGAGGGAGATTCCCATTCCCGCTTCCCAGTCGGCATCGGAGGTTCCGTTCATGACCTCGTTGACAGAATCGTCGTCGAGATCGGTCATCTTCTCGGCTCCGCCGACGATGACGACGTCGTGCATTCCGGATGCGACGGCCATGACTCCCTGCCTGAATGCGACTCCTCCGGATGCTCCTCCCGCCTCGATGGAGGTGGAGGCCACATGTTTTCCTGCCATTCCGGTGTAATCCGCCACCAGAGCGTCGATGTGCTGCTGCTTAATGAAGCGGCTGGACATGTTTCCTATGTAGATGGCTTCTATCTCCTCTCCGGAGAGTCCGGCGGAGGCCATCGCTTTCATTCCCGCTTCGATTCCCAGAGACCTGAAGGACTGTCCCCAGAGTTCTCCGAATTTGGTGCTTCCGGCTCCTATGATTGCTACGTCCCTCATTCTCATTCCTCCGGCATCTTGATGGTGTTCTTGTATTTCGCGTAGATGGCGTAGTCGATGTACTCCACGTTGGCGAGGAGCTTGTCGAGCACGGGTGCGTTGTCGCGCTTGAAGTCCTTGATCGCGTCGGTGACGGTGATGTCGAACGCGTCGGATCCCGCTCCGGATCCGTAGGAGGTGACAAGGATCCTGTCACCGGGTTTGGCCTGGTCAAGCACATGTGCCAGACCCAGGGGGACCGCACCGGAGTAGGTGTTTCCGATGACCGGGGTGAGCAGTCCGGGCATCAGCTGCTCGTCGCTGAATCCCAGCATCTTGGCGGCCCTGGTGGGGAACTTGCCGTTGGGCTGGTGCAGTACAACATAATTGTAATCTTCGGGGGTGGTGCCCATAGCCTCCATCATCATCTTGGCGGCGGTGGTGACGTGCCTGAAGTAGGCGGGCTCTCCCGAGAACCTTCCTCCGTGGACGGGGTACATCATCCCCTCTCTCCTCCAGAAGTCGGGGGTGTCGGTGGTGAAGCTGAGGGTCTTGTTGATCTCAGCGATGACGTTCTCGTTTCCGAGAAGGTAGGCTGCTCCTCCGGCGGATGCACTGTATTCGAGAGCATCTCCGGGTGCTCCCTGGGAGGTGTCGGCTCCGATGGCCACGGCGTATTTCACCATGCCCGCGGCGACAAGACCCATTCCGGCCTGGATGCCGGCGGTTCCCGCCTTGCATGCGAACTCCAGATCGGCGGCGGTCATGGCGGGGGTGGCTCCGATGGCCTCTGCTACGATCGAGGAGGAAGGTTTCACCGCGTAGGGGTGGGACTCGGATCCGATGTAGACCGCACCGATGTCGGCGGGGTCCACCTCGGGAACACGCTCTAGCATGTCCCTGGCGGCGGTGGTGGCGATGGTGATGGTGTCCTCATCGGGAGAGGGGACCGATTTCTGGGTGATCATGAGTCCCTTTCCCATGGCGGCGCCGTCGGCACCCCAGACCCTTCCGATCTCGTCGGGTTTTATCCTGTATTTGGGCACGTAGGCCCCGTAACTAACTATTCCAACCATATTCAGTTCCCTTCCTTTAATTCAGAGAGTTTTGCGATCAGCCTCTCCACCGGCAGGTCTGTGACCACCAGCGGGATGCCCTCCCTCTCCGCCAGCTTGATGGCGAGGGGGTCGGTCTGATCGGGTTTCTGGTACACGACCATGGCGGGGGTCAGGGGGTGGGCCCTGATGGCCACCATGGGCGAACGTCCGTAGTGGACGTCCGTGAAGATGAGGGCACGCTCGGTGCTCCATCCGTAGATCTTCAGATAATCCTGCGAGCTCAGGCTCAGGATGGCCTTGAGGGAATCCACGACGGTGAAGCCGTAGATCCTCTTCGAGGGGGTCTTGACGGGATTGATGTTCTCGCCCGATATAGCGCGGATGAAAACGTTCTCGTCCACTCCCTGGGGATACTCATCCATGGCTATTACACAGGAGAGCTTGCTCTCGGGCATGTACTTCACCTGGACGGGGGAGCCCTTCTCCTCGTCGAGTCTGAGGAAGGCGTCCACCATCTTGCGGATTACCGCCACGCCGGGGGACTTCCTTCTGCCGGACTCATAATCGCTGATGACCGAGTGAGAAACACCCATCGCATCGGCCAGCTCGTACTGGGAGAGACCGAACTCCTCCCTCCACTTGCGGATGGTCTTGCCGGGCTCGGCGGCAAGAGTGATCTCTCCCGCGATCTTCTCCCTGAACTCGTCAGACATTGGATATGACCATGGGTGCGGAATATAAAAGACTGTCGTACAGAGATTACGTCAATCGACGAAAACACTGCTGCGATAGTCCTTTAGGAGCGGATTACCCTCCAGAATCCGTCCCTGTTCCCACCGATTCTCTCCAGTTTACCGTTCTCCCGCAGCTTCTTCAATTCGGTCGAGAGCGTCCTTACGGATATGCCGAGTTTATCTGCTAAGTCATCCCTGGAAATATTGGGATACTCTGAAAGGATATCCAGAATCGCTTTCTCGCGCATATGCCCATTTTTTCCTGCAAGTGAGGGCCCCAAGCCAATGGTGACTTTCACCGAGGAGGGATCTGTCGCTTCTACGATTGATAATGAAGAGATTCCGCCCTCTTTTCTGATGCGCTCGATAGAGAATATACCGGATCCAAGACGTTCCACCCAACCCACAGCCATCGCAAGGGACATCAAACCGTTGTTACGCGGGTCGCTCACTCCCCCATGAATTGCGTCCTCCAGCCTCACTCTCATCGATCCGGGATTGCGTATCTCGATACGGCCGGACCCGAGACGTATGATAACTCCGCCTGAGAGGTAATAATCAGCGTGAAGAACCGCGTTCATGACCGCTTCCCTCACAGCTATAAACGATTCGGAATACCCTCTGTTCGAAAAACCTCTTAGTTCGAAAGGAACTCCCATGACCATCGACAGCCGGTTCAGGACCTCATGAACGAACGTGTACACGTTCCCGCTCCAATCCCCGGAATTCGAGTGAATACGGTAGGTATACCTATCCTCACCACCGCCCTCTGTATAATCCAGGAAATAACTCCCATATACCTGGCGGATACAGCTTACCTTACCGAACATAAGCAGTCCCGAGCCGGTGGGGTGAAGGCTTCCTCCGATATCCCTCGCAGCACCCGAAAGCTGGAGGAACTCTTCCATCGGGATCTGTATCCAAGGGTGATTCGGCTTGTAAACTCTGAGTTCATTTAGATATCCTGAAATGGAATTCGTATCGAAACATTCCAAGTTCAGGTTCTCAATGGGGGTTATATCAACGGTGATGTCTTCCGAATCCCGGATCATCTCTTTGATCTCATCCATTCTGCAATGGTAATCCCCTTCGTGATTACGTTTGAAAGTGCCAGAATTCATATTATTCTTAACATAGACTGGCCGGATTCTCCTGTCTGCCTGAGGGATCCTGATGACTATTACCTGTTTTTCATCTATCTCCCTGACTTCTACGTCCTTATCTTTCAGGATATTGACGTTGGTGAATCTCGGATTGTTTAGATTATCCCAGAGCGTCTTGATTGTATTCTCGGGATCTGTGACACCGGTTACTTCAAGGTGCCCTTCGACCTCCGACACTCCGAATACAACTGTACCCCCAAAGGTATTGGCAAAAGACGAATAAGTTTCCCAGAAATCATCTGGGACTCCTTTAGATGCGGACTTTGCCTCGAAATACAAACCTTCTTTCATATCAAAGTCAAAGGGTGCAGGATTCATCATTGTAGTGTATGTTGTTTATATATTTAAGGCAATTTATCAGGCAATAATAGTGCAGTTATAGGGAAATATTAAGGCAATATTGAGGCAATTTGCGCAATAGTTGCCTTAATACTGCCTTTAAAAATTCCTGCAGACAGAAAAAGAAGTATTCTCTCGGAATCACTCTAGTTCCGCTTTCAGCCTGTCCACGACGGACTCCATGATCCAGACCCTGGCCGCCTTCTTGTTGTTGGCGGGGACGGCGATCCACGGTGCATAAGGAGTGTTGGTGCTGGAGATCATGGTGTCGATGTACTTCTCGTAGACGTCCCACTTCTCCCTGTTCCTCCAGTCCTCGTCGGTGAGCTTCCACTGCTTGAGGGGGTCGTTCTTCCTGTCGTTGAACCTCTGGAGCTGGGTTTCCTTGTCGATGTCGAGCCAGAACTTGATGAGGATTGTTCCGTGTATGGTGAGCACCTTCTCGAATCCGTTGATCTCCTCGGCGGAGCGCTGGTACTCCTCCTCGGTGCAGAATCCCTCGATGGGCTCAACCATCATCCTGCCGTACCAGGTACGGTCGAAGATGGTGATGTGACCGGCATCGGGCATGGAGCGGGCGAACCTCCACAGGTAGGTGTGCTCGTTATCCTCCTGCGTGGGCGCCTTCACCCTGGCGACCTTATAGCCGCGGGGGTTCAGGGCGTGGCAGATGTGCTTGATGGCGCCTCCCTTCCCGGCGGCGTCCCATCCCTCGAAACCGAGGACGAGAGTGCGTCCGCTCGCCGCCAGGAGGATCTGCAGTCTCTCCAGCTCCTCCGAGAGCTCGTCCATGCGGTCGTTGTAGTCGGATGCGTCCTGGTCGAGTTCGAGGTCCTTCCTGGGATTGGGGAAGCAGCATTTGATGGTCCTGCAGTCGGACTTGGTCCATGCGTTCTTCAGGCAGACCTTCATGCGCTTGATGATGGTCTCCGCGGTCTTCTCCACGGTTTCTTGGACTCCCTTGACATCGATGATGTCCCAGGGGGCGCGCTTGGTGTCCGTCCCCTCGAGGATTTGAGGCATGACGGCCCTGAATTTGACACGATCCACGTGGTTGACCGAGAGGAAGGTATTGTGGATGGAAGTGTGGGGACGGTATTCCTTCAGGTACTCGTTCATGTCATCGTTGCTCATCCTAAAGGCGATCTTGATGATGAACGTCCCGTTGTCGAGAAGGTACCTCTCGAAGGAGTTGATGGCCTCGATTTGCGCCTCCATGACCCTGTCGTCGCCGTTGCAGTACTCCACGGCGAGGGAGTACCAGGAACGGTCGTAGAGGGAAATCTCCCCTTTTCCGGGGGTTGCTTTCATTATTTCGGCGAAGGCAGTTGCTTCGCCTCCGGTGACGTCCGGGTGGAAATAATTGATTCCCCTGGGCTCCAGGTTGCGGTCCAATTCGTTGATTACCCTGCTGATGACTCTTCCGCTGCCCCCTTCGAAGAGAATGATAATGGGAATCTGGCTGGCGGCGATGTCGGTCTGCACCTTATCGAGCTGGTCGTCGAGTTCATCGGATAACAGGGAGCGCATGAGGCCGAATCGCATCCGTTTTATTTGGTTGTTGGGCGACACTCTTATCTTTTATTGGAGCATTCGTCCAAACATGAGCAAGAAGGCCATCCTGGTAATCAGCTTCGGAACCAGCTACAACGAGAACCGCGAGGAGACCATCGTCCCTGTGGAGAAAGCCATAGCGAAGGAATACCCCGACAGGGAGTTCAGGAGGGCCTGGACCAGCAAGATGATCATCGCCAAGCTGAAGAAAAGAGACGGAGAACACATCGATTACATCGACGAGGCGATGGACAAACTGGTCGCGGAGGGATTCGACGACGTCATTGTACAGTCGACGCACATCATGAACGGGACCGAGTTCGATTTCGTCTACAATATCGTATCGAAGTACAAGACCCAGATACCCGTGATTGCGATCGGAAGGCCTCTCCTCACCACTGATGATGATTACGACGAGGTGGTGGCCAACATCGCCAACGACCTCCTTCCCCTGGCAGGGAAGGGAGCATTGGTACTCATGGGCCACGGCACCGAGCACTATGCCAATGCCACCTACAGCGAACTGCAGATGAAGCTGTTCTTCGCGGGGTACAAAGACGTTTATGTGACCACCGTGGAGGGATTCCCGGACTTCGACAACACCCTGGAACTCATGAAGGACAAGGGTTACAAGGAAGTGACCGTGACCCCGTTCATGATCGTCGCCGGCGACCACGCCAACAACGATATGGCTGGGGATGACGACGACTCTCTCAAATCCGTACTGGAGAAAGAAGGATACAAAGTGAACTGCGTCATCAAGGGACTCGGTTCGTATCCCTCGTTCCAGAGGATGTTCGCCGAGCACGCCATGAAGGCGGAGCAGATCTGATAAGGACTTACTCCTCGGAGAATTCTTTCAGCCTTCCGAGGAGATATTCTTTCGATCTACGGTACTTCTCCTGCCTCTCGCACTCGTAAGCGTTCATCGAGCGACAGTATCTGGACTCGTTCATGTTGTGGGTAAGGTCAGCGATTTTCACCTTGGTGGCTATGAAATTGGTACCGATGTTCCGGATATACTCATCATAAGGTACGGATTTGTCGTGAGTCAGGAACGTCAGGGGTTCGATAACCGTTTCCGGAATACCCTTGGCACGAAGTACGTCAAAGGTGAGATCAGTATCCTCCACGACGTCATGCAGGAGTGCGACGGAGACTGAGATTTCATCATCTAGCTGCAATGCCACCTCATACGGGTGAAAGATGTAAGGCGCACCACTCTTGTCAAGAACGCCGTGATGGGCATCGTATGCGATCCTCATAGCAAGATAGGTTAACGGAGTGTACAACAATTCAATCACTTCCTTTCGAACAGATTAGTCATCCGGGAACTCCTTTTTCAGCATTTCCTTGATTTCTCCGAACGGATCGGTGAAACGGTATCTTGTGGCACGGGTGCTGCCTTCCTTCTCGAGCACTCCGAGTTCCACAAGGTGGTTCAGTTTGTTCCTGATGCTCTGATCGGAAAGGCCACTGACCCAGGAGCCCGCTTCGTTAAGCGAGAACCAATCTCTGTGGCCCCGAGCCTCCATCACCAGGGCTCTGGAGCTCTCGTCAAGTTCCTTCAGGACATCCTTCTCCTCGAAGATGCTTATGGCTTCCTCATATGCGGAGTATATGCAGTCGCAGAAGTATTCGACGATGGGGCTGTAATCTCCGGTCTTGTCCGTGTATTCCATCAGAGAATAGTATATCTGGCTCTTCTGCAGAAGCTTATCGTCGATCTTGCAGAGATTGAAGTTGATGAACCCTTTCTCCTGCATCAGGATGTGGAACAGAGAACGTCCCGTACGTCCGTTGCCTTCAACGAATGGATGTATACTCTCGAATTCGTGGAAGAATATCACCGCAGTCGCCAGCGAATCATATGGAGAATATGATACCCACTCCAACAGGTCCTCCAACTCGCTCGATACGTGGATTGCGGGGCATCCGATGAATGTCTCGATGCCATTGCTGGTGACGTGGACCTCTTCCTCTTTTCTGATCTGTCCGGGGATGCAGTCCTCCCCCGTGCCCTTCATCAGAAGCTTATGGACGGAGGATACGGTCCCAAGATTCCAAGGAAGAGCGAATCTGTCCTCCATGAAATAGGAGTAGAGATGGTTCAGGATCTCCTGCTGGTTTCCTGGGTCTTTCGCTTCCAGCTTCTTGGGGGAACCGCCGACCATACGGGACGAGTTCATGACCTCCTCCAGAGACATGCGGTTGCCTTCCAGCTTGGTGGACCAATGGACATTGACGGCATGTGCATCCTGAACGAGCTCCTTATAATCGGAGAACCTGAGGATCACTCTATCCAACTGGCGGTCCATCTCCTCTATCTCTTTTATCTTGGACCTGCAGTCGGAATTGATCCTCAGATCGACTCTGTAAAGATCCTTACGCTTGTGTCTGACCGGAAAGGCCTCAACAGTGTACTTTAAATATTTTTCATAATCTATTATCATAATATATTATCATAATTGCTATCAGTATATAAACAAATTGGGATTTGAGACCCTATTATGATAATAGATTATCATAATAGTTGAAAGAATGGGCCCGGGTATGACCCCGGGTCGGCGGGTTTGCACCCGCCTTTCCGGAAATCCGGAAAAGAGTTTACTGGGTTGCGACCTTTGCTCCGTTTACGAAGATGCTAGAACCAGTTCCGTTGTAGAACGCGTCTACATCGGAGGAGTGGTCTGTCCAGGTGAAGGAGATGTCCTTGCCTGCGGCCACGGAATCGACATCGGTGAAGATGACAATTGCCTTGTTGGTCACGGTCTCATCAGAGTAGCGAACGGTGGCATTGTCGATGGTGACGTTGACTCCGTCGACCTTGGCGTCGTTGCAGTATGCATTGTTGATGACAATGGCTGCTACAGCGCCTCCGCTTCCGTTGTGGTTGATGATCTTCTCAGAAACATCGTACTTTGCACCGGTGAAGGATCCACCGAGGATCTTGACGTTTCCAGACTTGATCTCGAGGGCGGTTCCCTGAGCACAGGAGGCGACGACATTCTTCAGAGTGGCGTTAGCGACGGTTCCGAGATAGAGGTTGGATGAGCCTGAACAGGTAGAGGTGACCTTGTCAAGGACGAGGTTCTTGACACCGACATTTCCGCACCAGATGCTCGCAACAGTGGAGTTGATGGTGGCTCCGGTGAAGGAAGCGGAATCTGCCTCATAGAGAACGAATGTCCACTTTCCGGAGTAAGTTCCGCCGATAACGGTGAGCTTGAAGTCCTGGGTGGTCTTGCTGTAATCGTTGTATACGACAGAATCCTGGTCACAATCAATCTTACTTCCCGCAACGGAACCGTCGATAGTGAGCTCTGCTGCGACACCGCTGGTGTAGAACAGTCCATTGGGAGCGTACAGTTCCTGTCCGTTAAGGTTCAGAGTCATGACGGTGGAGTCGCGCAGTGCGTAACACCCGTTCTCGGTGTTTTTACCCAAGAGGGTAATGGTACAGGTTCCCTCACGTCCTGCCTTGATGGCATCTCCGAGATAGAGATAGTATGCGGTGGAACCGTCCTTCTCGAGCTTGACGAGCATGTTGTCGTCAAGTGTCTCTCCGCCGACTGCAAAGGTCGACAGGTGGTTGGTGGTGAAGGTGAGGAATCCGTCGGCATATACCGCATCGTAAACCTCAATCACGTTTCCGTTGGTGACATGTGCAACCTTGTAAGTGGTTGCGGTTCCCTCGAAGGGGATGGTAATGGTGAGGCTTCCGTTTCCGAAGTGGTTGGCTCCGAAAGTGATGTCGTATGCAACAGTGCCTGTCACAGGGGAATCGACTGCGTTAACCTGGAGGTCTGCTGCGTCTGCTCCGAGGGTTGCGATAGCGGCACTGTCCATGACGATGGATGCGCCGTCGCCGTTGACGACCTTGGCGGTGACATCCTTGTTGGCGGCTGCTGCCTCCTTGATGGAGGTGATGTCGCTTGCGGTCATGGTTCCGCTGACGATGGTGAGATCGTCGTCTGCTGTGGCGTTGAAGGAAATAGAGAATCCGGGAACTGCGAGGATGCTCTTCACGGTGGTCTTGAGCTCACCGGCGTCGTTGACGACGACGGGGTTAGTGTTGACTCCGAGCACGTCTGGGGTGGTGTTGACCTCTGCGACGAGGTACACGGTGACTTCGACCTTATCCTGGGTGAGCTTGAAGACAGTGTTGTAGTCGTCAGCACCGGCGGCCTTCATAAAGATGTTGGCAGCGGTGACCTTGCTCTTGAGGAGGGAGACCTTGCCCTCTGCGACTCCGCTGTCGGTGACATCGGAGACAGAGACGAAGACGTTCTGCAAGACGGTGTTCTTGTTGTTGATGACGATCTTTCCGATTTCGAAGGTGGCGATTCCGTCCTCATAGCCGACGAACTTGGTGCTGTTGTTGGCGGGGGTGATGTCGGTGATCTCATAAGACTTGGGGGTTGCCGTTGTCTCGTACTTCTCGGACTCGCTGTTCCAAGCGGTCTCGGTGTCGTACTGCACATCCACGTTTACCTGGTAGTCCTGGGTGGTGGGGTATCCGAGTCCGTCTCCGGTGATGTAAATGTACTTGCTCTTCTCATCGGTAGGTACTTCAGATCCATCTACGGTGTCCTTGTAGGTAGCGTTGTATGCATATGCGACAGTAACCAGACAGGCGGCGCACAGGATGATTACTGCGGCCAGAGGCAACATCTTTTTGGTGATATTGACGTTGGTTCCGTTCATATTCAATCAACTCTTCTATTCTTGTGGCCACACTTCAGGGACCACAATGCCAGCTGCCTATCTAGGGCAGCATTTCCCCTGCGGGAAACCTCGGCTTCCCGCATGCAGGGTGCTTGCTGGCACATCTCGGATCGGGCTCATCCCGATCTGCGTTTCACCCCCAGCAGGATTGGGATCGCCAGCACCAGCAGCACGGCCGCCACTCCGACGAAGAGGAACGGGGTGCCGCCAGATTCGGCGGTGATCATGTATATCGAGAGGTGTCCGCTCTCGAACGTGACTGTCTTCCCGTCGTACGCGGAACGGTACTCCTCCCGGGCACCGTCCTCCATGACCCAGTAAGCGCGGACGGTGTCACCGGACTTGACGTCAGAGAAGGGGATGGAAAGGGTAACCTTACCGGTGCGGAGGTCGCTTATCTCCTTCCCGTCGACGACGACGGCCGCGTACCATGCGGCATGGTCCCCGACGGTCTTGCGCTGAGCCTCGTTCATATCAGAATCCTCCGCGACGCGGAGGATGAACGAGCACACAGCATCCTCGATTCCGGTGACCGACTGGTAATCTATGGCGGATTCTTCCTTATCGAGGTGGATGGCGACGCTTTGCCTGTAAATCGCATAGAGGGCGTCCTTGTCGAGCTTCATGCTCCCGCCTTCGGCGGATGCAAGCTCGAATCCGAGTCCGTTCTCGCTCAGGACCTTGATAGCCGGGACGCCTGCCTTGGCGGTACCGGAATCCGTCCTCACTTTAGTCATGGGGTCCAGTCCGTGCTGGGAGAACCAGTTGGAGATCGTTCCGAGGACGTCCACGCAGTTGCGGGCATCCGCTTCCGTGAGGACATCATCGGATCCGGACAGATTGATGACTGCGGGTACCTCTATGTGCAGATTGGCCACATCGACTCCGTGCAGGCTCACGATGACTCTCTTGTCGGGGGATGCTGCCTCCACATCAAGAAGAACAGAAGAACCCTCGACCTTGGAAACGATGTCCACCTGGCATCCTCCGGGCGTGCTGTAGTGGCACTCCTCGGGGCCCCAGCCCCACCAAAATGCGTAGAGATCGGAATCTCCGGACAGGTTAACCGTATCCGTCTCCCTGTAAAGGGTGCCGTCGGGAAGTTTATCATACCAGCCGATCAGCACGTTCCCCTCCTTGGTGATACTCGGGAAGGAGTAGTGCTCCCCGTTGCGGAAGAGGTTGCTGCCGACCACCTGGCCGTCGGAATGATAGAAGACGGCGTTGTACTCGGAGGGGGTGGAGGCGGTGAGTCCGAATCCCAGGCCGGCGGAGCTGGGGGCCTCGGAGAACTCAACGGTCTTCACGGTGTCAACTTTTATGTAATAGGGTGTGCCGGCCTTGAGCCCCTCACCCATTATGTATGTGGTCTCGCCGAAGAACTCCGCGGAGGCGAAGGATATGCCGGCGCAGTCCTGATCCGTGTATAACGACAACCTGAGACCGTACTGGGATACGTAGGGATTCTCGCCGAACATGTATCCGGTGAGGGAGAAATCCATGGAAGAAGGGCCTGAGATCAGTAAGTAGTTTGCGCCGGACACCAGAACGGTGCCGGCATCCACACGGAAGACCTGGGGGCTGCCGGGTTCCGATTCCGCCGTGAAGTCAAGGGAGGTTCCGTCGAGGATCGCCCCTTTTCCGCTCAGGGATTCCCCCTCGAGGGTGAGTACGTCGATGGTCGGTACCTCGGAGGCTGCCTCCGACCCGTCGGAGACGGTCTCGGAGAGCGGGGCACCGAGCACGAGCACGACTGCCACTATGCAGATGCATAGCAATGCGGGACTGATCCTCCCGACGGTGCGGTGCTCGCGGTAGCCTTCAGTACTCGGACTCATGGAATTACACCAAACTAGATTTCGTCTGAATTTGGATATAAAACTGTAATGTAGACCGAATGTAGACAAAATAAGGTCCGTTAAAAAGAAGAATTAACCCCTATTAAAAAAACGATTATGTTTCCGCATACATCCAACATGTATTTTCGCAACAAACCCCAGATTACGTAAAGTCGAATGAAATGGGATACATAGGGATTCCTATTCGCTGTTAACCTTAATTGTAACAAAGAAGGGGGATCGGCCCCCTTGCGGGGGCCGGAATGATGGTTTTACTGAATCATCCTACGAAGGACGAAGGGCAGCACACCGCCGTTGGCGATGTACTGGATCTCGATGGGAACGTCGGCCCTGCAGATAGCGTCAAATTCCGTCTTGAGACCCTGGGGATTGGTGGCAACGACGTGGACCTTCTTCTTGGGCGAGAGGTCGCTGAGGTCGATGTCGAAGGTCTCGTTTCCTTCAAGACCCAGACTCTCGGTGGTCTGCCCGTCCATGTACTGCAGCGGGACGATTCCCATGCCCACGAGGTTGGACCTGTGGATCCTCTCGAACGATTGTGCGATGACGGCTTTCACTCCCAGGAGGAGAGGTCCTTTGGCGGCCCAGTCCCTGGAGGAACCCATACCGTAGTCCTTGCCTGCGAGGACTATCAGGGGAGTTCCGTCGCTCTCATACTTACGAGAAGTTTCGTAGATGAAGTCCACGGAGCCGTCGGGGATGTACTTGGAGAATCCTCCCTCGGTGCCGGGGGCGATCTGGTTCCTTAACCTCACATTGGCGAAGGTTCCCCTCGCCATGATCTCGTGGTTGGCCCTCCTGCTTCCGTAGGAGTTGAAGTCCTTCTTCTGCACTCCGAGGGAGATAAGGTACTTCCCTGCGGAGGAGTTCTCGCCGAACGCTCCGGCGGGGGAGATGTGGTCGGTGGTGATTGAGTCACCCAATTTCGCAAGGCAGCGGGCCTTGCGGATGCTGACGATCTCAGGAGCATCCATCAGGTGCTCGAAGTAAGGAGGGTTCCTGATGTAGGTGGACTTGTCGTCCCAGCCGAAGAGGGCGGTGTCGCTGCACTCGATGGAGTTCCACCTGTCTGAGCCCTTGAAGATTCCGTCGTAACCGGCGGCGAATGCCTCGCGGGTGACGTATTTATCCATGACCTCTTTGATCTCGGAGTCCTCGGGCCAGATATCCTTGAGGTAAATCTTCTTACCGTCCTTCTCTGCGATAGGCTCCTGGGTCATGTCGATGTCGATCCTGCCGGCGAGCGCGAAGCACACCACGAGGGGAGGCGACATGAGGTAGTTAGCCTTGACGAGGGGGTGGACCCTTCCCTCGAAGTTCCTGTTGGAGGAGACGGCGGAAGCTACCGCGTAGTCGTTGTCGGTGATCTCCTTGGAAACGGAATCGGAGAGAGGACCGGAGTTGCCGATGCAGGTCATGCATCCGTAACCGCAGTTCTGGAAGCCTTCGGCATCCAGATACTTCTGGAGTCCGGATTTGGTAAGGTAGTCGGTGACCGCTTTGGATCCTGGTGCGAGAGAAGTCTTGACGAACGCAGGGGGCTTGATACCCAGCTCGTAAGCCTTCTTAGCAACGAGTCCGGCGGCAATCATCACGCTGGGGTTGGCGGTGTTGGTACAGCTGGTGATCGATGCGATGGCGACCGAACCGTCTCCCATCTTCTCCCTGGAAGGGGTGCGCTGGGTCTTGTAACCCAGTGCCTCCAGGGTGGAGGCGAAGGAGGACTTCATGTCCTTCAGGAGGATCCTGTCCTGGGGACGCTTGTGGCCTGCGGTGCAGGGCTCCACGTCGCCGAGATCCAATTCCAAAGTGTCGGTGTACTCGGGGATGTTGTCGGGATCATACCAAAGCATCTGCTCCTTCTCGTAGATCTCGATGGTCTTGATGTGATCCTCATCGCGGTTTGTCAGGCGGAGATAATCCAGGGTCTTCTGGTCCACGGGCATGAATCCCATGGTCGCTCCGTACTCGGGACCCATGTTGGCGATGGTGCTCCTGTCGCTAACATCCAGCGACTGGTATCCGGGGCCGAAGAACTCAACGAATTTGCCGACGACTCCTTTCTGCCTGAGCATTTGGACGACGGTGAGGACCAGATCGGTGGCGGTGACTCCGGGCTTGAGCTTGCCGGTGAGCTTGAATCCGATCACATCGGGTAAGCTCATGTAGGAAGGCTGTCCGACCATGACCGCCTCCGCCTCGATTCCTCCGACTCCCCATCCGGCGACTCCGAGACCGTCGATCTGAGTGGTATGGGAATCGGTTCCGAAACAGGAGTCTGGGTATGCTATTTTCTTTCCGTCGACTTCCCTCACGTGGACAAGGGGGGAAAGGAATTCAATGTTGACCTGGTGGCAGATTCCGTTCCAGGGAGGAACGGCGACGAAGTTCTTAAAGGACTTTTGAGCCCACTTGAAGAGCGCGTACCTCTCCTTGTTCCTGGAGAAGTCGATCTGCTCGTTCTTGTCCATAGCATCGTCGGTTCCCGAACAGTCCGTTTGGATGGAATGGTCGATGACCAGGTTGACCGGGATGATGGGATTGATGGCTTCCGGGTCTTTGCCGACTTTGGCGACGGCCTCCCTCATGGAGGCGAGATCGGTTACGACGGCTCCGCCGGTGAGGTCTTGGAGTAAGATCCTGGCGGGGATCCAGGGGATATCGGCGTCGTTGCCCTTGGGGGACCAGGATGCCACGTTGATAACGTCCTGGTCGTTGATGGTCTCTCCCCTCTGCCTGAGGACGCCCTCGATGAGGATCCTGATGCTGTAGGGGACTTTCTTCAGATCTTTGACGATGCCTTTCTTCTCCAGCTCCCTGAGGCTGAAGACTGTGAGTTCGCCTTCGGGGGTCTTGATGATCTTGGTGCATTCTCCGATTGCGGTCATGGGAATCTGATCCTGTATATGCGTGCGCGATGGGGACACGGATAATAAAGGTTGGCGAATGAATGACGACCCGGTGCTTGCCTACAGTGTTTCTCCATTCTACCAATGACGCTTAACAATCCTTTTTAGTAAACCATGCCATCTAATACTAATGAGGCCGAAATCCGAGAATATCTTTGGGAGACACAGCACCCGCAGTTTCCGTTCAGAACCTATATCTGAAGAAATCTTGGAATCGATTATCAGTGCAGGCCTTATCGCACCCTCATCCAAGAACCGTCAGCCATGGATGATTACGGTAGTCCGCCGTGAAAAGATGACTATGGCAATAGACGCGATGGCGAATGCAATCGAGAACGAATTGGATAGTGTTAATGACGAAGAATATGCGGAAGACCTTCGCTCCGCACTCAAAACGATGAAGATTCTGAAAACTGTCCCGGTCTGCATTCTCATCGGATACATCGACCGCAAACCCTACCGCAACGTGAAGAACCTCAACAAGAATCTTACCGACCGGCAGCTGGTCGACTACCTATCCATCGGTGCATGTATCGAGAACATGGCTCTGGAAGCCGAGGAGAACGGAATCGCATCGCTGTGGGTGGGAGACCATCTCTATGCGGAGGATAAGCTGAGGGAATCATTGGGCATCGAGGAACACATTGTGGCCATCCTGGCACTTGGATATCCATCGGAAGAAAAACCCGCCGTACATACCAGATCGGATGACCGCGTACGCTATCTCTGAACTCAGCGTATAAGCTTCCTTGTAAGAATCACTGTGAAGAACAGCATCATCAGTATTCCAATTATGCCTTCGACCGCAGTGAGTATCATTCCCGTTCCGCCTATGCTGAATATGTTACAGATGAAGAACGAAATAATTGAGAGATAGATGGAATTCAGGATTCCGTTCCCTGTTACATCGGTAGATAACGAAATACCCAGCACGGAATAAACGGCAGCAAAGAATAGCATCACTACGACCATCCACCCCAATGTGAATGTAGGTCTCATACCGTTACCGCTGAACACGTACGACAGGCGGTTCATGGCCCTCCTAAAGTCGTTGGTCTCGAATCCGGTGTCATCCTTATCCGCCTCCTTGCGCTTCTGATATATGAATTCGGTATCGGCTGCGGAGAACTTCCTGTTGCTTTCCAGAATCGCCCTCAGTGCAGCCATCCCGGATGAATTGTTGATTCTGTACATAGTGGAGATCAATTCCCTCTCGAAACGGGAATCTCCGGGGATCTCGAGAATCATCTTGCCGTTCAGAGTAATACCGTTCAGGATCAAACTGGGAATCGACCTGTTCTTCTCGTAAGCGGGCAGTCTGAACGTCTCCAGGACGATTGTGTCCTCGAGATTCAGTGTGCCGAAAGAACTGTTGTTCATATCGAATAACTGAACGAATCTTGAAAGTGCCAGGTCGATGCAATCGGCATGCATTTCCGTTGCATTTACGTACTCGCAATTGGTCTCCTTGATCTCCAGATCGGTGAATCTGGAACATTGAAAAACCGACATTCCTCCGAGGCGTGTCCGAAGGATGGACACCTTGCCGGAGAAGTTGGCATTGAGTTTGAGACCGGTGACAGAACAGCTGTCGATGATAAAACCTGGGTGAGCCTTTCCGTCATCCGTTACTTTCAATCCGTCGATGCTGCAGTCGGTGAACTTCACATTTCCGGTAATACCGGTGAGATCGACGTCCCGGACCCTGAGGCCGATGAACTCGACCTCCCCCTTCACTAAAATCTTCGGGAACTGCGTGTAAGGGAACTGATCAGGACCCAGTTTACCGGAGACCTCTATCGCATCCGTTACAGAGTCAGGGCCGTCGGCTTCCATCACCGACGGATGACGGTTTGTTTTAAAATATGTTATGCACACAAATCAGTAACTGATTAGCCCAGTAATGCTCAGTATCGAAAGTGCTACCAAAACGATTCCGACGACTACCAGACCTTCGTAGACCCTTTTCATCTGATACGGTAATTTGGCATCCTCGGAAGCGGTCACATAATTCTTGGATTTGAGTACCTCCCATTCTGCTTTATTTAGATTCAGCGGGAGGAGGGATTCGATTATTTCCAAGGTCTTGAATTTGCCAGATCTCAGATTCTTATACCTATTGAGAGAATTTGCCCAGGAGTTGCATATCTGTCTCCCGATAAGAGGGATCATGATGAACATCGCGACTGCCAAGGTCACTCCTGCGAGACTGTCTATGCTTGACATTATGATTGACAGCGATGCTGCCACCAGGGCTATCAAAGCGGTATTGATGGTTGTGTAGACGGTATTGTTCGTCTGACGTCTTTCATCCAGATTTTCGATTGAATTGAACATCGCCTCATACTGGATTGCCAGCGAATCAGGATTGATGTTTGAGGAGTTGATCATGCTTTCGAGGATCTTCTGTTTGACGGCCAGATGAACCTGCATAGAATTGTAGAATACAGAAGAATCGGTCTTCGGAATGATTCCGTAATCGGATTCGATTTCCTTGACACAACAATCGATGTCCTTGCAGGACGGAGGTATAATCGAGGTTTGATTTGTTTTGGCGGACGACAGATAACGGACCAAACCGTCGATATCCGTAACGACGACCTTCCCTTCAGTGCCTTCGAATACACCAACGTTGGGAATGTTTTTCCCGTTGCTCCCCACATACTGTTTGTATTCTTGCTCTTCCGGATTCAGAAGAACCATGAAAACGACCTTTTTACACCTGAAAGCCTCATTCAGTTCATACTTGACATTCGTAAATTTTTCAGGTTTCGCATTGCTGGTGGCAGAGTAAAGGAACACCACGAAATCAGAGGATTCGATCTCTGACGCAGATTTCCTCTTCCAGGATTCCTCCGAACAATTACAAGTGGAGGAGAAATGGAACTCATCCATGTCTACAGCTTTCAGGCTTGACCTGATGCTGTTGATGGCATACTCCGATTCAACCGATTTCTCGAAGAAATGTATGAAAAAGGCTTGCATCCATTCGGTATCGGTCAATCGCTATTTAACACAAAGGATTGTCAATTCACCTTAACAAGCCGTCAGGGTAAGTACGGTATCCGGCATCTCTGTACTTTCATCATAACATGCCGTTTCTGCGATATAGGATTTGTTAGCGAAAAAGGGTCGTTAGATCCATACTGAACGTTTTACAGATTCATCCCGATTCTGCACTTCGATATGCTATCTCACTCTCAGAATGAATACAGACTCTCCGGAATATCGAAAGGAACCTCGGGGAGATTCCGAATGACACGCCTGAGATAGAGACGGTTTTCTTTCTTGGCATGGCTGGCGACGAACCAGAGCATGACATCGCATGCATCCATATCGAACAGTATTCCCCTGTTTGCCACGATGGAGTATGTCAGCGCACAGTCGGACTGACCTCCGAGGGCACCCAAACGGAGATAATGCACAACCTCGTCTTCCATCCCCTCGGGGATGTCGTATTCATCGTTGGGCATCAGCAGGGTAGCTGCATCATTGCACAGTGCCAGACATCCCTTGTCGGCCAGTTCCTTGCAGGGTTCGCGATCCTCCGTCCAGAAATCGTTCTCCACCAGGAATTTCAACTCCTCATAATGGGGATTGCCGGAATCCTTCAGTAGTCTGAGCATCCTTTTGTTGACCTTCTCGTCCCTGTCGTGGACGAACCTCAGATAATCGATAGCTGCAGGTATGAAACCTGCTTCTGCAGACCTCCGCAGCAATCTGTTCGATTCTCCCCTTAACGGCGAGAACCCCATGTGGATGTCTGCCTCCCTCATGCGGATCGCGTAAATATAGGTCGCTTCGGACGACCCCATATCTGAGGCTTTCCTGAGGTATTCGTCAGCTTTCTTATAGTTGGGTTTTCCGTAACATTCGCAGAGGTAGAGATGTGCCAGCGCAACCAGATCTTCGGCGGTTTCTGCCATTGGTTCGAAAAACTCACGGAGCCTGTCTTTCACGCGCTTACCCTTGAAACCGGTACGTTCCCTGACCAGTGACTCATACTCATCGACCCTCCCGCAGTTGACCCAGCGCTCATTTATCTGGGATAATGTGCACTGAGCCGGTTCGCATCCCGCATCCTTCGCAGCCTGAATGTACCGTTCGGCAGGGCGGGGATCTTCGGTATAAACGTAAAGGTGTACTCCGTAAAGAAAACAGGCATCGGGGTCTCCTGAATCAGCGGCCTTTCTCAGAGGGGATGTGTTACTGGTGCCTACATGCGCCATATTGCTACAGAGTCTCTCGTAACGGTCGCGATTGCTCAAGTGCATAATAGGGTATCACAGTAATGGGGATAAGGATAACTGCGGAACTGTCACCAAAACAGCTTCGCAGAAAGATCGTGAGATGCTAGTTGACTGCATCTCTTCACAAATTGCATAGGTATCAGAATGTTCATTATCACGAATTGCATAGGTATCAAAATGAGGTATTTCATAAATTGCATAGGTAGTGTGTTTTAAATACTATTTATATAGTACAGTAAATAATGATTGATTCCGACAAGACCATATTCAAAAGGAAAATCTACAGCAGTCTCCTGGAATGGAAGAACAATGATTCCGACAAGACTGCGTTGCTCATCGAAGGTGTCAGACGTGTCGGCAAGAGTACCGTGGTGGAACAATTTGCAAAGAACGAATTCAGATCATACCTCCTCATAGATTTCATGAAGGCCAGCAACACCGTGAAGGAACTGTTCAGCAACCATTCTGACGATCCCGACCGTCTTTTCCTGCTGCTGTCCGGTTATTTCAATGTCAGATTGTACGAGCACGAAAGCCTTGTTATTTTCGATGAAGTCCGGGAATTCCCGCGTGCCCATCAGCTCGTGAAGTATCTTGTCCAATACGGAAAATATCCGATCGTCGAGACAGGTTCCCTGATAACCCTGAAAATGAAGACGAGGATGACCCTACCTTCGGAAGTAAGGTCCGTCTCCATGAACCCTATGGATTTCGAGGAATTCATGTGGGCCTCTGGAAAGGAGATGCTCATGGAGATGGTCAGGGATTCGTTCGTGAATAAGAGTCCCTTGGACGATTCACTTCACTCGGCCCTGATGGAAAACTTCCGTATCTATATGATAACGGGCGGTATGCCGCAATCCGTGGCCGCTTTCATAGAGACTAACGATTTCTCCGAGGTGGAGAAAGCGAAGAGGATGATTCTCGACCTCTACCGTAACGACATCTGGAGAGAGGATGACGGGATACTCTATGATCTGTTCTGCAGCATCCCCCCCATGCTGAACAGAGTGAGTAAGAAATTCTCCCCCAATATTGTCAAGAAAGGCACCAAGAGCAACCGTTATACCAAACGCATCGCCTGGTTATGCGGTTCCGGGATGGTAAATCCGTGCTACAACTGTGCCAACCCTGATCCCGCTATCTCCCAATATGAGGACAGGAGGAATCTGAAACTCTATCTGGTGGACACGGGCCTGCTTCTGACCATGATGCTGGAGAACAACATCGGAGACCGCGATATGCTATACCAATCGATTCTGCGCGGGAACCTGTCGATGAACCAAGGTATGCTTTTCGAGAACATGGCTGCGCAGATTCTGGTCTCCACAGGCCGCAGATTGGATTTCTGCATGTTCAAGACAGAGGAATCGAACCGTTTGCAGGAAATCGATTTCATCTATGCGGACGGCAGGAACGTGGTTCCGGTGGAGGTCAAATCGAGGCATATCAAGCCTCATAAATCCCTCGACAGATTCGTCCGGAAATACGGAGCCCTCGTAAAAGAGGTGTATATCATTTGCACCCTGAATCTCAGGTATGAACCGGGAATCACCGTTTTGCCGATCTATATGGCAGGATTCATCTGAATGATGTACAATATCCGGCAAATCCGCCTCTGTCTTGAATCTGCGATTGTTCAGGGAAACATCGGAACGGAGATCTGGCACATACGGAACCGTATGATTCGGGAACTACTCAGTCGGGAATTGATTTACGCATGTCCAGTGCGTCTTTCACGCATTCGGTAAATAGGTCGCTGAATCCCTCGAGATCCGCGAAAGTGATAACATTCAGTTCCAGCATATCCGTGATCACTCTGTGCATGGTGGTCCGGCTGAATTCATCAAGTCTCCAAAGAATCCGCTTTTTCTCACGGATGTGCTTCTCCAGATTCCAGAATCTCTCCGAAGGGGTACCGGGGCCGTACAGATCCTCCGCACATTCGGTGAGCAGTCTGGTGTAATACTTTCCGATCCACTCCTGGCGCCTTTCCCTGAAGAGTGCCCAATCGGATTCTTTCCGGAGGTCTTCGGCGGACATGTTTTCACGGTTTTTCATCAGCGGTTGGATGTGAATACAGGTATTTATGACAAGGCTATACTCGGAAGAATCAATCGATGAGAGAATCACCTATAGTATTCAACCGAAAACACACATCAAGAGTTATCTTACCCACACAGTTTATGATAGCACCATATATTCTCGTTCGGACTGGGAAGTTCCGCCCCAGTCGTTAATTGTTTTTGCTTCACAACCTTGAACATTCCGGCCGGGACACTTTTTGCTTTCAGTCCCAAAGTCAAAAATCGATGTTCAGTTGCTCTTGGTGGCGAGGTCAAGGTGTAACCCTCGACCTTGGTGTATTTGGTGTAGGGCACTCCGAATTTGTGGTAATGCTTTGCCTTTAGGAAACGATTACGGAGAATAGCGACATAAGTGTGGCAATATCCGAATTGCTTTCCGATATCCCTCAATAACGAACGTTCCTTATCGGAACGCCCGTTTTCAAAGCAGAACCTCTCCAAAACGAGGGCTCTTTTCCGCTCGGTCAAGGCTATCTTTTTTAACCTTTGTTTCTCATGATGACTTAGGGTTTTTTGCATGTTTCGACAACCTGGAAAAAACCCTAACTTTTGATAAGTCTTTGCAGGAGCGAACGGACACTTCAATATACCATGGTTCCATTACACAACCGTGCAAAGATACGATCCGAGGATTTTCGGGGATGATGAACCGACAGATTTAGAGATAAGCGACAGCGGCATGGGGGATGACCGCATGCATGTCTACTATGCGAACCTGGACGGTGCCCGGTATCGCGTAGTCCTGTGGCTTGATGAGGAGGGGTCGGTTTCAGGATACGATACGGACTGTCCGGAATTGAGTTCCGCACACATTCGGTCCGTAGTTGAATTCGCGGAACGGGAAGGATTGCTTCATGGAGAATTACAGGCAATGGCCGAGACTCTGCCCGAACGCATCATGGATCATCCGGATTTCGAGAAACTCTATGAGAACGAGAAATGGCACGGAGAGGATAACGGCGAAATCTATCTCGACATTGTCGGAGAATTCCTGGATGGGCTCTTCTCCGCTCACCCCCGGGACATATTCGATATAGCAGACATCGCCTGCGAATCGTGTCTGAGGTGCACCGAATTCGATGCGTCAGAAGCGGTAGAACTGATAAAGCGGAGATTCGTTCAGGAGGATCTGGTAATCGAAGACCGGGACTTCATGAGGATTTTCGAAGATACCGACCGCTCGGAATCGGGCTTCTGGGTCATCGATGATGTATTTATCCCTGAACCCAAAACCGTATACCGTCTGTATTCCAGGATCTGCTGCGATTATGCGCTTACTCCGCACCAGCAGGAACTTGCTGATGCTTTGCTCGCAATGGCCAAGGATTGTTCCGGATTGGCAGAGTATATGCTCTCGATGAAGGATGAGTATTATTCTGCTGAGGCGCTGGTGCATGACGAACTGGGAAAGGGACATTTCGAATTGGCGAGGGCTCTGACTGAGAGATTGTCGGAATCGCCGATGGTTGAAGGGAAAGAACTCGAGATGAGTCGTTTACGCCGTCTTCTGGGACTCGATGACGAGCCTGGATTCTTCATCGATGCTTTCCTGGCTGAACCGGGTGGTAAAAGGCTGATAGACGTAATGGATGCACACCCGGACCTCGATATCCCCGATCTGCTGAGTGAAAGCTGGCGGCTTTCGAAGCAGGATGATGTGTCCCGGTTTATCTTCTTTGCAGACAACGGCCTTTCCGACGAAGTGGCCGAGGTGTTGGAAGGTTGGTCAGAATCGAGGCTGACGATGTCGGTGGCTGACGCCACCGACGATTGGTTCACGCTTGCGGAGATACTCCTTAAAGAAGGCCGTGTAGAAATGGCCGCGGTTCTGTCAAAAGAGATCCTGGCACATTACAAAAAGAGACATGAAAACCCCAACCAGATCGCCAGGACACTGTGGTTCATGGATAGGATTGCCGACGAGGAGGATGTACCCTCCTGGTTTACTGAGCACTGCAGGAAAATCTCATCCTGGAAGAACGAAGAAATCTGGGACATCTACGGGAATCCACCCAATTCGCACTTCAGAGAATCCCGAAGGTGTCTTTGATCTCCCTGTCGTCGAGCATGCGCCCGGTTCTGCAGCCGGCGTTCCTCAGCATCTTCTCGGTACGTTCCTCCACGGATTTTTTCACTAGGGTGTCAACGTTGATACCGCGGAGTCTGAATAACAACAGCGGTTCGCGGTCGAACATCACCGCGATTCCGTAAAGTACAGCAGCCACGTGTTTGCACATGTATGCGGAATCCGGACAGGAGCAGTCGAAGTAGATCTCCTCCGGAGTCGGGAAGAGTCCTTCCTTCGATACGAACAGCTCTGCGATGTCCGAGGGTATGTTCCCGGTCACCAGCGCGTCGAGACTCTCGATACGCCCCGAACATCTGGCCGAGATCTCGGATATCTTGTCCCCGGGCAGCGGACTGATATCGATGATTATCCTGTACGGACGTTTCATGCGGCCCTGGACCCTGGCTTCGATATGGCCTTCCGAGATCAGGATGTCGCGTACCGCCCCGTTCCGGAGATAACTGCGTCCCCGGGGCATACGGTTGGAGAAATCCGCATATCCTTCCAGTACGGATACCCATGCACGCCCCCACCAGCTCTCTGCAATACGCCTGCCCGCAGGGATGATGGAGTCCGTATCCATCACGGTGCCCCCTCCAGTCTGAACAGGTCGACAAGCTCGTCATCATTCATCTTGGAGATCCAGGATTCTCCGGCGCCGATGACGTTTTCGGCCAGTTCCACTTTGCTGTTGATCATCGCGTCGATTTTCTCCTCCATGGTTCCCTGGCATACGAACTTGTGGACCATGACGTTCTTCGTCTGCCCGATACGGAAGGCACGGTCGGTGGCCTGATTCTCGACCGCCGGGTTCCACCACCGGTCGAAATGTATCACATGGTTGGCGGAAACCAGATTCAATCCTGTACCTCCCGCTTTGATGGATATCACCATGAAGGGGATATATTCCCTGTTGGATTCGAAACGCTCGACTACCTCCGCACGGGCCTTCTTGGTCAGGCCGCCATGGAACACCAAACCGTTCCTCCCGAATACCTGCGATAAGAATCCGGCAAGGGGTTCGGTCATCTCGCGGTACTGGGTGAAGACCAATACCTTCTCCCTGCTGTCCCTTATCGATTCGCATAATTCACGGAGCATCTGGAACTTTCCGCTCTCGTTTTCCGGATAGGCTTTCTGCCCCAGGTACTGACTGGGGTGATTGCATAACTGCTTGAACTTGGTGATGGTGGAAAGGATAAGACCCAGACGCTGACCTTTTTCAGTAGCGGAAAGGGCATCGGCGAATTCCTCCGCGACCTTGTTATAGAGCACCCTCTGCTTCTTGGAGAGAGTGATGATCTCGTTGGTCTCGATCTTGTCGGGAAGGTCACTGATGATGGAACGGTCGGTCTTCATACGGCGCAGGATGAACGGTGCCGTCATCGATCTGAGACGCTCGTAATCCCCCGTTTCCGTAAGATTGGCTGAATAGCGTTCGAATTCCGCTTTACTGCCGAGCAATCCCGGGTTGGTGAAATCGAAGATAGACCACAGATCGTTGAGTTCGTTCTCTACGGGAGTTCCGGTGAGAGCGATACGGAATCCCGCTCTTATCGAGCGGGCAATCTTGGACTGTTTGCTGTCGGGATTCTTTATGGCCTGTGCTTCGTCCAGGATTGCGACGTCCCATTCCCTTTCGGCGAGTTCCTTATGCCTTGAGAGCATCCCGTAGGTTGTTATCGTCAGAGTGGCATTGCTTATCTCCGAAAAGCTACTGGAGAAAACACTGTAATCCATCGAAGGAGTGAATTTGGATATCTCCTTCTCCCAATTGTTTACGAGCGAGGCGGGGGCCACCAGCAAACCGTGCCCTTTCGCCTTCCTGCGGAAATTCTCCAGGAAGGCCAGTACCTGGGCGGTCTTCCCGAGACCCATGTCGTCGGCAAGACAGGCTCCGAACCCCAAGTCCGATAACTGTGCCAGCCATTTTACGCCGGTATCCTGGTAAGGGCGGAGTTTCCCTTTGAACGTGCGGGGGACTTTGAAGTCCCTGACGACGCGTTTCCTGCTCTCCGCGAAGGCGTCGCTGATCCACTGGGAATTGGTGATTATCTCCTCGTTATCGGATTCGGCGGGCCGGTTCAGTCCTAAGGAGAGACGGAAGGCCTCGGCGAAGGTCATTCCTTCTCCGAGATTCTTCTCCTGGGACTCGAGTACCTTGAGGAGTCCGCGTATGCGTTCGTGATTGACCTCTATCCAACGGCCTTTGAGCATCGCCAGGCCTTCCGACATATTCAGAAGCTGTTCAATCTCTTCCCTGGAGAAAGGTATCCCATCTATGGAAAGTTCCGGGATACATGTGAGTAGGGAGTCTATGCTCATGAATCCGCCGGTTTTGAAATCCAATTTGAGAGCGGTCGGCAGCTGGTGCTTCCACCAGTTGGGTATCCTGCACAGGATGCCGCAATCCTCGTAGAGCGGGACCTCTTTTAGAAAGATGAAAGCTTCGGAGGGGGTAAAACCCAGAGGGTGGAAAAGTTCCCCGGAATCCATTAGGCCGCCGATGAACGTGCTTTTCTCCGAGACCTTGTTCAGACTGGATAATAAAGAGATCATCTTCCTGTTGTCGTCCCGGTATTCCTCCAATGCATACTTGAGCGGGAGGTGAGGTTTGGGTGTGCCGGAACCGCCCTGATCGGGGGAGTAAGTGGCCATGAAGGCGAAATCGAATCCGTCCTGTTCCTTCTCGGCCTGGCGACGCTCGACCAGGTGGAAGAATATCCTTCCCGGTGCGTGGATGTCGCTGCTGAGGCCCGCGAGGTACAGTTCGACGGTACCGTCGAACCTTGAGATCTCGGAACGGTATATACCCAGCAGACGTTCCCACAGGAGGACGACCCATTGACGGGAGACGTGTTCGGATCCTGGGATGAACGGGACCGATTTGGCGAGTTTGTCGATTTCAGGACCGTATTGCAGAGTTGCTTTTTCGCGCAATACCTCCAGATCCGGCAGATGTGCCAGCGCACCCACGAATGCATAGGCCAATCTGTGAAGATACTTCAGGGAGGGGGAATACCAATCCTTGGCATCGGAAAACCCGATAGTGTACAGTGCGTGAAGCTGGTCGTCCTCGAAAAGATCCCGCAGTGCTGCAACATCGTCCGGGACTGGTTCCTCCGAGAAATCGTTGTCGAAGCCGTACTCGCGGATGATGAAATCCAGATAGGTCTTTTTGCTGCGGGGACGGGCCATGCGACAGAATGGTTTTTCCCCGTATATGGGGGTTACTATGCCGTTTCTTGATTATAGGCTTATTCGATTGATAAATCCCAAATTAAACAACTGTCTTTTCTCAAATCTGCTTTGGAGTCTTGATGTAATCAGGGTAATCAGAAGGGAAGTCCCCGATATTATCCGTAACAAAAATCGTCGGAGGGACGCCAAAAGAAGCATATATCATCGTATCTGCCCAATCCAATTTGTTGCAAGTTGGACAGGGTTTCATATCGCGATTCATGTACTCTGCGGCGATTTCTGCCGTGTGCTTATCAAATGGAAGAATTTTGATATGATGCTTATCGATAAGCTTTCTGAGACCATCAATTGTGTTCCCCCTAGCAAGGGTCTGTCTGCACAGCTCCATGTAGACAACCGCAGATATGCAGACATCACCGCTAGTGCGTCTCGCGAGCCAGTCAAGAAGATCCCTGTTCCTCACGGCACATGTATCGAGGACGAGTTTTACGTTGAGGGCCATGCTCTCACCCGAATACCTTCGCGAAGAGATCGTCGGACTCCTTCAGTCTCTTATCCCTTTCCTGTAAGAGCCTGCTTATGACCTCGTCCTTACCCGGTTTCCTGCAGTACTCGGCCGCCTGATTCTGAACGAACATACGGTACTTCTCCTCCTCGGTAGGAAGGACCTCTCTCCACACTTCCAGAGTGGATTGAGGAACATTCTCGTGGCAACGACTGTTCAGCCTGAGATGATAGCAGAAGAAGAACCAGAATGTCTCGGAGATTTCATAGAGTTCGTCAGGTTTCGCATTCTTCGACAGTGCCATACGGAAGGTAGAAACAAATTCTTCGAAACGCTGGCCCAGGAACCCGAAATCAGGTGGGAAGGATTCTACCGCCGTTTCGAATAAGCCCTTGATATAACTGTGATAATTCTTGATGGGGACATTACTGCGGGAGATACTGACCGCTTCCCTCAGCTTGCGAAAATCGTTCTGGAACGCAAAAGGAGCATCCGAATAGACCTCGTCAATTGCCTCCTCCTGCCTGTATGTTTTGGCATACTTCCCGATGAAGACGTCCGCATAATCGGAAGCGTACTTCACATTCGGATCCTTATAATTGACTCTGGGACTCTTGTCACTGTAGCGGACGAATGTGTAGGAGAGGTCATCATGGTTCCAATCGATAAAGGGGAGACAATACCTTACAACTTCATCCCCCCAGCGGTACCAACAATGGGGAAGATGCATGTCGATTCCTTTGAAGAGCAACGCCCTATTCAGAAGGGTCATGTATTTGTTGAACAACACTCCAGAAGAGTCGGTACCAGTCTTTTCCTTATACTTCTTCAAAAATATATAAGAAAAAGTCCTGATGTAATCTTTATCGTTCACGATATCACGACCGAGAGCAATATGGATGTTTTCATATTTTACCTTAAGATGACACAACATTTAGCACTAGATTGTTTTTGATCCTCATTTTGGATGTTTTTCGAGTGGATTTTCGCCGATTCAGGAGGATTTCTATGAATTTTCACGGTTTTAAGACGGTTTTTACGGCAAATACAGACCTTAAGGATCGTACCTGCGATACTTGGCCTAGTGCTATATAGCACTATACCGACGGCGATAATTCGGGTAAGCGAGAGGGTGCTGCAGTATTACATGTACACCATAGCTTCAAATAAGCACACATCGAGAAACGCATCATTATGTACAGGTCGCTTAAGATGAGGATCGAACCTGACTCGGAGCAGAGGAAGGTGATTGAGGCATCGTTCAGATACCACTGTTATGTATACAACGCCCTCATCACCGCCTGCAAATCGTTTTACAGGAGCAACGGCAGGCTGCCTTCCCAGTTCGATCTCAACAAGCTGTGTACGAGGATCTGGCACAACTGTCCCTTCCTTCACAGGTACCTCTATCAGAATGCCATGAACGAGACCGCGAAACGTGTCCTTCAGGCATTCGCCAAATGCGAGGAGAACCGCAGGAAGAGGGAGAGGAGGAACAGGAGGAAGTCCAAAGGAAAGGCCGATAAGGAGAATGCCGAGGTCACTACACCTCCGGAAACGGGATTGGCCTGTCCCAGGTTCAGGAAGCCTTCCAGATTCCATTCGTACACCAATCCCCTGCACATGGAGGCCTTTACCGAAAGGAACGGCAGACGCACGCTGAAGGTGTCGAAGATAAAAGGGCCCGTCCGCTGCTATAACCAGAAGACCCCGGTCCCCGGGGTGCCCAAGACCTGTACCATAGAGAAGGTGGACAGGGGCACTCATACCGAATATTATGCATGTCTCTCCTGCTGGGACGATATCGAACGCCGCAGAGGGGAGGAGTATCTAAGCGAACATTCCCCCGATGCCGTGGGAATAGATATGGGTGTATCCAAGACCGCCACGCTGTCCAACGGCACAGTGTACGGTAACGATCACATGTACTCGAAACTGCTGGACCTTTTCAGGAAGAAGCACGAGGCATTCAGCAATATGCTTCCGGGCACTCCCGGATATAGGAAGGCAAGGTCCCGTCTGATCCATCTCTACGGGAGGCTCAGGGGGATCCGCAGGAACAATGTGGAGACCATCTCCCGTCAGATTGTAGATGCTTTCGACATCATATGCATGGAGGATCTCAAAGTAGGAAAGATAAGAAGGAAATCCAGAGGAAAACGCATGACGAACGCATACGACGACGCATCCCTGGGGATGCTGAGGAGGAGGCTCATCGACAAAGCGATAGAAGCTGGCCGTAAGATAATCCTCGTCAATCCCAAATGGACGTCCCAGGTATGCTGCAGATGCGGAGCATGCGTGAGGAAGGGCCTGGAGGTAAGGACACACGTGTGTCCCGAATGCGGTCTGGTAATGGACCGCGACCTCAACAGTGCGATAAACATCTTGATATGGGGGTTGACCGGCAACCCTTTCCCTGAAAGATGGGATGAATAGCCTGACGTTCGCGTACAGGCACAAAACAGATGGGATCTAGTGCTAAAACTGGTTTCATCTAAGGTTTTACGACTTGCGTGAAACTGGCATATCTGCTTGACAAATGGGGGGCCCCGTTCCCAGGGCCCCATTAAAGCGTTTACAGGTACTTCCTGAGGACGTCCGCTTTGTCGGTGCGCTCCCAGGGGAAATCCACATCCTCGCGGCCGAAGTGACCGTATGAGGAGGAGGGTCCGTAGATGGGTCTGCGGAGGTCCAGCATCTTGATGATTCCCATGGGGCGGAGATCGAAATTCTCGCGGACGATCTCGGTGATCCTCTCGTCGGAGAGCTTTCCGGTGTGGAAGGTGTCCACCATGATCGAGGTCGGCTGGGCGACACCGATGGCATAGGAGATCTGGATCTCGCATTTCTCGGCGAGTCCTGCGGCAACGATGTTCTTGGCCACGTACCTGGCGGCATATGCTCCGGACCTGTCGACCTTGGTGGGGTCCTTGCCGGAGAATGCTCCTCCTCCGTGTCTCGCATATCCTCCGTAGGTGTCAACGATGATCTTCCTTCCGGTGAGTCCGGCATCTCCGTGGGGGCCGCCGACCACGAAGCGTCCGGTGGGGTTGATGAAGAACTTGGTGTCCTTGTCGATCATCTTGGGATCGAGTACGGCGTCGAACACGTACTTCTTGATGTCCTCGTGGATCTGTTTCTGGTCGACCTCGGGATCGTGCTGCGTGGAGAGGACTACGGCTTCCAGGCGGGAAGGTTTTCCGTTCTCGTCATATTCTACCGAAACCTGGGTCTTTCCGTCGGGCCTGAGATACTTCAGGGTGCCGTTCTTCCTCACTTCGGTGAGTTTCCTGGACAGCTTGTGCGCCAATGAAATAGGGTAAGGCATGAGCTCGGGGGTCTCGTTAGTGGCGAAACCGAACATCATTCCCTGGTCCCCGGCGCCGATGTCCACGTTCTCTCCGGAGTCGAGTGCCTTGTCCACGCCGGCGGCGATGTCCTCGGACTGTTTGTCCAGAGCTACGAAGACAGCGCAGGAGTTTCCGTCGAGTCCCTTGTCGCCGGAATCGTAGCCGATCTCGACAACTTTCTGCCTTACGATGGCAGGGACGTCGAGGTTGGCGTTGGTGGTTATCTCTCCGGTGACCAGGACGTAGCCTGTACATGCCACGGTCTCGCAGGCGACGCGGCTCAGAGGGTCTTCTCTGAGACAGGCGTCGAGGATGGCGTCGCTGACTGCGTCGCAGAGTTTGTCAGGGTGGCCTTCGGTCACCGATTCTGAAGTGAAAAGCTTCTTTTCCATTGTTTCACCAAATTGAATTTTTTATTTTTGTTATGGTATAATATGTTTATTATAAGTACTGACTTATCCAGCATTCCATAGGGTTCTCCAAAGCAGTCAACGGGGAATACACTTACCCACAGAAGAACAAAGACGAGTATAATCCAGCAGACCACGAAACCAAGAGGGAGGAGTTCGGAACCATCGTATTCAGATCCGATTACCATCTGGGCCAATGCGGTATCGGCTCGGACACCTTCTTTCCGTAGTGGGATTCCAGCACTTCTGAAAGTTTGTCCAGTCCGAATATCTCGTATATCCATTCCGAAACCTTTTCGTACCCTCCGTCCAGGAATATTGCCCCGATTATCGCCTCGATATAGAGGTCATGACTGCTATGGGGCAGTTTCTGATGATCCTGGAGAGAATCGTTGTAGAATGTGGAGGAGTTGTATGCATACCGATAGTATCCCAGCTCCCGGTCGATTCTGTTCAGATTCTCGTTAGATTCCAGATCGCGTTTTATGTCGGTAATCTGATCGCGGTCGCAGTCCAGTTTGAACAATTCGTGAGAGAGTACCGTTTTCAGAACCGCATCGCCCAGTTCCGCCAGGGCGTGGTTGCAGTAGTTCTTCTTGTTGTATTGGTTGGGGTGCAGTTCGACGTTCATCGCCATTTTTAGGTTATTGATATCGTTGAAACGGTATCCGATGAGGTGTTCCAATTCTTTCATCTTCGTTACAATCTCTTGTTCGGTCGGCATAAGGATTCCTGAAGGATACTCTCAGAATGTATTCAAAAGTGAAATCACTTACTGCAATAGTGCGGGAGTCTGGTAAGTTATTTTGCAGCGAAAACCACAAATGAGGAATAAGGGACAGAAGGGGCCTAACAGGTGAAACCCGTTCTCCCCCTCTATGATATACTATGTTGTCCAGGTATTAAAGATGGTGACTGCCTGTCTATCTTGACTTGGACATCATGACTTTTCGAATTCGTCGATTTCCCACAAACCTCTGATTATGTCCGAAGTTTCCATTCAGGGGTCATTGGAAAGTTGGCTGTTTTTCACATCGATCCGTTACAATTTGCTCCCGATCACCTCGGAAAACATGCGAGATTTACCTGTTTCTAGCCTGTAATTGGTCAAACGGTATCCTTTTCCGCCAACCCACAGGTCCCTGAAACCGTACCTTTATGTTATTGCAAAGATACAGGAAAGACGGCCACGGGGCCCGTTTGGGTTTGGTCACTTCGAACATCCCGTGACCACTAATTATCATTTGCCAGTAATTGTGAGAAAGAGATTGCTTCAGGATTGAATCAGATCCTAACTGTCAACTCCGAGTGAATAATACCAAGTATAAACTACAAGGTAATCAAGAATATTAAAAAAGATGTGGCGTATTCCGTAGAGAAAAACTCTCCCCCACGCTACAGGAATGATTAAAATTAATAGATGACTTTTCAAAAGGAGTGCTGCTTCGCACTCGCTGTTGAAGCATTCAACTTAGTTCACCAGTACTGCTTTTTATTTTTGAGTATTGAAGAGATTTCCGCTATTCTGAGGGCCGGATATCCATGTTCTTTACGCCATTCCTGAACGGACTCGTTTAGGTACACATCAACCAATATTCTACGATCTGAGGTGTATAAGGCACCACAGTCTGGATTTACTGTCGCTGCCGCAACAATAAGAGCGTCCATGGGGGAGATCATATCGCGTACATCATCGACGTCTCTACACAGTTTTCTTGTTACCCTATACAATTCAGTAGATTTGTCAAGATATACAACATCCAAAAAACCTATGTTTATTAGACGATCCAATTCATCCAAGGATTCTTTCCAATTATCACCGTTTTTCTCACGTATCTTAAAAACAGCTTCCCCTAAGGCAGGTATCGGAATGGTAAAATGACGATGAGAGTTGTTTGTGCAAGTCTCTGCATCCCTACCCTTGAGACCATAATCCTTGCGAAGTTCGTCCTTCCGGTTGATGAACATCATCAAGCAACAGGTGTCGATATAACTCAATTCAGCAGTGATGAACACGCCTCCCGAACTTCCGACTCGAGGTGCGGCTTTAGTTCGAGGGCACGATTGAGAATCCTTTCCCGATTGGCACCGACATTATTTGTTTTAATCAAGAGAACAGTAGCATACGCCTCAGCATATCTGAGTCCCCTGTCGAAAATCGCCTTCAAGTCATCGATTGCGTTCGACGGGATGGTAGTGACTGCGGGAATGCTCTTGATTTCATAATAATCATCGGCCAACTCTCTGGAATAGGGTCCCCTGATATACAGGCTATAATCATAAATAGGGCCATAACCCCAGGAGTTTAGTATGTAACAACCCTTCTGCATGGTGAGACGGTCACTGAATTTATCAACATTCAACTTGCGACCGACAGCGCTGGCAACAGCGGCAACCAACATATCGAAACCGTCTCTCATGGTGCTCCCCCATGTTACTATAGTCATACCATATTTAAATCAGTATCTATGTTATAATCCGAAACTGAACAGTCTGGAACAATTGATTGCTCCCAGATATCAAATGTTATATAGTTCATAATACAAAATACAATAAGTGACTCTAAAATCGTATCAAGGAGTTTCCCAAAGGATAATCAACATCCTCACTCAGGATATGAGCGAGCGTGACCGTAAAAGAATTCCTCCGGATAAGCTGCTGACATTGTCCAACGGATATACCCAGAGAATCAGCGCCATTTTCGTCGATATCCGTAATTCGACTGAATTATTCGCTGAAAAGGACCGGGATATGGTCACCCGCATAGTGCGTTCCTTCGTATCCGAAACGATCCGCATAATGAAAAATGACGACAGTGCAGAAATCGGAGTAAGAGGAGACTGCGTTTACGGAATATACTCTACGCCCGACGGGGAAAAGGTCTGCCAGGTCTTCGAGATTGCATATAATGTCAATACATTGATGATACTCCTCAACAGGCACTACAGGTCAAAACACTATCCCGAGATTAAGATCGGAATAGGTCTGGCGACGGCTGAGGATCTCGTTGTAAAGACTGCTGCCAAAGGAACAGGGGTATCCGCAAAGGTGTGGATCGGGAAGGCGGTTACCACGGCCTCGAATCTTTCCAAATACGGGAACAAAGAAAGAATAAAACCTATTGTCATGTCAGATAGGTTTTATAGAACACTATCCAAGAGATTGCAGATATATGGATTGACCGGGCAGGATTTTTCCCAGAAGACATTCGATGGACTCCATGTATACCACTGCGACATCACCAACGCTGAATTCGAAAAGTGGATCTCGGAAAATGTGAGGAAGTGAGTAAATGGATCTGAGCGACACGTTGGAGAAGGACCTTGCGAGGATCATCGGGTTCATAAACAACTGCGACAGCAAGGCCTCTATTGTCTTGGGGACCGTTCTTACCTCTGTATCCCTGATCTTGGGTCTGAGTCATTCAGAGTTTATGGGAGTCTTCCATTCGGGGGACATAGGTGCAGCAGCGATTGTGATCTTGTTGCTGGTAGCCTCTGCGATATTATTGGTAAAAGGACTGCACGCCTTATTCGATTCGTTGCGCGCCAGGGATGATCCCCTGAAGGATGAATCCATGAAGGGAACGATATTCTACAGACACATCGCCTCGATGGATCTGGATGCGTATCGGGAGAGAATATCTGCCAGGAACTATGAGAACTATGTCAGGGAGCTTACCAAGCAGATTCGTGCCAATGCGGAAATCTGTACGGAGAAGTACGATTGGTATAACGAAGGTCTGAGATTGTCCGTCAGGGGTGTTGTGCTACTCATCTTCGTAGCGGTGCTGGCATTCGTATTCTGATTGCGATCCGTCAATGATTTCCTGAAATCATGTACTTTTTCCGAGGCTCAGACTTTTTGATCTGGCCACCCTGTTTGATGCTGATTAGTATCGAGTCCAAACTTTATAATTCGCCAATTTGACCATTTGGCGGCAGTTTTCTCGCTATAATTCCCGGGATTTATGCCTGAAAGGGTGTTTTTCATATGTCCAAAAGTACATTATAAGAAATATTTTTATATTAATGTACCATATTATATAATCGAAGGATATGAGGGTGCCGAAGGAGATCAGGGGGATAGAAAGACCTGCACGTACAGTCGTAGAACCGTATCAATCCGGCAAATACGCAGTCAGGACGCGGGTCGATATCATCGACGGCAAAGGGAACATCAGGTTCAGGAAGAACCAGGTGATAGGATACATCACCGATTCATACCATCCGATCAGACAGGAAGTGGAACTGAAATCCATCGGAAGGATAGAATCGAAACAGTTCGGTGCAATCAATCTCCTGAATATCCTGTGCAAGAATATCCTCACCGATCTGGAGGAGTTCTACCACTACAGGGATGCTGAATGGATATACTGCACAGCACTGCTGAGAGCCTCCTACCCAGGAATCCCTGACTGCAAACTCAGAGCGAGATACATACACTCGTTCGTTTCCGAATTCTATCCCGGTGTGACAATGAACAAGGATCACGTCACGGAGATGTTCACCCTTCTGGGTGAACAGTTCGTGACCACCGAGAAGTTCATGATCTCCCGTTTGGGAAAGATATCCGAGGATGATCTGGTGGTCATAGACGGATGTCTGAAGCAGGATAACGGTGATAATCTCTCCATATCCAAGGCCTCAAGGAAGACTTCCGCAACCAAGGTGTGCCACCATCTGATGATGTATGCATACAGCCCTCTGGAAGGGGAACCTCTCTGCTCCAAGGTATATCCCGGGAATGTCACCGATGCAGTGGCTGTGGAGGATTTCGTGAAACGTCTCAAGATACGCGAAGGGATCATGGTCGCAGACAGGGGTTTCAGACCCGAGGTGATGAAAAGGGTGGCGGAGGAACATGAGGGTCTCCACTATCTTGTTCCTCTGATGAAGGGGCGTCTGGTGGCCGAGAGGTCGGGATGTTTCTCTTTCGATACGGTGATGATGAGGGATGACGGTCCGGTAAGCTGCAAGAGATCCGAGGCAAAAGGCAAGAACGGAGAGGGTCTGGGCTATTGGCTGTATTCTTTCAAAAGTCCGAAGATAGCGGCAGAGATGGAAAGCGAGTATCTTGAACAGAACGCAGGGAATCTGGATCCCGTTCTGCTCGAAGCAGAACGGAGATGGTTCGGAGTTCTCATATTGCAATCGGATCAGAAGATGGAACCGGATTTCGCATACGACTGTTACGATGACAGATGGGGAATCGAACCTCTGTTCAAACTGCACAAGACGGGATTGGAGATCGACGACACCAGGGAGAAATCCGATGAGACGACGATAGGGAGCGAGTTCGTCAACTATCTGGCAACGCTGATGTCCGCAAGGCTGAGGAATCACCTTGCAAAATTCGATTTCTGCAGGAACAGATCGTTCAAGGATGTTCTTTCGGACCTTTGCGACTGTGTGAAGATAAGGGAAGGGGATGGCGAGTGGGAATACCGCACCACCGCAGGAAAGGATATGAAGCTCTATGTGAGAGTAGGAGCTGTCACCGAACCGGACATGGTGGAGAGGTACGGAGTGAAGAACATCATCCCGCAGGAGGGTCCGCGCAGACGCGGACGCCCGCCAGGGTCCAAGGACACCAGACCGAGGAAAAGACGTACGGCCGCTGAACTAGCTGCAGCGAGGTCAGGCAAAAGTACATGATTTCAGGAAATCATTGATCCGTGATTATAAAAATCAATTTGAAGTTGCATAATTAAATTAACAATTGTTAATAATACAAGAAGACACGATCTGAATGAAATCGGCGAAATGGCTTAATATCATTCGGGAAGCACTGCTCTGATACGTGCGTTGATGTCAATGATGGGACCGACGTTGCAGGAGTCCGCATCACGCATGCCACATGATAGAGCGTGACTAAGTCGCCTTAGCGTTGAAATCATCCAATCTTAAAACGCGGCTAATCAGAAGTCCTTTATTCGTCTTGATGGTCTTGGAAGTTTATTTATCGCAGACCGCTTTTCAACTTAGATGGAAGAATCACATCTCTTTTTGTAAATCTCATATGCCTGTTGAGTAATGCAGGCATCCTCGAGGGCATCGTGTCTATCCCCATAATCCAATCCAAGTTCTTTTGCCACCTTTTCCAGGCCTTTACGACCCGACCAATCCAGAAGATCCTGAATATCTGCCGGTTCCCATTTGTCCATACCTAGAGCTTCCAAATGGTCATTTATCATGAAAAGGTCGTTGTTAACGAAGTCCTGTCCAAGGATGGGGAGATTCCCCACGAAATCGAACAGTTCCGTCAGGGCATCCTTCGGATACGTTGCGTTCTCATACCTCGCAGGATCCTTATGATGATTCTGTATAATCCATTCCTGAAAACGCCGGCCTGGAAGCAGCCGTACATCGGTCGATAAGGTGGTCTAGTCTCCATCGATGAACCTGACCGCACCGATCTCGATGATGGAGCATTTCCTTTCATTCAGCGGTGTCTCCTTGGAATCCCAATAGCCGCTGAATTCCAGGTCTATGCTTACGTAACTATCGAAGGATTTGCGAACGGTCATAATATTGTATGGTATCGAGAGAGTGCAAATAATAATTCTTGCATAAAAAAAGAGAACCTATCCAAAAGGAGCTACATTTTTGGATGATCCGAGCTGGTTTTGACTGTACTCTCTTAATTTGGCTTGAATTTTAACTCGAACGTTCCCGAAGTTCCGCGGTCAGGATGAGTGTAGTAGATGCCCTTAACCATCTAGCTTTCAATGGTTATAATCCCCGTACCTATGTGCCTATTGAGGCCCATCTCTATGGAACCATCATTTTCGTAAGTGTAGATTAATTCGACCCGCTCACCGTCCTGACGGAGAGATGCGGTAACACTGCGTGATGTGCTGGTACTTGTGTCGAGCCTGATCTCGATATTCCTGAATTTATGAACGATTTTTACCGTTACATTATAGTTCCTTTCAAAGGAATCATAGCTAGATTTCAGAGTGCCTGTATATTCCCCGGTGCAATTCCTTATCCCAGAGGCCTTCAGAAATAATGCCGAAAGGCCGTCTGCAAGATATGTCCATAGCGTAAACGGACCCACAATAACTATAAAAATGAGTATTTTCACAAAGAAATCATTATTTGCGACATAGGCTGCGATAGCGTCGGATATCAGGTACGATACAATTATGCATATCAACATCGTGACCGCGGAAACGTAATCCCTTCTGTCGTTATCGCAGCTATACTTATGCATCGTAACGTACCTCATTCTCAATCGCATCAAGAAACATATAACAGTTGCCGAGATCCCAGCCGCTGTATCCGTTGAACAGCGATTGGATACCGTTTTGGCATTTCATTTGCGGAAGGAGTGCTTTGTTCTTCTGGAGCCAACTAATGATATTAATGAAACTGTCTGTGATGTATGATGTGTAGCAGTAGTCAGGCACGTTGTATAGCAAACATTCAAGAAAGTATGATGGGGCCAGGTTATAGCGAATAAGTCCGTCCTCAATCAGCGAATCACGGAGATTCTTGAAGACACGTACAATCCGTTTAAAATCCCCGCCAGTCCGTTCGTTCTTGGCAATCCCATTAGCCTTGTGCTGTTTGGGATAGTTGAATACCAATCTATGGTTCCTGTGATCGTAGAATACTATCCCCTGATCCCCGTTTCTGTTGGTAAAACTGATGCACGGAAGGATATCAGTAGGGGCATATTTTGATGAGCCACTGTACTTTATGGTCTTCTTCCCCATCTCGAAGCGGAAATTATGATAGTTCTCTATCGAGTTGTAAAGATGGTATTTCAGACGCTTGAGGCGGGATTCCCAGCCATACGAACCGTATTCCGGGCCCCTGCACACAACGACGATATCTATGTCGCTGCTGCTGAACACCTCCGTGGAGTTGGCGTACGAACCCTGCAGGAATATGTCTTCGACGTCGAAACATGCCCGGATCACATCTTTGAAACGGTTGTATGCGTTGGGCTCGGACTCACTCTTTCCTGATTGTGACCATTCGATGAGCTGCCCGTCTGAAATCATCAAAATTTGCCCCAATTGTTCCATAGATTGACAAGGTCGTTTATGAATAAAGAGGCAGTATTGGTAGAACGGTCCCCCGTGTAAAAGAGGAGGTCTTTTCCATCCTGGGTTTTCATAGATGAAAGAGATATTTTGTTATTACACAGCCAGTTCAAGATGTGATAACATACATCGTATTCATTGCCTACGAATTCACCATCAGGAATATTGTATACCATACATTCAATGGTGTATGAGGAAATCCCGATCTTGTACCCTTTGTCTTCCAAATAGTTCCGGGCGTTCTTAAGCATCCTGACCGCTTTCTTGGAATTACCGCTGGTCCTTCCGCTTTTGTTCTCACCGTTCCTGATATGAACTTTCGGATGATTCTCGATGACTGTACTGCGGGAGGAATCGTAGATCTTCACACAATCCTGTTTATTGGCAACGGTTACACAGGGAACGATGTCCGCAGGGACGTATTGGTTCCGGTATCCCTTATACTTGACAGTCTTGGAACCCAAGGAGAACTGGAAATTATTCGCATTCTGTATACGGTTGTAGACATAATTCTTCAGAGATCTTACATCGTATTCCGGAGGGAACTCTACTACGATGTCTATGTCGCTGTTGTCCCTGACGTTGGTGGAATTGGCATAAGATCCCTGGAGATATATGCTTGATTGGGGTAACCCCAATTTACTGATCAAGACATCCCGTAATGCATGATACGTTTGTTTGGACATCTCGTTCTTTCCAGGTTTAGCCCATTTTTGTAATACTTCTAAAGGAATCGCCATGAGTGCTCCCAACTTGATGATTGGTTCAAAAGATATTCACATAAAATGTTAATTATTAACCATTGTTAACAAATAACGACGTGACATCAATTGAACTACAAAATATACAAGCGAAATTATACAACAAATGAACCAACCTACACTTGTTGTATAATTTTGCAATCAAGCTATATAAACAAGTATATATCAAGTTTACCGGCGTTTAAAACTCTGGTTTCGATCATCGTTGAAGAATTTCCACAGTTATTAGCGCAGAACGGGTCTCCCACTAAAGGAGTTGAGTTCATCCAGGGATTTGTGCAGGATCTTATCAGAATACCTTTTCTTGGCGCAAGTGTTTACAAAATGACCAAGATTGTATCCATTCACCGCGGCTCCTTTCAACAAATCAAGCACCTCGGGGGTTATGCAGGATTCTTCGTAAAGATAACAGTCAAAACGAAGGCTTGTATCCTTCCTCTGGAAAGCTACCTTGATATAACTCTCACCAATCTCATAATAGCAGATATTGCTGGTCCCATGCAGATTCTTATACTACTCCATATACTCCCAGACATTGCCTTTCTTTAAAAATAATTGTATGAATATGAGGAAATACGTCACACTCAGGGTCAGATGTGTCCCCTTTGTATGCTCTCATGAAAAATGGGATCCTTGATTCCTGGAATTCCGCTGTCAGGAACTCCACCTGTTTCCTGCTCTGATCCCTGAAATCCCTTGGGTACCCCACGGCCCCGAGCTCCGCTTCGGGGCCATTCACAACGACGGCAGAACCATCGATGTAACATCGGTATTCTCGAAATGATATCTCGAATCCAACCCTTCCCACAGTCTCACGAGGATCTCACCGCTGTGATCCCCTATGAGCGAAATAGCACGGTTGATGGTCCTCTGCGACAAACCCGAATCCAATCGGAGTTCCTTCCTCACATCCCTGTTCTTCAGCCAATCGGAACATCTGCTCATGGAATTGCTACCCATGAGGATGTGCGTGCACATGGCTACGAGGATCCTGCTCATCGCTACTCCCCGTTGCTTGAAGGTATCAACAAAGTCCAAAACACCCGTCGAACCGAGATAATGTTCGATTGTTTTTACGAGCCCCGTCGGAACTGATATATTCTCGTTCGGACTGGGAAGTTCCGTCCCAGTCGTTAAGCGTTTTTGTGTCACAACTGAACATTCCGGCCGGGACACTTTTTGCTTTCGGTCCCAAAGTAAAAAAAAATCAATGTTCAATTGCTTCTGGTGGCGAGGTCAGGGTAGTACAGAAGCAAAATGGTTTATTAGATAATAACTATCTGAGTCCGATGACCTGTCACGATTTAAAAATAGCTCCGCAATTCTATGATGCGGTCATATCAGGTGAAAAAAAGTTTGAGTTACGTAAAAATGATCGTGGTTTTTCAGTAGGGGACTTAGTAAAACTGAAAGAATGGGTGAACGGCAAATATTCTGGTCGTGAGGCAATATACAGGATTGGATATATTTTGAGTGGATATGACGGACTAGATCCGGACTATGTCATTCTGAGCATCGAGCCTCAGTAAACATAAACGAAAGACTGCGGTGCGACCCCTATGCCGTAGTAGGATAAATCTCTTGGTGTATCAAATTGTTTTACTGCGGTTATCTCATAGGCAATAGCTTTACTCTTGCCGTAAAAATATTGATCAAAAAACCTCTTAGATACTCCAGCATACTCTTTTGTTAATCTCCATATATCCTCAGGAATTCCACATAGGGTACGTTTCACAGATGCCGTTCCTATTACCTTCATAACAGGGCTTGTACAATAGATAATCATTTCATCTACGGGAAATTTACAAGCGATTTTACGAAACTCATATCTTTTGGATCCGTTAAGTATTTTTTCAACGTATTCCGGATTAATTGATATTAATATTTTGGACATCACAATTCCCTAATGTGAATATTTTTTGAACTTGTTCTCTCGATAACAAAGAATCATATGGATGTATGTTATCGTTCCAAAGACCGTTTTTTCTTAATGTATCTAAATTGATGTTATTTCCGGTTCCAAAATAACCGTTGTATATTAATTCAATCAAAAAGACATTTTTCTCTCTGTTGAATATATCCTCAATCAATTCGTCTGGATAAACAGATTTGTTACCCACCATATCTCTGTATTTTTCAAAAGGAACAATAATCTCCTTGTTATGTACAATTGGTATAACCTTACCAACAGTACAATAGGATGTTACTGCAGACTTGTATTTTTTAGGTCCATCTCCAGTATACATTCTGTAAATAAATACGAGATCACCCTCTGAATAACTCAACTTTGTGATTGGTGCGGCAATATATATCTTTGTAATTCCATTTGAAACCGGGAGGGAATACTCTTGTTTGATTACTCCCTTCAAATCCGAATATTGAAACATCGAATCGTGGAAGATATCTTTGATTGGCAAATATTTTGCCTTAGGGAATCTGGGATTTATGTAAGGGAAAGATTTCCGAGGGTCGCTATAATCTACATCTTCTTTATCCCTCAGATAAACTAATTCTCCATTAACTAAGCGTGTAACGTTTTTGAAACCAAATTTTTCCAATAGTTGGATTAGAGACTTTTGTTTTTTGAAAGTTGTTACGTATATTTGGCGTTCTTTCGATCTTGCCCAAGTCCATAACGCAATACCCATCGCTCCTTCACCCAATCTCTGCCCGCTGAAAGATTCGTCAATCTTAATAGTACTAATTTTTAAACGCGGAACGGGGGGCAATACTGGATCCACTCCCAATTCTTCAAACTCTGGGTCTTGTTTCAACGCAACAAATACATGCAATTTGCCGTTTTCATCACAATCTATATATGCTTTATATCCAGCATTTGATTTCGTTTGGAACCATTGATTAAAACCGGGGTAGTCCGCCCTTAATGAATCAAAAAATGTGTCAGACAAATCACAATCGCCAAACGGTACAATATGAAATGACATGCAGTTGTCGAATACCATACTGAGTATTTAACTGCCTTCTCGAATAGAACTACTATGGACCTAGGGATTGGTTATTCAAGTGAGGACTCCTTCTCACGGAAAGTTATTTTTTAAAGCGTACGTAAGAATTTCCCATATACGGCTTGTATAGACAACCATCTAAAGACTCATTCCGGCAGTACTGCTCTGATACGTGCCTTGATATCCACGATGGGGTCGACGTTGCAGGGGTCCACCTCGCGGAGGACCGCGAGATACAGGGAGACGTAGTCTCCGAACATGACAGCGTAGATGTTCTTCTCGAGGACGGAATCGCCCTTGACCTTGAAGACATTGAGTCCGACGTCGCGGCTCGAGAGGAGTCCCTTGGTAGCCTTGATGATCTTGGCGATCTCCTCGTAGTCGTCGTCTACGATGAGGACGGGGTGGAACTGGTACTTGTGGTCGTCATCGTACCATCCGACAATCTCGTTGTGGTTGAACTCGGGATAGACTCTTGAACATGAAACCCCCCCCTGTGGCAGTATTAAACTAGATTCGGGTTACCTTCAAAGGAGTCGAGTAAGTCGAGGTCCCCAATACGATTATTCAAGGAAGACCACGGTACTCATAAGGATTCTGTAATTCCTTAAAAGCATCTGTAAAATAGTCCTCATAATCCCATTTCGCAGCTTTGACATCCTCTCCAAAAACCTTTGAACAAAGACCGTTGAAAAACTGGGTCATTTCGGAAAGAAAACGGTCTATGTCTGCTTCCTTGAAATCGAGCCAATCTCCGGGATACATACCGTTCTCATAACCTTCCCTACACCGAAGACAATCGGGAGATGCCTCGACCAATGTATTAAAACAGCTCACGGTACAGTGTTTGATGAAGTTGTTGACATTATGCAAATCGGTGAATGCCTTGTGTCCCTCGAGTTCTTCCAAAGCGATTGCACTGTTTTTTCTTTTGCAGAACTTTGCAAACGGTTACGATCGAAATATTTCCCCGTGTAACCACATAGGGCAATGGCTTTTACCAAATAACGGTCAATCTCACAACAGATTTTCGAGATGAACATGCAGTACATCTCATTGAGGATACGTTCATACTCAGGGATTCTTTTTATTCCGTCAATTCTAGCTTGGATTTCGCATTCATCATACATGTCGGAATCGCTTAAGAATGCTATCTGATTGAGGTAGCTATCATGTTCCACTTGGGACGGAGTGGTGATCTTCCTGAAAAGTGGCTTGTATTCGGTTCTCCACTTACTTTTCAGATCTTCAAGCATATCTATCAGATAGTTACAGATATAATCCCACCTATGCTCCTTCGTCGGAATATAGTATCCCTTTATCTTCCCGTTGGAGAATTCATCGGGAACAAAGTCCAATATGGAAATCTGTTCGCTGGCAGCAATGAACCTATCAACGTCCACCTCGATTTTTCCATCGATATGATGCAATCCCCAGAAGTGCATATCGGTTAGACTATCCTTCCAACCATCGCCAGTGAATCCAGAATAATCATATTTCCCCATATTATCAACTTCGTAGATTCGAATGACTGATGATGTTCACATTATATTTGTCTGACTGAGGGCGAATAGCACACATTGTTTACATGTGTGGGTGAATTTCATCAATCAGAGTAGATCATCTTGACCTGGACAGTTTCAGGAAATCAAACTGTCCAAATCAAGATTAGCGCTCGCACCGAAGCGGACGTTGTCCTCAGTGGTGTCGATCCTCGAGAGATTGGTTATTAGTACACTTACTCTGCGGTTCTGGGAGAGCTGTGGCCCCGTCATCATCGAATTCCGGTTGATTATTGTCTTACCCAGTACTGGTTTTATCCGATGGTTACGTCATCGGTACTTCACGGAGAAATAGAAATATTGTTTCTATCGGTAAAACGATCGATCTGGTAGAGAGAAAATCGTCGGACTGTTCTATCAAGGGACCTACCTTATTAACTATCAAAACTATCTACAAATATGGTTACAAAAGACGAGCACAATTTAGAATTCGATGATGATTCTCAAAAAGAAACAGAAGAAGATATTGGTTTAAAGAGTTACGATATCACATCGTCCCCGAACGATTTTAACATATCCACAATATGCAATTTAATTGATGAAAACGTAGTACAAATACCAGTTTTCCAGAGGAATTATGTCTGGGATAAAATGCGTGCATCCAAGCTTATAGAATCAATAATAATTGGATTACCCATACCTCAAATATTTTTATATGAAAAGGACAAAAACCAATTTTTAGTAATAGATGGCCAGCAACGCTTACTTTCGATTTATTTCTTTGTCAAACAAAGGTTTCCCACACCACTCGGAAGGCAAAAAATTAGAGAACTCGTTATTGGAAAAAACGAAACACTCAATAATTTGATGGAGAACGATGAATATTTTACAGATTTCAAATTGTCCTTGCCTCTTCTCGAAGAAGGACAAAAAAACTCCTTAAACAAACTGACAATTGAAACACTGGGTGAAAAGAAACACACATTCATGTTTCTAAGAACAATTCGTTGTATAATGATAAAACAGAACTCCCCGAATGATGAAAGTTCAATGTTTGAAATATTCAATAGGCTCAACACTGGGGGCTATAACTTAAAACCGCAAGAGATTAGGATGTGTCTTGCTTATACTCCCCTGTACGAGCACATTCTTGAAATGAACCTCGATCCTAGGTGGAGAAAACTCGTTGGTTCAGAAACGCCGGACGTTCATTTCAAAGATATAGAAATTATACTTCGTTCGTTAGCGATGTATGAATTATCAGATTCGTACACGTCACCAATGAATGCATTTCTTATCGCGTATTCAAAGAAAACAAAGACCTATACAGTAGATCATTACACTACACTAATGAACTTATTCAGTTGGTTTTTAGATAGATGTTCCGATTTGGACAAGGATTCTTTTAGAAGTGCCAATAGTAAATTCAGTATTTCATTATTTGAATCGGTTTTTGTGTCTTTATGTAAACGGAAAGAATCCTATACGAGTTACCTAACAAATAATCAATTGTTGGACTTAAAAATGGATACGGAATACATCGAAGCCACTACCTCGGGAATTGCTTCACGGGCAAATGTTCTGAAAAGAATTGCATGTGCTGAAAGAGTGTTAAAATGAATACTGAACCAATAGATAGACTCATACGCATTCGAGAAGAACTCAACCAAAAACTTCCCATAGATGAAATGGGACTTAATATGGAAATCAATACGGAGTACAATAAACTGTTAGTTTTAGCCTGTGCAAGTATGTATGAACACGAAATATGTTCAACATTAATCGATTTCTTCAGGGAAACTACTCATTCGGAAATGGCTGTTACTTTTGTTCAGAATAAAGCTATAGAACGTCAATACCATACTTACTTCAACTGGAACGATTCGAATGCCAATCATTTTTTTGGGCTTTGGGGGAAAGATTTCAAAAAATATATGGAAAAACAATTGAAAGATGAAAATTCTAAGAAAAATGCTGAAGCATTTATGAGTATCGGAAGTGAACGTAATCGCATTACTCATGGAAATATTGCAGATTACAATATGTCAAAAACCTATGAGGAAATAATCGATCTTCACAAACATGCTGTTGCTTTTGTAGATACCTTTGTGAAGTGTCTCGAATCCTATTACGAAGAAACTTTAGATAAACAACCTGTGGAATGACATAATGAAGGCAGAATCATGATAGAGGTCAGTATCATCATTCCCTTCTACAACACCGAGAAGTACATCGGAAGATGTCTGAAGAGTCTCGTCCGTCAGAAGGGTGTGGATGCGGAGTTCATCCTGATTGATGACGGTTCCACCGACAGATCACTGAAGATATGCGAACGCTTCGCTTCTCAGGATAATAGATTCAAGATCATCTGCAGTGAACACTGCGGTGTATCTCATGCGAGGAATCTGGGATTGGATGCCGCCGTCGGGAAGTATGTGGCCTTCGTGGATTCGGACGATAAGCTCCTGAAGGATGCTCTGAAGACTTTGTTCGCTATGGCGGAGGAGACTGGGTGTGATTGCGTCAAGTTCAATGCCAAACTTGTCCACGGAAGCAAATGGATGAAGGATTCTTTTCAGAAACACGATGAGTTGGTGGAGAACTTCACTCCAGAGGATATCTTCAGGTTCGAGGATTGCAGGCCGTTCGTGTGGATGCATTTCATACGCAGGGACCTTATTGGTGACTTGAGGTTCAAAGAGTCTCTGACGATAGGGGAGGACCAGGAGTTCATAATCAGATACATGCTCAAGGTAGATCGGGTGCTGTTCACCAGCAGAAGACTGTACTGTCATTACCGTACTTCTGATACTGGGTTGGAACAGACAATATCTGACCCGGACAGACTCTGCGACTCAAATATCAGATTGGTGGAAAAAGTCCTTTCGGAAGTACAATTAGACTCCCAGTATTTCGCCGGATGGATCTTTGATACCCTGTACACCTCTTTCATGGAATCACATAAGGCCGAGGAAAACAGGAAAAGAATAAAGGCATTGATACAGAAAGGCTCCGTTCAGCAAAACCTATCAGACCCAAATAAAGCCTCACTTCTCGAAAACATGCTATAAACTAATCTGGCTGATTACCTCTCGACGGAATTGACTGATATCCCGCAGGGTCAACCAACTTACTAATTGCCCGCAAATGTATTTCCACACTTTGCGGGAATCAGACTGATCATTCCGGCAGCACCGCTCTGATACGTGCTTTGATATCGACAATAGGGTCGACGTTGCAGGGGTCCACTTCGCGAAGGGCCGCGAGGTACAGGGAGACGTAGTCTCCGAACATGACCGCGTAGATGTTCTTCTCGAGGACGGAATCGCCCTTGACCTTGAAGACATCGAGACCGACATCGCGGCTCGAGAGGAGTCCCTTGGTAGCCTTGATGATTTTGGCGATTTCCTCGTAGTCATCGTCGACGATGAGGACGGGGTGGAACTGGTACTTGTGGTCATCGTCGTACCATCCGACAATCTCGTTGTGGTTGAACTCGGGAAGCACTCCGGAAAATGCAATTACCTTGGAGTTTTCGTTGAGCTGGGTCTTCATCCTCAGCGCCATGGCGGAGAGGTTGGGTGCTCCGTAAATCACAGGGATCTTGCCTTTGATGCGGAGGGCAATGGTCCTGGCGTAACTGTCGTCGGCGGTGAACTCGTAGTTGTACTCGCGGATGCGGGGCAGGAGTTTCCTGAGCTGCTCCCTGACCTAGGGTCCGCCGGCGTCCTGAATGATTCCTCCCAGGAGACCGATGAACCATCCGATGGCGGAACGGGGCTGGATGAGCTCGCCTCCGATCTTCATCATGAGGTTGCCGTTCTGCCGAGAAAGCTCCTCGAGCTGTCCGCCGTGGGTGACGGCTACGACATCGATGCCTTTGGTGATGGCCTCCTTGTACATCTGGACGGTCTCGTAGGTGTTGCCGGAGTAGCTGCATGCCACGAAGAGGGTATCGTTGTCGACCCAGGCAGGCAGGTTCATGGTCTTGACGACCTCTACGCTGACCTTGGAGGTGTAGTACATGGAGTCCACGTAGAGGGCTCCGCCGATGGCGGACGCTCCCATTCCGCAGATCATGATGTGCTTGTATGACTTTGTGATACCACTAGGAATGTCCAGAGCTGCGGTGAGATCGGATTCGAGACCGCCGATCTCCCTGGCCATTCTGTTGAGGGATTCCGTTTTAAACATCATTCTATCTTACCTTTGCCTAGTGGTGATATTTGTTCGTCGTGAATTCGGCACATCAGGCATGAATTCAGGTATGGAGATAATCCTATTCAAAAGGATTTTGGTGCATCTCCAATCATATTATTTAACCTGCGTCGACAGCAGTTACACTCCACTCTTCAGTATTAGTTGATGGATTAATCTTTTTCATTATCGTGGTGAGCTGCCTAGGGAATAGTTGATGCTGAGTCACATTATTGTCTTTTTCTATTCTTACCCTTAAAATTTTTTGATAGTTTTTGTAGTATAGTTAATCTTCTTGATTTTTCAGGAAAGAGTACACTGACAAAATCAAATAGTGCCGCGTATTCTGAATTCTTGAGGATGTTCATCACCCTTGCGGACTCGTGCTTTTCACGCTCTAAGACCATTTTATTGATTAACAATTCATAGTATGGGGTTAATTTGGCATATCTCCAAAAGTATTCGTAATAATCTACAAATGGATTATAACACGGAATACTACGACCAATGTAATGGATAATATATGGATTCTTCCTAGCAGAGATATAATCTGAAAATAATGGTTCCTGTAAATGTTGTTCATCAATACAATTTGGATTATTTATAACCATTAAATTCCACTTATTAGGGAGATATTTTACTCTGCCTTTGCATTCAACATTTAAAAAATCTTGATCTAACCAACGATAAGATGTTTCATTGGCCTTTTGTATCAATTCACCATCTCCGTACATTTCGTTAAATTTGGTGACATTGAATAACATTACTCCACCTTGAAAATAGCCTCCGCCCCCGATTCCAAGTACATTCTGGTAATAATCAGGATCTGCACGGGTTGAATCATTGATACGGCCCATTACATGGGTATCAACAGCCGCAGCTAACAAATATTCGTTCAAGTCCAGTTTGTATAAATTATAAAGATCGACATTTACGATTGTATCGCTATCTAAATACAGTACTTTTTTATACAGTTTAAAAAGAGTAGGGATTAACAGGCGATAATAAGTAAATTCCGTAAAATGGGCCCAAAGGTGAAAATTATAATTTTTTATCCAATTCGATACGTTTACAAACCTTATACTAACATTGGGATTGGCTGATATTGCTGCAATTATCTGTTCTTTATTTCTAACACTCATATCCTTGGTAAGGATAATCACATCATATTTCCTATTGGGATTGGAATTCTCAGCAAGAGATTTTATCGATACACATACTATCGGAGAGTACTCATTACTTGATGTCAAACATACTGTTACATAGTCTTGACCCAAGGGGGGGATATAGGGGTCGACTACATCCACAGGTTGTTTTTCAAATGCTGATACAATCTTAGTCAGTCGACTGCTCATCATTTTCCCGTTCCTTTTTCAAAAACTCCTCAATGTACCCAATATGAGGCAAGTAATAATCAAGGTGACTCGCACGATCTACGTCTGGGGGCATTTGCCAGAAGTCCCCATATCCTTTTAAATACAATCCGAAATTTGCAGGCATGTTCAATACCAGGCCCTCAAATCTTATTTTTAAACATGGCAATAGATCTGTTTTCTTCATCAGAGGGTATTGGAAGGGGTAATTTTCAATGCTGTAACAGACATAATCAGATTCTTCTAAGTAGCGCATTTTACTTAAATGGGAATTGAGGAGGTCCAGTACTTTACCATCTCTCTGTTTATTAATCTTAGAAAAATGATATGACACATATTCCGGCGAAGGTTTAGTAGCTAACTGTAAATAGTCCTTAACCAAGAGACGTCTTTCGGTTGAATATGCCTCGTCAAAAGAATTAGGGTCGAACGGATAATAATCAAACGGGAATATATCAATAAAACAACAGAAATTTTCATCTTTTGATTTAAACTGATAACCTCTCGAGAACGTATGGTCATCATGGTACGCTTCCATAATATAGAATGAGGGATCCGTTTCCAAGTAAGTAATTAACTTGTTCAAATCTTCCCTAAGCATGCCCACATCAACGTCATCATCCCAAGGAATAAAACCCTGATGTCTTATGGCACCTATGAGCGAACCTCCATGAAGCCAAAACGTGGCACCGACTTTCTCACAAATAGAGACCATGTTCTTTATCAAGAATAGATTTCCTTCTTGAATTGTTTTCATATTACCTTTCGCTTTGGGATAATTATTCCAGAATCTTTTTTGAATATCGAGAAGAGATGATTTGCCCCCATAATCTGAAAGTAAGTACCAAAGCATAGCTTGGTTGCGAGATTGATATGTATTTATGGTCTTCTCTAAACTATCAATCTTACTTTCTAGTTTTTTTACAGTTAACTCCAGTGCAACGTTGTTTTTGTTTTCACTTTCTGTTTTCTTATGCATCAATATGACCACCTAACTCAACATATTTAAGTATTTTAGTTATGGACTTTTTCTCGACACAATTTGGTATATTATCCAAAATAGTATATGCTCCTGTAAGGTCATTATCATTTATTTTTTTCCTTATGAAATAGAGATGCATCCAGGTATAGTATTTAGCCTTTTTATCCACTATCTCTTTTTCAAATTCTTGTAGATTTAATACAGATCCAGTAGTTTTTTCTGAGGAAAATAATAATTGCTTAATCGGTTCAGGCAAATTAGGTACTATTCTCCACCATTGTAATGTGCAATAATCGATATTCGTATCAGGGGTTTTAGCGTAAACTTCTGTTCCATCAACAAAAATGACATATGGCATTAACCAGGGTTTTTCCTTCCCTGCATAATGAATAATTGTGTTCATGTTCGATATTTTGAGCGGATATGAGTAAGATTCTGGCAATACTCCTCCCTTAATATAATTCATTAAGTAAGTAGATTGTTGCGGGGGATATACATTATAGTACTGGCGTGGAAGCATTTTAGACTGTTTCCAGAACATGTGGGCCAATAGTGACTGATCCACATCTTTGATAGAGTAATTCTTCTCGGTAACTTCATTTTTATAATCATTGATAGTAATGTTTGTTTCTCTGAATTTTACTAAATTCATTAATACAATTCCTGCATTGAAAAACATATAGTCATCAGGATTTGTCACGGTGTTTTTATAAGATAACCCCCGGTCACATGCACAAATGTAACAATCTTCAAAATCTATGTCGTATAGTTGACCAATATCTTTCATTATTAAAGTATCAACATCAATATGTAATGCCCGTTCTACAGTCGTAGGCAATAATTTATGAGCCATCAAGTAATAGTACATAGCTTTGGAATATGCACCACTATAGAATATTTGATAATCAGCTTCTTTCACTTGGATAACGTTTACATTAATCCCAAGTTTCTTTCCAAATTTCTGCAACTCTTGTAAATCTTGTTTTTTGTAGTCAGATTGTAACACCCATACTGTTGATGGTCTTGAACAGTGTTGACTAATCGAGTACATTAATGAAAATAAATATATGGCTAGTGAACCACTTGTGTTTACAATAAAATTGTACTCCCTGTTACTAATTGTATTATTATTTACAAAAAACTTATTTATGTCTCTGTCTCCAATTCTATAATCTAATATTAATGAGTTTTCTTTATAGTCGCGATAGTTTTCTAACAGATATCTGTATGCACCAGAAAGCTTGGGATTATCAGTTATTATTTCTTTTAGATCATCTTCGTTGCTTCTGTGTGCTTTGACATTCTCGGCAGCATCTATTATTTTTCCAGCTCTATCAATACATATTGCAAACATCCCATTGTTCTTAGGTGCAGTATACATGATATCATTGTGACATACGAATATCGAATTGACAGTCACAAAAATGGATTGGAGCCCTTGTGAATACGAGACAAGGTAATTATCAGATGCCCATATCATCTCTTCTTTTATAATGCATACAATTTGAAGGTTAGAATTGTTATCGAGCTGTGCAGAAATCTTACCAGCCAAGTATATATTGCCCATTTTCAAATTTTTAGAGATGAACTCTTTTGAAGATTTAAACAACTCATACACCTGGTTTAAGGATAATGAAACCGTTTTACCGGAGTGTATTGCTTTTTCTAATCCATCTAGGCACTCCATGGATTGTCTTTTATAATCAGAGAAATCAATTTTTTTCAAAGTAGAATAAATGTTTAAATCGTTTTTTGTAAACTTACTTATCAAAAGTTTCGATAGTTCTTCATTCGCCCACAATACACCCTTTTGTACAGCCTTTCTATAATAATCGATTGCAAGATCAACATTTTGATCTACACCACGACCATCCCGATACATGCGTGCAATACGGGCATACGCTCCACCGTTACCATTCTTTACAAGAGGCGTGAGAAGTTCAATTATTTCCTTATCCAGCTCTGGTTTATTTTTGTGCCACAGGATATCGGTAAGCCCAATGCGAGCCCATAATACTGATTCTACAGCATTTCTGAATAACTTTATGGCATGATCATAATCTCTCTTGACACCACGACCATCCCGATACATGCGTGCGAGTCTGCCCGCTGCTTCCCCATCTCCGTTCTCTGCTAATGGCGTAAGAAGGGCAATTATCTCTTTATCTGATTCTGGTGCATTCATATTCCAAAGAATGTCTGATAATTCAATGCCTGCCCACAATACACCCTTTTGTACAGCCTTTCTATAATAATCGATTGCAAGATCAACATTTTGATCTACACCACGACCATCCCGATACATGCGTGCAATACGGGCATACGCTCCACCGTTACCATTCTTTACAAGAGGCGTGAGAAGTTCAATTATTTCCTTATCCAGCTCTGGTTTATTTTTGTGCCACAGGATATCGGTAAGCCCAATGCGAGCCCATAATACTGATTCTACAGCATTTCTGAATAACTTTATGGCATGATCATAATCTCTCTTGACACCACGACCATCCCGATACATGCGTGCGAGTCTGCCCGCTGCTTCCCCATCTCCGTTCTCTGCTAATGGCGTAAGAAGGGCAATTATCTCTTTATCTGATTCTGGTGCATTCAAATTCCAAAGAATGTCTGATAATTCAATGCCTGCCCACAATACACCCTTTTGTACAGCCTTTCTATAATAATCGATTGCAAGATCAACATTTTGATCTACACCACGACCATCCCGATACATCCGAGCTAATGCAATACATGCCAAACAATCTCCATCATCTACTAATTCTTGTATTGTCATCAGCATGGTATTTGAATCTATTTTTAGCATTTCATTGATTGGATCCGACAAATTCTTCTTCAATAACGCTTTTATTACACGTTTTAACACAGTAGAATCTTTTTTGACTAGTGCATCATACGCTAAGCGTTCTGGATGATTATGCGAAAACACAATTTTCCTTTGGCAATACCTATTGTTTTGGAGATTTGTATTATGTTCAAATGCTGAATGTTTAGTAAGCAACTCCAATAAATTGTAATAGTGATTATTTTCTTTCAAAGAAGCTAGCGAGCGAATCAGGATATGAAAATCTACTGTTGGATATTTCAATGTATAATACCAATAATCCAACATATATTCATCAATATATATCACATGAGAATCGTTCGATGGAATGTTTGAAAAAGCTATTTTGTTATCAAACGGTAATTTAATGAAACCCTCCAGCGACTCTTCAGAATTACATGTCATTAGAATCAAGATATTTTCCCAATTGACTCTTTTTACCCTATCATACCATTTTTCCGTTGCATCTTCAAATGAGTGATAGTGAATAAATTCTAGAGTAATATCACCCAATTTTCCAACGGGATAACCGTGTTCGGATGGTATCTCAATTAACTGTTTAGACAGATAATATTCTAAGTTTGATACAAATTTTAGATAATCGTTTTTTGACTGTTTTAGTAATATTGTAGGTGATAAAAATTGAAGGCCCATTTGATGATAGATTAGTGCAGCAGTACATTCATCGGTTAATATAGTGAGATTGCTATTAACTAACTCTACATATGTCCTAAAATCAAAATTTGGTATTTTAAATGGTAATATAGAGAGTATTTTTGAACGATCGATATTATACAATTCTTCTAAATCTTTCGCTATGTACCGGTAATTTTCTTCATCTAGAACAATAATGTAATCATACTCTTGAGTGTTCATCTCTTCGACACTTATCGTACGATATCCATAGATGTGAGGCAAATCCGAATAGGATACGATTGAGGTTATTTTTAGGGCACCTATTGTCTCCTGTAGTTTGACATAATTATAATTGATGTCAAAATCCGCACCCTCGAATAAAATCACGTCATACATCTTAGTCTTAGAATTGGATTGTACTAATTATATGTATCTTTTGTAATAGCAGACATTCATTTGAACATGATATATAACTATTAATTAAGTTCTCTAATGTGTTTTTAATTATTGAAACATGTGAGGCGAGAAGATTATCCTCATATTCTTTTCATTCACTCCTAAGACTCAGATACCCTAATACACCATTCAACTATTATGTTAGTGTCCGTTTCCGAATACCTATTTTGGTATCCTTGTGATGTTTTTGAAATTGATTGAATCATTTTTTGTAAATATAGTGTAATTGTTGTTTGGACCATACATGGCCTAGATCCGAACCCCTCTGGAACCATTTTACTGCCTGCACAATGTTTTTTTCTAGGCCCAAACCGTCTAAATATATGGACCCGAGTTTGTATGCAGCCTCCGCATTGCCATTTTCAGCAAACCGTTCGAGTTGTTTCAAGCACTCCTCGAACAATATCTGATTCTCAGCAGGACCTGAATTGCTAATCAATGGAAGTAATGAGAATAGACATTGGATATTGCCCTGTTTTGCGCCATCCCTGAACAGTTCCACTGCTTTTTTAATGTCTTGTTGAACCTCACGACCATCGCGATATACTTCTGCTAAACGCATTTTGGACCATACATGGCCTAGATCCGAACCCCTCTGGAACCATTTTACTGCCTGCACAATGTTTTTTTCTAGGCCCAAACCGTCTAAATATATGGACCCGAGTTTGTATGCAGCCTCCGCATTGCCATTTTCAGCAAACCGTTCGAGTTGTTTCAAGCACTCCTCGAACAATATCTGATTCTCAGCAGGACCTGAATTGCTAATCAATGGAAGTAATGAGAATAGACATTGGATATTGCCCTGTTTTGCGCCATCCCTGAACAGTTCCACTGCTTTTTTAATGTCTTGTTGAACCTCACGACCATCGCGATATCTCTCCGCCATAATTTTTTCGCTATTTGGATCACGATAATCAATGGCTTTATCGAACCAATATTTTGATAACTCGAAATCTTTGAAATAAATGCGATCGTCTGAATATATTTCACCCAATTTGTAACATATGCTACTGTTCCCAGATTTAGCAATAACTGTAAGTCTCTTGAGAATTATATCTAGCAAATTTTTATTATTTAATTGCCCCGAATAATACAAAGAAATTAGTTTGATTGCGGCTTGTACATTTCCTTTATTAAATGAAGAGATGTAATAATTGATGGCATCTTGTATATTTCCAGCTAATTCTCCAATTAATATTTTATCTGCCAAGTACACTTCTTCGTTTTGAATGTTTTCGCTATAATAAATTGTATAAAATCTTTCTGATAATTCTTTATTAACCTCGCATCCAAGTCCTTCGCGATACCTAGAGGCTACTTCAAATTGGCTCGATTTATCTCCCAAGTATGCAGCTTTTAGATACAGATTAAATGCTTTTTTATCATCTATTTCAATTAATACTCCCTCACTGTATAATTTGGCTAACAGTGTAATGGCTGGTACAAAAAAACAGGTTGTTGCTTTTTCCAAATAATCAAACATTAGGTTATGATCAATATTTGTTCCAACCCCATCCTTATACATTAATGCAACTTGATACATTGCGTTGGGCAAACCTTCATCTGCTACATTTTTAAATGCATTGAAAGCTTGTGCCCTGTCTGAAAGGGTCCAGGACGTTTTCAATAGTAATTTTGCATAATTGTATCTATCTATTATTGAGCCATTTTTAGCAATTTCATTATATTTTTCATCAAACAACTTACTACTATTTGCTTTACCAGATAGTAATGCATAACGAAGTTTAGCTTCGTTGTTGCCAGAGTCCGCTGCATTTTTGTAATATTCAATAGCTAATTCTGATTGTGTTGTATCCTTTGTGATTAAATACGTTGCATAATCGATTTGAGCAGGAGTATAGCCCGATTTTGCAGACAATTCTAACCAATAATAAGGATTGTCCCCACGATTCATTCTGTTGGAGTCGTTAAGTAACAATTTGTGGTAGTGATATTGCGCCTCTGGATTCCCACTTTCAGCAAGCTCGTAGACAATATCTATGTTTTCGTATACATACTTGCTATATTTGGAACAAACGATTTTTGGTGTTCCATCTTCCATGACTTTTCCTTTTTCCATCCAGATTACACGAGTGCATATTTTTTCAATAGTACTTAGGTCGTGAGATACGATAACTATTGTCTTGCCACTTGTTGATAATTTTTTAAAATGTTCTTTGGCTTTGGTAACAAATATCGAATCACCTATACTGAGTACTTCATCAATCAACATTATTTCAGAGTCGACGTGAGTCATTATGGAAAAAGCGAGTCTACCAACCATTCCGGAAGAGTAAGTCCTGATCGGATTGTCTATATAATCTTTAATGCCCGAATAATCGATTATCTCTTCAAGCCTTTCATCAATTTCTTTTTTCGAGAATCCATATAATTCTCCTTTTAAGTATATGTTTTCTTTACCACTCATATCTGGGTGGAATCCCATGCCTAATTCTAAAATTGAGGCTATTTTCCCATTAGTCGTTATCTTTCCAGAATCAGGAAACATCATACCTGCAATTATTGATAGCAAGGTACTTTTTCCACAACCATTGCGACCAATAATGCCCACTACTTCTCCTTTATTAATTTCGAGAGATACTGAATCTATTGCAATAAATTTATTTTTTTTAGAATGAAAACCGTGTTTTTCAGAAATACATTTGAATGACTTGGATATTGAGTCCAGTTTTATTGCAGTATCGGGATTCATTTACAAACGCTCCATGAATCCACGATTTAGTTTCTTAAATACAATCCATCCTAATAGCATTAAAATTATGGATAAACCGACACAATACATGGATAATAATACACTAGGCAATTCCCCATAATATATTATCGTTTGAAAAATGGTAACGAATGGAGTTATTGGGTTAATCCATATGATTATTGATAACGCCCCCTCGATAGATGAAACAGTATACAGTACCGGAGTTATCCAGAACAATAATCTTGATCCTGCATTTATCGCATATGCAAAATCTCTTACATATACGCATATCGAAGATAATAATAGAGTGAGCCCGATAGTGAATGTTGTAGTTATTAATGTAATTGGAATTAGTAAAATCAATGCATACAGATTCAATTCACATTTTACAATTATTGAGATTATTATCACCAAAGAATACGTAATGACCATCGTCAATAATGAACTCAGAACAAATGAAATCGGAATCAGTTCACGAGGAAATCTTACTTTTTTTATTATTGATGCATTGTTTATTATACACATTGATCCGCTATTGATTGAACGGTTAATAAATTCAAAAACGAATAGCCCTGAACAAAGCAATAACCAATAATTTTCATCTGTTGTAAGTCTTAAGGAAGTAAATACTCCGTAGAACAGTATAACCGTAATAAATGGAGTCAATATTTGCCATATAATTCCCAGAGAGGAGTACTTGTATTGTCCACTGATATTTTTGACAATGAACGAAGTCAGCATAGACCAATAGGCATCATCCGATGGTTTCATTTCATCGCCTTGTGATTAGAAGTTCAGACCCCCATATTTATCCGTAAATTCTTTGAAAGTTTGTAACTTCATGTCTTTTTCGGCAAGAATAAGATTTTCTTCTCCTCCTATTAAAGACAATGGCCAATCTACACCAATGTCCCTATCATTCCATATTATCCCATCATCGAATTCACCATAAAATTTTTCTGAGCATTTATACGAAACAATAGACTCTTCAAGTACGAGATAACCATGAGCGCAACCCCCAGGTACTAGAATTTCTTCGTAAACGTTACCATACAAATCAAATGATTGCCATTGCATGTATGTGGGACTTTCTTTTCTCAAATCAACAACGACATCCCATACATGCCCATAAATGCAGCGAACTAATTTGGGTTGTTGTTTAACGCGTTGAAAGTGTAAGGCCCGGATTACTCCTTTGTAACTATTCGTGTAAAATACTTCTTGAAGTTGGTGATCAATACCTTGACTTTCGAATATTTCTTTTGAGTAATCTTTAGAAAACCCACCTCTGTTGTCATCGGCATGAAATATTTTTATTTTGTACAGATCTTTAATTTTGGTAGACTGGAATTCAAATTTTTGAATCATTGATATCCTCCATTTTTTGTAACCATTTATAAGTACGTTTACAACCTTCCCCAAATGAGATTTTAGCTTTGAAACCGGTGTCTTCAAAAGTCATCGACGTATCAAATTGGGATAGTGGCAAATCTACCCCTGAAAAAGGTACATCTCCAAACTTAAATTCTATATTGGGTGCCACCGCATTTTTCATTTCCAAAAGAAATTCTTTCAATGGACGAGCGTTAGAACTACCTATTAAATAACTACGAAACGGTTTACCGTTTTTTCCGATCAGATAGAACGCCCTTGCCATATCATCAATATATACAAAATCGTAGTTTTGTGTTCCCGCTGTGAATTCTGGGGAAATACCCTTTATACATTTTTTTAACGTGGTGTTAACCAATCTTGGACTAATTTCTCCAGGGCCATAAGTATTAGTTATCTCCGCCCAGATCAAATCAATACCTAATGATGAGGCATATGGGGCGGCCATAAGATGTGTAACAGTTTTTCCCGCACCATAAATGTACGGTAAACCAGGTTTATTATCGGGTTTGTATGTTGCAGCTATTGTTTCGTGCTCCATTATGGTACCAGCTACAACAAAACGAGAGCAACCAAGTTCTTTAGCAATTTTAATTGCGTCTAAAGTATATTTGGCATTTAATAGCTGCAATTCATAATTAGTTCTTTCAGGACCTGCTGAACCTTCCCATGCAAAATGATAAAACGTATCATATTCCTTTTTGGGACATTTTTGCAATAAATCAGATAATTCAGACAAACTACACTGAATAATTGTTAAGTTATCAATTATATCGAGCCGATATGTGTTTTTATTCACTATCGCACAAACTTGAATCCCCTTGTTTAAGAGTTGCTTGATTAAAGCACTGCCTACAAATCCGTTCGCGCCTGTAACAATAACCGACCTCATGGGACATCACTACTCTATCGTTTTGTAAATACAAATATTGTATCCGTCAATTCTTCATGTGCGAATAAGGTTGTTTTATCATAAACTTTATCGACGATTTTAGATAATTATAGAATGTTGCGTACGTCATTATTCATATGAAGATTGGACCATCAGGTCATTTTGAGATGCGGAATCGCAGGCTGAACCTTCAGCATCCATATTTTTTTAAATATGGCACTACACCCGCCTTCCGAACTCTCCTCTATACACAGGCATACACAAAACCCCACATCGTAATTTTATACAATTTGGGCTTTTTTAAATAACTCCTCAATGCTATATATGGAGATTATAACGCACGAATCTACATTATTGCAACCACATTACTCTTTTTGTAATAAAACATTGAGATAGTCGTAATATGAATTACCACTAGATTTTGCAATCCATTCTGAAAGTTGCCGCTTAGTAATAAATCCGCGTTGTAATGCAACTTCTTCGGGACAACCTACCATTTCTCTCCCAGTCTTTTCTATAGTATGAATTACAATTGAAGCATCCAACAATGATTCAAATGTACCCGTATCTGCCCAAATCACACCCTCTTCTAGTAGTTGAGTTTTCAGTAAGCCTTTTTCCATATATCTCTTATTCAAATCAGTTATTTCCAGTTCTCCTCTGGCAGAAGGGCTAAGTGTTTTTGCCAATTTACACGCGTTTTTATCATAAACGTACAGTCCAGTCACAGCCCAGTCCGACTTAGGATTAGAAGGTTTTTCTTCAAGACTGAGAACTTTGCCTTCATTATCTATTTCCGCAACACCAAATGCCCGCGGATCCTCGACCTGTTTGCAGAAAACAGTAGCCCCATCGGACTCAGCCATCGCTTGGGCCAGGTGCTCATACATCTCCTCCCCATGAAACACATTATCGCCGAGTACAAGAGCGACCATATCTCCGTCAATGAATTTCTCCCCCACGAGAAGCGCATCGGCTATACCTTTCTGAGTCTTCTGTATAGCGTATTTAATAGAAATGCCGAATTGTTTTCCGTCACCAAGCAACTTCTTAAAATATGCTTTGTCCTCTTTGGACACTATAATCATAATGTCTCTAATTCCCGCACTCATCAGAGTGGTAAGAGGATAATAAATCATAGGCTTGTCATACACGGGCAACAAAATCTTTGAAATGTGTTTCGAGGCCGGATATAATCTCGTCCCTTTGCCGGCCGCAAGGATAATTCCCTTCATTACACAAGGTAGTACCGCTACCTATTTTAATAATGCCTTAAAAGCTGTAAACGACACATTTTATACTGATGAGAGAATCGGGGAATCAGATGGGCCCGTGGGGTAGCTTGGTATCCTTGGAGCTTCGGGAGTTCTTGACCCCGGTTCAAATCCGGGCGGGCCCACTCACTAATATAAACTTCTGTCCCCATACCCACGTATGGAGGAGATTCTGGTCATTGGCGCAGGAATATCCGGTGCCGTAATTTCCAATCTGTATTCCTCGAATACAGACACCAGAATTACAGTTATCGATCGCCGTGACCACATCGCAGGCAACTGCTACGACTACCGTGACGAGAACAGCATCATGATCCACAGATACGGATCGCACATATTCCACACCTCCAACGAAGACGTCTGGAACTATCTAATCCAATTCACCGGATTCAACGATTATATTCACAAAGTGGTCGCCGTCATCGATGGCAAAGAAGTCCATCTACCGTTCAATCTGAATTCAATACACGCCGCCTTCCCCGAAGCCCTCGCCTCGAAACTTGAGCAGAAACTCCTCTCCAAATTCAACTATGGCACCAAGATCCCCATCAAGGACTTTATGGAACAGGACGACGAGGATCTCCGCTTCCTCACCCAATACATCTACGAGAACGTCTTCTTACATTACACCGAAAAGCAATGGGGAAAGGACCCCTCCCAGATCGACGGCGCCGTCACCGCCCGCGTCCCAGTCTACCTCTCCAGGGACGACCGCTACTTCCAGAACACCTATCAGGGCATACCTCTCGAAGGCTACACCGCCATGATAGAGAGGTTGCTCGACAGGCCCAACATTACCGTTAAACTGAACACCGACGCCAAAGGATACGACTTCTCCCGGTACGACGAGGTCTTCTTCACCGGCGCCGTCGACGAACTCATGGATTACCAGTTCGGTCAGCTACCGTACCGCAGCGTGCACTTCGAACTGGAGGCCTACGACAGAGAACACTACCAGTCCGGCGCCGTCGTCAACTACCCCAACAACTACGACTTCACCCGCATCCACGAATACAAGTACTACCTCGGCGACAGATCCCCCAGGACCGTGATTGCCAAGGAGTACTCCGAGGACTTTGTCCCCGGGAAGAACGACCGCTACTACCCCGTACCCTCCGAGGAGAACGCCGAGCTCTACAACAGATATCTCGAACTCGCCAGGGAGAAGTATCCCAATATGCACTTCCTCGGCAGGCTCGGCGATTACAAGTATTATGATATGGACAAAGCGGTCAAGCGTGCGCTCGACCTCTACAGAGAACTGAACCTAGAAGGGTAAGAATACTTGACTATTATTAATACCATGAACGAAGACGTCCCCTCCGAAGAGAAAGCCTATCCCAAGGTGATACTGGCACATGTCATCTGCACCTTCCACCGCGAGGAGACCGCATACCTAAAGATAGATCACCTGAAACCCCTCCTCTCCGAATCCTACCGGATCATCGTCATCGACAACGGAGGCACTCTCCCGGAGAAGAACGAACCGTATCTCAGAATCCTCCATTCCCCCAACTACGGCGGCAGCGCCGGCTTCGCCCGGGGCATGATCGAATCCCTGAAGACAGATGCGACACACATTCTCCTCAACGACGACGACGCCGAAGTGGAAGCCGACGCAATCAGAAGAACCATCGAGTACCTCTCTCGCCTCCCTCCCGAGAAGAAGGATATCTGCGTCAGCGGCATAATGCTCGATTCCCACAATCCTAACATAGTCTACGAAGCGGGTGCACAGGTCTCCGACGGAAACCTCATCCCCCTCAAGCACGGTGCCGACATCACTAAAGGAGAAGGACTCCTGGCACTTAACAAGCATGAGCACATTGACTTTGCAAACTGGACCTACTTCTGCGTGCCCGTCTCCCTGGTGAGGGAGCACGGCCTCCCCCTCCCAATGTTCGTCCGCGAGGACGACGTCGAGTACGGCCTCAGACTCAAAGCAGAGATAGTCACAATCCCCAAAGTGTACGTGAAACACCCGACCTACACCAGCGATTATAGCCCAGCCAATTACTACTACTATGTGCGCAACCGTCTGACAGCGCTCTGCTGCTCCGCCGACCCGGACATCTCCATCTTAGACAAATTCTTCGACGAAATGGCCACCGAGGCCTGCTCCTACCGCTACCTTTCCTGCCGGCAGATGATCCTCGGCATGGAGGATTTCCTCAGAGGTCCGGAACATGTGTTCATGCAGTGCAGGGACGGGATGCATCCCGCGGAGAGACCGGAACTGCAGGATCTGAACATCCTCAGGCAGAGGCTCTCCCCCGCCTGCTCCATCCCTGCGGAAGAGTTCTCCAGACGCAGAAGGTCGCTCAACGGAATCTTCAGGAGATCGGTCGGCGACATCGAAACAACACCATTCGACATGGACTCCGCCCACTTCTACCGGGTAGGAAAGGTCCTCTACAAAATAAATGTCGAGAGAGGGTTCCTCGCAAAACGTAGCGCACCCAAAGCAATCCATTATGCAATCCACATAACATTTCTCAAAAGAAAAGCAATGAAACTATTTCCAAAGTTGAAAAAAGAGTATCACAACAAAAGAGAAATCTATTCTTCAGAAAAGTTTTGGCAGAATCTATTCTGTAATAATCCCCCGAACTAAATACGCCTTGATGGTCACCTAAATACATGTACATTGTTCATACCCAAACATCTTCTTAATAAAGGAATAAATAGGCATTATACCTACCTGCCCCTATGAAAGCTGTCATTCTGGCAGGCGGATTCGGTACACGTATCTCCGAAGAAAGCCACCTCAAACCGAAACCCATGATTGAAATCGGAGGCTACCCAATCCTCTGGCACATCCTTAAATTATTCCATAGCCAGGGAATCAACGAATTCATCATCTGCGCCGGTTACAAACAGCACATCATCAAGGAGTACTTTGCTGATTACTTCCTACACCGCAGCGATATCACTTTCGATTTCACCGACGGAGACAAGACCATCGTTCATTCCACCACTTCAGAGAAGTGGAAGATTACAGTCGTGGACACCGGCCTCAACACCATGACCGGCGGCAGGATTAAGAGAATCAAAAGATACCTCGACGACGAACCGTTCCTCCTGACTTACGGTGACGGAGTTTCAGATGTCGACATACAGAAACTAATCGCCTTCCATAAAGAACACGGTAAACTGGCAACCCTCACCGCAGTCCATCCCGCAGGTCGCTTCGGAGTGCTCGATCTTGAGGGAGACAAAATCGCCCACTTCGGAGAGAAAACCGAATCCAAGACCAATTGGATCAACGGAGGATTCATGGTAATAGATCCGAAGGTCATTGACTATATCTCCGGAGACGAGACGACTTTCGAAAAGGAACCTCTTGAAAAGCTCAGTTCCGAAGGTCAGCTCATGGCCTACAAGCACCCCGGTTTCTGGCAGTGCATGGACACCCTCCGTGACAAACAGAATCTCGAAGCTATCTGGGAGTCCGGCAAAGCACCCTGGAAACTCTGGGATTGATTGTTTTTAATATGCTCGGGGACAAGCCCCCGAGTAATTACCTATTCGATACTCTCCAAAACAAGTTGGCGATTTATCGATTCGAAAACTAATTATGCTACTTTAAATAGCAATATCCTGCAAATAATATCCTATATTCAACTGGATACTGAGATTTCCACCCTGGTTTTTTCTACAGTAATGCGCCTAATGCTGAGAACCAGCATCAACATCAGCAGCACGAAGGTACAGACACTCTTGAACACGGGAACCGGAGGGAACGACGCGAAGATCAGGGCCAGCAGCACCGTGGCGTACTTCGTTTCCAAATCCCATCTGTCGTACTGTGCCAGCAGGAATATCAGCGCCGGCAGGAGATAAAGGAAGCCGTACAGGGTGGACACCCCGATTCCGATTGCCATGTTGCTCCCCAGGATGGTCAGCATCTGCCAGAACGGCATGTCCCTGTCAAAGAGTATGAGCATCGCCGAAACCGCCAGGATCGCAAGACAGAATACAAGTCCTACCATGTTGAGGCTGCTGCCGAAAAACTCCTGTCCTATGCCGGCGATCCACTGGCGCATCCCGATGAAGCTCCCGCAGCTTTCCGTCGGGGAGGAGTACTCGAAAAGATGGTGCAGGTAGGCCCCAGGGCTGCTGCCGTAGAGATACAACGGGAGGAAGAACAGCAGGAGAGCCGCTGCCGCACACAGCAGGAACTCCTTCCCCTGACGCTCGCGGAGCATCAGCAGCATGAACAGTGCCGGATACAGCTTGATGTTCACAGCTATGATGATCGCCGCATAGGAGAGATAGCGTATGGCCTTCTTCTCGGAACGGTATCCCAACAGGAACAGCATGATGCAGTCTATGGCATAGAAGATGCAGTTGCCCCTCTGGATTGCATAAAGGACAGGGATTGAAAAAAGGATCGCCAGGAATATCCATTCGGTCATACTGAAGGAGTAACTCTCGGAAAGTACCCTGTGCATTATCCTGCGGAAGATATAGATGCTCACGATCATGAATATTATGAACACTATGACCGGGAGATTGGAATCGGCCAGTGCCTGTGCATGATTGATACCTGTTCCGTCCTCGAAATCCGAGGTCAGCCACCCTAGGAAGGCATAGACGCTTGTGATGAACGGAGGATAGATCACCAGCCATTTGGAGTAGGGGTCATCGACTCCCGTACTCACACTGTCGAAATGATCCCCGAAGAGGTAGCTCTTCGGATTGAAATCCAGGGTCCAATACAGCATCTGCCCGTGCGTGACAAGCGTGGAAAGGATGAGAACGATGAGTGCCAGAGCGGAGATCGTAACGAACGTCGTTACCGCAGGATAGCTACGATACGCATCTTCCAATCTTCTCCTGCACTCGAAAATCATCAGCGACAGGATGTTTAGATGGATGATAAAACTTTGGTGGCTATTGGATGGACAATCTGCAGTTATATCTCATACTGTAAAGAAATATTTTGTATGGAACATGCAATCAATGTAATAATATGTTATAATATGCCACATATCAAATACGGCATTTTTTACCAATAGATGGATAATCCAGACATGTGGATTCAGATTTCATACGCACATATTCTCGATAGGTTGCATAGTCCTAAGACACAATCATTATTCCTAATGATCTTGAACAAACGATTCAAAACAGTAAAAATGGATTCTTCTCAGTGAGATTGGATCTTCCCAATCTCACTGAGAGTTTACCCTGATGAACTATCAGGGTACTAATTGTTGCATATTCAACCGTTCAGGTTCCTTCCTGCCAGCTGTGGATGTAGTTGTACTGCTCCTCGGTCAGTTTGTCGATGCTTATTCCGAGGGTGCGGAGCTTGATCCTTGCCAGTTCGTCGTCGATCTCGTCGGGGACGGGGATGACGTTGTTCTTCAGCTTATCGTGGTTCTCGACCATGTAGACGATGGCCATGGCCTGGGTGGAGAAGCTGGTATCCATGATCTCGGCGGGGTGTCCCTGACCTGCGGCGAGGTTCATGAGCCTGCCCTCTCCGATGAGGTAGAATTTCCTGCCATCTTTCATGGTGTAGCAGTCGATGAAATCCCTGACCTGTTCCTTAGAAACTGCGAGCTCGTTGAGGTCCTTCTTGGAGATCTCGTTGTCGAAGTGTCCGGCGTTGCCGAGGACACATCCGTCCTTCATGTTCATAAAGTCCTTCTTGGTAACGATGTCCTTGCATCCGGTAACGGTGAGGACGATGTCTGCGGTCTTCACAGCCTCGGACATGGGCATGACGTCGAATCCGTCCATGCGGGCCTCGATGGCCTTGACAGGATCGACTTCGGTAACGGTTACGAGTGCACCGAGTCCCTTGGACCTCATGGCTACTCCCTTTCCGCACCATCCGTAACCTGCGACGACTACCCTCTTACCTGCGACGATGAGGTTGGTGGCGTTCATCCATCCGTCGAAGACGGACTGCCCGGTTCCGTACCTGTTGTCGAAGAGGTACTTCATCTTGGAGTCGTTGACGTCCATCACGGGGAACTCGAGCTTCTTGTCGGCGGCCATGGCCTTGAGCCTAACGATACCAGTGGTGGTCTCTTCATTACCGCCTTTGATGTTGGAGAGTACTTCCCTCCTGGAGGTGTGGGCCATGGTGATGAGGTCCGCTCCGTCGTCGATGACGAAGTCGGGCTTCATGTCGAGCACTGCGTTGAGGTTCGCATAGTATTCCTCGTCGCTCTCGAATTTCTTAGCATAAACTTTCAGACCGAACTCCTCGCGGAGAGCAGCTGCCACCGAATCGTCGGTGGACAGGGGGTTGCAGCTGGCGAGCCTTATCTCTGCACCGGCGTTGGCGAGGGTGACTGCCAGCATTCCGGTCTTGGCCTCGGTATGGAGGGCCATTCCGATCTTCAGACCGGCGAGGGGCTGCTCCTTCCTGAACTTCTTGTCGATCTCCTGGATCACGGGCATATGCTCGTAGGCCCAGTGGAGACGCATGCTTCCTTTCTTGACGAGTTCGTCCATAGTATCCCCTATATTCTCCCTCATTAAGTATTCATCTTAGGCACAGGGCCCTAAAGGCATCCTCGGACTGTGCGAGGAGCGCGTCCTTGTCCATGGTCAGGAGGTTCCTGTCCTCGACGACGAGGTCACCCTGGCACATCACGGTCTTGACATTCGCGTTGCACATGGAGTAGGCCATGTTGGCGATGATGTTCTCGGACAGGAGGGGCCTCATGTTGGGTGCCTTTCCGTCGATGACCACGAGATCGGCGAACTTGCCCACTTCGATAGAACCGAGGGAATCCTGCATGCCGATGGCCTTGGCACCGTTGATGGTGACTATGTCTAGCAGCTCCTGTGCAGGAAGGATTGTGGGGTCCTTGTGACTGGCTTTCTGAAGAAGACCCAGAGACCTCATCTCAGCAATCATGTCAAGGGTGTTGTTGGTAGTACTGCCATCGGTTCCAAGAGAAATGTTGACTCCCGCATTCTTGAACTCGGGTATAGGTGCAACTCCCCCGGTGGCAAGTTTCATGTTGGACACGGGGCAGGAAGATATGGACATACCTGCCTTGCCCATGAGTGCAATCTCTTCAGCATCGAGATATGCCGAGTGAGCGGTGATCATCCTGTTGCTGAGCACTCCAATGTCGGAGAGCCATTTTCCGGGTCTCTTGCCAGTCTGTTTGAAGTGGTTTTCCACTTCTCCCTCAGTCTCGGAAAGGTGCATAGTTATGGGACAATTCACTTCCTCCGAGAATGCGTTGGCTTCGACACAGGTGTCTTCGTTGCACACGTAGACCCCCTGGAGCGATACTCCGGGGACAATCTTCCTCTCGTTCTTGAACTTGTGGTAGAAGTTCTTACAGTTCTGGACGGGGTTGCCCTTCTGGGTGGTCTTGTCCTCGTCGAGGCAGCACCAGCAGCAGACTCCCCTGAGCCCCGCTTCCTGGGTGGCCTTGGCGATGACATCCTCAGAATAGTAGAAGTCAACGAAGGTGGTGGTGCCGGAGAGCATCATCTCCATGCATCCGAGTTTTGTTCCCAACAAAAGATCCTCATCCGAACGATCTGCATCTATCTTGAATGTCTTGGCAAGGAAATCAGGGAAGAGAAGGTCGTCAACGACACCTTTCATCACGGTCATGGCGATGTGGGTGTGGGTGTTGACCATGCCGGGCATGACGATGTCGCCGGAGCAGTTGATTTCCCTGTCGGCGGTGCCGTTGAACTTGGGCCCGACGGAGACGATCCTCTCTCCGTCGACCACAACATCTCCTTTAAGAACATCACGCTTGGCGTTCTGGGTAACAATCCATGCGTCACGCAAAACAGTAATCATAATTCTGGCAGATGGTTAGTTTTATAAATAAGTGCACTACCGCACATTGTACTTCCCAACCATATGACGAGTGAATACTATACTCGCTTGAATGAAAACCATGAAACCTTAACAAACATAACAATTGGATACGTATCGAGTCAATACAATGATTCCCAGAAGTAGTTTTGAAATATTTCTTCAAATGGCAACATTGTTGTTAACCCCCTCATATTTTATATTGCAACCAACATCGACTCAGTACATGGATTCAATAAATCTTCTCGATTGTACACTTCGGGATGGAGGGTACATCAACAATTGGAAATTCGGGAGAGAATCTATTGATTACATTCTCAGGAAACTTGAGACATCTGGAATCGAATACATCGAGATAGGATTTATCAAAGGAGATTCGCCCGATCCAGACTCTACGCTGTTCCCTGATACAGACAGTATCAATTCTGTCATTCCTAAACCCCGCTCCAAGAACACGAAATACGTGGGCATGGTCGACATGAGTAAACCTGTCCCGCTCGAGCGCATCAAGCCTTATCAGCCCGGCGGAATCGACCTGATTCGTGTTATATTCAAACAGGATAAAATCGACCTCGGTTACGAATATGCTCGGGAAATCACCAAGCTAGGATATGGGGTCATGATCCAGCTGGTAAGTACCGATACCTACAGCGATGATGAGTTGGGGCATGCGGTCCGTAAATTCAATACGCTCAAACCGCATTCGGTGTACATCGTGGATTCGCTCGGTCTGCTCAAACGTAAGGATTTCATGCGTATGGTGTACTTGGTGGATCATGTACTCGCCGATGGAGTCTGTCTCGGATATCATTCCCATAACAATCTTCAACAGGCTCGCGGAAACGCAGAATCCCTCGTGGAACTGGGTCTCAAACGCGATATCCTCATCGACGCATGTGTTTTCGGTATGGGCAGAGGTGCAGGAAATCTCAACGAAGAGCTTTTCGCGGATTATCTCAACGAGAATTACAACAAGTCCTACCGTATCGAGCCTATGCTGGAGATTATCGACGAATGCCTGATGGACATCTACCGTCTGCACTTCTGGGGTTATTCCGTACCTTTCTATCTATCCGCCAAGAATAAGGTCCACCCCAACTATGCCAAATACTACAATGACAAGGGTGCACTGACAGAGAAAGCGTTCAACGAATTGTTGAAAACGATCAAACCTGAAGACAGCCATATATTCACAGAGGAATTGGCCGAGAACTACTACAAGGAATACATGCGGAACTACGTCGATGACCGCAAGGCTCTGGAAGACTTCGCCACAGTTATCAACAACCGCGAAGTGCTGATCATAGCACCGGGCGAGAATCATCTTCTCCAGATAGACAGGGTCAAAAAATACTTCAAAGAAGTCAAACCGATTGTCATCTCTGTCAGTTTCGAACCGACCGATATCCCCACAGATTACTCATTCTACGGCAATATGAGGAAGTATAACCGTTTGAAGAACAGAGGTCTCAGAAAACTCGTCACTTCCAACATCAGGGACCCCACTGACCTCGTAAGTTTCGTTTTCAATTACAATTCATATCTGTTCGAGGACCCGCTGATTATAGACAACAGCGGACTTATGATCCTCAAGATTCTCCGCGCGGCAGGTGTGAAAAAGGTAGCTATCGCAGGCATGGATGGATATACTGAACTAAACAAGTACAAGATATTCAATGCCAGATACGACTTTACCAAGATCGGTGTGGAAGAACTGAATAGCAAAATCTCTCAGGCCATCGCCGATCTCCGCAAGGATATGGAAATCACGTTCCTGACAGATACCCAATACGAATGATATCATGGCTCAGATAAAGGCTGTACTGATGGATCTTGACGGGACAGTCTACAAAGGCCCAGAATTGATAAATGGTGCCAAGGAAACCATCGAGTACATCCGTTCCCGCGGTATCAGATTATTCTTCTTCACCAATAATTCCGAAAAATCACGCAGACTCGTTGTAGAAAAACTGAACGGACTGGGAATCGACTGTTCGATTGACGATGTCATCTCTGCCGGATTCCTCTGCGCATATGTCGTGAAAAAAATTGGTGCAGAGAAAGTATACGTAAGCGGCACTCCCGGATTAAAAGAGGAATTCGCACTTGTTGGCATAGATGATTTCGAAAACCCCGAATCGGACATACTTGTAATCGGAATGGACTATCAATTTAATTACGAAAAACTCAAGATCGCATGCAACGTAGCGCTGCATTCAAAGAAAATAATAGCCTGCAACAAGGAACGTCTGTTCCCCTGCGAAGGAGAATTAAAATGTCCCGGATGCGGCGGCATGGTCGCCCCCATCGAGTACTGTACTGGAAAAACCGTTGACATGTATGTAGGGAAACCGAACAGGGCGATGTTCGATTATGTTTCCGAATCACTGAATCTGGCTTCAGACGAAATCCTCGTTGTCGGAGATACCTTCGAGAGCGACATATAGATGGCAAATTGTTCCGGCGCGCCCTCTGTCCTGATAGGTAAGAACACTGAATCCAGATTCTGTATCGATTCCATCGCAAGGCTTATCCCATTGATGAAGAAAGAATTCGACGAATAATAAGGGCAAATGTTCACATTATAACGTACCTTGACTTCGAATCAAACCGCCTTGTTCTTCCAACTATTAATAACAAGAGAACAATCCAGCATACAGAGCATTCAAAGGTGTATTATGCTGGCTGACTTTTACAAAGGCAAAAAAGTGCTTGTAACCGGACACACTGGATTCAAAGGTTCCTGGCTTTGCCGCATACTTAAACTACTAGGTGCGGAAGTATACGGATATTCTTTGGAACCTCCGACCGACCCCAATCTCTTTTCACTCTTGGATTCAGAAAAATATGTCAAATCGGCCATTGGAGACATCGCAGATTTTGAAAAACTGTCTTCATTCTATCAGGAAGTAAAGCCGGATATCGTGTTCCACCTTGCCGCTCAGCCTCTGGTCAGAGAGGGATATAAGGACCCCAGGTACACCTACCAGTCCAATGTAATGGGGACTGTCAACATCCTTGAATGCGTAAGATTGTTCGGATGCAAATCCTTCCTAAATGTAACCACGGATAAGGTCTACGACAACATTGAGGACTATGCCCACCATTACAAAGAGGATGAACGTCTGGATGGTTTCGATCCGTATTCCAATTCAAAAAGCTGTTCGGAACTGGTCACACACAGCTACGTACGTAGCTACCCGCAGCAGCTCGGCCCCATCTCCACAGCGAGGGCGGGTAATGTTATCGGAGGAGGGGATTTTGCCGCAGAGAGGATTGTTCCCGACTGTGTCCGTGCTGCGGTTTCAGGCAAAGAAGTGATTCTAAGGAATCCCAATTCCGTACGCCCCTACCAACACGTACTGGAACCATTGTTTTCCTATCTTACCATCGCCGAAAAACAGGCGGAAGACAAAAAATTCGCAGGCAATTACAATATCGGTCCCGAAAAAGAGGATTGCGTGAAAACCGGCGAGATAGCACAGCTGTTCTGCGATTTCTGGGGCAACGGAATGAAGTGGAAAGCCTTAGAGGATAATGGGCCGCATGAAGCCAATTTCCTAAAACTGGATAATTCAAAACTCAAAGACACATTCGGAATCAAACCTCTGTGGCATATTGATACCGCTGTGGAAAAAACAGTCGAATGGACCAAGGTCTGGAATGCAGGAGGAAATATCAGAGACTGCGTGGACAAACAGATAAAAGAATACCTCCTGGGCAGGAATATTTCCCTGGAGTGATACAATGAAAATGAAAGTATCCGATTACATCGCAAAACTATGTGTCGAGGCAGGAATCACCGACGGTTTCACTGTCGTAGGTGGAGGATCGATGCACCTGAACGGAGCATTCGCCAATGCCAAAGGAATGACCACCTACTACAACCATCATGAGCAGGCAAGTGCCATCGCCGCCGAAGCATATGCCAGGATAAACAACAAACTGGCAGTACTCTGTGTCACGACCGGGCCTGGAGGAACCAACGCAATAACCGGTGTAGTAGGCGGGTGGCTGGACTCCATCCCGATGCTGGTGTTATCCGGTCAGGTACGTTACGCCACCATGGCAAGGAGCACCGGACTGCCCCTGCGTGCAACAGGAGATCAGGAATTCGACATCACCAAAGCAGTTGCCAGCATGACAAAATACTGCGAACTCATCCTAGATCCTCTCAAAATCAAATACGTCATACACAAGGCGATCTACATCGCCACCCACGGTCGTCCCGGACCGTGCTGGATAGACATTCCTCTGGATGTCCAGGGAGCATATATTGAAACTGATGGCCTGGTGGATTTCGACCCTGCAGAGGATGCATCGGAAATCCCCCCGAAGGTAACGGACGAATGCGCCAAAACAATCATCGAAAAAATCGGTTCCGCAGAACGCCCGGTACTCTACGCAGGTAACGGAATCCGTCTCTCCGGAGGATATGATTCTTTCCTCAAAGTAGTCAGAAAACTGAATATTCCTGTCGTCACCTGCTGGGACAGCATCGACCTCATCCCGGACGATGACCCCCTTTATGCTGGGCGCGGAGGAAATATGGGCGACAGGCCCGGCAACTTCACAGTACAGAACAGCGACCTGGTACTTGCCATAGGGACCAGACTCAACTTCAGACAGACCGGTTTCAATTATGAAGGCTGGGCAAGAGCGGCATATGTCATCATGGAAGACATCGATCCCAATGAGATGAAGAAACCCTCTGTGCACGTAGATATGCCTGTGTGGGCAGATGCAGGAGATCTCCTCAATGCACTCGACCGCATATCTACGGGCCCCGTCTTCAAGAATCAGGCATGGATTGATCAATGCCAGAAATGGAGAGCCACATACCCCGTTGTCCAGGAAAAGCATTACAAGACCGAGAACGTAGGCAACCCCTACGCATTCATCAAAGAAATCAGCCGCAGACTGCCGGATAACAAAGTAACGGTCGTCGGAAACGGAACCGCTTGTGTGGTCGGAAGTCAGGCTTATGTCATAAAGAAAGGATCGAGATTCATCATCAACTGTGCAATCGCGTCCATGGGTTATGATCTTCCTGCAGCGATGGGTGCGTGTATCGCCAACGGAAAGAAGGATCTCATCTGCATCACCGGTGACGGCAGCATCATGATGAATCTCCAGGAACTGCAGACAATCCAGACCAACAAACTCCCAATCAAGATTTTCATGATTAACAACAATGGATACCATTCCATGAGGATCACCGAGAACAATCTCTTCAACGGTAAATACTTCGGAATGGGTGAGCAGTCCCACGATCTCGGGTTCCCGGATTTCAGGAAAGTCGCCGACACATTCGGATACAAATATTACAGTATCAAAACCAACGATGAACTTTCCAAACTCGATAGCATACTCAAGGAAGAAGGAAGCTTGTTCTGCGAAGTCTTCGTGACCATAGATCAGTTCTTCGAACCCAAGTCGGGAACGATGATCCTGGAAGACGGGTCGCTCTACTCCCCGCCCCTCGAGGACCTCACTCCCTTCCTGCCCCGTGACGAGCTCAAGAGGAACATGTACATCGAGTGATACAGTGAGAATTGCCATCACAGGCCCTACCGGTGCCATCGGCTCCGAACTTGTAAAGTTAGCACTCGCCGAAGGACATGAGGTAGTCGCGATTGCCAGGCCCCATTCGAAGAACCTTGGCAATCTTCCGAAATCGGAGAGATTGACCGTGCTTGAATCGGACATTTCCGAATACAAGCATCTGACAGGCAAAGATTTCTGCGATATCTTCTTCCACCTGGCATGGAAAGAAACCTTCGGTGCGGAACGCGACAATGTGGATATACAGATGATGAACATCCAATATGCACTCGATGCAGTCAGATTGGCTAAGAGTTGGAACGCGAAGGCGTTCATCGGAACAGGATCCCAGGCCGAGTACGGCCCCACAGATATGAAACTGAATGCCTCGACGCCCGCGTTTCCGGAAAGTGGATACGGAATTGCCAAACTGACCACGGGAAGATTCTGCAGACTCTTATGCAAGCAGTTGGGCATCAGGTACAATTGGGCTCGCATTGTCAGCGAATATGGCGAGAAAGACCCCGACTACACACTGATAAAATATCTCATTAATTCATTCCTTGACGGAATACCCCCAGAACTGACCAAATGCGAACAGGTCTGGGACTATACGTACTCGGTCGATGATGCCAGGGCGCTTCTCGCCATCGGACTTCACGGAAAAGATGGTAAAACTTATGTCGTCGGATGCGGAGAGGGCAAAACTCTCCGCCAGTACGTTGAAGAGATACGCAACATAGTTAACCCCGACGTAGATATCCGCTTCGGTGCCAAGGAATACTTTCCCCACCAACCGATGTACCTGTGTGCAGATATCACAGAACTGACGGCCGATACGGGTTATGTTCCGAAATACTCTTTCGCTGAGGGTATGCGCAATACTGTAAATTACGTCAAAGAACAAAGGATGGGTGCCGGACAATGAAAACTATATCCGTATTGATTCCCACATACAACGAAGAGGATAACGTCGAAGCAATTGCCCAGGCAGTGATTGAACAGTTGGAAAAACTGGATCAATACAATTACACTCTCACATTCATCGATAACGATTCCCAAGACTCAACCAGGGAAAAAATACGTGGATTGTGTTCGGCCAATCCTAAGATACGTGCTATTTTCAATGCCAAGAACTATGGTCAGTTCAATTCACCATATTACGGAATAACCCAGATGGATGGGGATTGCTGCATCTGCATGGTAGCGGATTTCCAAGAGCCGCCCGAAATGATTCCCGAATTGGTCGAATGGTGGGAAAAAGGTTACAAACTCGTTCTGGGTCAGAAACAGTCCAGTGATGAGAGTAAAATCGTGTACCGTGCAAGAGGCATGTACTACAAGTTCATGAAAAAACGTGCCTCGGCAAAATTCATGGAACAGGTTACAGGTTTCGGGTTGTATGACCGTAGCTTTATCGATATAATGAAATCCCTGGACGACCCCCGGCCGTTTCTCAGGGGCGTCATCGCAGAAATGGGATATAATATCAAAATTATCCCGTTCAACCAACCTAAGAGAAGAGCAGGTAAATCCAGTAACAATTTTGCTAAACTTTACGACGGTGCGATGCAGAGTATTACTGGCTATACCAAATATGCAATCCGCTTTGCCACGTTCCTCGGACTCGGATTGACAATCGTAGCTTCCGTATGCCTTGCAATCTGTTTAGGATACAAATGCGTTCATTGGGACACATTCCCCATATGGAACTATTTCCTGACCCTGATCGTATTCCTTGCAGTGTCCGTGGAACTTTTCTTCCTCGGACTCGTAGGGGAATATGTTCTCGATATCAGAGATCAAGTCCGCAAAAGGCCGCTTGTCATTGAGGCGGAACGCATTAACTTCGATAAACCCTAATATGAACCCTTTAGGGTTCCTGAATCGAAGGATCGATATTCAAATTACGCGGACGCTGAAGAAGAACGTATATCGAAACCAAGATTCCGAATAAGGTATACGATATCGTCAGAGCGTTGGCGGCCCCGTCGATTCCTGATGAATCGATAAGGACGAAGCACAACACTATTCCGATCAGTAATGCGATAATCGCACTTATCGCGGCAGACTGGCCACGGTTCATCGTCAACAACACTGTGGATCCGACCGTTCCGATACTGTAGAGAGTTATACCGAACACAAGTCTTGCGAACAGATCCGCATAAGGCCTTATTTCCTCACCGTAAATCAGGACAAATACGAACTCCTGCAAAACTATAGACAACAGGGTTAACAGTATCCCTCCTCCAAGGATAATCCCGAATAATTTCATGTAAGTTGACCGAATCTTATTGATTTCATTGTTTCTGGACATATTGGAAAAATCAACGATGAATGGTGCACATACAGAAATCGCCAGTGTTGGAATAATTATAGTGGGAGTTGACAGGGTTCCGAAAATTCCTGCGAGCTCGTCCCCTTGGATGTTCTGAAGCAATAATTTCGGCATAGCGGTTATCAAAGTAGGTATCAGAACCGATGCGAACAAGGGCAATCCTATTAATACCAGAGATTTCAACTTCGCTTTATCTGTCCGCCCAGCCATGCTAGAGAAACCTACCCATTTTCCATAGGCTAACCTCTGTGAGAAGATGAAGTATCCTCCTCCAATCACAGCCATCACTGCGGTCGCCAAAATGAGATTGCTCGTTGCAAGATATACGGCCATGAACGAGGAGAAACTTAGAATTCCCTCCACAGCCATGTCCAAGCCTACTCTGTCAAGATGGTCTTTAATCTGAAGGGATGCCGAGTACAGATACGCATAGTGGATTAGATTACGATAAGTCATATACGCCAGGATGACAAGAACCTGATTCAGATCATAACTGAATAGTAATGAAATAGGGATAATCAGAACGAAACTGACTGCAACGGTTATCTGACGGAAGACGGTAAAATCCCGGTCGGTAAAATGAGCGTTCTGATCGGAAATCTGGAACTCTCTCATAGAATACTGTGCGACCTGGTTCAATATCGAACATGCGGAAATCGCTACTGTAAACACTCCTGCCTCGACAAAATTTGTTATTTTGGGGATGAGCATTATTATCAACCATTGGAAGAACAGTGTCACTACGTTCCCCATAATGTTGAACATGATTGCTCTGGATTGTTTCAGACTATCTCCTCTGGCTCTGAACCGGCACCGACCAAATATCGGACCTAATGCGGATCATATCTGTCAAATCAAATCTTTATTAGTACCTTCGTACACAAATCGCTACTCCCTAAAAGCATGTTTGAGCCAGACCTACCTAACTAGCCTTAAACTATTGCAGAAACGCACACTTTGAGCTGATGAGACAGAACTGTTTTTTATAATTGAAATCTACTTAGTCTGAACGGGAGAAATAATGGATTTTTCAAAGAGAGGCATCCTGGATATACTCAGTAACAGATGGTTCTGTTTGTTCTCTGCGATACTGCCTGTCGTCTTTCTCAATCTCCTTATAATCACAAAGTACGGCTATTCCGCTGAGGGTTGGTATATAGTATATGCGGAACTGATTCTGGATGGAAAAACACCCTATGTAGATTTCGATTTGTTATTTCCGCCTCTCTATACATACCTAATAACCGGTATTGTTGCCGTTTTCGGAAACTCCCTCATTGTATTCAGGATCTTCGGATTATTGGTATTGGTTCTGACGGTAATCGTTGTCTATTACCTCTTTGCTACATTTTTCACACCGCAAATCGCCACGATTGCTACGATAATATCATTCTTTGCGGTACAATTGGGCAATGTATACATCACCTACGACTACATCTGTATCTTCGAATTGATGAATTACCTCACCTTCCTGATACTGATACGGTCAACCCTAACAGTGATGCAGGGAAAAGAAGGTACCAAAGCCTCCCTGGGATTCTTCTTAGCGGGCATAACGTGTTCAACGGGCATTCTGCTCAGACAGACGACGGGCTTGATAATCATGGCCTGTATCTTGCTGATGCTTCTGATTTTTTCGTTACTAATAAAAGAGATTGGTGTACGTTTGTCTCACCTCGTAAAATTCTTAATCGGACTTATCATCCCGCTCGCTATCGTATTCGGAATCATGATGGCTCTCGGGATACTGAATGATTTCATCCAGATGACCGTATTCTCTGGCTCAAAAGGGTCGATTGCGGATATGCTGTTCCGCTGGATTCTGGATCTTCCCTCGGGATACTCCACAGGCCGTTACTCCGACGCGCTCGTCCTCTCAATTCTCATCATTGTAACCTTATTCGTATACCTGCTTTACAGACAGCTTCCGATCAAATATACGGTCAAAGAGAGCCTCGAGATAAAAATCCAATACGTCCTGATTGGGTTCGCAATCATCCTGTCGCTCGCGGCATACCTATTTGTAGATTATTCAAAACTGATCTCAGGATTGAATTTCAACACTACCAAATTCGTTTTCATCATAATCACAACCGCAATGATTTGTTTATTGGTAACTACTCTCACAAGATATCATAAAACCAGGACACTTGACTCCAAAGAGGTCCCCCTTCTAATCTTCATGATTCTGCTGTTCGGAACTGCTTGGGGATGCGGAACCTCCGGCGGACTGGGCGTGAATGAGACTGCACTCTTCTACGGACTCATTGCTGCCCTGATTCTATTCCTGATTAACCTAGCCAGGGAAAAATATCAGGCTCCGATGAAAACCGTAGCAATTGTGTTCTTACTTCTTTTCATTGCAATATCTGCATCGGTAAAGGCTGTACATCCGTATGAATGGTGGGGACTCAATGAGAGTTCCTACGACAATATGGATCAAACCACCGATATCCCGTATTATACTGGTATCCACATGAGTTTGGAAGAAAAGAACGCATACGAGGACTTCATCCAGAAAACCAGTTTGTACCTGGGAGAGGATGATGTCCTTTATTGCTATAACCAGGTGATGGTTTTCTACGCTTTGGCTCATAAAACCCCCACGGTTCGGGCACCTATCCCCTGGTTCGATGTGGCTCGGGATGAGACCTTGCATGAAGATGCAGTGTATCTGAAAACCAATGAACCGAAGATGATAATGTTCTGCGATCATGGTTTATACCCGATAGAGGCCCATGAAGCCGCATTCAACGGAAAGGGTTACGAAGGGCACTGGGAGTTGTATAACTGGATGAGATACTGTGCGTTCGATGCGGGAAGCAACTATACGATTATCAGCACCTACCAACTGAATAACGAACCCATGTATCTTCTGCTCCATATTTGAATAATTTATTGAAAAAAGCATGTAAGTCCGCCTTTGCCAGATAACCCGCTAACGATGATTTTACAAGCCAATTAAATAGGTGTGTTTTGTTGATGCCACATATGGATTCGAATGAGGATATCCAGGACTGCTGTATCTGCGGAAGAAAGGTACCTACAGTCCTGTCGATAAAATATGCCGAACTCATGGGCATGGCAGACAAATACACGATGGAAATCGGGTACTGCGAAACCTGCGGCAATATCTTCGTGAAGAATCCTTTCAACGAGGAGAAACTGAATAACCGTTACACCAACTTCTCCAAATTCGAATTCGATGATGAGTCATACATCTTCGATGAAGATCAGGATTACCGTAACAGATCGAACAGGCAGAGGGATTTCATAAGCCGTTCTATCGATTATTCAGATGTCGACTCGATGCTGGAAGTCGGAGCAGCTTCAGGATACAACCTGAGTTTATACAAGGATAAACTCCAAGTACTCGGCGTCGAACCATCTTCGAACAACTGCAAGAATGCAATGAAAAAATACGGTGTCGAGGAATACTGCGGAGTATTCAAGCAGTTCTATACAGAGATGAAAGGAAAGAAAAAGTGGGACATAATTTTCCTGTCCCACACATTGGAGCACATCGTCAACCCCCGTAAATTCATCAGCGAGTGTTCCGAGCTCAATTCCAAATATATCTTCATAGAGGTCCCCACTTTCGACTATAAATTCTCTAACGAACCCTACGGAATGTTCTGTGAGGAGCATGTCAATCTGTTCACTCTGAAATCCCTTCAGAGTTTGATGAATTCATGCGGGTACTCTCTGGTGAATGCTGAGATTTGCATGTGCATTGGTCAAAGAATGCCTGCGGCATTTCCCTCGATGGTTTCGCTGTGGAAGAAGGGTGAGGTGATTACCCAGAAGGTCATAAACGACCCCAAGGGAGTCATGGATCTCTATGTAAAAGATTCGGAGAAGAACCTGGAATCGGTTAGAAAAATTATCAGGGAAATCCCAGATAACGAAAGGTTGGCACTCTGGGGAACCGGACATCATTTCTCCTTCCTGCTAGCTAACACCGACCTGCTTACAAAGAATATCGTAAGGGTTTATGATTCGGATAAACGCAAGGAAGGTATTCCTGCATGCGGATGTAAGATCAAGCCCTTCGATCCGGAGGAGATTGACACAGTCATCGACTCGGTTGTTATTCTCTCCTATGTTGCTCTGGAACCTATCAAGAAGGCTTTGGAAAAATACTCTGGAAGATTGAAGATCTACACTCTCTATTGAGTCCTTCAGTCGTAATAAAAAGATAGGTAAGGCCCTTTTTCTCAGACTATTATTAATTACACTGATTGCAATCAGCAATTATGAGCATTACAGGGGAAACGCCTGATGCCCTATATGACAGAGGCATAGAGTACTTGGATGAGGGGAATATAGAAGTCGCCATGGAGCATTTTAAATCTGCAGCCTCCAAGAACCATATCCTCTCCCAGCTGGAACTAGGCAAACTAATCATCGCCAACCCCAAACTCGGTTCACCAAAGGAAGCAGCAGGATACTTCCGTTCCGCAGCCGAAGCCGGCGATCCAGAAGCACAGAGCCTCCTCGGAAGGATGTACCTCGACGGAGAAGGCGTAGAACAATCCGATAAGAAAGCATACAAATGGATCTCCCTCGCAGCCGAACAGAACGAACCCTACGCCCTCGATTATCTCGGTTACATGTACTACGAAGGAAGAGGCGTCGAACAATCCTTCGAAAAGGCACTCGACTACTTCGTAAGGTCTGCGGAGGAAGGCAATCCCGAAGGCGCGTTCAACGCAGCCTCCATGTATCTTCAGGGAGAAGGCACCGATGTCGATCTCTCCAAAGCGGAGGAATACTTCCTCATAGCTGCCGACTCCGGCGACCCGATGGCACTCACGGAACTCGCCAAGATTTACCTGAAAACCGACAGTGCCAGGATACCTGAACTCGACCAAAGATTCCAAGAACTCCTCGAGGATGATGAACGTCTCCAAGAGGATTACGAAGAGTTCAAAAGGGTAATCTCAGGCCTTCAGTGACCGGAGGAACGCCCTCCCCCTCTCGTACTTGCTGATCTTCTCTTCCTCGAACATATACCTGTCTGAAAGGATCATGACCAATCTGTTGATGGCTGGATCATCCTCGATATCCTTATCCAGCGACTCGAACTCCAGCTCGTAGCAGGCTTTGCTCCTGCGTCCCGACACCGGGTCGTGATAGATCATCCTATCAAAAGTAAAAGTGTAAGTCATCACCTCGGAGGTGATCTGGCACCTGCCCCTGGTCACTTCCGTGATGAGACTCGGCACTTTCCTTATCTCCACCGGTCCGCAGTGCTCCGTCGCATAATCCTGCACAGACTTCCAGCGGTCGAAACGGGAATCGTTCAGGACCTCCCCCTCGATCTCCCTCCTCGAAAGACCCAGACCGTGTTCCATAGCGGGAATCTTGATGGTCAGGAAGGCCTTCCCTCCGAGGTCCCGATACCTCAGGATCGTCCGGTTGACGTCGAACTCCCCCGCGGTATCCGTGTAATAGTAATCGGTATGCCTAGAGACCTTCGGAGGGGTGCACGAGAAACCCGCCTCCCGGAATACATAGAGGAAAGCATCCATCCTCTCCGAGGGATCGTTTCCCTCGTAGGCGAACGGCCCTCCCGGACTGTACATCTTGATTTCGTTCTCGATACGGACGTCAGGCATCACATATCAATCCGTATACGGAAGATAAAAGCATTATCCACTCTGAATCAGGATTTTCCTTTCCTGTGATGGATGTCGTCGAACAGCTCGTAGATGTTGGTCCCGTTGGCGCACTTCCTCAAATCGATTCTGTCAGGAATCGCGAACCTTCTGGAACGTTCTATCGCTCTCTGCTGCATAGGCAGCAGCTTCTTCCAATAATCCCCCGTCTCGGAATAGCCCTCCAGATAATTTGCCAGTTCCTCTTTGGCATCTTTCGGTACGGCAAGTGAATCGATATTGCCGGTAAAGTGAAGCAGGAAGAACACCTCGAAACACGGCTTGGAGAGAATGATTCTGATTCCTTTCTTCTTTGCGCGGACCAGAATCTCCTGTAACTTCTCTTCTGAGGTATAATCCGTATCGAAGACGCAGTATGCAGCATCCTGGGTCTTCAGGTCCAATGCACGTTCCCTGACCTGCGCTTCGCAATACTTCAGAATCTTCTCGGGACGCTGTTCCGGACTGCGTTTTACGATTACGGTATAGCCGACATCCCTCTCGCGGAGTCTTTCGAGATAGTTCTTCTCGGTAAATCCTTCGGTCACGATGAGGATCGTCGGAAGTGCAGGATAGAAGCTCATTCATCCTCCATCAGTCTCTCCGGAGCGATGAACGGTCTCCCGCCCAAACTGCCGTTGAGGTATGCCTTTCTGATATCCAAATCATTCCTGATGCCGTATTCGGATAGTCTGCGGAGTTCTGCTTCGCCGGTCTTCCAGTTCTTGGAAGTAATATAGATCTGGTCCCTCCGGAGGATCGACTGATCGAGCAGGGCTACATCGTGGGTGTTCAGTATCAGCTGTGCGTTCTTCTTGTTCTCTCCGGGATCCAGGAAGAGACCAGCAATCCAGGCACAAAGATCGGTATGGAAACTCATGTCGATCTCGTCGATAACCACGGTCCATCCTCTCCTGAGTCCTTCTATCACATATCCGATTATGGCCAGGAAACGTATGGTTCCCGCCGATTCATCCAGAATCGGGAACTCCTTCTTCACCCCGCCGAACTCGTGTTTGACCCAGATGTCCTGCATCGGCAGGAGGATGGTTCCGGACGCATCGGGTTTTATCGGAGCCGACTTGCTCCGGTCCCTCACGTCGGTTATACCCAGATCCGCTATCTTGAAGGCACGCCTGGCGATCTCTCCGAACTTCCTGTCCCGGAGCAGTTCGTTGGTCAGAACGTCTAGAGACGCCATGGTGTCTATCCCCACCAACACCAGATTCTGCGATGCCCAGTTCATGACCCTGATGCAGTCTGGGTCATTGAATTGGGCACATACCGATACGTAAAGGGTCACGGCTCTGACCCTGCGGGCATTCTCTCTCCTGAACCTCACATCCGACTTGAAGACGTAGTCCTGACCGTTCCTCTCGAACACCGTCTTCTTCTTCCCGTTGGGGTAGGAATAGAGGTGCTCCTCGGTAATGGAACGGCTGTCGTATGAGAAACCGTAGACATAATGGATGCCGTCGGCAATGAACTCGGCCTCGAAAGAGGTAGGTCTCGCCGAATCATCCCCGAATGCGAACGGGCGGTAATTCAGAAGGATCTTGTCCGCGTGACCTGCGGAGACCCTGATGAAATTGAGGAATATCTGATATGCATGGAACAAGGTAGTCTTTCCCGATGCGTTGGCGCCGTAGGTGGCGGAAAGCTTCAGAAGGTTCCCCTTATATCCCTCCGGAGCGAACACGTTCTCCGGCAGCCTCTTGTCCTTGGTCGCCTCCATAGACAATGTGGCAGTGTCCTTGAAGACCTTGAAATTCGTGACACTGAACCGTATCAGCATAATTACAGATATGGCTAATTAAAATTTAAATTTTGTGAAACTTTCACAAAATTAAAACTTTAATTCTCGATAAAAGCAATTAAGAATCCAAAACTGACATTGATTCCCAATCAGAGCAAAACGGAAATGGATTAAAAATAAGGGGTTTTTCGGAAGGATCAGTTCCTTCCGACCTCGTAGTTGCCGATAATCTTCCTCTCGGCGTTCCTGAGGGAGACGTTGAGGGTGGACTTGGAACATCCGATCCTCTCGCAGAGAGTGTCGAGATCGGTCCTCCGGGGAACATCATAGTATCCCTGGTCGAATGCGATCCTCAGATACTTCTCCTCTTTGGCGGTAAGGGTCATCTCCTCGTTGAACTTCCCTCCGGCGAGCAGGTTCACAGTGTAACCCTTCTCCCTCAGAGTGGAGACCAATTCCCTCACGGAGGAGCTGTCCTGTCCGACGATGGTCCACTCGACCTTGTCGCCTTTGCTGATGGCGCTCATGAGAAAGCACTTGCACTTGTTAATCATGGCGCAGAGGTGGCATCTCCTGTTGGTCACGGAAGCAAGATAATTGTTGGACGAGACCTTGTCGATCTGCACCTCGCCGCCGTTGACCTTGTACACGGTCTCCTTGATCTCCACATCGGAGTTGGTGTTGACCCTCATGATGCAGAAACCGCAGCCATCCTCGGAAGAAGAGCATTTGATGACGTCGGTGCTGGAGATTTTGTCGGCCTCGAGGGGGAGAAGGCCCCTGCATGTGTGCTGGTCAGCCATCTCAGTCCTGTCCAGCTCGATCTTGTAGTAGTGCATCGGTCACCTCTTTAATGCAAACTACTAATCCAACTCGCAATATTTAATCCGTATGATTTGGATATAGCATCCATCCATTTCTATTTAAAGTAAATGCGAACCTTTCGTAGAGGTTTATAAACTTAACACACTTTAATGAACCCTTTACAAAATGTGTGTCTAAGCTAGTTGGATACATAGAAAGCCCTGTCCGGGAGGACAGGGCAATTGGTTTGGAAATCAGTTGGCGGCCTTGGACTTGGCCTTGTCGATGTAGCCCTGCCACACCTTCTCGAGGTCAGGCCTCTGCATGGTGTCCATGACGTACTGGGCGAACTCGTCGCCGGTGGCTCCGGTGTCCCTGCCGGTCATGACGAGCTTCTTCTCGAACTGTACGCAGACGTCGAGGGCCATGTTGAGCTTCTTGGATTTCTCGGCCTCTCCGATGTGCTCCATCATCATGGCGACAGCCTTGATCATGGAACAGGGGTCGGCGTACTGTGCGCGGCCCTCGGTGACCATCCTGGGAGCGGATCCGTGGATGGCCTCGAACATGGCGTACCTCTTCCCGATGTTGGCGGAACCGGCGGTTCCCACACCGCCCTGGATCTGTGCCGCCTCGTCGGTGATGATGTCTCCGTAGAGGTTGGGGAGCACGAATACTTTGAAATCAGCCCTCCTGGCGGGGTCGATGAGCTTGGCGGTGGTGATGTCGATGAACCACACATCGTGCTTTACTTCAGGATATTCCTTGCCGATCTCATCAGCCAAGTCGACGAACAGACCGTCGGTGGTCTTGATGATGTTGGCTTTGACGATGATGGATACGTAGTTCTTGCCGGTCTTCCTGGCGTGCTCGAATCCGGCCCTGATGATTCTCTCGGTTCCCTGCCTGGTCGCGACGCAGTAGTCCATCGCGAGATCGTCGGTGACGAAGAATCCGTCGGAACCCAGTGCGTAGGAACCCTCGGTGTTCTCCCTGTAGAAGACCCAGTCGATTCCCAGCTCGGGGACGGAGACGGGCCTCACATTAGCAAACAGATCGAGCTCCTTCCTCATAGCGACGTTGGCACTCTCGATGTTGGGCCAGGGATCTCCCTTGGCGGGGGTGGTGGTCGGACCCTTGAGGATCACATGGCATTTCTTGAGCTCCTCGAGGGTGTCGTCGGGGATGGCCTTCAGGACCTCCGCACGCCTCTCGATGGTGAGTCCGTCGATCTGCCTGATCTCCACCTTGCCGGCTTTGATCTTGTCAGCCAGGAGGAACTCCATGACCTTCTGGGCGGATGCGCAGATGTAGGGGCCGATTCCGTCCCCTCCGCACACTCCGATGATAAGCTTGTCCAGCTTGGAATAATCGGTCCAGTCGGGCTCGTTCTTCAGCCTCTCGACCCTCTCGAGCTGTTTCCTGAGGAGGATTCCGTACTTCTCCTGCGCTGCCTTGATTGCTGCTTCGTCAACCATGTTATCTGCATCCGTATGCGCGTCCGCATAAAAAAGGAAGGGGTAAAACCTCGACTGTTTATCACAAATCGCTTAACTGAAATACCGCAAATCGCTTAAACAAAATGCCACAAATCACTAAATTGAAATACCACAAATCACTTAAATGACTTAAGTGCCAGAATGAAGTATAGAAAACGTTATGCGGACAATATCCTACAGGATAAATTGGAAACGTTCGGTGCAGTACTTATTACGGGACCGAAAGGGTGTGGAAAAACGACGACCGCAAAACAAGCCTCTGCAAGTATTGTCGAATTCCAAGATGAGGACTTGAGAGCAGGGTATCTAGCAGTTGCCGCTACATCCCCCTCCAAACTATTGGATGGCCCCAAACCAAGATTATTCGATGAGTGGCAGGATGCACCGAAAATATGGGGCGCCATCAGAAAATATATAGATGATTCTCAGCTGCACGGGCAATTCATACTAACTGGTTCCACCGCAGCCGATGTTGAAACACCTCACACAGGAACCTTAAGGATCAGCCGCATGAGGATGTCTCCACTCAGTCTGTTCGAGAGCGAGGAATCCAACGGGACCGTATCTCTAAAAGAACTCTTCGACCATCCAGAGAAATTCGATGGCTGTCATTCCGATTTGGATATCGATAGTCTGATTTATGCGATCTGCCGCGGTGGATGGCCATCAACGTTCACTATAACGGACAAAAAACACAGCCTGATGGTTGTCAAGGATCTGTTCGATCAAACCTGCGACATTGATGCATCGAGAATCGATGGTAAATCACGCAACCCTCAATGGCTAAGGCAGATACTGCGTTCCTATGCCCGCAACATATGCACTCTGGCAGATAACAAAACAGTCCTTGCTGATGTGATGGCTAACACAGGATTATCCGAACCGACTTATTACGAATATGTACAGGCATTGGAAAAACTGTTTATTATCGAGGATGTGGAGGCATGGTGTCCAGCTATCCGTTCCAAATCAGCTATACGTGCCAGTAGGAAGAAAAATCTCGTAGATCCCTCTATCGCTGTCGCTGCACTCGATATCGGACCGGAATTCTTCAACACGGATTTCCATACATTGGGCTTCCTGTTCGAATCCCTTTGCATGAGGGATCTGAAGATTTACTCTTCCCCATACGGAGGTACGGTCTCATATTATCACGACAGATATGGATTGGAGGCCGATGCCGTTCTGCATCTGGCCGACGGCAGATATGCACTGTGCGAGATCAAACTAGGTCAGAACGAGGTGGACGACGGAGCGAAACATCTTCTGGAGATCGAGGAACTCGTTAAGAAACACAACGAAGATGAGACGCAAGTCCCGCTGAGGCTTCCTGACCTAAAAATTGTCATAACCGGGACCGAGTACGGATATCGCCGGGACGATGGAGTGTTCGTGATTCCCATAGGCTGCCTCAAGGGCTGAACATCAACTGTGTTTCCTAATTCACAGTGACCACCTCACCTTCTTGAAGAGATTGTATACGATTACGAACCAGCCGATCATGTCGGCCACACTCTCCCGGGCTCTGGCCCGGAGAGTGTCGCCGAACATACGTTTCAGATCCGAGATAGCGGCTTCCAACTTCATCTCCTTGAATACCCGACCTCTTCCTTCCACGTTTCCTTTCCATCCTTCAGGATCTCGTACAGTTTTCTTTTCTCGCTGGGACATTGATTTTTCAGTGGACATTTCTATTTTTCTTGACCAAAATTCTAGAGATTTTCTATTTTTCTTGACCAAAATTCTACATAAGTTTCCCGTAAGAAGTACCATCACTGCTCAACTGCTTTCTTAAACAATTTCATTTCCGCCGAGCGGATTTTTCATATTTTCCGCAAAGATCGGATATTTACGCTCATCATTTCATCGGTTTTGAGGTATTTCATGGTTATAAGAGGCTGTTGGAACGGTCTTTCTGTTTAGACTTTATTTATAAATGATGGTACTTTATAGGATACTATTTATACTATAAGTACCATAATAGTTGTGAAAAATATGGCAGTCCCGGAACACATTCGCAAGGTGGAGAGACCGAAAGGTACGGTAGTGGGAGACGAGCGTAACGGAGTCTATCCCGTGAGGGAGAAACTTTCTTCCAAGTCGTGGGTCGATGAGAACGGTAAGAGACACAGGCCCTCGAAGAACGGCAAGGTGGTCGGGCATATAGTCAACGGGACTTTCATCCCGTTGGCGGAGAAGCCTGAGACCGTATCCGTATGCGACGTGGACATCAAGGACTGGGGAGAATACTGCCTCTGCGATTCGCAGAACAGGAACCTACTGGAGGAACTCAGAACAGTCTATGCCGAGGAGGACGCGGTAAGACTGTACGTAATGGCGATGATGAGGTCTCTGAGACGCGGGCTGACAGACAGGCTGATGATGAGGACCTATCAGGAGAGTTTCATATCGGAAATCTATCCCGGTATGAATCTCAGTAAGAACCAGGTGTGCACGTTCCTGCGGAACGTGGGCAGAGCTTACAAAAAGACCGTGGATTTCATGCGCAACCGCGTGTCGTCCTGCGGAGCGGACGACCGTCTCATCATCGACGGGAGCATCAAACAGGATCACAGCAAGATCAATTCTCTGTCAGCCGTTTCGAGGAAGACCTGCCAGACCAAACACCGCGACATGTCCATCATGTACTGCTACGGGATGAAATCCCGTGAGCCTCTCTGCTGCAAAGCATATCCGGGGAACATGGTGGACCTCAGGGCTGTGAGCGACTTCATCAGCGAGAACAAGATCACTGAGGGGATACTCATAGCGGATAAGGGATTCCCCATAGAATCCATGGAGGACGAAATCAGGAAACACGAAGGACTCCACTTCCTGCTACCGATGAAAAGGGACCGTCCCGAGATCAGGAAGCACTCGATGCTGGCATTCGATTCATGTCTTCCGGACGCACGCGGCATATCGTGCAAGAAGGTCGGGGCAATATGGAAAAACCGCAAGGTCTGGCTCTACTCGTTCAGAGATCCGCAGATCGCCAAAGAGGAAGAGATCCTGTATCTCAATGGAAAGGATTCCTCCCAAGTGGACGCCAGGGAACTGGCGTCCAAGAGGAGGGAGTTCGGAACTCTGGTGTTCATATCGGATCTGAACCTGGGGTGTGAGGAAGTTGATAGGATCTACGACGAACGGTGGTTGATAGAACTGATGTTCAGATTCGAGAGGGACATCCTGGAGATGGATGACACGCGTGAACACAGCGATTACACCTCCATAGCCAGTGAATTCGTCGACTACCTCGCCGCCATCATGTCGGCGAGGATCTACAAGCATCTCGATTCCAAGAAACTCTTTGAGAAATGCACTTACGGCGATGCCTTGCACCGGTTGGGCAGATTCAAGATGGTGCGTACCGATGACGGGAAGTGGCGTATGAACAGAACCGCCCTGACGGACGCGGAATTCGCGTCCGAGGTCGGAATCCTAATCAAACCCGTGATCCCGTATGAAGTGAAGAAGATCGGCAGGCCGAAGGGTAGTAAAGACAGACGCCCCCGTAAGAAGAGGTCTGCCACCCTCTCGGAATGAATGCAAGGGGTTGCCCGGTTATGGTACTTATTGCGGGAAATCTATGATTCTAGAGATTTTCTATTTTTTCCTAGCAAAATCAATTCCTCGAAATCAAGGAACCCGAGTATACCGAACCTCAAAACAGGTTAGAACGATATTTCTGAGTGGGGTCAAGCGGTTTATCCGGATTAGACATCTCCACCAAACCGCATTCGATTGCCGGCCGCATGTAATTACGGAGGAAATTCGTACGGCTGGACAGCCTCATCTTCTCCATAATCTCGGCTGCAGACCTGTATCCCGAACCTATAGTCTTCGTAAGTGCCAGTATCCGTCTGTCAGATAGCCTGGCAATCCCTGCTAACCGCCTCTCTATCAGAACCATGCAGAATTCCACAAACGGGGTACAGTCCATATCCTCCTGGCAGGCCTTCAGCACCGCATAGTACTCCTCCTGCTGTTCGTAGATGAGATTCTCCACCGAGATCAATTCAAAACAGCGGCTGCTTCTGCGAAGAATTTCGTTGTGCCAGATACGCCCCATACGACCGTTGCCGTCACGGAACGGATGAATTGCCTCTAGATAGTAGTGCACAATCGCACCGGATACGCAGGGAGGGAATCCTGTATCTGTATACCAATCGAAAAGTCTGCCTACCATGGCAGGTACTTCCTCAGCGGGAGGGGCGATGTACTCCCATTCCTCCCCGTTGCGGACCCCCACCTTGCAGTCCCTGAATCCGTTGACAGGTACCAAGCCGTACATCATGACCGATTCAATCTTAAGGAAATCCTCCACTGATGTCAAATCTACGGAATTCATGAGTTCATATGCAGCAGAAGCATTCTTCGCTTCCAGCACCTCGTCGAATGGTCCTTCCACCAGCTTCCCGTCGATGATATCCTGCATCGTCTCGAGAGTCAGACTGTTGGCCTCGATAGCCAGTGACGAGTTGATGGACTTGAGTCTTGAGACCTTACGAAGCTTTGTCTTGAGATATTTGTCGCCGATAGTTCTGCAGTCGCGAAGATGTTCATCGATCCTCCTCTGTAGCTGTGCGATTTTTTGGGTGAATTCGAATGAAGGAATCTGTCCGATTTCAAGACTCATTATTGGATAATAGTTTTTCACATATTTAACATATCCAGAACTTACAAAATATCTTATATTACTCTATCATTTTCTTTATCACTTTATTTATCACTTTCTTTATCACTCGGAAATGAAAATCAAATGAAAATGTGTCCACAAAAACCGCAACCTTCTAGCGGAAAATGATGCCTGCGGGAACTATCTTGAACAGAATGTTGGGCCTTGACACATCAAGTTGTTTATCACAAAACCATCGCCGATTTTGAGCATGTTCATACTTATTTTATAGGAGGTTGTTTTGCAGTCACCCATTGAGCCGTCCCTACGGGACGGACCATGTCTGCGCGGGAGAAAACCCCGCGGAGGGAGACGGAATGATATTCGAAAAACTAGCTAACGGCATCACCAAACACGCCAAGATCGTGTTGATTCTGTGGGTCGTCCTGCTGTGCGCCTCCGTTTACCCGATGATGCACGCATCGGAGAAACTGAGCTACGACATGAGCAGTATGGGCGGCAAAACCACCGAATCCGTCGACGGTGCTGTCATCATGGGTAACAACTTCGCATCCATGGTCGATGCGGACAACGCACAGATGCTGCTCATCACATACAACAAAGATGATGCAACACAATTCTCGAACGCAACCACCGCTGCCAACTTCGTCAGCGACAAACTCATCAACGACTACGGAAAGGTCTCTGCCGCCATGGTCTCGGGTACGGATTCGGCCAATGGGCTGATATCCATTGCAGTCCTGTATAAACCGAGCTTCGATGCCGACTCCATTTCTGACGATACCGGAAACCTCAGGAAATACTTCAGGGACCAGCTCAACGCCTCCGGAGCCGACCAGACCGGTTTCAAAACTTATGTTACTGGTTCACCTGCTATTTCTTATGATGCGGGCCAGGCAATGTCTAAAGATCTCTCTCTGGTCGAGCCCATCTCGATCTTCCTGATCCTTCTGCTGGTAGGACTGTTCTTCAGGTCCTTCGTTTCCGCCATGGCCCCTCCCATCACCATCGGTGTGGCATACGCCCTCGTTATGTGCTCCCTGTTCTTCCTCGGACAGGTGCTGGACATCTTCTACATCGTGCAGATGCTCCTTCTGACCTCCATGCTCGGTGCGGGGTGCGATTACTGTATCTTCATCCTCTCCAGGTACCGTGAGGAGAGACGCCGCGGACGCGAGCACATCGATGCCTGCAAACAGGCCATCATGTGGGCGGGAGAATCCGTCTTCACCTCCGGTCTGGCAGTCATGATCGGATTCGGAGCCATGATGATCTGCGACTTCCAGGTCATCAGCGTCATGGGTCTCGGACTCGCCATCGGAATCGTCTTCGCACTCCTGGCCGCCCTCACCCTCATGTCCTCCCTCGTCGTCCTCCTCGGCGACAAGCTCTTCTGGCCCTCCGGAGCCAGCGGCCCCAAGCACCAGAAGGGTTACCTCAAGACCATGGGATATGTCGCCCACAGGTACTTCGACATATCCACCCACTTCTCCATCAAACACGCCAAGGCGGTCATCATCGCCACCATCCTATTCTCCGTGCCCATGGTATACGTGTATGCCACCTCCCATTCCTCCTACGACATGGTCGGTTCCATCATGACCGGCGAATCTCAGGAGGGAATGCAGGTCATGACCGACTACGGAGACGGCGGTTCGGCCATGCCCAACTACGCGATCATCGAGACCACCAATCCGATGGCAACCGTGACTTACATCTCTATGCCTGATGCTCCGCGTGCATTGGGTATGCTCCAATGGAGCGATACTTCAACTCTTGATCCGATTAAGAATGAAGATTTGGCATTGAGGAACGTCGTATCGAACATAGATGGCAATATTGGTTCGGTTTCTGGATTGACCCAAACACTCCCGGGCCTAGGAGATAATGTACTGCTGAATTGGACCACTATTTGCACAGCATTCTCAATACCTGCGGCTCTGCCCCTGTACACGGAGAATACGGAAGATACGGATGCACTCAGTCTGATCAAGGGTGCTGCCCCCCAGTATGCCGTACTCATCGATGCTCTCGCGTCCAAACTTACCGGCACGACTCAGGCAGCCCTTCAACCTATGATTCCTGGATTGGAATGGAAGGCTGGAAACGCTGTCGTAGCCCAGATTATGGACTGGGCCATGTACATCATGGCAGGACAACTGGGTACCAAGACAGTGGATGAAACCCATGACAACGTTGTATACTACCAGCTGTCCATGTCTACTAAGGAACCCGCCATGGCTGACAACTCCATCGTCACTGTAGGCAAATTCCATGACACTGTCCACGATTACGTCAATGCACACAGCGATGTCTTCAAGGCCACCTGGATTACCGGAACCGCCGCCGTCATGGTGGAGATCTCCAACGAGATGGGTAACCAGTTCCTCAAGATCGAACTGACCGCCATCATCCTGATCATCCTCCTGCTGCTGTTCGTGATGAAGTCATACCTGACCCCTATCAGGTCTGTGGTGACCATCTTCATGTCCGTCATCTGGACCGTTGCCATCACCCAGCTGCTGTTCACCGACGTCCTCCACGCGGGAGTCCTGTGGCTGCTGCCCATCCTGCTGCTGGTCATCTGTCTGGGTCTCGGTATGGACTACGATATCCTGCTTACCACCAGAATCAGGGAATACAGGTTCGCCAAAGGAATGGATAACGACGAGGCCATCCACCAGGCCGTCCTCCACTCCGGATCCGTCATTACCATCTGCGGTGTGATCATGGCCGGAACCTTCGGAACCCTCATGCTCTCCAGCACCGTGCTGCTGCAGCAGATGGGATTCGCCCTGTGCTTCGCCATCCTCGTCGACGCACTGATCGTAAGGACTTACATCGTCCCCGCCGCCATGCACCTCATGGGAGAATGGAACTGGAAGGGACCCAAGTTCCTCCACGCCAAGCAGCTCCCGCAGGCTGACGAGTTCGACGAGAACGAGGTCTACGAGAAACTCTGAAACACGGGAGATTCTCCCGACCCCAAACCACTTTTCAAACGATTTCGTTAAAAGTGGCCTCTTGCTTCTTTATTTGAAGCAAAGGAGACAAGAGGCCATGAACTACATTGGTATCGATGTACATAAGTCAATTTGTACAGCAGTTGTAATGAATGATGATGAGAAGGTCATCGACCAGATCATCGATTTTGGAACCAACGATGAAGGATGCTCCGCCATCGTCGACCGTTATTCTCCGGAGGATTCGTACATCCTCTTCGAGAACCTGACCACCGCTCACAGGGTGTATCATTTCTTCAAGGACAGAGGGTACCGTGTGGAGGGTCTCCACACGGGACACGGATGTGTGACGGAGATCTCCAAGACGGATTTCAAGACGGATCTCGAGGATGCCACCAAGCTGGCCAGGATGTGCAAGGATCATTTCACGGGTCGCAGGAAATATGCTCTGGTACATTTCGCCGATATCGATTCGATGAAGGCGAAGGAACTGTGCAGAGTCATGAACGACTGCAGCGAGCAGAGGGATAAGCTGAATCTCAGAATCCAGGCATACATGGATTTGTTCGACATCCATCTGCCGAAAGGCCTAAAGAATGTCTACTCGAACAAGGCGATGACTTATCTGAAGTCCTTGGATCATCCTGCTCTGACCATAATGGTCGAGGACATGGCTTCAGTGATGGCACACATCGAGACCTCCAGGGAAGGTCTGGAATCGTTGTTCAAGGACAATGAGGATGTGAAGAACCTGATGTCGATCAAGGGAATAGCCATCCAAACCGCAGCGACAATCTATACCGCAATCGACGGGATAGAGAGATTCGAGACCCCTGAGAGTCTCGTGTCGTATTTCGGGCTGAAGATAACCAGGCACGAATCCGGAGGGGACCGCGATCTTCACGGTCACATCAACAAGCGGGGCGATCCGCTTGTCCGCAAGTATCTTGCGAATGTGGTCGTGAATCATTCGAAGTACTACCCGGACAGCGATTTGGCAAGATTCTACAAGCGGAAAAAAGAGGTAATGCCGCATTGGAAAGCTACCACTGCAGCGATGAGGAAACTTGTATGCATAATCTGGGCGATGCTGACCAGACACCAGGTGTACAGATTCTCATCGCCGGTGAAGGCATGAAAACATCACACTCGAAGGTCGGATGCGCCTTCCCAATCTCCGGTGGAGATTGAGAAGCAGCATCCTATTCACCATCGGGACAGGTATGAACCTGTTAGACGTCACGGACGTGTCGTAAGGTCGTGAGGGATCGGATCGCGCAGATGTTTTGTAGGCCCCTCCTCAAAGGGTGACCACGTCATTCAAACTTGGACCATGCCCGAGCGACCAAGACCGACATCGTTATGCTGGCACAGACCGCGGGAATGACAAAATGGGATGTCGAACACATCCGCACACGTCTGCAGAGAATTCCTGACGATGGCAGCTGATTTATTCGTATTATCCCAGCGATAGCTATAACTCGCAGTCGTGCGATATCAGAAGCAGAGGCCACTTTCAACGAGACAAACATTTTCTTGAGGATATGCATATCAAAGATTTGAGAATGAAAGGACATGTGACCCTGGAGGATTTCTGATGGAGAGTATCATCAATGCAATCAAGGAATCAATTTGCCGCTCATATGATATTGAAGAACTCGGCTCAGAAGAATACATGGTTCATACAGACAAATACTTCGATGACGGGGACGAATTACATATTGTTCTCAAAAAAGAGAAAGAGGGTTACGAACTGACCGATGAGGGTCACACCCTGATGTGGTTATCCTATGAAGAATACAATTTCACGCCATTGAGGGAAGCTCTCCGCGATGCCATCATTGATCAAAACCAAGTAAGACTGGATAATGGCCGCATCCATACGTTCGTCAAGGAAATAACAAAGATTGGCGAAGCACTATCTTCTATGGAGCAGGCAATATTGCAGATTGCAGGAATGAGACATCTGAGCCGTTCCAATGTTGCCAACACATTCTTGGATGACATAAAGGCAAGCTATCAGAATTCTTCCCTCAGCACCAAGTGCGATTTCAGAAAGAAAATACAATCCGGAGAAGACACTATCGAGCCAGATGTATTCATCGAAGGAAAGACACCCGTACTTGTTTTCGGCGTGAACAATTCAGAGAGAGCTAAAGAGACATTTATAAACTTGATTTTTGCCCGCAATTCAGGCAAACCATACAAGACAATTGTCGTGATTGCGGATAAAGCAGACATCTCCAAAAAGGATCACAAGCGTCTCATCAACCTTAGATGAAACCAGTTTTAGCACTAGATCCCATCTGTTTTGTGCCTGTACGCGAACGTCAGGCTATTCATCCCATCTTTCAGGGAAAGGGTTGCCGGTCAACCCCCATATCAAGATGTTTATCGCACTGTTGAGGTCGCGGTCTATTACCAGACCGCATTCGGGACACACGTGTGTCCTTACCTCCAGGCCTTTCCTCACGCATGCTCCGCATCTGCAGCATACCTGGGACGTCCATTTGGGATCGACGAGGATTATCTTACGGCCAGCTTCTATCGCTTTGTCGATGAGCCTCCTCCTCAGCATCCCCAGGGATGCGTCGTCGTATGCGTTCGTCATGCGTTTTCCTCTGGATCTCCTTCTTATCTTTCCTACTTTCAGATCCTCCATGCATATTATGTCGAAAGCATCTACAATCTGACGGGAGATGGTTTCCACATTGTTCCTGCGGATCCCCCTGAGCCTCCCGTAGAGATGGCTCAGACGGGACCTTGCCTTCCTGTATCCGGGAGTACCCGGAAGCATATTGCTGAATGCCTCGTGCTTCTTCCTGAAAAGGTCCAGCAGTTTAGAGTACATATGATCGTTACCGTACACTGTGCCGTCGGACAGCGTGGCGGTCTTGGATACTCCCACATCTATTCCCACGGCATCGGGGGAATGTCCGCCCAGATACTCATCCCCTCTGCGGCGTTCGATATCGTCCCAGCAGGAGAGACATGCGTAATATTCGGTATGGGTGCCCTTATCCGCCTTTTCAATGGTACATGTCCTGGGCACCCCGGGGACCGGGGTCTTCTGGTTATAGCAGCGGACAGGACCCTTGACCTTGGAGACCTTCATCATGCGCCTTCCGTTCCTTTCGGTAAAGACCTCCATGTGCAGGGGATTGGTGTACGAATGGAATCTGGAGGGCTTCCTGAACCTGGGACAGACCAATACCGTTTCCGGAGATCCGGTTAACTCGGCATTCTCCTTATCGGCCTTTCCTTTGGACTTCCTCCTCTCCTTCCTCCTGCGGTTCTCCTCGCATTTGGCGAATGCCTGAAGGACGCGTTTCGCGGTCTCGTTCATGGCATTCTGATAGAGGTACCCGTGAAGGAAGGGACAGTTGTGCCAGATCCTCGTACACAGCTTGTTGAGATCGAACTGGGAAGGCAGCCTGCCGTTGCTCCTGTAATATGATTTGCAGGCGGTGATGAGGGCGTTGTATACATAACAGTGGTATCTGAACGATGCCTCGATAACCTTCCTCTGCTCCGAGTCCGGTTCGATCCTCATCTTCAGCGACCTGTACATAATGATGTTTTCGATATGTCCTTATTTGAAGCTATGGTGTACATGTAATACTGCAGCATCCGATGGCATGTCCGGATCGGTACCGCCGGTATAGTGCTATATAGCACTAGACCAAGTATCGCAGGTACGATTCGTACGGTCTGTATTTGCCGTAAAAACCGTCTTGAAACCGTGAAAATTCATAGAAATCCTCCTGAATCGGCGAAAATCCACTCGAAAAACATCCAAAATGATGATCAAAAACAATCTAGTGCTAAATGTTGCGTCATCTTAAGATCAATACTGCCGACAGACCTATTGAAGGTCTGGAAAACATGGTAAAGATAACAGAAGATTATGTGAATGCTTGAAAAAAAGGTTTTTGGACTTGCTTTTACGTTTACATAAAAAGTCTTAATTTGATAGGTTATAACCGTACAAATTATAAATCGGTTTAAATAGTGATATGTTATAACCTATCATATGTCCGATAAATACGTTTCACGCCCAGTATATCAGGACTTACTGAGGAGATCTATTCACACTCCGATGATCAAGATTCTGGTCGGAATGAGACGCACGGGCAAATCCACTTTAATGAAACTCTTCATAGAGGACCTCGTAGCCTCCGGCACAGATCCCTCCGCCATCTACTACCGCAAATTCGACGAAGAACTCGAAGAGGAAAGACCCGATCTCCGCGGTTTAATTGATGACGTAAAATCAAAAATCAGCGTAGGGCGGGGCTCGTTCATCTTCTTGGATGAGATGCAGGACATTGACGGTTGGGAACGTGCTGTCGAATCATTCTATGACACAGGTGCGGAAGTATACATAACCGGATCGAACGCAAACATGCTATCCTCCCAATTGGCCTCAAAACTATCTGGGAGGTTCATCGAGATAAACGTATACCCTCTCACATTCAGAGAGTTCGTTGAATTCAGAAGAGCCAGAGGGGATAAATCGGAGGAATCTAAGCTTCTGAGGAGATTCCAACAGAGCGGGTCGCTCCCGGCCGTAGCCCTGATGGATGGGACCGATTCTGATTTGATAGATCTTATGCTCACAGGGATATTCAATACCGTATTCGTTAAGGACGTAGTTCAACGGAATGAAATCAGAAACAGCGTGAAACTGAACAATCTTAACCGTTTCATGATGCGCAACATCGGCGACAGAGTGTCTGTCAGAAGTGCTGCGGGATACCTGACGAGCACCTCCTCCAAAACCAACCCGGAGACGGTGGATTCCTATATTTCAATGCTTGAATCAGCGATGCTGTTCTACCGTGCGAAGCGGATGGATTCCGCCACCAAAAATTATCTGCGCACGAGCGAGAAGTTCTATTGCACAGATATCGGAATCAGGAATTCGTTAGTCCCAGCGCATCCTGATGATATAGACGGCATCATGGAGAATATCGTCTTCATGGAACTGAAAAAGATGTACGGCACCGTATGCACCTTCGATGAAGACGGAAAAGAGATTGATTTCGCTGTATGGGCTCCGAACCACAAGGCCTATTATCAAGTATGCTCGGATATCTCCTCTGCAGATACTCTGAAGCGGGAATTGGCTCCTTTGAAGGCAATCACAGACAATTATCCGAAGTTTATCGTATGCAAAGGAAATCCCGGCTTTGAGGACGTCGAAGGCATCAGGATTATCGATTACGACGAATGGGTGAAGGACCCGTTCTGAACTCCTCTTGCAATTCCTCATACACGGGAGAGATCGGGGAGCACCGAGTTCCCGAGTCGGGAACCTTCCCTATCCCCACACTCTGTCTTGCCAGCAAAGGCGGTGTTACCCGAGGGTAAACCTTATTACGTTTATTGTTACTTTACCTATCCAACAATAACACGGGATACCATGGAACACCGGGTGAAACGCGGTAAGTCATTTGCGGTTATCGCTGTATTGCTGATGTCCGTATCTCTTTTTGCAATCGTGTCAGTATCCGACACCGGCGATGCGGATTCCTCGTTCATCGTCCAGGACGGGACCGGAAGGAGCTTCGCTTATTCCGGGCCTGCGAACCGTATCGTATCGGGCGGGGCCGGTGCCACGATGACCATCGCCGACGCGGGTGCCATCGACAAGATCGTCGCGGTGGACAAGTACTCCCTGTATTCTTACAACAACTACCCCCAGTTGGAGACCCTCACGACCAACAGTCTCGGCAGTTTCTACGGCACCACCAACCATGACTATATCAGGACTACGTTGGTAGGCATGGTCGATTCCGGAGATCTCTCCCTGGACGATACCATCATCCTCACCTCCTACTCGAGCAACGAAACACTCCGCACCATCCTGGAGAGCGAAGGGTTCACAAAAGTCCTCGTCTGGGTCTCCATCGACAGCTATCAGGGGATCGTCGACTTCGTAAGGACTGTGAGCCTCATCGCCACCGGCGGTACCCCTGCCTCCGTCGCCGACATGGATGCCAAGATCGCTCACGTACAGGATTACATCTCGTCATACAGCGAGAGGCCCAAGGCGATGTACGTCGCATACTACAGCGGTAGCCTGATGATCGGCAACAAGGGTATCATGCCGAGCATGCTCGAGATGGTCGGAGCCGATATCATCGGCAAAGACCCGGACAAAGGAAAAAACTACGGAGACACCAACACTATCGTGACGCTGCTGGAGAACAACCGCGACACCGTCCTGTTCGTCCAGAACTCCTATTTCACCGGCCATACCCTCGACGAGTTCTACACCGAGGTCTTCGGCGGCGACCGTTCCGTCCTGGTGGTTCCCATGGGACTCCATTGGAACAACTGGAATCCCGAGTCCGCCGACGGCCTCACCGAGATCGCGGTGAACCTCTACGACCGTCCCTCCGCCCCCGCGGGGAACGACGACGGGAACAAATACGTGGCCTACGCCTCCGCAGCCCTCGTGATCCTGGTCGCCGCCATGATCGTATGGGGGATATACTGCCTCGTACAGATCAGAAGGACCGGTAACAGCAGCATCGGCATCAGGAACTTCGCCAAGATGTCGGCCGTCCTCGCCGCTGTCTCCATTATCCTGTTCCTCTTCATACTCCTGGACCTCTCCTGGGCGGGCAACCGCACCTTGGGTATCATCGACACCTGGAACGCACTAATGGGCCACGGGACCTGGGGCAACGACATCATCGTCAACAAACAGAACCTCCCGAGGGTGGCGTTCGGCATCTTCGTCGGAGCGGGCCTCGCCGTCACCGGTGCCGTCATGCAGGCGGTGTTCAGGAATCCCCTGGCCACACCATACATCCTCGGTCTGTCCTCCGGAGCCTCCCTCGGTTCCGCCATAGCCATCAGCATCTTCACCGCCTCCGTGGCGATCTTCCAGCCGATACTCGCCTTCGCGTTCTGTCTGCTGACGATGGTCATCGTCTACGCGATCTCGCACACCCGCGGCAACTCGGTGAGGACCGAGACCCTCGTACTGGCAGGAGTGGCGGTCTCCTCGCTGATATCCGCATTGGTCTCCCTGCTCACTTACATCGCGCCCAGCGACAGGATGGGCAGCATCGTCTTCTGGACCATGGGCAACCTGGGGAACGTGGTTAGCTCCGGCTGGACCGACTTCCTCATCGCCGTACCGTTCATCGTGGCAGGCATAATCCTGATGTTCACCCAATGCCGTAACCTCAACGCCCTCATGCTCGGCGACGCCCACGCCATGGACCTGGGTGTAGATGTACGGAAGGTCAGGCTGTTCCTTCTGGTGATCTCGACCCTGGTGGTCGCCGCCTGCGTAGCATTCGTGGGGACCATCGGATTCATCGGTCTCGTCATCCCCCACATCATGAGGCTCATCCTCGGTCCCGACAACCGCATAATCATTCCCACGTCCGCCGTGGCGGGGGCCGCCTTCATCATCATGTGCGACTATCTGGCACATCTCACTGCGCCCATCTACGGAGTGCTACCCATCGGAGTCGTCACCGCCCTTATCGGAGCGCCGTTCTTCATCTATCTCCTGGTTAAGAAGAGGAGGGAGGTGGGATGGTGAACGCCATGGAAATCAAGGACCTCGGCTATTCCTACAAGGAAAGGGCTGTACTCGAGAGCATATCCCTCGGCATCGGCAAAGGCAGGATCGTCGGTATCCTCGGACCCAACGGATGCGGCAAATCCACCCTGCTGAAGAACCTCAACCGCAACCTCAGACCCCATCACGGATGTGTGGTCGTGGACGGCAGCGACCTCGAAAGCCTGAAGAAGAAGGACATCGCCCGTAGGGTATCCGTAGTCCCCCAGTCCAACGAGATCAACTTCGCCTTCACGGTCAGGGAGATCGTGGAGATGGGCCGCATGCCCTTCCAGGAATCCTTCTCCGGATTCTCTTCGAAGGATGTGAGGATCGTTGACGAAGCTATCCGCAGCACCGGCCTGGAGAACATGCAGGACAGATACATCAACACCATGAGCGGAGGGGAGAGGCAGAGGGCCATCATCGCCCGCGCCATCGCCCAGACACCGGAGATACTGCTGATGGACGAACCCACTCTCCATCTCGACGTCAACATGCAGTTCGAGGTCCTCGATTTGGTTAAAAGGCTCAGCAAGGAGAAGGGACTCACCGTGGTAATCGTCTCCCACGACCTGCCCATGGCCGCCAGATACTGCGACGAGATAGCCATGATCCATGACCACAAGATCCTCTGTTTCGGATCCCCCGAGGAGGTCCTCACGAAGGAGAACATGCGCACGGTGTTCAACGTGGAGGCGGACTTCGGAACGGATCCGTTCAGCGGCGAGAAGACCGTCTTCCTTCACGGCGTAGCCAAGAAGCAGTGATCATCTTCTTCCGCGGAACCTGTCCCAGACCTCATCTTTCACCGCTCTCGCACGGTCGATAGACTCATGCCTTAGGTCGTGTTCGATGTCCCTCACGGTCTCCACCCTGTGCTTCACCTTCTTCATCACAAGTTTCTTGATGAACGTGATGAGGATTCCGACCACGCTCATGATTGCGGTAATCCACCACATCAGCAGTATGGAATGAAAGATCGCGCATGCCACGAATGTAAACAGGCAGGCGAACAGGACGAAGTTCCTGGAAAGATAGATGTCCCCCATCACCAGGTTCAGAAGTGCTTTTCCGACTGCTCCCAGAATCATGGCGAAGAAGAACGCGAACAGGGATACTGCGAAAACTCCGACGAACGCCTCGTATTGATCCAAAGCCCCGCGGACCATCGACTGCACGAAAACGGTGCATCCAATCAGCAGCGACGCATAGATTAGTGCCAACACGGCATCCGTGAGAAAATCTCCGGTTTCGTCATTACCCCTGCGTGACATGAATCACCAATGCCACCGCATATATAGGTATCTTCCCTCCGAACGGGGTGTTGTAGGTTTTGTCGATAAGTGGAAAGGGCCTGATCAGAAAAATCAGGCCCGTGCTTTTCAGTTTTTAAGAAGCTCGTTCACAAATCTGAGGACTTCCTTTTTCATATCGTCAGAAATGTTCAACATATCGATAGCTTCGTCAATTGTGCAACCGAGCTTCTCCGTGATGCTGACGACGGCCATTGCCATGCCCTCGGCCTTACCCTCGGCTTTGCCCTTGGCTTTACCATCGACCAAACCCTCATCATACGCATCCTGTCTGATCTCCAGGCCCCAGTCGGTGAAATGCTCAACTTCCATCAATGATAGTAGGTCAAGTGTGATATTATATTTGTCGGTAATTTTACTCTGGCGGGCTTCTGCGCTTTCTCCGGAGAAGATGATGCTGAGCAGATCGGTCACCGATTTGTCTTCAGAATCTTTGACTGGTTTTCCAGGGAACACGAACACTATCTCCATCAGACTGCTGAATCCCAATTCCTCTGGAGATCCATTGTGAGGAACCATTCCGAATGGGAATATCTGTCCGTCCAGGGATTTCGGGCCCCTCGGACAGATCCATATCGTGTACGATTTCTTCAGGTTGCGGTATTTGTCACGCCCCTTGCTCTCTTTGTTCTGTGTTGCCAGGAGCATGGCGGCATACATCTGGGCACGGTCTGCAAGGGAATATCCCGGGGAGGTATGCACTTGGGTCTCGATGTTGAACCTAATCCTCACGCACTCGTTCTTCTTCCCCGGCACCCTAGCCTCGAGAAGACTGTCGAGCCGAACATAATCCGTTCCAAGAGCATACAGCTCATCCTTGAACTCCAGCGGACCTCCCTCGGAGTCCTTCACGATGTATTTCTCGATCTCGCCTTCATCCAAACCTCTGAACTCTTCGGTGAAGTTCTTGAACAAGGTGGCTGCCAAACGGAGGTTATGGAACACTGTCTTCGATTCCAGATCTCCGGCGGGTTTCAATTGCGTATTCTTGTTTTCTTCGGACATTTGCAATCACCGGACGTATTTTCGTCCGGAGACGTTTCCGTCGGAAAGGATAAAAGTCCGCGGACTGCAGTTAGTAAGTTAGTCCGGACCGAATCCCCTAAAAAGGTCTCCTGCATCCCAGTTCCGTTATGCTGTTCAGAGCCGAATCCATCACCAAGGCCTTCGGTCCCAAGAAGGTGCTCGTAGACGCCAACATACAGATCAACGAGCATGACGCAATCGGCCTCATCGGACTCAACGGTGCGGGGAAGTCCACCTTCATCAAGATCCTCCTGGGGATTGAACCCTACGACACCGGCGAGATCAAGAAGGAGACCAACAGCATCGGCTATCTGGAACAATTCGCCGAAGGCGGTCACGTCACCGTCAGGGAAGTCCTGGGAAGACCCTACGGCCACATCGAGAACATCAAGCACCGCATGCACGAGATCGACGAGCTCATGGCATCGGGTCAGGACCTCGACTGGAATGCAATCGCGACCGAATACGCCGAACTCGAACTCAAGCTCAAGAGCACCGACATCGGCGATGAGAAAACACTGTTGTACGCATTGACCCAGGTGGGTCTGAACAAGGACTTCATGGACCGCTACATGGACACCCTCTCCGGAGGCGAGAGGGCCAAGGTCATGCTCGCCCGCATCGTCGTTCAGGCGGAGGAGTGCGACATCCTCATCATGGACGAGCCCACCTCCCACCTCGACATCTACACCATCGAATGGCTGGAGGATTACATCCTCAAGACGAACTGCGCCTTCCTGGTGGTTTCCCACGACCGTTACTTCCTGGACAAGATGGCCACCAAGATGGTGGAGATCGAACACGGCAAGACCCGCGAGTACAGAGGGAACTACTCCGACTTCATCATGAAGAAGATGATCGACCTCGACCGCATGGAGAAGGAGTACCTCAAATACAGTCAGAACAAGCGGGCCCAGCAGGCGATAGCCGACCAGATGCGCCACGACCAGTGGTTCATGGGCACCCACAAGATCAGGGAGAAGATGATCGCCAAGATGGAGGTCAAGGAGAAGCCCGAAGAGAGCAGGGAGATCACCGTCCGCATCCAGGCCGCCAACAAATCGGGAAAGAACGTCTACATCCTGAAGGACTGCGCCGTGAAGTACCCTGGGTCTGAGGAGTATATACTCAAAAACATCAACCTCGACATCCACAAGGGCGACAAGATCGGTATCTTCGGGGCCAACGGCCAGGGAAAGTCCACCCTCATCAAAGCCCTCCTCGGCGAACTCCCCGTGGAAGGTGACTTCTGGAGCGCTCCGGGAAACAAGATAGGTTACTATTCCCAGACACACGAAAATCTCGACCTCAGACTCACCGCCGAGGAACAGGTTTTACAGATTATCGGCAAGGAGAGGAGGGGCGAGGCAAGGAAGCTCCTCGCCAGGTTCCTCCTGACCAACGACGAGGTGGACCGCCCCATGTCCACCCTCTCGGGAGGACAGAGGTGCCGCGTGGCCCTAACCATCCTCCTGCTCAACGAGACCAACATCCTCGTGCTAGACGAACCCACCAACTACCTCGACATCCCCGCCAGGCATGCCATCGAGGAGGCCCTGGTGGATTACACGGGTACCATCCTGACCGTCACCCACGACAGGTACTTCCTTGATGCGGTCTGCACCAGTGTCATCGAAGTCAAGGACGGGAAGGTAAAGCCGTTCGCCGGAACCTACTCCGCCATGAAGGGCAGGCCCAACATCAGAGAGATAGTGATGGATGCCGACGAATACCGCGTCCTCGCACCCTTCACCAACTGGGCCACCGGCGTGAAGTACAAGAAGGGCGACCTGGTGCTCGTCGCTCCTCAGGAGATCGACAACTTCCAATGGGCCATCGACCAGGACAAGATACGCAAGACCGGCGGCAGACAGAGGAAGAAGGTCTCCATCAAGGAGAAGAAGAAAGATGACAAGATATGAGTATACCATTAATTATACAATAAATATACAATAAATACAATAAATATACAATATTTAGACTATATTTAGACTATATTTAGACTATATTTAGACTATAATTATACAACCTTAGATGAAATCAATTTTAGCACTAGATTCCATCTATTTTGTGCCTGTACGCGAACGTCAGGCTATTCATCCCATCTTTCAGGGAAAGGGTTGCCGGTCAACCCCCATATCAAGATGTTTATCGCACTGTTGAGGTCGCGGTCTATAACAAGGCCGCATTCGGGACACACATGTGTCCTTACCTCCAGGCCTTTCCTCACGCATGCTCCGCATCTGCAGCATACCTGGGACGTCCATTTGGGATCGACGAGGATTATCCTACGGCCAGCTTCTATCGCTTTGTCGATGAGCCTCCTCCTCAGTATCCCCAGGGATGCGTCGTCGTATGCGTTCGTCATGCGTTTTCCTCTGGATTTTCTTCTTAATTTTCTTACAGGCAGATCCTCCATGCATATTATGTCGAAAGCATCTACAATCTGACGGGATATCATCTCAACGTTGTTCCTGCGGATCCCCCTGAGCCTCCCGTAGAGATGGCTCAGACGGGACCTTGCCTTCCTGTATTCGGGAGTACCCGGAAGCATAGTGCTGAATGCCTCGTGCTTCTTCCTGAAAAGGTCCAGCAGTTTCGAGTACATGTGATCGTTACCGTACACTGTGCCGTCGGACAGCGTGGCGGTCTTGGATACACCCATATCTATTCCCACGGCATCGGGGGAATGTTCGCCCAGATACTCATCCCCTCTGCGGCGTTCGATATCGTCCCAGCAGGAGAGACAAGCGTAATATTCGGTATGGGTCCCCTTATCCGCCTTTTCTATGGTACATGTCCTGGGCACCCCGGGGACCGGGGTCTTCTGGTTATAGCAGCGGACAGGACCCTTGACCTTGGAGACCTTCAGCATGCGTCTGCCGTTCCTTTCGGTAAAGACCTCCATGTGCAGGGGATTGGTGTACGAATCGAATCTGGAGGGCTTCCTGAACCTGGGACAGGCCAATACCGTTTCCGGCGGTGTAGTGACCTCGGTATTCTTTTTTCCTTTGGACTTTCCCCTGTTCCTCCTCTCCTTCCTCCTGCGGTTCTCCTCGCATTTGGCGAATGCCTGAAGGACGCGTTTCGCGGTCTCGTTCATGGCATTCTGATAGAGGTACCTGTGAAGGAAGGGACAGTTGTGCCAGATCCTCGTACACAGCTTGTTGAGATCGAATTGGGAAGGCAGCCTGCCGTTGCTCCTGTGATATGATTTGCAGGCGGTGATGAGGGCGTTGTATACATAACAGTGGTATCTGAACGATGCTTCGATAACCTTCCTCTGCTCCGAGTCCGGTTCGATCCTCATCTTCAGCGACCTGTACATAATGATGCGTTTCTCGATATATCCTTATTTAAAGCTATGGTGTACATGTAACACTGCAGCATCCGATGGCATGTCCGGATCGGTACCGTCGGTATAGTGCTATTTAGCACTAGACCAAGTATCGCAGGTACGATTCGTACGGTCTGTATTTGCCGTAAAAACCGTCTTAAAACCGTGATAATTCATAGAAATCCTTCTGAATCAGGCAGAAACCCTGTCGAAAAACAGACATATCGATGATTCAAGAAAACCTAGTGCTAAATGTTGCATCATCTTAAGATAAAATATAGGTTCTTTAACACTTTGAGAGGGTGGAATCCCCCCTCAATTTGTCAATAGGAGTGTCGATTCAAACCTGACACCCGTTAACATATAACATATATCCCAGACATCCTTTTCCCGAAACATACGGTGCTTTCATGACCAAGAGAATCAAAGTCGGCTACATGGGAATCCCTTTCTCCAACACCGAGGCCATGGCCCTCGAATTCCTGAGGGAGATGAACTGGGGAGATGCCAATCTCATGGCGCTCATGTCATCCAAGGCCACCGTCGACGCACTTCTCAAAGGAGAGATCGATTACGGAGTCCTCGCGGTGAGGAACTCCTCCGCCGGAGAGGTCGGAGAGACCAAGGAATCACTCGAAGGAATCCGTTACAGGAAGATCCTCGAAGGCTCCGAGCGCATCCACCACTGCCTCTTCGTCAAGAACGAGGGCAGCGAAGTGAGATGCATCTGCTCCCACATTCAGGCCCTCGGCCAATGCAAACAGAGCCTTGAAGAGCTCTTCCCCGGGATCGGGCAGAAGGACTGCTCCGATACCGCTTACGCGGCGGAGATGCTCTCGAAGGGAGAGCTTCCCGACGACTGCGCGGTCGTCTGCAGGAAGGCCGCCGGAGAGCACTACGGCCTCCGTCTCCTGAAGGAGAACATCGAGGACCGCGGCGACAACGAGACCTTCTTCTACCTCGTCTCGCTGTGAAAAAAATCAAAGACCCAGCGCTACCAGTTCGTAGGCGTAGGTGTGGAGCTGCCCGTCCGCCCTCTTGATCTGCTTGGAGTACCTGTAGACGATGTTGTTCTTGTCCACGTAAGCGGTAATCTCCTCGTCGCGGGCCATGAGCTTGCAGACGTCGCACTTCACCTTTCCGACACAGGTGTCGATGGTCTCCTGAGCGATCGGCGAGAGGTTGTCGATATCGAAGATGTAAGAACCGTAGGACTTCATGGTGTGAAGGGTCTCTGGCTCTTTCAGTCCGGGGACCTCCTTCTTCACTTCGACCGCATTGCCGCGGATGCGGGTGACGGTGTATATCTCCCTGACTGCCTGTCCGACAAGATGGGAATCCATCGCCTCGGTAGCGAGATACCACATCCAGGTTCCTTCTTCGATTGCCATAAGCCAGAAAACCCCTTCTTGCTATATATGGGTGGGGGCACGACTGTGCTGCCGAACCCTAACTAAGAAACTCTTCAAAACTCTTCAAAACTCTTCATGTGAAGAGTTAATATATATTACACCCATATTTCCAGTATGAAAATCCCTGAAAAATGTCCTGATCTCAACTCCGTCCTTAGTTCTGAACCGATTAGGACCTCAGCCGATACGCTCAGGTACGCAAAGGAATACAATGAAAAGTATCTCCATTGGGACGACTTGAAATACAGGGACTTCGGGGACTCTAGCAGAATGGAGGTTTGGAGGATGATGAAGGTCATGAGAATTATGGCCTATCGTTCGGTCAAACTTAGACATCTGGAACTGTTCTACAGCTTGTTCGATGATTATACTCAGCGTACGCTCCACGAGATCGATTCCAGGATCGCTTCGGGTTTCCTGAACTCAAACGGAATCGATGACAAAAGAAGGATTATGTTGTCGGTCAGTTCCATGATGGAGGAGTCCATCGCATCCAGTCAGTTAGAAGGGGCCTCCACCACCACAAAAATTGCAAAGAAACTGCTGCGTTCGAGTCTCCCTCCGAAAGACCGTTCACAGAGCATGATCCTCAACAACTATCGTGCAATGCAACTGATCAAAAGCCGTTTAAACGAACCGCTCAGTCCTGAATTGATAAAGGAAATCCATCGGACCGTTACCGACGGACTCATGGAGGATCCGGACACATCCGGTAAGTTCAGGGAAGATGATTCCGTTGCCGTACGTGATGCATATGAAGATGTCACTTATCACGTACCTGTGAAACATGAGCTGATTGCAGACATGGTAGAAAGTCTGTGCGGCTACGTCAACAATGAATCTGAATTCGTACATCCGATTATCAAAGGAATCATCATCCACTACACCGTGGCATACATACATCCGTTCCTTGATGGTAACGGTAGAGTCTCAAGGGCTTTATTCTACTGGTACTGCCTAAAAAACGGTTATTCTATGGTAGAATACCTCTCCATATCGAAGGTCATCAAAAACCATCGCCACGGATACGATATGGCCTATCTGCTTTCAGAGACTGATAATGAGGATATCACCTATTTCATAAGATACAATCTGAAAATGGTCTCGGAGTCGATAGATGTCTTCGACACGTACCTTAAGAGAAAGATGAAAGAACAAGAAGAGACCATGAAGGATGTGGAGGATCTTGGGTTGAGCTATAGACAGTCCCAGATTCTCAAAGATATGATTCGGGGCGGAGAACCTGTCTCTCAATACGAATTGTCAGTCAAATATCAAACTACAGTGCCCACAGTCAGAAGAGATCTGATCAAACTAATTGAGATGGGGTTGGTGAAGACCTCTGGAAAGAACGGACATAGAATGCTCTACGTATATGATCCGAAAAAATGAAACTCTTCAAAACTCTTCAAAACTCTTCATTTGAAGAGTTTGAAAGGATGCCGCCCCGATTTCCGGGGTCAGCACCCTTACTGAATGAGAGGTTTACTCGATCTTTAGACCGATCTTCTTCATCTGCTCGATGAATCCGGGGTAGGAGACGTTCCAGCAGCCATCGTTCTCCATTACGACGGGTTCGTCGGCTACAAGGGACGCGACAGCAGCCGCCATCATGATGCGGTGGTCGCCGTGGTGCTCCACCCTTCCGCCGTGGAGTTTCTCCACACCGTTGATGATGCATCCGTCGTCGGTGGCGGTGATGTCCGCTCCGAGGGCCTTCAGCATCTGCTCGGTCATAGCAATCCTGTCGGACTCCTTGAACCTCAGGTGGGGCGCTCCCCACAGCCTGCTCTTACCGTCGGCGGTCGCCAGGAGAACGGCCACGATGGGGAACAGGTCCGGGATCGTGGACATGTTGATATCGAGGGGCCTGGGTCTTCCCGCTGCGGAGACCGTGATCTCCTTTCCGTCGATGGCGATTGCACAGCCTGCGGCCTGCAGGACGTTCAGGATCCTTCTGTCACCCTGGGGATCGCGGATGTCGAGCCCGCGGATGGTGACGCTGCCCGCCAGTCCCGCCGCCACGAAGGGGAACGCGGCCGCAGAGAAGTCCCCGGGCACGAGGTAGTCAGTGGGCTGGTACTTCTGGGGCTGGGCGGAGTACTTCTTGCATGCCTCCACAGAACTGTTGGCCTGTCTGTTGAAGGGGCTCTGCCTGATCATCCTCTCATCCAGGCTGTTCTTGTCGAAATGGATGCCGAAGCAGGACATCATCCCGATGGTGATGTCGAGATACGGCTCGGAGACGATGTTGCCGGTAACCTTGATGGTGGTGGGCTGCCCGGTGATGGGGGCGGTCATCAGCAGGGAGGAGACGAACTGGGAAGACACTCCTCCGCTGATGGTAAGCATGTTGCCGGTGACGGGTCCGCACACGGTAACGGGTGCCTTGCCGTCATTGGAAGTGCATTTCACTCCCGCGGCGGAAAGGGAATCGAGCAGAGGGGCCATAGGCCTCTTCTGGATGGACTCGTCCCCGGTGAGGGTGACCTCCTCGCCGAAAGAGGAACAGATACCTGTCAGGAGACGGAGCGTGGTGCCGGAGTTCTTCACGTCGATGGGCTTCTCGGGAGCATGCAGGTTCCCTCCCTCGACGATGATGCGTCCCTCCTCGCGGGTCACGGTGGCACCCATGGCGCTGACGGCGTCCATGGTGGCTTCGGTGTCGAGTGAGATAAGGGGGTTGGTGATGGTGCTCTTGCCTTCGGCGAGGGCTGCCATGATGATCGCTCTGTGGGTGTGGCTCTTGGATGGGGTGGGGGTGAGGTACCCCTTGGCCTGTCCGCCTTTGAAAATGATGTCGCTCATTTCATCTCGTCTCCGTTAATATGGTGGTGCAGGGCAGTTTATCAGATATAGATTTCCCGTGCCCTTTCTTTGCGATGACTGCGATAGCAGGACCGGTACCCGAGATACCTGCTGCGAGAGCTCCAGCTTCCAACGCTTTCTCAGCGATGCTGTTGTCGGTGCCGGTGACCTCTGCGATGAGCCTGCCGTTGAGGGTGATCGCTTTTAGATAATCGGTCTCGGCGATTTTTTGGATCTCTTCCATACGGCCGGTGACTGCCTCATACCTCTCGCGGGGCACTCTCTCCTTGGTGTATTCGGGGATGCAGAAGATGATGTCGTAATCCTCCGCCGGTTCCCTTCTGATGAGTGTTGTTGAATAATTCTCGGTGAATATCAGTCCGCCGAGTTCGCATCCGCAGGCATCGTCGAAGGAGCCTGTCACGGTGACCTTGGCCTCCTTGGCGCATTCCACACCGAGGCGGATGATGTCCATGATATCCATCTCGAAACTGTGTGCATCAAGCACTGCTTTAATGACGGCGTTGCACACAGATGAAGAACTCTTCAGACCCCTCGACGGAGGTATCTGGGACTTTATTGTCACATGGTATCCGACGCCGGAATCGGCACCTATCCTCTCCAGGGTCCTGCGGACGCAGATGCGCACGAAATTGTCGTCGGTATCCTCGGAACCGATGACCTTCACATACTGTTCGGTACCCGTTTCGGTGTACGATGCTTCGGTGAGAAGGCTGATCCCCAATACGGCGGCCTTTCCGTTGACTATTCCGTTGATGACAGAAATACAGCCATGGGATTCTCCGATGCCGCTCACTCTATCGCCTTTCTCATGACGTCGGTGTCGGGACGTATGCCGAACCAGTGTTCGAAGGATTTGGCCCCCTGACCCACCAGCATGTCTCTTCCCGAGGCAATCCTGCATCCTTTGGATTCCGCTGTTTTCACCAGCTGGGTCTTGCGGTTGTAGACCATGTCCATGACCGTCATCTCCTGCTTCAGTCCGCTCAGCGGGAACATATATTCGGAGTCCTCGTTCATGCCGATGGGGGTGCAGTTGATTACCGCATCATATCCTTCGAGGGAGGGAGATTCCGCTTTCTCGCACCCCATCTCCCTGCAAAGGCGGTCTACCTTGTCGGGGGACCTTCCGAGGACATATGCCCCGCATCCGGATTTCATCGCCGCATATACCGCGGCTCTGGCGGCACCGCCTGCTCCGAATATCAGTACCTTGTCACAATCGGACAGCTTCTTCCCTGCGTTCTCGAAGGCGAACTGCACACCTGCGCAGTCGGTATTGGTACCGACGAGCTTTCCGTTGCGATTGATTATCGTATTAACCGCGCCGATGGCTTCGGCGGGACCCTCCAGGGAATCCATCTGCCCCATCACATCCTGCTTGTAGGGGATGGTGACGTTCATTCCCGTGATCTCATACTCGCGGATTACGTCCGCCAGGTGCTCCACGTTGGGTGAATCGAATTTCAGATAGATGCCGTTGATACCCGCTTTCTCCATGGCGGCACCCTGCATCACAGGGGATAACGAATGTCCCAGCGGATGCCCGGTGATTCCAACTATCTTGCAATCATCGCCGAGCTTCTTCATCTCTTCGGCGGAAAGCTGTCCCACGGCGGTCTTCTTCCCCACGTAACCGAAGGTGAAATCGTTGCCCAGAATCCTCTGTCTGATCCTGGTCACGCATCCGGTCTCCCCCATTCCGAGGATAAGGTGCCTGCGAGAGACCTGTTTCGATGCTGTGAATATGTTATTCAGGTCGGTGAAGGAATTTACCATGCACGCGTACTTCGACAGTTCCTGGTCTCCGGAGTTCAAAGTGCGCACCAGCTCCTCGGCGGAAGGAGTCCTCTCGTAGTTATGGACTGACCGGATCTTCCTGAACGGAATCTCGATGTCGGAATCTCCGACGTCCACCAGTCCTTTGAAGTCCTTCGGCACGCAGGAGATGTCCTTCCCCGCAAGGGTGACTATGTCGTCCGCACCGGCGAAATCCGGGACCGAATGGAACACATCAAGACGGATCTCGTGCATGTCGGCGTCGGCGGGACTGCCGGGGACGGCGCCGTAGGAGGCGCACACACGCATTCTCATTTCTCCGTAATGGTCTCCTCGACCTTCATTCCGAAGTGCCTTCCTCCGGTGGTGAGGTGGGCGAGGATCTTGTCGCCCTTCTTCAGCTTGGTGACACTCTCGGAACCCTTGGGGGTGACGACCTTGATGGTCTCGGCGTTCTGCAGGATGACGTTGTAAGTCTTGCTGCCGTCGGTAGCGGTGACGATCAGCAGAGGCCTGACCTCCACCTTGCATCTGCCCACGCTGGCACTGCGGACGTTACCCTTCCTGTCGCACACGAGGACAGGATCTCCCGCGGAGATCTCGGAGAGGTATCTGGTGCCTCCTCCGGGGACCATGCAGTACATGTGAACGGCTCCCGCATTGACCCTGAAAGGCCTGGTGGCGACGTATCCGTTGGCCTCGCTCTCGCTCTGGACGAGGAACAGGCAGTTGGAGTAGGAACCGCAAAGCATTCCCTCTCCGGGTTTCATCAGGCAGCATGTATCAACGCATACCCTGTCGCCCATCTCCACGGGCTCAACGGATACGACCTCGACCTCCTGTAGCTCAACCGGCTCGTTCACAGTCAATAAATCCCTGAACTTACCGATGGCGAGGGGGTCCTCGGTCTCGATGACGACTCCGTCCACACCCTTCTCCATGGTGGTAAGGTAAAGCTCAGCCTCCTCCTTCCTGCTTGCAATTGCAAGGATCTCGGTGCCGGCGGTCCTGAACTTGGCGATCATGTTCTCGAGGGGGATGATGGTCCAGTCGGAGGTCTCCACGATGATAGTCTTCTTCTTTCCCACCAGATTCAGGACCTTCTCCTGGTCGGCGGGAGTATCGATCTGCGAAAACTCCACATCGTCGGAAACGGGCTTTCCCTTCTCGAAGTAGATGATATTCTCCATCTTGCCGAGGTCCTCGAAGGCCTCGTCCCCTTTGCGGAGGATGAAGTTGACGATTCCCGATTCCAATCCGTTGGTGACTAAATCTTTACGATCGTCCTTGTCGTCGGGCACATCCGCCCTTACGAAGATCTTCTTCCCGTCCATGCTCATTCCTTCAGGAACTTGGCCGCCTCTTCGACGGTGTAGTCCTCCAGGACGATCTTGGAGATGGCCCTGGTGATTCCCTCGACGTTCCTGTTCTGGAAGACGTTCCTTCCCATGGACACTCCCTTTCCTCCGCCCTGGATGGAGTCGTATACCATCTGCAGGACGTCCATGTCGGTGTCCATCTTGGGTCCGCCCGCGATGAGGACGGGGGCGAGAGCGCCCTTGGTGACCTTCCTGAAGGAGTCGATGTCGCCGGTGTAGGAACATTTGACGATATCGGCACCGATCTCTGCCGATGCCCTCGCGACGTGAGCGATATGGTCGGGATCGAAGGAGTTGACGTCGTGTCCGCGGGGGTAGGCCATGATGACCAGTGGCATACCCCACTCGTTGCACTTCCTGGCGACGTCTCCCGCCGACTCTAGCATCTCTGGCTCATACTCGTCGCCGAAATTGATCTGGATGGAAATGGCGTCGGCTCCAAGCTTGATGGCTTCCTCCACGGTGGTGATGTTGACCTTGTGGTTCACCGACACTCCGATGTCGGTGGAGGCGGAGAGGTGCATGATGAGACCGACATCCTTTCCGGAACCGCGGTACGAGTACCTGATGAGTCCCTTGTGCATGATGACACCGGTGGCACCTCCGTTGGTGACCGCATCGACGGTTGCTTTCATGTCAATGAGGCCGTCCATGGGGCCGTTCGATATTCCGTGGTCCATGGGGACAAGGACCGCACGGCCGGTCTTCCTGTCCATGATTCTCTCAAGACGAACCTGTTTTCCATCCATAATTACGGACTCCTTCTGTGTCCCAGTCGGACACAAAACATTCCTTTAAATTTTAGGAGGGATAAAAAATTATTCGTTGCTCGGTGTACAGATAGATACATGACCCAGACGTTAACATGTATTGACGTCCGAACCGTCCGCTGACTTCTGAATCTTCCGAATCCCGGAGGATAAATGACCTACAAAAAACTACAATATCTATTTTAAGGAGGTCACTATAACGAAAATTGGGGATGCATTACGGAGGAGTCGATTCTTCTTATCAACATGGCGATGCTCCTCCTGATCGGGGGGGCATGTGCGGTAGTCTTCAAGAGATTGAAGATGCCTGCCGCCATCGGCTACATCGTAAGCGGTATCATCCTCAGCAACTACTGGTCCGGCGAGAGCGCCGACACAGAGATGATCGTCGGGTTCCTGGCCGATCTCGGTCTGGTTCTCATGATGTTCTGCATCGGAATGGAACTCAACCTGAAGAAACTCCGTAAGATGGGTACCTTCGCCATGATGGTCGTCATGATCCAGGTGCCTATCATGCTGACAGGCGGATTCATAGGCGGTTCGCTGCTGGGTCTCGATGCCCTTCAGTCAATCATCTTCGGTGCCATCATCTCCGGTTCTTCCACCGCGGTCGTCACCATCGTCCTGGCCGAACAGGAGCGTATCAGCCACGCAGACGTGGAGACCCTGATCTTCATCACCGTCATCGAGGATGTTGCGCAGGTCCTCATCATGTCCGCTGTATCTCCTCTGATGACCGGTACCGACATGGATATCACCGGGATCATCTGGATGCTCATCACCGTTATCATATTCATGGTGATGGCAATCGGTCTGGGACTCATGTTCATCCCCCGTTTCCTGGACTACATCAGCGACAGATTCTCCACCGAGGCTCTGCTGATCCTCTCCCTGGGACTCTGTTTCGGATTGGCCTACATCTCCGTTTACATCGGCATGTCCATGGCAATCGGTGCCTTCCTCATGGGAGTCATCGTATCCCAGTCCAAACAGCACAAACGCATAGAGCACGATATCGAACCGATGAAGGATGTCTTCATGATGATGTTCTTCGTCTCCATCGGTCTGCTCATCAAACCCTCCGACATCATCAACAACATCGGACTCATCCTCATCATCTACGCCATCTACTTCGTACTGAAGGGCGGGTCTGTCCTCATCGCCTACTTCGTGGGCAACAAACCGCTACGTCTCTCGTTCTACTGCTCCATTTCCCTGATCGCGATGGGAGAGTTCGCCTTCATCATCTCCAAGGAAGCCTTCGTACACAATATCATCGACGCGAACTTCTACGCGGCCGTCATCGGAGCCGCTCTGGTCTCCATGATTGCCCTGCCCCTGTTCAACAGGAAGGTAGAGGCAATAGCGGACGCCTTCCAGGTGCACACCCCCCAGCCTATCGTCAACGGCTTCATGAAGATCGCCCAGACAAGGTCCAACTTCTACTCCAAGCTGGCTCTGGCAACCAAAGAGACCATGGCGAACTTCAGGTCCAGACTTGCATCTCTGTACGTCACCTTGGTGCTGGTCGTCATCATACAGATCGTATTCGTGCTGATTACGCCCGGTTTCGCGGACTTCATCAACGCCCATACCCCGGAGAGCATCAGTCTCTACGTCACCACCTCGCTGGTACTGCTGATCAACTTCATGGTGCTGGTGCCCATCCTGCGCCTGACCGTCCTCAACCTGATGTATCTGCTGCGTGTCTTCCTCGATTCCGAGAGGAAGGCCATAGCGGCGGGAACCGGCAAACCCCGCCCCACCCTCGACAGGTTCCTGCGCTTCATCATGACGGTGAACAACTGGTTCTTCATCGTCCTGTTCGACTTCGCAATCCTGTTCTTCACACCCAACAAGATCGACATCCTGGGTCATATCCTCGTAGCGGTGGCGGGAATCGCCATCATCGCCTTCATGGAGATATGGGCATACCTCAGGAGAAGCTGAGCCTTTCTAAAAAAATCAGGCCAGTTTGTATCTCAGTATGGCAGCTATTCCGCCCAATGCCGCCAGCTGTTTCCCTGCATCGTGCTCGCTGGAGATTACCGTGAAGGAACCGTTCTGCTGCTCCACCGAATGCACGATCCTGTCGAGGTCCTTCTCCCTCAGCAGGGTATCGAGGATCATGAGGTTCTCCACCGCACCGGAATCCGCCGCGGATTCCACCTCGGCGGGACCGTAAGTGGCGAGACCGTTCTTGCCGATCTCCTCCATGAGCCTGTTGACCAGTTCCATCTCCGCCCCGACGGTGGATTCCCTGAGGATCCTGGAGCCGAGACCGCTCTTGATGAGCTCGTTCACTCCCGCCATGCCAGACTGACCGGTCTGCTGTACGAAGACCTGTCCGAAGGTTCCTTTCGGCAGATGTGCGATGTCCTCCGCCAGCTCCTCCTTCTCGAAACCGGGACCCAGCAGGACCAGGGGCATCTCAGGGGTGGCGACGGATTTCAGTTTGGAGATGATCTCTCCGCGATAATCGAAGGGTTTGCCCTTCTCGTCATACTGCTTGCCGGAGCGCATGGACCTGACTGTAACAATCTCCTTGAGCCCGTATGCCCTCAGTACGGCAACCGTGGCCTCGTCCTGATCCAATGACACGAAGACAATCCTCGGTTTTACCGTGTCCTTGACAGCAGACTCCAATCTCTCGACCTGGGTGCTCTTCCAGTGGGTCTTACCGATGCGGAGCTGCTCCCCGACCTCGATAATCAGAGTATGATGCTGCCCGATGTCCTGGGGACCTTCCTCGATAGTGCCCAGCAGGCGCATGCGCATGCTGTCCTGCTCGAACTCGATCTTCTCGATGCGGATCCCAAGGGTCATGCGCTTCTTCTCCGCCCGCTCGGCACGGAGCTTATCGTCCGCCTTCTCGTCCCTGCGGGTGGTGGAGGCCGTGACCAGGTCCCCTACACAGATAACGTTGTAGAGGTGCCAGATATCGTCGTCGGTCTCGGGGAGAACCTTGATCTCCCCGCGTCCCGCATCTTTTCCGAGAATGCGCATAATACTGCGTATCTGGTGCAGGTTTATGACGGTTCCTACGGAAATTGAAATACAGGAAAGTCCAAATATTGACGATTATCTAATACAGGAAACTTCTATTTTTGCCTAATTTCTAATACAGGAAACTTTTTTATGGTGCAATCTGATTATTGATTTGTTATGAGTGCCAGGATATTCAAACGCAAGATCTACCAAAGGCTTCTCCAATGGAAAACTGAAAACGATGGTAAAAGTGCCCTGCTAATCGAGGGTGCTAGACGTGTAGGTAAATCCACCATAGTCGAAGAATTTGCAAAGAACGAATATGATTCATACCTACTCATCGACTTCAACCAGCCCAGGCAGGGCACCATCGAACTCTTCGAAAGATACAGCCATGATATCGGATTACTGACGTCCAATCTGTCCATCCTTTATGATGTGGAACTCAAACAACGTAAATCATTAGTTATCTTCGATGAAATCCAGAACTATCCGAAAGCCAGAGCACTTATCAAATACCTTGTAGCGGACGGGAGATATGATTACATCGAGACAGGTTCCCTCATCTCCCTCAAGGAGAATGTGAAGGACATATCTATCCCTTCTGAGGAAGAACCGGTACAAATGTACCCCATGGATTTCGAAGAATGGCTCTGGGCCAACGGGAATGAGAATACCATGGATCTGATACGCGAACACTTCCAGGCTCTCGAACCGTTCAATGATGTTATTCACAGCATCATTCTGGAGAAATACAGACTGTATATGATAACAGGAGGGATGCCTGCATCCGTTGCGGCGTATATTGAAAGGCACGATATCAGAGATTGCGAAAAAATAAAACGGCAGATCATTTCGCTTTACAAGGCGGATATGCACAAAAACCTCGAAAACGGAATCCTGACAGAAAGAATCTTCGAGAGCATACCCAGCAGACTATCTGCACGCACGAAAGTGTTCAGGCCGGGGGACGCGGAAAAAGGTGAACTCACAGAGAATCTACGGTATCAATTCGACTGGCTGAACGAGGCCAAGATTATCAACCTGTGCCTATCTAATACGGACCCCAACCCCGCCATGAACCTGAATAATGATTTCAGAAGATTCAAGACTTATCTCCTTGACACCGGGCTCCTGATCACATTGGCATTCGATACAGGCATCGTGGACGAATCCGTGTTCATAAGTCTAGCGAAGTCCGATCTCTCCATCAACGAAGGCATGCTGTTCGAGAATATGGTAGCACAGGAACTCGTATCCGCAGGACATCGCCTGTACTTTCATGAATTCTATCTCGAGCATGATCACAAGAATCTATGTGAAGTCGACTTCATCCTCGTAAAGAAGAAAAGGATTATACCTGTGGAAGTGAAATCTGCCAGATCCACTAAGCACAAATCCCTTGACAGATTCATGGAAAAGTACAGTGCCAGACTGGGAAAAGTCTATGTGATCCACTCTAATGATATCCAAACGGACGGAAGAATCACTTATCTCCCAATCTACATGGCCTCGCTCCTGTGATTGCGATTCGGTTTCTAACCCGCAGTCCGCATCGGCGTCAAGCAGGATTGCCCGGGAGCAATCGGAAAAATCAACCACACTTAAGGAGCTCTTGTCGGATTTCAGACACCGTATATTTAGGGGTGTTTTTTGCCGTCCGCGCGCATTAAATAGGTTCTAAGAATCGTTTGAACTTTGATGGCAAAAAATTACTTAGTCCTTGACGACGGGACCGTATACGAAGGTACCTCCTTCGGATACGAGACCGAAGCTTTCGGCGAGGTCGTTTTCACGACTGAAGAATGCGGTTATCAGAAGAGTCTCACCGACCCTTCATACAAAGGGAACATCGTGGTCATGACCTTCCCCCTTATCGGGAACTACCTCATCCACGACGAATGGTTCCAATCCGACAAAGTGCAAGCATCCGCAGTTATCTGCAAGGAATACTGCACCTCACCTTCCACCATGTACCCCGGCAAGACCTTCGACCAGTTCCTGAAGGACCACAAGATCCCCGGCATCACCGGCGTGGACACCAGGGACATCACCCTGAAGATCAGGGACAACGGAGTCATGATGGGTGCCGTCACCCAGGACGAGAAGGCTATCCCGGAGATAGTCAAGAAGCTCAAGAAGATGCCCCGTCCCGACGAGAGCAACCTCGTAGCGGAGGTCAGCCGCAAATCCGTCAAAGAATTCGACGAGGGCAAGGAAGACACTGTCGCCCTGCTCGACTTCGGAGAGACCGAGGCCACCGTCAGGGCGCTCCGCATGAGGTTCAACGTCGTGGCATTCCCCTACGACACCGATGCGGACACCATCATCAATTACAAGCTCAACGGCAAGAACATCAAGGGCGTGCACCTCTCCAACGGGCCCGGAAACCCCGCCCACCCTGCCATCACGGAGAAGGTCATCCCCAACGTCAGGAAGCTTGCCGAGAAACTCCCCGTGTTCGGAATCGGACTCGGCTGCCAACTCATCGCCCTCGCATTCGGCGGTAAGACCTACAAGATGAAATTCGGACACCACGGTGCCAACGAACCCGTGCTGTACGAGAACAGGACCTACATCACCTGGCAGAACCACAACTATGCCGTCGACGAGAAGTCTCTCGAAGGAACCGGACTCGTCGCCGACCAGTTCAATGTCAACGACAAGAGCGTCGAGGGCGTGAGGCACACCAAACTGCCCGTCTTCGCCGCCCAGTACCAGCCCGAGACCACCGCCGAGACCTGGGAGACCTCGATACTCTTCGACAGGTTCGCCAAAGCAGTGAAGGAGGGACGCATATGAGGAAAGATTACAAGAAACTCATGGTCATCGGTTCCGGTCCGATCGTCATCGGACAGGCCGCCGAATTCGACTTCTCTGGTTCCCAGGCATGCAGGTCCCTCCGCGAGGAAGGCTACAAGACCGTCCTGGTGAACTCCAACCCCGCCACCATTCAGACCGACTCCGAGACCGCGGACAAGGTGTACATCGAGCCCATGAACGCGGAGACCGTCGCCAAGATCATCGAGAAGGAGGGAGTCGACGGAGTCCTCTCCGGAATGGGTGGTCAGACCGGACTCAACATCTGCTCCGAACTCGCCGAGAAGGGCTACCTCGAGAAGCTCCACTGCGAGCTCGTCGGTACCCAGCCCGATGCGATCGAGAAATCCGAGGACAGGGAGCTGTTCAAAGAAGCCATGGAAGCCATCGGCGAACCCTGCCCCAAGTCCAAGCCCGCCAACTCCGTGGAGGAGGCACTCGAAGCTGTCGAATACATCGGAAGGTACCCTGTCCTCATCAGGCCTGCCTTCACCCTCGGAGGTACCGGAGGAGGTATCGCATACAACGAGGAAGAGCTCAAGGACATATGTGCCAGAGGTCTCGCCTACAGCCGTATCCACCAGGTCCTCATCGAGGAGTCCATCCTCGGATGGAAGGAGATTGAGTACGAGGTTATGAGGGACAGCAAGGACAACTGCATCGTGATCTGCAACATGGAGAACCTCGACGCCATGGGTATCCACACCGGAGAGTCCATCGTCTGCGCACCCTGCATGACCCTCCCCGAGGAGGATCTCCAGAGGTTCAAGATGGCCTCCATCAAGATCATCCGCGCCCTCGGAATCGAGGGAGGATGCAACGTGCAGTTCGCACTCGACCCCGTCTCCCATGACTACCGTGTCATCGAGGTCAACCCCCGTGTCTCCAGGTCTTCCGCATTGGCCTCCAAAGCCACCGGATACCCCATCGCCAGGGTCACCACCAAGATCTCCGTCGGATACACCCTCGACGAGATTCCCAACAAGATTACCGGCAACACCTTCGCCGCCTTCGAGCCTGTCATCGACTATGTCGTAGTCAAAATACCCAGGTGGCCCTTCGATAAGTTCAGGACCGTCGACAGGCACCTCGGAACCCAGATGAAATCCACCGGAGAGGTCATGGCCATCGGCAGGACCTTCGAGGAGACCATCCTGAAGGGACTCAGGTCCCTCGAAATCGGAGTCGACGGACTCGACCCCGTCGAGATGACCGACGACGAGCTCCACAACGAGTTCAAGCACGCCACCGACAGACGTATCTTCGCCATGGGACAGGCCCTCAGGCAGGGCTGGTCCGTGGAGCAGATCGCCAAGGAGACCTCCTGGGATGCATTCTTCGTGCAGAAGCTCAAGAACATCGTCGACATGGAGAAGAGGCTCCAGACCGAGAAGCTCACCGACGACCTCCTGAAGGAGGCCAAGTACATGGGCTTCGGCGACGAGACCATCTCCAGGCTCACCAACAAGGACCTCTGGGACATATTCGACCAGAGGGACAAGGCAGGCATCGTCCCCATCTACAACAAGGTCGACACCTGCGCCGGAGAGTACGAGGCACAGGTCCCCTATTACTATTCCACTTACAACGGAAAGACCACCGAGGCCAACGCCCCCAAGAAGAAGAAACGCGTGGTCATCATCGGAGGTGGACCCATCAGGATCGGACAGGGAATCGAGTTCGACTACTGCTGCGTCCACGGTGTCATGTCCCTGAAGGAAGAGGGATATGAGGCAATCATGATCAACAACAACCCCGAGACCGTCTCCACCGACTTCGACATCTCCGACAGGCTGTACTTCGAGCCTCTTGACTTGGAGGATGTATTGAACGTCATCAAGGCAGAGGATGCCGACGGTGTCATCTGCCAGTACGGAGGACAAACCTCGGTCAACCTCGCCATCGATGTGGAGAAGGGACTCAAGGGAACCAAGACCAAGATCCTCGGAACCACCCCCGACCAGATGGACGTGGCAGAGGACAGGAAGAGATTCACCGACCTCATGAGGCAGCTCGGAATCAAGCAGCCCCCGTCCGGAACCGCCTACTCCTTCAATGAGGCGGCCAAGATCGCCGGCGACATCGGATACCCCGTCCTCGTCAGGCCTTCCTACGTTCTCGGCGGACGCGGAATGGAAATCGTCTATTCCGAGGAGGAACTCAAGACCTACATGGAGACCGCAGTCAAGGTCTCCAGGAACCACCCTGTCCTGATTGACAAATACCTCACCGAGGCCATAGAGATCGATGTCGACTCCATCTGCGATGGTGAAGACGTCTACATCGGCGGAATCATGGAGCACGTGGAGTACGCAGGATGCCACTCCGGAGACGCCACCATGGTGCTGCCTCCCTTCTCCCTGCCCCAGAAGACCATCGACGAGATTGTTGATCTCAACACCCGTCTGGCACTAGCGCTCAAGACCATCGGTCTCATGAACCTGCAGCTCGCATACAAGGACGGAGAGATCTGGATGATCGAGGCGAACCCCAGGGCTTCCAGGACCGTTCCCTTCATCTCCAAGGCAACCGGCATCCCCCTCGCCAAGATCGGTGTCAAGGTCATGCTCGGCAAGAAGCTGAAGGACTTCGGACTCAAGGGCTACAGGTCCATCGACCACTACGCCATCAAAGCGTCTGTCTTCCCCTTCCTCAAACTGCCCGGAGTCGACTCCATCCTCACTCCTGAGATGAAATCCACCGGAGAAGTCATGGGGATCGATGCCGACTTCGACACCGCCTGCTACAAAGCATTCACCGCAGCAGGTCAGATCCTCCCCACCATGGGCGGAGTCTACTTCACGGTGAACGACCACGACAAGCCCGAGGCAGTGAAGATCGCAAAATCCCTGAAGGACATGGGATTCACCATCTACGCCACCAAGGGAACCGCGACCTACTTCAAGGAGCACGGGGTCGACACCACTGCGGTCTTCAAGAACGACGAGCAGCTCAAGCCCAACGCCACCTCTCTGATGAGGGACGGTGCCATCAACCTGGTCATCAACACCCCCACCAACCACTCCGGAGCCGTGAGGGACGGACACAGGATGAGGAGGCTTGCAGTCGAACTGGAGATCCCCTTCCTGACCACCATCAACGGCGCCAAGATCGCCGTCGGAGCGATCGGCGTCGCCAGGAAGAACCAGATGGGTGTCAAGTCCATGCAGGACTTCCACACCCTGGTCCGCTAAACAAATTCCTGCCCTCTGGCACATGCCGGAGGGTTCCCTTTTCACCATATTGTTGGATACCCTTTCAGTATCTGAAATCGAACCAACAGCCAAATATCTGCGGGGCCATATTCAATTATGACAGAGACGAATAAGGAAGATGAACTTGCCCGCATTGTCTCCGCACTTCCGGAGGCGGGACATATCAATCCCAAGACCGGTTTGTACGTTCTCCCCAGGGAGTGGGACAATCCTGAGGACGACATTTACGAGGAACTCCTCTGACCTGACTTAGTGACCGCCCTAATCACCATTGTGAACATTTGTACAGTAAAAAACAACCGTTGTCGGATTTCTGACAACCTATATCTAACACTGTTTTTCGGGACGGTCACCTATTAAATACTGTTTTTTGATGGTTAATTCCCCGATGGCAAAAAGTTACTTGGTCCTCGAGGACGGGACGGTCTACGAAGGAGAACCTTTCGGATATCACTCGGAAGCTTTCGGAGAAGTCGTTTTCGCAACCGGCATGTGCGGTTATCAGGAGAGTCTCACCGACCCTTCGTACAAAGGTCAGATTCTTGTCATGACTTTCCCGCTGATAGGAAACTACGGAACCATCGACGATTTCCATCAATCAGCAAGCGTCCACGCAAGGGCCCTCGTCTGCAGTGAATACTGCAGGGAACCCTCCGACATGTACGCCGGCAAGACCATCGACGAGTTCCTGAAGGACCATAAGGTGCCCGGGATCTCCGGTGTCGACACCAGGGACTTAGTCATCAAGATAAGGAACGGAGGAACCCTCAAAGGAGCCATCACCGAGGACAGAAATTCCATCCCCGACCTCATAGAGAAGATCAAAGCAAGCCCCGCACCGTCCGAGGGCAATCTGGTCGGAGAGGTCAGCTGCAAGGAGATATTGGAATTCGATTCCAACAAGGAGATAACCGTAGGACTCCTCGACTGCGGAGAGAAGGACGGCATCCTGAAGGAGCTCCGCAACAGATACAACGTCGTCATGTTCCCCTACGACACCCCGGCCGATGTCGTCACCGAGTACAGGCTCAACGGAAAGAAGATCCAGGGCGTCCAGTTATCGAACGGGCCCGGAGACCCTTCCCATCCCGTCATCCAGAAGACCACCGTGGTCACTATCAAGAATCTCGCCCAGCAGCTCCCCCTGTTCGGAATCTGCTTCGGGAACCAGCTCACCGCCATCGCCATGGGCGGAAAGACATACAAGATGAAATTCGGACACCGCGGATGCAACCAGCCCGTGATGTACGAGGGAAGAGTGTACCTCACCTCTCAGAACCACGGGTTCGCCGTGGACGAGGACTCCCTCGCAGGAACCGGACTCATCGCAGATCAATTCAATGTCAACGACGGCACCGTGGAGGGCATGAGGCACAAGGACCTTCCGATCTACACCGCACAATATCATCCGGAGGCCTCACCGGGCCCGCAGGACACCACGTTCCTGTTCGACAAATTCGGCAAGGTCATCAGGGAGGGACGCCTGTGAGAAAGGATTACAAGAAGCTCATGGTCATCGGTTCCGGCCCGATTGTGATCGGACAGGCAGCCGAATTCGATTTCTCCGGTTCGCAGGCATGCAGATCGCTTCGTGAAGAAGGTTACAAGACCGTCCTGGTGAACTCCAATCCCGCCACCATCCAGACCGACCCTGACACTGCGGACAAGGTTTACATCGAACCCATGACCGCCGACATCGTCGCCAAGATCATCGAGAGGGAAGGCGTGGACGGCATCATCTCCGGAATGGGAGGTCAGACCGCACTCAACATCTGCTCTGAACTCGCAGAGAAAGGATACCTCGAGAAACTCGGTGCAGTTCTGGTCGGTACTCAGCCCGAAGCCATCGAGAAATCCGAGGACAGGGAGCTGTTCAAAGAGGCCATGGAGGCCATCGGCGAACCCTGCCCCAAGTCAATGCCCGCCAACTCCCTCGAGGAGGCTTTCAAGGCCGTGGAATACATCGGGAAATATCCCGTACTCGTAAGACCCGCCTTCACCCTCGGTGGTACCGGAGGAGGTATCGCCTACGATGAGAATGAACTCCGCGAGATATGTGCCAGAGGTCTCGCATACAGCCGTATCCACCAGGTCTTGATCGAGGAGTCCATCCTCGGATGGAAGGAATTCGAATACGAAGTTATGAGGGACGGCAAGGACAACTGCATCATCGTCTGCAACATGGAGAATCTTGATGCAATGGGAATCCATACCGGAGAATCCATCGTGTGTGCACCCTGCCTCACATTATCCGACAGGGAGCATCAGATGTTCAGGACCGCTTCTCTGAAGATCATCCGCGCCCTCGGAATAGAGGGAGGATGCAACGTACAGTTCGCATTGAACCCTGTCACCAAGGAGTACCGCGTCATCGAGGTCAACCCCCGTGTCTCCAGGTCCTCCGCATTGGCCTCCAAGGCCACCGGATACCCCATCGCGAGGGTGGCCACCAAGATCGCCGTGGGATACTCCCTCGACGAGATCCCCAACAAGATTACCGGCAACACCTATGCTGCCTTCGAACCCACCTTGGATTATGTCGTCGTCAAAATACCCAGATGGCCATTTGACAAGTTCAGAACAGTCGACAGACACCTCGGAACCCAAATGAAATCCACCGGAGAGATGATGTCCATAGGCAGGTCGTTCGAAGAGGCCCTCCTCAAAGGACTCAGGTCCCTGGAAATCGGTGTGGACGGACTCGACCCCGTCGAGATGACGGAAGCCGAAATCCATGAGGAATTCAAGCACGCCACCGACAGGCGTATCTTCGCCATCGGACAGGCCCTCAGGATGGGCTGGACCCCCGAGGACATCGCCAAGGAGACCCAGTGGGACGTCTTCTTCGTCAGGAAACTCAGGAACATTGTCGAGATGGAGAAGAGGCTCAGACTCGAGAAGCTCACCGACGAGCTCCTCAAGGAAGCCAAATGCATGGGATTCGGCGACGAGACCATCTCCAGGCTCACCAACACCAACCAGTGGGAGATCCTCGACAGAAGGGAGAAAGCGGGAATCGTCCCCCGCTACAAGATGGTCGACACCTGCGCCGCCGAGTTCGCGGCCGAGACCCCTTATTTCTATTCGACATACAAGGGTGTGTCCTCCGAAGCTACCTACCCCAAGAAGAAGAAACGCGTGGTCATCATCGGAGGCGGACCCATCAGGATCGGACAGGGAATCGAGTTCGATTACTGCTGCGTCCACGGAGTCATGGCTCTCCAGGAGGAGGGCTGCGAAGCCATCATGATCAACAATAACCCGGAGACAGTGTCCACCGACTACGACATCTCCGACAGACTGTACTTCGAGCCCCTCGATTTGGAAGACGTATTGAACGTAATCAAAGCGGAAGATGCCGACGGGGTCATCTGCCAATACGGCGGACAGACCTCGGTCAACCTGGCGATAGACCTCGAAAAAGGTCTCAAAGGAACGAAGACCCAGATACTCGGAACCACTCCCGATCAGATGGATGTCGCAGAGGACAGAAGAAGGTTCACCGACCTCATGAGGCAGCTCGGAATCAAGCAGCCCCCGTCCGGTACCGCATACTCCTACGAGGAAGCCCGTTCCATCGCAGCGGAGATCGAATACCCAGTACTTGTCAGGCCCTCCTACGTCCTCGGAGGAAGAGGAATGGAAATCGTCTATTCCGAAGAGGAACTCAAGACCTACATGGAGACCGCCGTGAAAGTCTCCCGGAACCACCCTGTCCTGATTGACAAATATCTCACCAATGCAATCGAGATCGATGTCGATTCGATTTGCGACGGAGAAGATGTATACATCGGCGGAATCATGGAACATGTGGAGTACGCAGGATGCCACTCCGGGGACGCCACCATGGTTCTCCCGCCCTTCTCGCTCCCTCAGAAAACGATTGATGAAATCGTCGACCTCAACACACGTCTGGCACTAGCGCTCAAGACCATCGGACTGATGAACCTGCAGCTCGCCTACAAGGACGGAGAGATCTGGATGATCGAGGCCAACCCCAGGGCATCGAGGACCGTCCCCTTCATCTCCAAGGCCACCGGCATCCCCCTCGCCAAGATCGGCGTCAAGGTCATGCTCGGCAAGAAGCTGAAGGAGTTCGGACTCAAGGGATACAGGGCCATCGACCACTTCGCCGTGAAGGAATCAGTGTTCCCCTTCCTGAAGCTCCCCGGAGTAGACTCCATCCTCACCCCCGAGATGAAGTCCACCGGAGAGGTCATGGGAATCGATGCCGACTTCGATACCGCCTGCTACAAGGCGTTCGAGGCCGCCGGTTCCCAGCTCCCCCTGGAGGGCGGGGTGTACTTCACCGTCAACGACCAGGACAAGGAGGAGGCCTGCAAGATCGCCAAGGCCCTCCGCGACATGGGCTTCAACATCTATGCGACCAAGGGTACCGCGACCTACTTCAAGGAGCATGGGGTGGGATGCATGGCCGTCTTCAAGCATGACGAGCAGCTCAAGCCCAACGCCACCTCCCTGATGAGGGACAGAGCCATCAACCTGGTCATCAACACCCCCACCAACCACTCCGGTGCCGTGAGGGACGGACACAGGATGAGGAGGCTCGCCGTCGAGCTGGAGATCCCCTACGTCACCACCATCAACGGCGCCAGGATCGCGGCGGGGGCCATCAGGGTCGCCAAGGAGCACGAGATCGGCGTGAAATCCATGCAGGACTTCCACGGCCTCGTCTGAACGTCGGGGTTTGACAACTGGCCCGCGGGCATGGGTCCGCGGGCAACACTTTTTTACTTTGTTCTTTATAGCGCGCATTTAAGCAGACCTTGTGCTGGTCTGCAAGGAGGAGGCTCGTCATGGCCGATCATGACCAATACTACATCGATAAGGCGAAAATCTGTGAGGAGAACGGGCAGATCCCCGCCGAACTCTACACCGAGTACGACGTGAAGAAGGGGCTGCGCGACAAGAACGGCAAGGGAGTCATCACCGGGATTACCAGGATCTCCAGGCTCGACGGCTACAAGACCGTCGACGGACAGAGGGTCCCCATGGAGGGAGTCCTCGCCTATCGCGGATACGCCATCGAGGACCTGGTCGGGAAGCACACCCCCAGGTGCGGTTTCGAAGAGTCCTCCTATCTCCTCCTGTTCGGAGAGCTCCCCGACTGCGCCGACCTGCCCCAGTACTAGCAGGCCCTGCGCTCCAACATGGAGCTTCCCAACAACTTCGTGAAGAACGTCATCCTCAGGCAGAACTGCAAGGACATCATGAACACCATGGCCCGCAGCGTCCTCGAGATGGCCGCCTACGACGAGGACCCCACGGATGTCTCCACCCCTCACGTCCTCAAGCAGTGCATGAAGCTCATCGCCACGCTCCCGCTCTTCGCGGTATACGGTTACCACGCCTACAGCCACTACGACTGCAACAGGAGCCTCATCATCCACAGGCCCGACCCCACCCTCTCCATGGCGGAGAACATCCTCATGATGCTCCGTCCCGACGGGAAGTACACCGCCACCGAGGCCGAGGCCCTCGACAACGCCCTCATCATCCACATGGAGCACGGAGGAGGCAACAACTCTGCCTTCACCACCCGCGTCATCACCTCCGCCGGTTCAGACACCTACTCCGTCATCGCCGGCGCACTGCTCTCGCTGAAGGGCCCCAAGCACGGAGGCGCGAACATCAAGGTGGTGCAGATGATGGACGACATCAAGGCCAACGTCATCGACCCCACCGACGACGGGGAGCTCAGCAACTACCTCTCCAAGATCCTCAACAAGGAGGCCTTCGACCGCCAGGGACTCATCTACGGAATGGGCCACGCGGTCTACTCCATCTCCGACCCCAGGGCCCAGCAGCTCAAGCAGTTCGTCTACAAGATGGCCAAGGAGAAGGGATGCGACGCGGAGCTCGACCTCTACGAGAGGGTCGCCAGGCTCGCTCCCGACGTGATCGCCACCAAGAGGAAGTCTCCCATCAAGGTCTGCGTCAACGTGGATTACTACAGCGGATTCCTCTACAGGATGCTCGGCATCCCCGAGGAGCTCTACACCCCGCTCTTCGCCATCGCGAGGGCGAGCGGATGGAGCGCCCACAGGATCGAGGAACTGGTCAGCTCCGGCAAGATCATCCGTCCCGCCTACGTGAGCATCGCCAAGGAGAGGGAATACGTCCCTCTCGAGAAGCGTTGAAAACTCAGGGGGCCACTCCCCCCAATTTTTCTTTTCAAAAGTGTGTCTGGCACATCACCGTTTATCATGATTGATCGTGAAACTGTTCCCGTTAAATTGTATTTATTTACTTGAGTATGACAGTTAGTACACGTTTTCATTTGCTGGTCATTTGCCATACCGTTTCCTGTTCTCAGTCAGCAGGTTTCTCTTCTGAACTTATGACAGTTCGTACCTGATACCCGGGAATACACCGTATCCGGGAACGAGGTGATGTTCAAAAGGACCGATAATCAGGGAATCAGCTATCGGTCAAGGCAGATTTTCCTTTGTCTGGGTATGTGTAAACCGTAAGTGGGAACGAGGTCGGGAACAATAGCAATAACAATGTCCTGAGAACACGGAAGCACGTCCGTGAAAAGAGATGTTGGGGCATCGGTTCAGTCGGGGATGCTATCAGGGAGTGTGCCGGATTATGGTTTCGATAAGGATTTCTCTCATAATTGTCGTAAAACGTCAGTTTCGGTCACTTTCGGCGACCTCCCCCTCTTAAGCTTATATACTCCGGGAATCGTGGTGATTCCCGATGAAGACGATCAGGATGCACATCGAACTCACCTCGGAGCAGAGGAAGGTCGTGGACCACAATATCGATGCGAACCGTCTCGTCTACAATTCGATGATCACCGCCTGTAAGAACGTGCATCGCAAGACAGGCCGCCTTCCGACCGTATTCGATCTGAACAAGCTCGGAACTCAGATGAGGCACAATCACAGGTACATACGCGATGCATATTCCGCCACACTCAATGCCACGTCGAAGCGTGTGATCGAGGCCTGCGAGAAGACACTCAGCAGCAAGAGGCACAAGGGTGAACACAAGGCTGAATCGACCGCCGAAGTGGATCCGCAAGAATCCAACGGCAGCGGCCGTTTCCCCAGGTACCGTCCCAAGGGTTCGTTCTCCTCGTACACCTACCCCCATCCCATCGATTTCTCCGTCGTGACGGAGAAGAGGAACGGAAAGAAGAGACGTTTCCTCAGATTGGGTAAGGTGCCCGGTCTCGTAAGGTGCTACAACCAATCCACGAAGATAGAGGGAAGAGTGAAGACCTGCACCGTCAAGAGGAAGGACATGGGCTCGTACTGTCAGTACTACGCCTGTATCACCTATGAGACCGAACCTCCGGTGAAGGATACAACTCCCCTCCCGCCCGTAGCGGTGGATGTCGGAGTCAGTAACATCGCCGCGCTGTCTACAAAAAAGAAGTACCCTAACGACCACATCTTCGTGAAATACGGGAAGAAACTGGCCAAACTCCAGAGACAGCTCAGCAGAGGCCTGTACGGTTCTCCCGGGTATCGCAAGATTCAAAACAGGATTAACCACCTATACGAGAAGATAAACAACCACAGAAAGAACAACATCGAACTCATATCTTCGGAAATAGCGAAGAACTTCTCCGTCATCGTGATGGAGGACCTGTCGGTCAGGGCACTTCGTAGAATCTCTAAGAATCGCAAAATGACCAACGGTTACAACGACGCATCCCTCGGACTGCTTAGAAGAAGGATCACGGACAAGGCTTCGAGCGCCGGTCACGATGTGATCCTGGTGGATCCCAGGGATACGTCCCAGCTGTGCTCGTCCTGCGGCATGAAGGTACCGAAGGACCTGAGCGTCAGGACGCATGTGTGCCCCTATTGCAGGTATGTCGAGGACAGGGATGTGAATTCCTGCGAGAACATGCTTGAGCGTGCGGGACTCATGGGTGTCGAATGGATAGACCCGCTATCCGTGCTCCTGTACAGGGAGCAGAATAGCCGGGCACCCGAAGAAGGGTGTGCCGGCACTGCAGTTTGATTGATAATCAAGGATTATCTGTCATACTCGGGTTTACGTTAACCCCGGCATGAGCCTAAAAGAAGGACGCTTCACTCGGCAACCCAGGGGCGTCCGAAGGTCCAGGGCTTCATGGTACCCTTGTAGAGGGCCATTCCCACGACGACGCCTCCGGCTCCGGATTTGGCGGCCGCCTTCGCATCTTCCTCGGTGGTGACCCCTCCGGAGATGATGACGGTCACGGGGCAGTCCTTGCAGAACCTGTCGACCCGCTCCCTGTTGATGCCGCCCTGCTGTCCCTCCACGTTGATGTCGGTGTGGAGCACGGCGACCACGGGGACAGTCTCGAGGATCCTGAACATCTGCTCGAGCGCGATGGGGGCGGACTCCTGCCATCCCTTGATGGCGATCTTCCCGTCCTTCATGTCAAGTCCCAGCATCAGCTTGTTGGGGAACTTGTTGGCCATCTCCTTCAGCCATTCGGTGTCGGTGACGGCCTTGGTGCCGACGACGATCCTCTCGGCTCCCGCCTTGACGTACTTGGCGATCTGCTCCTCGGTGCGGATTCCTCCTCCGACCTCCACGGGCACTCCGGCCTCGCGGATGATTCTGCAGAATACGTCGGAGTTGTCCTCCTTGCCGAAAGCGGCATCCAGATCCACCAGGTGGAGGTAGGGTGCGCCCTTGGCGACCCAGTCCATGGCCACCTCGAAGGGATCCTCGAGGACCACCTGCTGGCTGCCGGGCATGCCGCCCACCAGCTGCACCACCTTGTGGTCGAGCACGTCTACAGCGGGGATGACTATCATGCTTTGTCCTCCGCGAAAGAGACGAAGTTCTTCAGGAATTTCAGTCCGGACTCGGCACTCTTCTCGGGGTGGAACTGGGTCGCGACGACGTTCTTTCTCCTCATGAGGGTGGCGAACTCGAATCCCTCGTATTCGGTGGTTCCCTTGACGACATCCCTGTCGGCGGGGTCGCAGTAGTAGGAGTGCGCGAAGTAGAAGTGGTTGTCTGGCACATCCTCCATCAGGGGATCCTTTCCCTCGACGGTGTTCCATCCCATGTGGGGGACGGTGCGGGATTTCAGCATGCGGACCTTGCCGTCGAAGAAACTGACGCCGGTGAGCTGCCCCTCGTCGCTGCAGGGGAACAGGATGTGGGTCCCGATGCACACGCCCAGACAGGGCACTCCGGCCTCCAGGCGCTCGTTGATCTTCTTGGACAGGGGGTCGATGGGGGCCACGGTGCAGTCGAAGGCACCCACTCCGGGGAAGACGATGCACTTGGCATCGAGGAGCCTGCTCATATCGGTGACGATCTCCACCTCGGCCCCTGCGAGCTCCAGGGCCTTCTTGATCGAGTGCAGGTTGCCGACCTGGTAGTCGGCCATGAGCATCTTCATCTCCTCTCCTCCCTCAGGACGTCCTCGATGGCGTCTGTCATTATCTTGTTGAGTTCCTCGGTGCCGATCGTCATCCTGACGCAGTTCTCGGTCCTCCTCTTGCTTCCGAAGTCGCGGATGAGGACGTTCCTCTTCTTCAGGCCCTCGATCATCTTCACGTGGTCGATGGGGGATTTGGCGAGGATGAAGTTGGAATCCGAGGGATAGGGCTCGAAGCCGAGCTCCTTCAGCTTGGCGAAGAGCTTGGGCCTCTGCTCGGCGACCATGTCGACGCTCCTCTTCACGAAGTCCTGGTCCTTCAGGGCGGCGATGGCCGCTCCCTCGGAGACAGAATTCAGTGAATAGGGGACCTTCACGGAGTTGAGCATATCGGCGACCTTGAGGTTGGTGGCGCAGTAGCCCACTCTGAGGTTGGCCATGGCGTAGGCCTTGGAGAAGGTCTTGCACACAATCAGGTTGTCGAACTCGTCGACCTTGTCCACCATGGTCTGCCTGGCGTACTCGGAGTAGGCCTCGTCGAGAATGACGATTCCCTCGTGCTTGGCAAGGATGGATTCGATGTCCTTCTGCCTGAAGCAGTTACCGGTGGGGTTGTTGGGGGAAGGCATGATCAGAATTCCCTTGTTGGCGGCACCTTTACCAGCCATCTCGTCGACATCCAACTGGAACTCCTCGTCCAACTCGACCTCCCTCAGGGTTCCCGAGGCGAGATCCACGAAGTAGGAGTACAGGCTGTAGGAGGGCACGGGAATGGTGCACACCTGTCCGGGCTCGGTGAATGTGGTGTAGATGGTGTTGAGGATCTCGTCGGATCCGTTACCTGCGACGAAGTTCTCCATCTTCAGTCCGTAGAGATTGGCGAGTTCGGTCCTCAGACCGTCGGAGTAGGTGTTGGGATATCCGTTCAGGTCGAGGTTCAGGTGTTTCAGGTATTCCGCCGCGGCGGGGTTGGAGCCCAGGACGTTGGTGTTGGTGTCCATCCTGAGAGCGTCCCCCACCTTGGGGTTGTAGTACATGGTGAGTTTCTGTACGCTCTTCCTCATCGAGCTGCGGTCCATCTTACTCCACCATCCTCTCGATGGGCATGGTGAGGATGCCGGTGGCCCCGATCTTCTTCAGGTCCCTTACGACCTGATAGGTATCCTTGGCGGAGACCACGGCGTGTACCGCGACGATCTTGTCGTTTCCGGCGATGTTGAGGACGGTGGGTCCTCCGATGCCAGGGATGATGGACTCGACCTCGGAAAGGCGGTCCTTGGGAACGTCTGCCATGACGTACTTCTTCTGGTCGGCGTCGAGGACGGACCTGATTGCGTCGCTGATCTCCTCGATCTTGGACTTCTTGACGGGATTTGCGAGGGCCTTCTCGGAGGAGAACAGGCACGCATCGGAAACCATGACGGTGGCGATTTCGCGAAGGTGGTTGGTCCTCAGGGTACCTCCGGTCTCGACGAGATCGGTGATGATGTCGGCTACTCCCAGGTAGGGCATGATCTCTGCAGCCCCCTGTACGGGGACGATCCTGGCTTTGATGCCCTGCTGCTCGAAGTACTTCCCGGTGATGTTTGTGAAGGTGGTGGCCACGCGGACACCGTCTTTGAGGTCGGAGACATCCTTGATGCTGCTCTCCTCGGGGACGATGACGCTGAAACGGCAGTGTCCGAAGTGCAGGTTCTGCACGAGGACCAGGTCGGAACCTGCCTCGGCTGCTACATCCTGTCCGGTGATTCCGAAGTCGACTGCTCCGGAGTCAATGAACACGGGGATGTCCTGCGCACGTACGAACACGACTTCCAGGTCAAGGTCGGGAATCTTGATGTTGAGACTCCTGCCCCAGGCGGGACCGAGACTGATGCCTGCCTTGGTGAGGAGTTCGATTGCCCTTTCGTTGAGCCTGCCCTTGTTGGGAATGGCCATTTTTACCGTCATTTTATCGTATGCGCCTATGTGCGACCTTATTAAATAGGTTCGCGTGCGCGGGCTGGGGCGCACGCGCATAGGTTGTCGGCTCGGCATTTGGTGTTCCGCGAAGATTATCACAGACCATCTGAAACCACCCGCTATAAAATACCCAGACAACTCATTTTGAAATAGCAGTACTGATTGGAAACGCTTTGAGCATCGTAATATGATACTATTTTGATACTGTATCATAATTAAATAATATCAACACAATCCAATAGCATGGTCCCGATGGATTTCACCTCTGCTTCAATCGATCCGGTTTTCTACGGAGGGTCTGAAAGAAAGACCGGTGTCGTCATAGACGGTCAGAGATTCATCATGAAATACCAAACGAAATCCGAATTCGGGCCCAGATTCAATCACGTTTCCGAACACCTAGGCTCCGAGATATTCTCTCTGCTGGGGATAACATCGCAGCAGACAGAGCTCGGCACGTACAGAGGAGAAGAGGTCGTCCTTTGCAAGAACTTTCTGGGGAAGAACGAGCTGTTCGTCCCATTCAACGATGTGGAGGAGAGTTCGCTCGACACCGATTCCGAACATCATTCATACACCTATGAAGAGATAGTTCACCTGATCGAGATCAACAAGAAACTCACCGATGTAGAAGGTACCAGAGAGAGATTCTGGGACATCTTCGTGGTCGATGCCCTGCTCGGAAACTTCGACCGCCACGGAGGGAACTGGGGATTCATCAAGACGGACAACCAATACCGTCTTTCGCCTGTGTTCGATAACGGATCGTGTCTATTCCCGCAGATGAACTCCGATGAAGAAATGTCCGGGATCATCGAATCCCCTGAAATGACTGATGACCGGGTATACCGCTTCCCCACCTCACAAATCAAGATGGGTGGGAAGAAGAGCTCGTACCACGAGGTCATAGGCAGCCTGCGGTTCCCGGAATGCAATGAAGCTTTGAGAAGAATCGTCCCCCGGGTCGACCTTGACAGGATCTCGGAACTGATCGATGACACCTGCTTCATCACAGACGCCCACAGGCGGTTCTACAAGCACATGATCAGGAACAGGTTCGAGAAGATACTCTTGGATTCCTTTAACAGACTGGAGGAGGGTTCATGAAGGAGAACACCACGTCTGCATACATATGCCTGAAAGATGATCTGGGTATAGAGTACAGACTCTGCAGACTCGACTACATCTCGTCGGATGACGGCCATTACACCTACATATTCAGGCCCGATTACTCCGTTATCGATATGCTCTCCCCTCCGCTCTTTCAGGGTATCCCCGGATTGGATTTGGACCTCCGCAAGGAGGAATATGTCCGGAAGGACATGGTCCCCTGTTTCATATCCGAGAGGACCCCGGGAGAGAACCGCATTGATGTATCCGAGTTGCTGGAAAGCGCGGGAATGGACCATCTGAACAGATTGGAATGGCTGATACGCACGGACATGCAATACTTCGGGGATTCGTTCTATGCCATCAGATACACGGAACCGGAGACCGTCGACATGAGCGGTCTGTCCCTCAAATTCCCCGATGTCGCGATGAGGATCATGAAGAACATCTGTGCCGGAAACACGGTGATTCTGAAGGACCTGAGAATCGATGAGAACAGCAGGACCCAGACTTACTTCCTGCTGAAGGAACTGTACCTGGGAAACCGCAAGGCACTGAAGACGATGAGGGATGCGGGCGAGCTTCCCAGATTGGGAAGAAAGGAGAAGGAAATCCCCGATAAGGACCTACGTGAGATAAGAAGACGCATGGAGAACGGACTCATGACGTCTCAGCAGGCGGCCGACGCGCTGGGAATCAGCAGAGCCACCTTATTCAGAAAACTCAGAAAGTTGGAATGAAGAGTACTGCAGGCTTGCGCCTGCAGTTTGGAGTTTCAGAGAATGCCCTTCTTGTAAGCGTACTCAGCGTTCAGCATGGAACCGCCGGCACCGCCGCGGAGAGTGTTATGGGAAACGACCCACATCTTGTAGTATCCGTTGGACTGTCCGATCCTTCCCACAGTGGACGCCATTCCCCTGGCCCTGGCGGGGCTTCCGGCGAATACGTCGTAGATGGGCTGGGGACGGTTGGCCTCCTCTCTGACGATGACAGGCTGCTCGGGTGCCGAGGGAAGACCCATCTTCTGGGGCTCCGCACGGAATCCTGCAAGGCACTTTGCCAGTTCCTCTACGGTGGGCTGCTGCTCGAGATCGAGCACCAGGGACTCGGTGTGACCGTCGACGACAGGTACCCTGGCACAGTTGGCCATGACCTTGAAGTCGGCATACTTGAAGTCACCGTTTCCGTAGGTTCCGAGCATCTTACAGATCTCGGTCTCCATCTTCTCCTCCTCGTGGGAGATGTAGGGGATGACGTTGCCGAGAATATCGAGCGAGGGCACTCCGGGATATCCTGCACCGGAGATGGCCTGGTAGGTGGATACGAACACCTGCTTGAGTCCGAAGGTGTCCATGATGGGCTTCAGGGGGACGACGATTCCGGTGGAGGAACAGTTAGCGTTGGTGACGATGTATCCTCCGTTGGCGTAGGTGTCCTGGTCCTTGACTGCGTCGAACTGTGCGACATTGACCTCGGGTACGATGATGGGGACGTGCTTGTCCATCCTGTGGGAACCGGCATTGGTGAACACGGCGACTCCCTTCTGAGCAAGTTCGGTCTCGGTGGGACCTGCCAGGTCGGAAGGTATTCCGGAAAAAGCGATCCTGCAGTTCTTGGCGATGTGATCGAGATCCATCTTGGAGATCTTCATGTTGAGGGTCTCCTGCTTGTAGGGGTAGTCCCTGACCTTTAATGTGTCTCCGAACTTCTTTCCATCGGATCTCTCTGAGGCATACAGCCCCTCGATATTGAAGTAAGGGTGGTCCTCCAGCATCTGGACGAACCTCTGGCCGATCATCCCGGTCGCACCAAGAACGGCTACGTTAATCTTTCCACTCATGTGAATTCCTCTGTCAGCGTGAATATTGAGAACCTGCGGGTTCATTCATTGTATATCTTCATCTGCCTCTCCTTGGAGATGGAGAGGATGAGCTTGGCGATCTGGTCGGCCTCGTCCTTGGTGAGACTGACCTCCTGGCACAGCTCGTGATAACGGCTGACGATACGTTTCTCTACATCGTCATCCCATGCGCTCTGTCCGGATGCCTTCTTGGCCCTGGCGAGCTCGTCGGTGATATCCATGCGGGTCGCGAGGAGATCGATGATCCGAGCATCGATCTCGGCGATTTCATCCCTGAGTTCCTTGGTGGATGCAGATTCCATAATAGTCGCGCGCCCATATCCGCGTTCATATTTATCCGTAGCGATTGAAGGATTGGTAATCCGTGCCGACGGAGAGTATGTTATTTATACTCAATGTACATTTTTATACTATGGACCGCATAAAACGTCATTTCAAAAACCTGCCCTCCCAGGAACAGGTCGCCACCCTCATGCTGAAACTGGGTCTTAGTGTCCATGACGGCGGTGCGTACTGCGGCCCCGTGCTTCAGAGCGATACCGCTGTCGCACGTGCCATCGGTGTGGACAGACGTGTGGTGCGCTCCACCATCAACCACATCATGGAAATACCCGAACTCCTGAACCTTTTCTCCAGAGTGGAGTCCATGCTCCTGCTCGCCAACGCAGCCAGCGAAATCGGGTGCTCGGCTATCGAGATTGTCCCTGTCGACGCCCAGGTGCCAGGACTCATGGCCAGGATCCTGGTCGTCCTTTCCGATGCCGGGATCAACGTGAGACAGGCAGTGGTAAGCGATCCGCAGGACCTGTCCGACTCCCATCTCATCATCGTAGCGGACGGTTCCATCCCCGGGGACATAATGACCCAGATACGCGGATGTCCCGGTGTCGCAAGCGTCATCATAAGATGATCCGCCGACCTTCCCGCGCGAGGGTTCCTGCGATTAGTATAACTATTCGTGCGCCCATTAAGGGGCATTACCATGACCGCAAGAAAAGCTAAACTCGAACGCAGCACCCGCGAGACCAAGATCAAGGTCGACCTGAACATCGACGGCAGCGGAAAGTTCGAGGTCAAGAGCGATCTCCAGTTCCTCAAACACATGTGCGAGACCCTGGCCAGATACGCGGACTTCGACCTGAAGCTGGAGGCCAGCGGAGACAACGACCACCACATCATCGAGGATGCCGCCATCGCGATCGGGACTGCGCTCAAGCAGGCCCTCGGCGATGCCCCCGTGGAGAGGACCGCATCCTGCATCCTCCCCATGGACGACGCACTCGTCATGGTCGCCATCGACCTGGTGGACCGCCCCTACTGCGAGGCTGACTGTCCCGACCCCAACTACGCTCACTTCTTCAGGAGCTTCGCCATGTCCGCCGGCATCACCCTCCACATCGTGGAGATCCGCGGATTCGATGACCACCACATCATCGAGGCATCCTTCAAGGCACTCGGCAAGGCGCTCAATGTGGCCACCAGACCCAGGAAGGCACTCCTCAGCACCAAAGACGCGGTCAAGGTGAACTGAGTTGGTACTAGCCAAGAGGGTCATCCCCTGCCTCGACGTCAAGGACGGGAAGGTCGTCAAGGGAACCGAATTCGTCAATCTGAGAGATGTGGGCTATCCCCCCGCCCTGGCCGAGAAATACAGCATGGAAGGGGCCGACGAGGTCACCTTCCTGGACATCGCGGCCTCGCAGGAATCCAGAGGCACCACCCTTGATTTGGTCAAGGAGACTGCCGAGAGGGTCTTCGTACCCCTCACCGTCGGAGGAGGTATCAGGACCGCCGACGACGTGCACGCCGCTCTGCTTGCGGGAGCGGACAAGGTCTCCATGAACTCCGCCGCGGTCTACCACCCCGAGCTCATCTCCGAATCCGCCAGAAGATACGGAAGGCAGTGCGTAGTGGTCGCCATCGACGCCAAACGCACCGAGAAAGGCTGGGAGGTCTACGTCAAAGGAGGCAAGGAACCCACCGGCATCGACGCCCTCGAATGGGCCGGCAAGGCTGAGGACCTGGGTGCGGGAGAGATCCTGCTCACTTCCATCGATGCGGACGGTACCAAGAAAGGATACGATATCCCGCTCACCAAAGCGGTCGTGGATGCCACCAACATCCCAGTGGTCGCCTCCGGCGGCTGCGGAAACATGGAGGACATCTACCAGGTGTTCGAGAAGACAGACTGCTCCGCCGCCCTCGCGGCATCCATTTTCCATTACAACGAGTGCACCGTACAGCAGGTGCACGATTACCTCAGAGAAAGGGGGATCGAAGTAAGATGACCGATATCCCGGAACTAACCTACAACAAGGACGGACTCATCCCAGTCATCGTCCAGGATTACAGGACCAACGAGGTCCTCATGATGGCCTACTCCAACGAGGAGGCCGTGAGACTCATGTACGAGACCGGCTACACCCACTTCTGGAGCCGCAGCAGGCAGAAGATGTGGAAGAAAGGGGAAGAATCCGGCCACGTCCAGAAGATCAAATCCATCCAGGCCGACTGCGACAGCGACACCCTGCTGGTCCGCGTCGACCAGGCGGGAGGCATCGCCTGCCACACCGGCACTCCCTCCTGCTTCAACAAACTGGTCTACGGAAGCACCGACGACACCGCCGCCATCATCCCCGAACTGATCAGGACCATCAAGGACAGGAAGGAGAACCCCTGCGACGAGAGCTACACCTGCAAACTCTTCAACAACGAGACCAAAATGTGCAAGAAGATCGTCGAGGAAGCCGCGGAAGTGGTGCTCGCAATCAAAGACCGCGAGAACGATCCCGACCAGACCGACCTTGCCGGAGAGGTCGCCGACCTCCTCTATCACACCCTCGTAGCGATTGTGAAAGAGGACCTGGACCTCGGAAAAGTGTATTCGGAACTCAGCGAGAGGCACTGACATGATCCCCAGAGCAGACCTTCACACACACTCCATCTACAGCGACGGGGAACTCATCCCCGCAGAACTCGTCAGGAGGGCCCAGGTCCTCGGACATGAAGTGATCGCTATCACCGACCACGTCGACATGAGCAACGTCGAGTGGGTGGTGACCAACGTCGTCAAGGCATGCGAGCTCAGCGAGGACTACTGCAAGGTCATCCCCGGCGTGGAGATCACCCACGTGCCTCCGAGGAAGATCGCGGAAGTGGCCAAGAAAGCTCGTCAGTACGGTGCCAAATGGATCGTAGTGCACGGCGAGACCGTTACCGAACCGGTGGCTCCCGGCACCAACAGGGCTTCCGTCGAGAACCCTGACATCGATGTGCTGGCACATCCCGGATTCATCACCTTGGAAGAAGCACAAATCGCCAAGGACAACGGTGTCGCATTGGAGATCACCGGCCGTGCGGGACACAATATCACCAACGGCCTCGTCTATCAGATGGCGCACGAGGTCGGGGCCATGATGGTCGTCGATTCCGACACCCACCAGCCCGAGAACCTCATGGACGATGCTGCCGCCAAGGTGGTCGCGCTGGGAGCGGGACTCACCGAGAAGGAGGCCGACAAGGCGCTCCACGTGACTCCCTTCGAGCTCACCAAGAAACTCTGAAATCGGAAAACCGCTGAAATGCAAGAAAAACCGGGTTCGAAGCACGACTTTCAGGATGCTCACAACGGGTGCGTTCAGCGCATTCTCCGCATACATCACTTAGCGGTTGTTAGATCGGGAGAAGAAAGAGAGAAAGGTCTCGAAGATAAAGGACTGGCTGAAGTGTAACACTCCTCTCAGCATTCTTTGAGTCTACCCATCACGTAAGGGTAATCTCTGATATTCTTCTCGATCTGTTCATCGGTGAGGTCTTCCAACCCCCCATATGAGGAAATCTCCTTCGGGGCGGAACTCTCCTTAGGTTTCCCAGCCATACTAAATTCAGTTCTCTTCAGTTTTATATAGTTATCATTGGAGATACATGAAATTCACATTGATTCCATATAGATCTCAGCGACCTCTTCCCTGCCAAGGGGCTTGGGGTTGAGTTCGAGCCTCGCTTTGGACAACGTCATGCAGCTGTCTGTCAGCCACTCCACATCGTCCTCAGTGAATCCCTCGTCCGAGAGGTACACCTCGAGGTCGATGCGTGAGAGCAGCCTCCTGATGGTCATGCCGCAGTCGTTCTCGTCCTTCCCGCCGAGGATGCGGGAGACGAACGCATACTTCTCCGGGTTCCCGGAGATCGAGTGCTCGTAGATTGCCGGGGTGAGGGCTGCGAGCCCCCTTCCGTGCTTGATGTTCCTCAGTCCGGAGAGAGGGTGCTCCATGCCGTGGGGTGCGATGAGTCCTGCCACGAAGAAGGCTGCCCCCACCATGGTGGAGGCGAGGGTCACTCCGTCGATGGCTTCCTGATCATGGATGTCGTCGTTGGCCCTGACCATATACTTCGCAAGATAGAGCATGGCATCCACGGAATAAGGCTCGGTGAACGGATTGGCCTGAGGACTGAGGTAGGATTCCATCGAATGGCACAAGGCATCGAAGGTCACCGGGCCCAGAACGGATTTGGGCATAGTCTCCATGAGTTCTGGGTCTACGATAGAACTCTTCGCGATGAGACACGGATAGGCAAGGCCCTTCTTGGCCTTGGTCGCGGGATTGGTAAGAACGGCAGTGCCGTTGCTCTCGCTGCCTGTACCGCAGGTGGTCGGAACGGCCACGATTGGGTAGGAGGTGAACTCCCCTTTGGCTCTCTTGAAGATGTAATCGTCGATGTCCCCGCCGTTCTTCGCCAGCAGCGACATCCCTTTGGCGGCATCCAACGGGCTTCCGCCTCCCATGGACAGGATGCAGTCGCAGCCTGTCTCCTTGATGAGTGCGGCACCCTCCTCCACTGTGGTTGTCAGGGGGTTCTCGGCGACCTTATCGAAGACCTCGTACTCCACACCCTCGTTCTCCAGCTGCTTCAGAGCCCTTTCAAGAAGGCCGGTCTTGGCCGAACTCTTGCCGGTAACAATGAAAGCCTTCTTCCCATACCTGGCGACCTCCGATCCTATGAGATCTGCCTTTCCCCTCCCGAATTTAATATTGGCGGGAACATAGAAACTGAAATCCAAAACAATCCCTCACTGAGTATCTGGGTCTTTGTCTTCTTCGGTGCCCAGGTCCTTCCTCATCTTCTTCAGGACCTCGTCCATGTATAAATCGTGGCCCTCGTCCTTGAACTCCTCATCCTCGTAAAGAAGGAGCCTCATGAGCTCATCCTCCGAGAGCATGTCGGTATCCTTTTTCTTAACGGGCTCTGCCATGGGTGGTCATCGACCAAACAATACATAAAGAATCGTTGGGATACCGCAGGCATGCCTATGATTGCAATCATTGGTGGAACCGGCATCTACAACCCGGACACCTTCGAGACCATCAGGGAAGAGTTCCCTGACACCCCATACGGAAAGCCCTCCGCACCCATCATGATCGGAAAGATCAATGGAGTCGAAGTCGCATTCCTGTTCAGGCACGGCAAGTCCCACGAGTTCCCCCCGTCCTCCGTCCCCTACAGGGCCAACATGTACGCCCTCTGGAAACTCGGAGTGAAATACGTCATCTCCGCCTGCGCGGTCGGATCCCTCAGGGAGGAATTCAAACCCGGAGACCTGGTCATCGCTAACCAGTTCATCGACATGACCAAGAAGAGGGACTACACCTTCTTCATGGACAAGACCGTCCACATCTCCATGCCCGACCCCTGCTGCCCCTTCCTCAACGGGGTCTTCGCAGACACAGCCAAACAGATGGGCATCGCCTACCACACCAAGGGAACCTACGTGTGCATCGAGGGACCCAGGTTCTCCACCAGGGCCGAGTCCAACATGTTCAGGCAGTTCGGAGACATCATCGGCATGACCATGGTCCCCGAGTGTCAGCTCGCAAGGGAACTGGGAATGTGCTACTGCTCCCTCGCCACCGTCACCGACTACGACTGCTGGAAGGATGAGGATGTTACCATCGACATGGTCATGAAGACCATGGCGGAGTGCCTCGACAAGGTCCTCAGGCTCCTGGAGCTCGGACTCCCCAAGATTTCCGAAGATTCCGGATGTTCCTGCATCGAAGGCGCCAAGGGATGCGGATCCCTGGACGCCATCCAGTAAACTATTCACGGATTCCCGGCAACGGGAATCCTCCCTTTTTTAATAATTAATATTCGATTTTTGTGATAATATCACAAAATCAGGGTTTAAATCCCTTGAAAACACAGTTTGAAGTAATCGAGGGCGGGAGACCCGCCCTCGGGGTTTGATCAGTTCTTCCTGTTCTGAGGCGGGTAGTAGTCGCCGCAGTAGGGACACTGTCCGATCTTGCCGACGTAAGTGAAGCTCGCACCGCAGTTGGGGCACTCCACAGCGTGCTCCTGGAGGTTGGGGTCGAGCAGCTTGGCGAGACAGACGTGGGTTCCGTTGATGACGTATCCGGGCAGGTAGCCGGCGTTGAGGGCCCACTTTACCTTTCCCCATGCTTCCTCGACGGAGATTCCGCAGCTTCCGGAGATCATTTCGATGGTACAGTCGTCATAGCCGAGGATGAACACGGCAATCCTGAGATTGGTCCTCCTCTCGGAATTCCTGACCCATACGAGAGGGACTCCGAAAACGAGGAACAGGAACATAACTACGATACCGATGATCCAAAGTGCCAGGATGCCTTTCATGACTCCGATGACGATCATGATTGCGCCCACAGCGATGAGGGCGAACATGACGTACATCAACATGTTCAGTTTCTTGAGTGCTTGTCTTGCGTCTTCCATAAGATGCACACCTTCTGAGCATGTATAATCGGTATCCGATTTAGTTTGTTCGGATTATGCGATCTGCCACTGCTTCAAATTAAAAGTGCAGCACTGGACCTTCGAGGAGATTATCGTTCCGTCCTTCCAGAGCTTGGTCAGCAAAGGCTACAGGGCACACAGGTACTCCTTGTACGCTTCCTGATCCCTGAACTCCTCGGGACGGAGCTTCTTCACCAATGCACGGGTGCATATCATGGGGTTCTCCCTGATTGCGGAAAGAACCTCGTCCTCGGTAATTTCCTTCATGTGTATAGCACACCATTACAGATTTATAAACGCAATTGCTGACAAACGGAATATATCTCCAAGTATCGGCTGAACCTGTTTTAAAAGACCTAAAAATGACAGTGAACACCATGAGGGAGTAAGGAGTTTTAGAGGGATGCGGGACTGCACCCCTCAGGACTCTTTCAGTGCTCTCTCCAGGATGATGTGGGGGCGACCCTTGTGCTCGATGACCTCGCACTCCACCCCGTAGATTTTCGTGATGGTTTCGGCAGTCATCACCTCTTCGGGAGATCCCATGCAGTATATCCGTCCCGGCGGTTCCATGACGATGACCTTATCAGCATATCTGGCGGAGAGATTGAGATCGTGGCTGACCATTATGACGCTCATCCCCGACTTCACGGCGATGTCTCTGAGGGTCTCGGTCACCTGCAGCTGATGCTTAGCATCCAGATTGGAGGTGGGCTCGTCCAGAATCAGTATGCGGGGAGTCTGTGCCAACCCCTTGGTCACAGCCACCTTCTGATGCTGACCCGCGGACAGCTCGTCCATGTCATCCAAGGCAAGGTGCCTGACGTTCATCATGTTCAGCGAACGCTTGACAATCTTCCAGTCAAGAGCTGATGGGACACCCATCTTCTGGTGGGGATAGCGACCCATCATGACCGTATCGAGCACGCTCATGGAGAAGATGTCCGAAGAGGTTACAGGTACGAATCCCATGACCTTCGCCAGTTCCTTGGGAGTGTATTCGGCGATATCATTACCGTCGATCAGTATGCATCCGGAATCCGGCTTGTAGATTCCGAGGATACATTTGACGAGGGTCGACTTGCCCACACCGTTGGGCCCCACTATGCAGTACAGGCCCGGCTCATCGAAGACTACGTTAACGCCTTCGAGGATCCTCTTGCTCCCGTAGCTGAAGGATAGGTCCTTGACTTCGATTTTCAAGACCACGCCTCCTTGCGCTGCCTGAAGATGAGCCACAGGAACATCGGTCCTCCGATGAATGCAGTGACCACTCCCACCTCAAGCACGGCGGGGCTCAGAATCGTACGTCCCAGGAAGTCGGAAATAATCATCAGCGCAGCACCGAATACAGCGCATGCCGGGATTAGGTACCGGTTGTTGGAACCGATGAAGATCCTGGCGATGTGCGGTGCCACCAGTCCCACGAATCCGATGGTTCCAACATAGCTCACGATAGAGGCGGTAACCAAGGACACGGTGAGCAGACAGATTATACGCAGGCGGTTGGCATCGATACCGAGTGCCTTGGCGCTCTCATCCCCGGATGAAAGGATGTTAATCCTGTTGGAGAGCAGCATGATGACTATCGTACCTGCAAGGGTCACAACGAACATCATGGGGAAATCGGACCACAGCACGTTGTTGAGTGAACCCACCTGCCACCTGTACAATGAAGACAACGCATCCGGCTCCGCCCATAGCTTGAGGGCGGTGGTACAGGCGCTGAAGATGTACATGACGGCCATACCAGTGAGGATCATTGTGGTGGCCGACATCTTCCTGTAGCGGGAGAGGATCATCATGAGTGCGGTGGGCACCAGGCTGAACACGAATGCCAGCAGCAAGAGGTCACCGTCATGGCCTATGATCGTGACGTTGAGGACTATAGCCAGAGCGGCACCGAAGGCAGCTCCGGAGGACACTCCGGTGGTGTACGAATCGGCCATTGGATTCTTCATGGTGCTCTGCATGACCGCTCCGGCCACGGCAAGACCAAATCCTGCCACCAGGCCAACGGCGATCCTGGGCAGACGGAGGTTGCAGACCACATGATCGTCGAAATAGGCCTTCCATCCGTCCACATACGGATCCGGTGATCCGTGCAGGAGATGATTCCAGATTACCTGGTATACCTCCCAGTACTCTATGGAATATCCATCCTGCTGGGTAATTATGAATCCTGCCGAGAAAAACATGATTAGGATGCATACCGCGATGAACATCAGCTTGCGCAGGATGCCGACACGGTACTGCACATCGAGCGATTTCGCTCCCTCGTCCTCTCCGTCATCCCATTCCGCGTAGAGTTCCTCGTTCTGTTCAATAGCTTCCAGCGTAGGATGCGGAGTATTCTTCGCGGAGCCCACGTCCGAATTGAGCCAATCTTTCAGTCCAGACATTGGAATACCCTAAAAGGTGTGGCGGGGCGGACCCCGCCGTAGGGTTTCAGTTGGCGATCACATCGCTGTGCGCGGACACATTGAAGGTGAATCCGGGCATGAACTTGTTGATGTAATCCTGGAACAATGCATCTGCGTCAAATTCGGCGAACAGGGTGGGGTAGAACCACTTCGCCATGTAGATGACTCCGACGATGTAGCTGGTTCCCTGTCCGACGATGTTGTCGAGGGCGTGGATCTGGGTACCGTATGCGGTGGTCAGGTCCTTGTAGTACTCGACAGTCATGTCGTAGTACTCCTTGTTAGTGTATCCCTTGAAGGACAGATTATCGAATCCGCCGTATACAATGGATACGATCTGATCGAGCTTGTCCCCAAGACCCAGGACCCAGGATTCCTGGACTTCCACGTTGGTGCTGGTGGATGTTAGATTATCCCTGATGAGGTTGTAAGCTCCTGCGCTCTCCGAAGTCTCGAACTTACCGCTGCGGGGCCCGTTGAAGATGACTTTCCAGTTGTCGTACTGTCCTCTGGGGACCAGGACCTTGACCTTCTGGTCGTCGGTAAGGGTTGAGGTCTTGCTCTCGATGGTATTGAGGATATTGTCGCACCATGCGACGTACTCCTTTGCCTTCTCAAAGGATCCGATCATAAATCCGAGGGTAAGAGTACCTGCGAGAACGTTATCGTCCTCCCAGCTGGAGATCCTTACGACATCCATGTTGGTACGCTCCTTAGGAAGAGCCTTCTCGAGTTCGTTGCAGTAGTACTGCCTGGTTCCGGTTACGATGATGTCGGGGTTAGCACCGATGATGGTGGTGGCCTCGGGATCGAAACGGGTGCTGCTGGAAATGAGGAAGTTGTCCTTGAACTGCTCGTTGGTGTAAGCGAGCTTGGAGGATCCCTCGTCAACTCCGATACACTTGCTCATAGCGTTGAGAGTGCAGAGCTGCTTGGTGTTCTGCTCGTAAGTGGAGACGATAGTCTTGGCCGGATAGTGCATGGAGTTAACGGCACCATCCACATCGACGTAGTAGAGCACCTGTTTGGTAGCGGAATTGGCTGATTCGAGGATGCTCTTCACCTTATCGATGTCAGCCTGGCTGATCTTTCCGTCGTTGTTGGCATCGGCCATACGTGCTTTAACTGCCCAGGTGGAAAGCTTGGTGTCGAGGACAACCTCGTTGGCTTTCTTGTTGAGAATCTTCTGAATCCATTCGATGTCCTTGTTGTCAAGGGCGTCATCCATGTTGGCATTGCCGAGGATCCAAAGTCTTCCCTCTGCAGGAGCAGTCTCGCGGGAAGGATCGTCAGTTACAATGTCGGTAATTTCAGCAGTGCTGTTGGAATTACTGTTGGAATTGCCATTATGGGTTATGACATAGGCACCCCCGGCAACGGCCACTACGGCCACGACGAGGATGATAATCAGTTGAACTACCTTCATGTTATACCTTGGATGTTACATCCATTACAACACAATTTTTACAACTATTTATGTGTAAATCAACTTGGATTCATATATTGTCTACAATTTGTCTACAAAAAATCCAATTAAATTCCCGTTAATAAGAGAGATTTTGATAGTATCACTTGATATTTTTAATTTTTATACAAAAATAGGGCTATAGTTATAATTAAACAATTTTACAATTGACTCTGATTATTTACTATAACTGTCAATAAACTCCTCAACAAATCAGATATCTGTCAATGGAGAAATACATAACATCGAAAAAATATACAGGAACGATGCGGCTCATCGTGAAAGGAACTGTGCAAGGTGTGGGATTCCGTCCCGCGGTCTACCGTACAGCCGTCGCGCTGGGTCTTAGGGGTTTCGTCTGCAACGAAGGATCCCATGTAACGATAGATGTCGATGACGGCGATCTTTTCATGTCGAGATTCCTCGCGGATCTCCCTCCGCTCGCCAAGATCGAATCCATAGAAAAGATCCCCTATGAGATCCCTCCGGAAGTGGACGGATTCACAATCAGGGAATCCGAGGCAGGGAAGGGGGAAGGATTCTCCATCCCTACCGACACGGCCATATGTGCCAGATGTCTCGAGGACCTGCACGAGGGAAGAAGAAAAGGATATCCGTTCACCAGCTGCACGGACTGCGGCCCCAGGTTCACCCTCCTCCGCTCACTGCCATACGACAGGGCCGGCACGGCCATGGGTGAATTCCCCGTATGCCCCTCCTGCGGCAGGGAGTATTCGACCCCTTCCGACAGAAGATTCCATCACCAGACAGTCTGCTGCCCGTCCTGCGGTCCGCAGTACCGCCTGGTGGGAAAGAACGGAGAAACCATCGAAGGAGACCCCATAACAGAATTTGCAAAGATGCTCCGCGAAGGGAATATCGGTATCGCCAAAAGCTGGGGCGGGATGCACATCTGCTGCACTCTTGCCAACACCGCCCGCATGAGGGAATGGTACGGCAGGAAACAGAAACCCTTCGCCATCATGGTAAAGGATCTGAAATCCGCAAGGAAATACTGCGATCCTACTCCCGAAGAGGAGGAACAGCTGACCTCTCCCTTCCGTCCCATCGTCCTGGCCGAGAAGAGGAACCTCCCGTTCAACGACATCATCTCCCCCGGACTCGACAACATCGGTATTTTCCTGCCTTACACAGGCATGCAGGTGATGCTCTTCGACAAGCTGGGAGAGGATGCACTCATCATGACCTCAGCCAACGTTCCGGGTGAGCCCATGATCCTCGACGACAAGGATATCATGACCCTCGGCGCAGACATGTATCTTCTCCATAATCAGGAGATCATCAACCGTGCCGATGACAGTGTCATACGTCTCCACGGAGACAGGACCTTCTTCATCAGGAAATCCAGAGGTGCGGTGCCCTCATACATCAGCTTCCCGGTGCATGGCAATGCAGTGGCGGTCGGAGCACAGGAAAACCTGGCAGGAGCAGTGGCCTCCGACGGCAGGATCTATCCCACGCAGCACATCGGGAACGGGGAGGGAATCGGAGTCCCGGAATACCTCGAACAGGCCATCCGTTTCCAGATGTCCCTCGTAGGCTGCGAACCGCAGGTCGTGGCCGAGGACCTTCATCCCGCATACCTCAACAGGAGGTTCGCCTCAGAGCTTGCGGAGGAATACTCTGCGGACCTCATCGACGTGCAGCACCACTGGGCCCACGTAGCTTCGCTCATGGCCGACTGCGACGGTCTCTCCCGTATGACCGCACTCGCCCTCGACGGTACCGGCCACGGGGATGACGGTAAGGCATGGGGAGGTGAAGTCCTATCCTGCGATTACTATTCGTACAAACGTCTGGCTCATCTGGAATATATCCCCCTGCTGGGAGGCCAGAAAGCCCTCACGGACCTTCGCAGACTGCGTTTCGCCATCGATGAGATGAACGGCGACGGCAACAAGACCTCATTCTCCGAGTCCGAGGCAGAAATCCTCAGGAAACTCATCCCGAAAAGTGTTCAGACCTCCTCGTTCGGCAGGATACTCGATGCGCTTTCGTTCTATCTGGGTATCTGCGACGTGAGGACCTACGACGGGGAGCCTGCCATGAAACTGGAACCCCTCCTCGCCAGAGGAAGACTCGTCGAAGGATTCGAGACGGAGACCGTGAACGGTGTCATCAGGACCGCACATCTCTTCCGCAACCTGAAGAAATGCCCCGATCCCGCAGATGCCGCCTATTCCGTGGTGTACAACATCCTCTGCGAGATGGTGGATCAGGCGGCCGCCGATGCCGACACCAACGGGGAGGATTACATCGGCATCACGGGAGGCGTTTCCTACGACACCCCCATCGTCTACATGACCGAGAAGATCGCCGCCAAATACGGCAAGAAGGTATTGTGCCACAACCGCGTCCCCAACGGCGACGGAGGCATCTCCACCGGGCAGGCCGCCATCGCCCTGCACCGCCTCTGATTCCTGCATATCCAGCAGCCCCGATGTGTATACTTATGTTATGGATGTATATCCCAAGATACGCTCATAATTAAATCGTGCGAGTGCATATCACGGGTAGGATGGATGCATAGTGCATCCTCATGTGAGTGTTCGAAATGAGCAACGTGCTGTTCGTTCTGCTTGACGGGATGGAGGACGATCCGAATCCCAAACTCGAGGGAAAGAAACCCTACGAGGTAGCAAAGATGCCCTTCATCAGAAAGAAGGCTCCCCACCTCGGGTGGACCACAGGCAGAGGTTACACACAGCTGTTCCTTAACGAATTCTGGACAGGCCACCCGCCCGACCTCTCCCGCGCTTCCATCGAGGCCTACGGTCTCGGCATGGACATGTCGAAAGGGAGGACCACATTCCGCATGAGTCCCGCTTTCATAGACGGCAAGACCGTCCACTGGGCCTACGGACTCACCGACGAACAGGCTGATGAGCTGACAGAGTGCGTGGAGGAGAACATGTATCTGCTCAGCGACCACAACCCGCAGATCAAATTCTTCGTTCACGGAAGGTCCGTGATCACCATGGAGTTCGACCAGGAGGTCCCCCAGGGGCCTCAGGCACCCGTAGACGGCCCCTACGTGCCGATGCTCGGTGCATTGGGAGAGCTTATTATGAGGGTAGCCTCGGAATGCGAGGGCCTCACCATCTACCCGTGGGGCGTGGGCGAGGTCGGAACCATCCACCCGCCGTTCCCCAGAATCGGTAAGATGACCGCCATCTCGGACAGCCCCACCGCACTTGGCATAGCCGCCACCCTCGGCCACAAGATCCACCTGGTCCCCAACCTGGACGACAGGTTCCCCATCGCCCGCGAGGCGCTGAAGACTGGGAACGTGTTCCTCCACATGGATGAGGTGGATGAGTACAGCCACGAGATGGATCCGCACAAGAAGATCCGCGTCCTGGAACATATCGACAGCCTGATGGAGGAATACTTCAGCGACACCGAGAACATCGTGTTTTTCGTGGACCACGGAACCTCCTGCGTCACCGGCACCCATATCCTCATGGACGTCCCGTTCAGAACAACCAAACCCGTTTTCGAAGAGGGGGAGCACGTGGAACTGTCCCGTCTGGTCCCCACCGTTATGGAGAAGATGAAATGACATTCGAGATACCTCCCTCCCTTGGCATCCGCGGCAACGAGAAGATCGCCGTGGACATGATGTCCCGCATGTGGGGAAAGAAAGGTGTTTTCACCTGTACCATCGCCAACACACTGACCTCGACCATCCCCGGAGTATCTGAGGCAGGGGACACCCCCGAACTCACCCTCTACACCGGACCCGCTGATGCGGAGTACCTGGTAATGGGAAAGGTGACCTGCATGAAGGGCATCCCCATCAACCCCGGAGGAATCCCCACTCCCGCCACCCTCACCAAGGCGGCCCTCGAGCTCTCGAAAATGCCGTACTTCATCATCAACGGCGGTTCCAAGATCATCCCCAACATCCCATGCATCGAAGTAGGAGGAGAATGCGGACAGCCCGTCAACACCGGCCACACCCTCTCCAACGTGCAGCAGGCCTTCGAATACGGGAAGATCCTCGGCAACCAGCTCGCCGACGCTTACGACTATGTAGTGGTGAGCGAGAGCTGCGCCGGAGGCACCACCACCGCCCTCGCCGTCCTTCTGGCGATGGGTACCATCAAGGAGAACCTCGTCAGCAGCAGTTCCCCCAAGAACCCCAAGCAGCTCAAGTGGGACCTCGTCATGGAAGGATTCAAAGCCGCAGGTATTGAAATCGGCGACCTCGCCGATGATCCCCTCAAAGCGATTGAGTGCTTCGGAGACCCCATGATGCCCGTGAACCTCGGAATAGCCCTCGGCGCCGCCAAAAGGGTGCCCGTGATCTTCGGAGGCGGAACGCAGATGGCGCCCATCATGGCCGCCGCCGTGAAGATGGACCCTTCCATCATCGGCAACATCATGCAGGGAACCACCAGGTGGCTCCTCGCCGACCCCAACTCCAACATGGTGAAGATCATGGAGAACATCTCCGCGGACATCCCCATGGTGTACATCAACATGGACTACTCCAAGAGCCCCTACGAAGGCCTGCAGGCCTACGAGTGGGGATTCATCAAGGAGGGTGTGGGATGCGGAGGATCCTCGGTCGCCGCCGTCCTCACGAGCGCGGGTGCAATCGACTGCGACATGCTCCTCGACCGTGTCCACGACCTCTACAGAAAGGTCATGCATTTCGACTGAAACCACAGAAATCCTGCCCGCGGACCTCTGAACCGCGGGCTTATTTTTCCTTTGTTTTCCTGCTTGTTTTTCAGGGTTTTATAAGCCATTCGAAAGGGCTTTTTAAGCCCTTTATATTGGTATTACGAAAACTATTCTGCGTAGCAAAATCATCAAAAAATTACAATTGGAAAAATGGTTTAAAAATCAGTCGTAAACGGACTGCTCGGGAACGCAAAAATGTTCGTCGAGAAGATCGAGTTCGCGGCCGATGCGGATGTTCCTGCAGACGGCACATTCGATGGTCTTGTGGAGCTTCTTCTTGATAGAACAGGACTTACGGTCGATATTGACGATTCTGCCACAGGAACAGTAGATTTTAGTGAAATTCGACGCATTATCGTCGAAAAGCATAGCATATTGCATCGATTCCTGCGGAATGAATGGATCAATTGGATACGCAAATGTCCTAGAGATTCCCCCAATCTTGTTTGTCTGCGAGAGGCATCCATCCATTCCCCATTCCCTCACAGAGACTAGTTCACCCCATCCTGAAGATAGGATATAAGGCTTATGCAGAACGACATCGGAACCCTATAAATACCCGCGAATAACGCATACTTAATCAAGGTTTTCTAGGAGAAATCTTTATATATTATTGGATAGGGAAAATCCGGGCGAAATCCGCCCGGAAAATGAGTTTCAAGCCAGTTCCTTGAGGGTGCGGAGCTGCTCCAAAACACTCTCGCGGATCTCTTTCGGAGTGCGCTCTTTGTCGACGCGTTTTCCCGCTTTGAGGACGGGCTTCTCGATCATCTCCATTGCGCATCCGCACTTCTCGCATTTGACCTCCGCATCGGGCGAGAGGGCGACTCCCATCTCGAAGCAGCAGGGGCACCTGTAGGCGAATTTCCTGCCGGAGAACTTACCTCTCTTGGAGATGGGCTTACCCTCCTTCTCGACCAAGTCCATGGAGAAGTCGAGGGTGGGCGCATTAGCGATGGAGGTACCGACACCGAATCCCGCCACGGCGGAATCCACGATATCCTTGATGGAATCCTCATTGAGTCCTCCGGAGGCGATGATCTTGACGTCCTTGTAACCGTTGATATCGAGTTCCCAGCGGACCTCATTGATGAGTTCCTTGAAATTACCCCTGCGGGAGGAGGGCGTGTCGAGTCTGACGCCTTTGAGGTCCTTTACCGCCTTGCAGGCGGCTACGGCTGCAGCCCTCTCGTCCTCGAAGGTGTCGATGAGCATGATACGTGCAACCTTGGGGTCGATAATCTCGTCGAAGGCCTTGAAGGCAGCCTCGTTGCTGCCCATGGTGAGCATGAGGGCGTGGGGAACGGTTCCGACTGCCTCGGTACCGCATAGGGCAGCCCCGAACTCGGAGGAGACTCCGTCGCATCCGCCGATGAAGCAGGACCTGTCCAAGACCCCGGCGATTCCCGGGTGCATCCTGCGGTTTCCGAAGGCGTACACGGTCTTGCCCTTGGCGGCGCACTTTACCCTTGCGGAAGAGGTCGCCACACCGGATGGCTGACAGATCATACCGAGCATGGCGGTCTCGTATACCCCGTAATCGGAATATGCTCCGGAGATGTTGATGAGAGGCACACGCACGCTGGCGCTGTCCCTGGCCTTGAAGATGGTTCCCTCGGGCACCGCGTAGAGATCGATGGGGAGTCCCTCCATGAGACGGACGACTTCCTCCAGGCCACAGAACACCGCCCACGGCCATTTGTTGGGGATGCTTCCGCAGGTGACCTCGGCCACGGCCTGCACCTTGGACAGTCCCTTGGCCTCGAGGATCTTCTTGGTACGGTCGAAGTAGACGTCCATCACGGTCCCGTGACGGATCTCGTTCTCATCCGCGACGAACAGCTTCTCTGACATCCGGATCAGAACCTGAGTGCCTTCTTCCCGGGGAAGACGGCCTTGCTGCCGAGCCTGTCCTCGATCCTGAGGAGACGGTTGTACTTGGCGGTCCTCTCGCCGCGGCAGGGTGCACCGGTCTTGATCTGTCCGGTTCCCCATCCGACGGAGAGATCGGCGATGGTGGTGTCCTCGGACTCTCCGGACCTGTGGGAGACGACGACCTTGTAGCCGTTCTTGTAGCTCATCTCCTGTGCGTCCTGAGCCTCGGTGAGGGTACCGATCTGGTTGACCTTGAGGAGGAGGGCGTTGGCGGCTCCCGCCTCGATTCCAATGGCGAGACGCTTGCTGTTGGTGACGAAAAGGTCGTCTCCCACAATCTGGCAGTGAGCTCCGACGGCCTTGGTGAATTCGGCGGTGGTCTTGAAGTCGTTCTCCTGGAAGGGATCCTCGATGCTGATGAGAGGATAATCCTTGATGAGTCCCTTGTAGTGGTCGAGGAGCTCTCCGCCGGTGAGGGTCATGCCGTCCACGTCGTAGGTTCCCTTCTCGTCGTCATAGAACTCGGAGGAAGCACAGTCCATTCCGAGGTAGATGTCCTTGCCGGGTGCGTACCCCGCATCGGAAATGGCTGCCATGATGGTGTCGAATGCCTCTGCGACGGTGTTGACAGGGGGTGCGAATCCTCCTTCGTCGCCGACGTTGATGGCGTTGACTCCGTATTTCTTCTTTAGGATGGATTTGAGGGACGCGTAGGTCTCGGTGGCCATCCTGAGGCACTCGGAGAAACTGGATGCTCCCACGGGGAGGATCATGCATTCCTGGATCTTCAGGTCGCCTCCAGCGTGCTTTCCGCCGTTGATGATGTTGAACATGGGTACGGGGAGGGTCACGTGGTCCTTTCCTACGTACTCGTAGATCTGCTGGTTGCTGACCATGGCTCCGGCCCTGGCCACTGCGAAGGATACTGCGGTGGTGGCGTTGCCGCCGAGCTTCTTCTTGTTGTCGGTGCCGTCGATCTTGTTGAGAAGGCCGTCGATGCCCTTCTGGTCGGTGGGGTCCATGCCGGTGATGGCTTTGGCGATCTCGGTGCGGACGTTCTCGACTGCCTGCTGCACGCCTTTGCCGGAGTACCTCTTGCCTCCGTCGCGAAGCTCGTGGGCCTCCCACATTCCGGTGGATGCGCCGGAGGGTGCGATGGCGGAGATCTCATGTCCGTTCACGGTGACGACCGCCTCGACGGTGGGGTTTCCCCTGGAGTCCAGAACTTCCCTTGCCCATACTTTCTCGATTGTTGCCATATCAATGCCTCATTCTATCTTGTATTCGGTCATCATCCCGGTCAGCAGATCCCTGACATTCTGCGTCAGCAGACCGCCGTCCACGGATATGAGTAATGTAAAAGTCTTCTTCTTCCTCATGGAGACGATCTGTTGGACCGCTCTGAGGGTCATGTCTACTCCACAGTGCTCGATGATGTTGTCGAGATCGCCGATGGATACCAGCGGAGCCTTCTTGGAATTGATGAAATCCTGCACGGCTTGGATCATCTTGCCGAGCGGGAAGTTGTAACCGGTGAGGGTGAATACCTCGGCACCCTTGTCGAGTCCGAACCTCTCCCTGGCCACCTTGGGCCTCACCGAAGTGACCAGCATCATGTCGTATCCCGCGTTGGCGAACACCTGCACGGTCTGCTGGATAACGATGGGTCTCTCCTCGAAGAAAATGTATGATTCGCCGTAGGAAACGCCCCTGCGGGCCAGCTCGACCTCGGGATTGGTGGATTCCGCCTCTTCGAACAGCTTGGGAACGTCCTTCTTACGGTCCTTGGGAATCAGCTGTTTGATGGCCTCGGTGAGCTGCTCGGCGGTGAACGGCCTGACCAGACTCGCCTTGACGAACGGACAGTCGGTCGGGACGAGTTCGTAAACGGTGCGGATGACCAATATACTGGGTCCGCCCTCGAGCTTCTTCCTGCGCTCCTTCCTGCTTTCCTTCTCCTCTTCCACAGGGGTGACCATAGTAAGGAAGGACATCCCGGTACCTTCCTGAACAGAGGTATCGAGAATTACGATCTGAGGCTGGAATAGCTCCAGGTCCTCGAGGGCTCCTGAGATGGTGGGGGACACCTTGGTCTCGACACCCAATCTCTCGATGATACCGCAGAACATCTGCGACATTGCCGTTCTGTCCTCGATGACTAGTGCTTTCACGGAGAATCACTCGTCGGGTTCATTCATTTCTGTTACTAAAAACGTACGCGCGAAAGCTCGCGCACGCGTTTCATTCGGAAGAAAAGACAGAAATCCTGTACAAACTAAAAGTGTTGAAAAAAGTAGGGCGGGAGTCCGATGATCGGACATACCCGCCGCAACCTCGGCGCAGCAGAGCTGCACAGGTAAGCTTACTGCTTCCTGCTCTCTTTTGCCTTGGGCCTAAGGTTGCTGTATCCGCATTTGCGGCACTTGGACGCCTTGGCGGGGTTCGTTGCATAGCAGTTCATGCAGACGGACTTCTCAAGGAGCCTGTGCTCAGCCTCTTTAAAACGGGCCATTTCTTATTCCTCGCCCGAACAATAGGCCGCTATTATAAAAGGGTTAAGGTCGCACAATACGACCCCAGAAGAAGATCCCGCTGGAGACGGATTGGATTCTACCGCTATTGCGGAATCGGATGTCTGGAACATCTGGCGGAGACCGCTCCATAGCTCACGCTGACGGAGGATTTCCGAGAATCTTACGGCCCGGTTCAGAGCAGTTCGAAGGCTGCGTTGAGGGCGGCCTCGATGGCTACGACCTTGGTGGCCCCGCTGCCCACGATAATCGCATCGTCGGAGGTGATTCCGCTCTCCTTGCGGATTTTCAGTGCCAGTTCGGGACTCTGCTCGTCGAGGTTCCAGTCCGGGGGAATCAGGAGTTTGCCTTCGCGGAGGACCACGGTGGTGCATCCGAAGGCTCCCGCTTTGATTCCTGCGTCACGCTGCTCCATTCCGTTCACGATCTTGTTGCCGACACCGTATACGATGACGCCCTGGGAGAACTCGCCCACGGTGGAGCCCTCGCTGAGTTTGATTTCGATGAGCCTGACGGGGATCTGATCAAGGAATACCAGTCCCGCTTTGGTGATGGAGATACCGGTCTGTTTGATGGTAATGAAGTTCCAGTCGCGGAACTTCTCGAGGATGCGGCGCATGCTTCCCTCGCCCACGCCGACGAGTTCAGCGAGCCTCTTACGTCCCAATCTCTTGCCGTCGGCAAGAAGGTAGAGAGCATAGTAGACATTAGCATCGCTGAAACGGAACATAGGGCCAAATGCGGGGATATCCATGATTTTCATGATCGTACCTCGGAAGGTTGCGGCCGGTTTCCCGGCCGCAGTTGGATGAGTTTTAATCGGGTTAATATGTTTTTATATTTTCGCCGAAACGGACAGACTCAGAAGGTCTTGATCTTTCCGGCGATGATTTTCTCGGACACCTTGTCGATGTTGTCGAGCCAGTCGGCAGCGATGGAGTAGGCCTCGTCCTTCCACTTGGGAAGCCTGGGGTCGTCGGCTGCGTTGGGGGTGATGATATCGATGTTGGCGTTCAGAGGATCGGAGATGGTGTGTCCAATCTGGGACAGGAGCCTCACGTGGATCTCGGCGTCGGCTTTGACCTTCTTGGCAACGTCCTGGGCGATGATGTTGGAGAGGACGTTGTAGATCTTTCCGACGTGGGTGATGGGGTTCTTACCGGAGGTAGCCTCCATGGACATGGGCCTGAAGGGGGTGATGAGTCCGTTGCACCTGTTTCCACGGCCGACGGAACCGTCGTCTCCCATCTCCTGGGACAGTCCGGTGACGGTGAGGTAGTAGACTCCCCTCTTGTAGTCGTCTCCGGTGTTGAGGTCGAGCTTGAGCTTGACGTCTGCGTTCGCCCTGTCGATGATCTTGTTGCCGTTCTCGGTGACGAGCTTGTTCATCTCCTCCATGATGGATTTGTATGCTTCCTTGTCCTCGATGTACTTGTCGACCATTGCACAGCAGACGGTCATGGTGATGTTCTTTCCGACACGGCTGCACATGACCTTGACGTCCTGTCCGGCGGCGGGGATTTTCTTCTTCATAGCGCCGTTGATGTATTCCTCGGTCTCCTTGGTAAGGGTATCGGTGATGGAAAAAGGCGCGAATCCGACACCGAAGGAGGTGTCGTTGGAGAGGTAGTTGGATGCTTTGTAAACTCCGGTAAGATCGTCGGATCCCATTCCGAGCTTGGTGTCGAGAATGACGTCGGTGTCGACGTTGAGGTTAGGATAGGTCTTCTTCAGGTACTTCCTGACGCCCTCGAGTGCGGTAGGCTCGACAGGAAGGGACTTCTTCTCCTTTCCGTTCTCGATGTAGGTGGTTGCACGTCCGTCCATCAGGATGTAGACGGGTTTGATGATCTTACCTCCGCCGAACTTGGGGGCGGAGATACCTGCGACGACCTCGGTCTGATCGGTGTTGTGATGGAGGACGTGTCCGACCTCCCTCTTGTACATGGCACAGAGCGCTTCGGAAACAGTCTCGGCGACACCGTCGGCGACGGAATCAGGGTGTCCGATTCCTTTCCTCTCGACGATCTCGATCTGCCTCATGGGCACGGGAACCTGGTTGATTCCGTTCACGTAGATGTTCTTCTTCTTTGTTGCCATTGTTTTCCCTTCTCGGTCTTTATAAAGATAAGACTGATACTATCCTGTTAGTCATACTCGTTAATAAATACAACTGTTAAAAATATTCAAATATGAATTTTAATATTTCTAAAGCATGAAATTCCCTCCCGCCAGCGACATACGCAGAATGAGGAAGGCATTGGACATCACGCAGACCGAACTTGCCAAGGAATCAGGGGTCAGCCAGAGCACCATCGCCAAGATTGAAAAGGACCGCATCTCCGCCAGTTACGAGACCGTGGTGAAGCTCTTCGAGACCCTGGAAGAGATGTCGAAGAACTCCAAGCACGACCTCACGGCGGCAGAAGTGGCGACTAAAGAGATTATCACTATCCAAAGCAACGAGAAGGTCCGTGCTGCTACCGAGATCATGAGGAGCAGCGGAGTGTCCCAATTACCTGTTCTCAAGGGAGACACCCCGGTGGGCAGCATCTCCGAGAAGATCATCTTCGACAAGATGCGCAGTGGCAAGACCATGGACGAACTGAAGGATATGCCCATCCACACCATCATGGATGACAATTTCCCGTCGGTCAACGAGAACACGCCCATGTCGTCGGTCACCGCCATGATGAGCGACTGCAGCGCCGTCCTTGTGCTGAGGAAAGGTAAGCCTGTCGGTATAATCACCAAGGCTGACCTGCTCAAGCTAATCTGACGCCGTCCTTGACGGAGATATAATAATCCAGGTCCCTGGGCACCACGGTGTTGGGGAATACGGCAGAAGCTTCTTCCATCACAGGCCCCAGTTCCTTGTAGCGGTTGCTCACGTGCACGAGCATGAGGGTCCCGACGCCGGCCTCTTTGGCCACCTCGGCAGCCTGCTTCGCGGTGGAATGAAAATGCCCCTCCGCATTGGATTCCTCAGGGCTGAGATAGGTGCTCTCATGGATGAGCACATCCACTCCTCTGACCGCATCTATGACTGTCTGGCACTTCCGGGTATCGCCGGTATAGGCGACCGAATTGCCAGGGGCCGAAGGCAAGCAGATATCGGCCATACGAACTCCGTTGACCGTCTCCCCGTTCTCGAGCCTGCGGAAGTCCTCGCCTTTGATACCTAGCGCTTCAGCTTTGGCGGTGTCGATCTTCCTGGCGGGCCCGTCCCTGAGAACGTATCCCTGGGAATTGATGCCATGTTCGGTGGCGAACACCTCCACGGTCATCCCTGCAACCGAGATCGAATCCCCCGGACGGAGATCGTGCATCTCCAAAGGATATCCGATCTCTCCCTCGCAGACATCCATGCACACCGAAAGTGCCTCGGAGAAGCCCTCGGGACCGCAGACGACCAGAGGATCGGTCCTTCCGGACATACCCATGGTCTGAAGAAGCCCGGGAAGCCCGTAGAAATGGTCCCCATGCAGATGGGTTATGAAGATCCCGCGGATCTTCATGAAAGAGAAGCGGGAGATCATCAGCTGACGCTGAGATCCTTCCCCGCAGTCGAAAAGGATGATGTCGCCGCCCTTCCTCACGGCCACGCACGGCAGGGCACGGTCCCTCGAGGGGACACTCGCGCCGGTTCCGAGGAAGAGGTAATCGAACATCTGGATACCGTCAGTAAACGGCGTCGATGGCCCTGGAGGTCTTCGTCTCTTTCTTGTACTGTTTGTAGTGCTCTTTGCAGAGGTGAGCGTTGTGAGAGATCTCTCCCTTGAAAACGAGACTGCATTTCTGGAGCTGCTTGAGGTTAAGGGACCTCTCGGCCTCGCATTCGCAGCCCTTCACGTCGCAAATCGATACTTTGGCACCGTGGCCTGCTGTACTGGACATACCACCTTGATGGGCAAGCGGACATATAATAATGTCGGGCATTCCAGAAATGACCCAGAATCACAGAATCGGGATGTCGGAAGGATGCCTTTCGTGACCTATCGTCTTCCTTCCCTCGACCGTTATGACATATATGCGCCACTTCTGACGCTGCTCGTGGGCGATGAACCCTGCGCGCTCCAGGATCTCGAGGTGGTAGGACAGCTTCGAATCGGACATCCCGGTGATGTTCTTCAGGATGCTGGGACAGAGGTCTGCGGTCACCAGGGCATGCAGGATCTGAATGCGGACGGGAGAAGACAGCGCCTTGAATCTCTCGGCTTCGTCTTCGAAAAGTTCTGCGGGAGGAACCTGCTCGATAAGGATGTTCAGGCCGCCTTTGCTCTTGACGATGGCCTGCATCTCGGGAGGAAGATTCAGAACGCCCTCGGTGGGCTTCAGCGAATAGAGTTCCCCGGATTTGGTTCCTGTCTGCATGGTGTCCATTTCACCTGTGAAAGGGTATATTTCAAAAGTATTTGAAATGTATCATCCTTAGTCCCGTGAAAGATTTTAACGTACGTACGCATATACACCCACATGACCAAAATAGCTCCGTCGATGCTCTCATGCGACTTTTCGAAGGTAGGGGAGGAGATCTCCCGTATCGAGATGTACGGAGCCGACTGGGTGCACCTCGATGTCATGGACGGGATGTTCGTCCCCAACCTTACCTTCGGCGCACCGGTCATCAAATGTCTGAGGCCCTGTACGGAACTCCCCTTCGACGTCCACCTGATGATCGAGGATCCGGCCAGGTACATCGGCGATTTCGTCAAAGCCGGAGCGGACCTCATCACTGTTCACGAGGAGGCTTCCGGAAGCACCGACGAAGCACTGAAGCTCATCAAAGATGCGGGAGTGAAGGCAGGCATCACCATCAACCCCGACACCCCGGTATCCGCCATCGAACCCTACCTTGACAGAGTGGACCTGGTGCTCATCATGTCAGTAAAGGCAGGATTCGGCGGACAGAAGTTTAACGAGAACTGCATCCCCAAGATCTCCTTCGTCAGGGAATGGGCCAACGCCCACAACCCCCACCTCGAGATATCCGTGGACGGAGGTATCAACCGCGAGACCGGCAAAAGGGTCGTTGATGCAGGTGCCTCCGTCTTGGTGGCGGGAAGTTCTCTCTTCAAACTCGATGACATGACCGACGAGATCTCCCTCTGGAAGAAATACGGTCCCGACACGGAGTGATCCCCATGGGAGTAAACCTTTCAGACATCGTGGAACCGAAGGTCCTGGAACTTGAGGAACTCAGAGGAAAGAAGGTCGCCGTCGACACATACAACATAGCATATCAGTTCATGTCGGCCATCCGTCAGCCCGACGGATTCCCGCTGTGCGACAAACAGGGCCGCACCACATCCCACCTCTCAGGTTTCCTGTACAGGACGGCCAACCTGGTGGAGTCCGGGATCGAACCCATCTTCGTCTTCGATGGGAAACCGCATCCTCTGAAAGCGGCCACTCTCGAAGAGAGGAAACAGCGCAGGGACAAGGCCGAGGAGGAATGGAAGAAGGCCGTGGAGAGAGGGGACATGAAGACCGCTTTCACCAAGGCACAGCAGACCTCCCGCATGACCCCCGAGGTCAGGGAATCCGCCAAGGAACTCATCGGATACATGGGCTTCCCCATGGTAATGGCCCCTTCCGACGGAGAGCAGGAAGCGGCATTTATGTGCAGACGCAACGACGTCTGGGCGGCCGCCTCCCAGGATTTCGACTCGCTGCTGTTCGGGACTCCCATACTCGTGAGGAACCTGACCCTCACCGGAAGGAGGAAGGTCCCCGGCAAGGACATCTACAGGGAGATCAAGACCGAATGCATCGACTCCTCCGAGTTCCTTTCATCCCTGGGCATCACCCGCGAGCAGCTGGTTGACATGTGCATGCTCATCGGCACCGACTTCAACCAGGGAATCAAGGGCATCGGACCCAAGAAGGCTCTGAAACTCATCAAGGACAACGGAGACCTCGAGACCGTGATGACCAAGATCGGCGAGAGGATTCCGGATTACGAGCAGATCAGGGACATCTTCCTGAACTACGAGGGTTCCACCGAGTACGACACCAAGTACAAACCCGTGGACAGACAGGCCGTGGTCGACATGCTGGTCTCCTACGATTTCGATGCAGGCAGGGTCAATTCCGCCCTCGACAGAATCGAGAAGGCCCGCAAGGAAGCCGAAGCAAAGAGACGCCAGAGATCCCTGGATTCGTGGTTCTGATGATGTTCGCGGACGCTCACATCCATTTGGCGGATGGGGCGTTCGGACAGGGTTATCCCGATATCTCCGAAGGCAATCTGTTCTTCACCTGTTCCGCCGTTCCTTCCGAATGGCAATCTGCTCTGCCCGGACTCAAAGGGGAAGTCGTGAGGTTCTGCGGAGTCCACCCCTGGCACATCGGCGAATGGAATGATTCGTCAAGGCAGGAACTGGTTTCCCTGCTCGAATCGGACACCGGAATACAGGTGGGGGAGATAGGTCTCGACAGCAAACATCCCGACATGGAAAAACAGATTGAAGCATTCGCAGAACAGGTTGACCTCGCCTCGGATTTCGGGCGTTCGGTGAACATCCACAACATCGGATGCGACGGAGAGATCGTGCGCCTCCTGAAACAGCACGGGAGGGGCTGCAGAAGCATCATCCTACACTCGTTCAAGTCCGATATATCGCCATTCTCGGGCCTGAACTGCTATTTCAGCGTCAATCCCCGCATACTCACCAAATCGAAGGAGCATATGAAGGAACTCGTCGCAAAGATTCCCCGTAACAGATTGCTTCTGGAGACTGACTATCCGTTCGCGCCCCGCGGGTTCACGACAATGGAGGGATTTATCACGGAGCTCACAAATATCATGTCGATCGAGCCCGACGAACTGGCCGGGATCACGCTCGAGAACGCAAGGAGAGCAATCCAATGACGGAGTCCATGTATGACCGCACCCGCATCCTCGTCGGAGACGACGGCATCGAAAAACTCAGAAGAGCCAGAGTTATCGTTTGCGGCTGCGGTGCCGTCGGAGGATACGTGATTGAAGGTCTCGTGAGAGCAGGTATCGGCAAACTCCGCGTAGTAGACAAGGACGTATTCTCTGAAAGCAATCTCAACCGTCAGGTGCTCTGCACCACGGAAACCGTCGGCAGGATAAAATCGGAAGTTGCATGCGAAAGAGCCCGTCTCATCAATCCCGACATAGACATCGAAGGCATCGATGAGTACATCTCCACCGATAACGTCGATATGATCCTCGAAGGCGACTGGGACATCCTCGTGGATGCCATCGATACCATCGGGAACAAAGCGGTGATCGACAAGGCCGCATTGGACAGGGGACTCCCTGTTTACGCCTCGATGGGTGCCGCCATGCACTTCGATCCTTCGGCCGTACGCATCGCCACCCTGAAGAAGACCGACACCTGCCCCCTCGCTTCACAGCTGAGGAAGCAGATGAGGGATGTCGACACTTCCGATATGACCTGCGTCTACTCCACAGAGCCTGTGACGGTGAAGACGGAGAAGAGGGACGAACACGGAAAGGGTGTCCTCGGATCCCTGCCGACGGTTCCTGCCATTTTCGGAATGACGTTGGCGTCGCTCGTCATCCGCCGCATAACCGGCTGCTGATCAGCGGTACTTCAGATAATCCATGAATCTGTCCGCCACCGGCGTGAGCGGACGTCCTTTTCTGCTTATGATACCGATTTCTCTGAAAAGAGGGGGTTTCAGGGGACGTGTGACCACCCTGTCAGGGAGGTTCTTCAGAATCAGGGAGGGCAGCACCCCGGTACCCAGACCCGATGAGACCATCGACATTACCGAATAATCGTCCCAGGTCCTGAACCTGATATCGGGATGCACGCGGTTCTCCTCCAGATAGTTCCCGACCTCCGACCTGCCTCCGCGTTCCAGCAGCATGAACGGTACCCCCTCCAGACAATGGGCGGGACAGTAATCCTCCATGGCCATTGGGTCATCGTCTCTCATTACCGCGAGATACTCGTCCATATCGAGCAGTTCCCAATCCAAATCCGGGGAGGCGGGTTTGTGCGAGAATGCGAAATCGGCCGACCCTTCGGCTACCCATTCCTCCAGTTCGGCATAATCCCCCAGGAGAAGATCGTAGGTGACATCCGGGTAATCCTCCTTGAAACGGGACACTATCTTCGGAATCCAGTATGTGGCTACACTGGAGAACACCCCTATCCTCAGGTGTCCGCGGGAAGGGTCCTTCAGACCGGAGACCGCACTCTCCAGCGATTTGAAATCGGAACACAGTGCCTTGGCATAAGGGAGGAGGGCGCTTCCCTCGCGAGTGAGCTGGACCCCGTTGCGATCCCTCTCGAAAAGCCTGAACCCCCAATCGGTCTCCAGATCGGATATCATCCTGCTGATTCCGGATTGGGATACACCGAGAATCTCGGATGCTTCAGTGAAACTCTTCCCTTCCCCGATCTCGGTGAATGCGAGGTATTTCAGGAGGTTTGTTTCCATGATATCATCCGTTTATCGAATACATATATCTGTTTTTGATATAAATTAATTCATATACATCTGATTTATTCATCGAAATCGTGAACAACACTGACAGAACCTTCACACTGTTCCTATTCTCCCTCGTCCTGTTCGGTACGAACGGAGCGGTAGCGAACCAGATCGACCTCCCCAGCAACCAGATAGTGCTGCTGAGGACACTCATCGGAGGTTCTGCCCTTACCATTACTGCAGTGATCCTCGGGAGGAGATTCACCATGCCCGAGGACAGGAGGCAGATGCTGTACGTCCTCGGTTCCGGGATCACCCTGGGGATAAGCTGGATCTTCCTCTACGAGGCATACATCCTGGCAGGTGTAGGGATCTCCTCCATGCTCTACTACTGCGGACCCGCCGTGGTGCTGATTCTCTCCCCCGTAATCTTCAAGGAGAAGCTCACCGCACCCGGACTCATAGGTTTCGCCGCAGTACTAATCGGCGCCATCCTGATGTGCATCAGATCCGTAAGCTCAGACGTCGACCCTCTGGGATATCTCCTCGGTATCGGTTCCGCACTGGCGCACGCCGCGATGCTGGTGTTCGGGAAGAAAGTCACCGGCGTGGACGGTCTGGAGAACTCCTCCATTCAGCTGCTGGCAGCCTTCGCCACCGTCCTCGTCTATTCGCTGGCGACATCCGGTGCAACAATTTCCGTTCAGTCGGATGATTGGTTACCGATACTGGTGCTGGGTCTTGCCAATACCGCCTTCGGATGCCTGCTGTATTTCTCCACCATACCGAAGCTCCACACGCAGACGATCTCGGTCTGGGGATATCTGGAACCGCTGTCCGCCCTGCTGGCGGGAGTGGTGCTCCTGGGAGAATCCCTGTACTCCGAACAATGGCTCGGCGCCCTACTGATACTGACAGGAGCGATAGGCATGGAGCTCTTCGAGAGCAGAACCGGCAGGCATATCCCAGGCGCTCCGAGATGAGTTCCCGCGGGCGCGTCTATATATAATCGGACCCAATGCGCTGGTTCACATCCGGTTAAGATAACCCCGGATTTGAGGAATTGCGATGATAAAGCAGATCCAAGGCAGTTATTCCGCTCCAAAGTTGGAGAAGGAGATCCAGGAATTCTGGAAATCCGAGCACGCTTATGAAAAGACCAAAGAGATGAGGAAGGACGGAGAAAACTTCTACTTCGTCGACGGACCGCCCTACACCACCGGTTCCATCCACCTCGGAACGGCCATGAACAAGACCGTCAAGGACATCCTCATCAGGTACTGGAGGATGAACGGATACAATGTCCGCGACCAGCCCGGTTTCGACATGCACGGACTCCCCATCGAGGTCCAGGTCGAGAAGAAGATCGGGGTGCACTCCAAGAAACAGATCATCGAGGAGATCGGAATCGACAAGTTCGTCGAGACCTGCCAGGAATTCGCTTACGGCCTCCACGGCACCATGACCGAGGCATTCAAACAGCTCGGTGTATGGATGGACTGGGAGAAGCCCTATCAGACCCTCAAATTAGATTACATGGAGTCCGGCTGGTGGGCCGTTCAGCAGGCCTACAACAAGGGACTCCTCAAGGATTCCAGCAGGGTCGTCACCTGGTGTCCCCGCTGCGAGACCGCACTCGCCGAGGCGGAGATCGACTACTCCGACGAGACCGACCCCTCCGTCATGGTCAGGTTCCCCCTGAGGGACGAGAAGGATGTCTCCATCCTCATCTGGACCACCACCCCCTGGACCCTCCCGTCCAACATGGCCGTGGCAGTCCACCCCGCCGAGACCTACGCCAAGGTGAAGATGTCCGGCGACTCGGGTTCCGAGACCGTCATCATCATGAAGTCCCAGGCAGAGTATGTCATGAAAGCGGGAGGATACACCTCCTTCGAGATCCTCTCCGAGATGAACGGAAAGGACCTCGTCGGCACCCACTACCTGCCTCCCTTCGAGATCGGCGACGCCCTCCAGAGGACCGAGTACACCTACAGGGTCCTCGATGCAGAATACGTCGAGAAGGACAACACCGGATGCGTCCACACCGCCCCCGGATTCGGACCCGACGACTACGACACCGGAAAGAGGTACGGCCTCATCCCCTTCTGTCCTGTTAACGAGGCCGGAAGGTTCACCGACGCCTTCCCCATGATGGAGGGTAAGAAGGTCAGGACCACCAACGATGATGTCATCGCCTACCTCAAGGAGAAGGGTCTGCTCTACAACACATCCAAGATCAAGCACAGGTACGGACACTGCTGGAGGTGCAAGACCCCCATCATCTACAGGAACACCCGCCAGTGGTTCATCGATGTCCCCAGGGTTAAGGACAAGATGCTCTCCGAGATCGACCGTGTCAAATGGGTCCCTGACTGGGCCGGCTCCGGCAGAGAGAAGAACTGGGTCGACGGCGCCAGAGACTGGTGCATCTCCAGGCAGAGGTTCTGGGGAATCCCCCTTCCCGTATGGGAGTGCTCCTGCGGCACCAAGAAGGTCGTCGGACAGTACGAGGAGCTGAAGGAAGGAGAGGGTTACACCGAGGGCATGGACACCCACAGGCCCTGGATCGACAAGGTCACCTTCAAGTGCCCCAAGTGCGGCAAGACCATGCACAGGGTCCCCGACGTCCTCGATGTCTGGTTCGACTCCGGAGTCGCCTCCTGGGCCGACCTCGGCTACCCCCACAAGAAGGACGAGTTCGAGAAATGGTGGCCCCCGAGGTTCATCGTGGAAGCCCACGACCAGACCCGCGGATGGTTCTATACCCAGCTCGCCGCCGGAGTGGTGTCTTTCGACAGGGCACCTTACGACGAAGTCATGATGCACGGATGGATGCTCGACTCCAAGGGAAGGAAGATGTCCAAATCCCTCGGAAACGTCGTGACCCCCGAGGAGGTCATCGAGCAGTACGGAGCCGATTCCCTCAGGTACTACATGATCATGGCCAATGCACCCTGGGAGGACACCTCCTTCCAGAAGCTCGGCCCCAAGGATGCGTGGAAAGTGCTCAACACCTATTGGAACGTAGTCAACTTCGCTTCCATGTACATGGTGCTCGACAGCTTCGACCCCGCCGCCCACACCCTCGAGAACATGAAGGCCAGCCTCAGCAACGAGGACAGGTGGATGCTCTCCAGGACCGAGAAGATGAAGATGGCCGTTACCGAAGCCCTCGAGACCAGGGAGCTCCACAAGGTGGCACGCGCCCTCACCGACTACATCATGGAAGACCTCTCCCGCTGGTACCTGCACCTGGTAAGGGACAGGAGCTGGGACGAGGAGTCCACCGACGCCAAGACCGCGGCATACTTCACCCTTTACAGGGCCATCATGTCCGTGGCTGTCGCCATGGCACCCGTCTGCCCTCACATCACCGACAGGGTCTACTCCGCCATGGGTGGCAGCAAACTCACCGTCCACATGGAGGACTGGCAGAAGGGAGACGCAAGCCTCATCGACGAGGACATCGAGCACAGCATGGCACTGGTCCAGAAGATCAACGCCGTCGTCGCCAGCGAGAGGGAGAAGATGGGCAGCAAGAAGAGGTGGCCCCTCAATGCCGTCTACATCCACGGAACCGATGTCTCCGTCAACGATGCGGTGAAGGTCTTCAACGACATCCTGGCACAGCAGGTCAACATCAAGAAGATCGGTTACCTCGGAGCAGGCGAGAAAGCCCCCATCGACGTCGAACCCGTCGACTTCGGTGAGGGAGAGCTGTTCATCGACCCCACCGTCACCCCCGAGATCGAGGCAGAGGGCTGGGGCAGGGACCTCATCAGGGCTATCCAGCAGATGAGGAAGAACATGAAGCTCAACGTCGAGGAGTTCATCTTCTGCGACGTGAAGGCCGAAGACCACCTGGTCGAGCTCTTCAAGGTCTGGCAGGAACACATCTGCGGAGAAGTCCGCGCCAAGCAGATCACCTACACCGACGCCCCCGCCGGCGAGCGCGTGGAGGACCTCGAGATTAACGGAAAGGTCATCACCGTCGGGGTGTCCTCCTCCAAGATCTGAAACCTTTCACAGGGGGAGCAATCCCCCTCATTTTTTCACATACCCAGCAATTGGAAAATGGTAAATGTGCCCCCTATTGGGGGCAAAGAGTTTCAAAGGTTTTTGACGATGGTGTCGACGCCGTCCACGCATACGGAGGTATCGAGCTCCTCGGGAGCGAGCCACCTGAACTCGGTGTTCTCTCCGTTGAGTTTCACCTCGGCGGACTTCAGCCTGTAGACGAAGGGATGCACATTGTAGACGGTGCTGCCTTCCCTCACGCGGAACACGGGAAGCTCCTCGTCGGGATAACCGACAGGGATCTGGGTCTCTTCCATGATCTCCCTCCTGGAGGTCTCGGAAGCTGACTCCCCGTACTCGACATGGCCGGATACCAGGGACCATTTGCCCGGGTAGGAATGGGCATCCTCGGGGCGGTGGAGCATCAGGAATTTCCCGTCGACCACGATCATGGAGGAGACGATGTCCACTTCCTTCACGTTCTTGATTTCGATGTATCCCTTACTGCCGTCGACAGCCACGATGTCTCCGTCCCTCACGAGGGAGACGTCGATGTTGTCCACCATGGGCACGGATGAGATCACGGCACCGGTGGTGACGATGGTCTCCGCACTCTTGTTCACGAGTGCTGCGGGACAGTGTCCCTGGACCTTCAGATCATATACGACATAGGAACCGACGGTGGAACCCTTACCGTTGGGGAACAGGAACACCTTGCCGTCGATGGTACCATCCCTGACATTGAACTTACCGGTCTTTCCGTCGACTCCTCCGAGGAAGCTGAATGCCTCTCCGTAGGTGATCGCCTCCCCCTCCGCATATCCGGGGGAGATGGCACGTCCTCTCATGATCATTCTATCACCTTCAGGAGATCGGAGATCTCTGCGAACTTCACTTTCTGCGAGCACAGGGTGGGCAGGTAGTTGCCTGCCTTGGCGGAGTTGGTGGCGGTCCTCTGGAAGACGCCTTCGATGGGGGCGACCACCATGCAGGTATCCGCGAGCACGGGTCCGAACTTCTCCATCACTGCGACATCCTCGGGACACTGCGCCCTGACGGACTCGGAGGTGCAGAACCATATCTCCACGTCCTTGTTCCTCTTCTCCTTGCCTTTGAGCATGGCTGCGATATCGTGCATCTCCTTGGGAGTTAGGTGGGGGCATCCGATGGCGATCAGCTGCACATCGTCCACGGTGTTCAGCTTCTCGTAGGCGGCCTGCCTCTCTTTCTTGCCGATGGTTATGTGCTCGAGACCGGAGACATCGAATCCTCCCGCTTCGGGGGTGCAGCCTTCCGCATGCCATAATGCAACGGAACCTGCCGCCGCCATGGCCGCACTGAGGGTCTTGGCATCCTCCACGGTGGGGTCGATGCCTCTGAAGTACGGGACACCTTTTCCCATCTTCATACCGACGGCCTGACCGAGCAGGGAGTAATCGAAGACGGAACCGCCCATGTCCTCCACATCGATGACGACGGTGGGCTTCCTGTTCTCGTCGAGATGGAGACCGTAGTTGGCGGTCTTCCCAAGAATAGCGGCCGCAAGGGCTCCGGGACCGCCCTCGCGGTTGGTCCTCGCACCTATATAGGAATTAACAAAGGATAATGCGGATGATTCCGCCCATGCGACATGGTCTCCGAGAGAAGGGACGTTGTCGCCGATGTAGGGGGTGCAGGAACAGGTCTTCTTTATTCCCATCTTACCGTAAAGGTCGATGATCTTCAGCTGTTTCTCCGCGAACTCAGGGGAGATGTGCATCTCTTTCCAGCGAGTGCGGTCCATACCGACGGGATTCAGAGTAGAGGGGACGGCTACCATGGCCCCTCCGTCCACCATATCGGAAAGATACTTGAGTCCGCCCTCGCCAATCGTCTTATATGATGCGCCGGAAAGATGTGCGGAAGTTATGTCTACAAGACTGTCAGCACCGTAGATCTTACCTAGTGCGGTGACGAGTTCCATGGCCTTCTGAGCACCGGCGCCCTGCTCTCCGTCGAGGATCGCCTGCTCGTCTTTGGTCAAATACATAGCTGACCCATCGACAACCGTAATTAAGGGATTTCGCACCATATGCTCCTGGAAATGACACATATTTTGACATTTTGGTCGGAATTATCACCAAATCCGCGATGCTAAAAAGGTTAGGGTTCACTAAATGAAAAAAGGGTTAAATACTCAATTCAATTTTATTTGAAATATGCCAAAAGTCATTGCTGACAACTGTGTAGCATGCGGTGCATGCGCCGATGCGTGCCCTGAGAGCGCCATCACTGTAGACGACGTCGCAGTCATCGACGAATCCAAATGCGTCGACTGCGGAGCCTGTGTGGACGAGTGCCCCTCCGAGGCAATCGAGAACTGAAATCGAGGTGTAAAACATGCCTAAGATCATCGCAGAGAACTGTGTCGCTTGCGGTGCATGCGCAGACGCATGCCCCCAGGAAGCAATCACCATCGACGACATCGCAGTCATCGACGAATCCAAATGCGTCGACTGCGGAGCCTGTATCGATGAGTGCAACTCCGACGCAATCGAGGAGTGAAACAATCCTTACCCGGGGCAACCCGGGTTTTATTTTTCTTTTAATTTCAATCTGATTCGATTCAATCAGTCGTGTATTCAATCTTTCACAAGTGAAAAATTGGGATTTTTCCCGAAAAGAACAAGAAAGGAAAAAGGAGGGGTATGACCCCGTCCGGGTTTAAGCGAGCTTGAACGAGGTCCAGCAGCGGGGGCAGAGCTGATAGTTGGGCTCTCCGCATTTGGGACAGTTCTTGGCATCGATATCGTACTGTTTGTAGCAGGTGCGGCATACAACATAGTGTATGTTCAGGGTGCAGTTCTCACAAAGGGCGGTTGCTGCCATTTTTATTCCTCTGGATTCAGAATAGCAGACTACACATAAAAGCATCGCTCATTCGGACAGTCTGTGTATCAGCTCGAACAGGTATCCTTTCGCCTCTGTCAGCGTTCTGAGGTCGATCTTCTCGTCAGGAGTGTGGGCACCCAGAACCGTCGGTCCGATGGAGATCGCCTCCATGCCGGGGTGCTTGTCCTTGATGGTGCTCGATTCCAATCCTCCGTGGGTGACTACCACACGGGGCTCGCATCCGAAGTAATCCCTGTAGGTGTCGGAGGCAAGTTTCACCAGTTCGCTGTCATCGCTCTCCTTCCATGCGGGGAATGCAACGGGATCCTCCACGGTAGCTCCGCGGGAACGGAACAGCTCCGACTGGTTGGAGATCAGCTTCCTGAGGGCGGCGAAATCCGAACTGCGGGGTTTCGCTACTATCCTGCCCTGATCCGCAATACCCAGATTCGAAGAGGTCTTCACCCCGTACTCGTCCCTCTCGAAGACACCGTTGGGGCACGATACTATGCAATCGAGGTATGCAGAGGAATCCTCCTGGTTCCAGGATTCGGTACATTCGGAGGGCCTGAGGGTGAACACATAATCCGGTTCCTCCAGCAGGTTCACGCAGCCTGCGCTGTACTCCTCGAAAATCCTGTCGACGGAACATCCGTCGGGAGCTGTGAAGAGAGCGGAAGCGGACATGGGGATCACATTGGACGCCGACCCTCCTTTAAAGGAAGCTATCCTGACACCTCTCATCCTCCTCAGGAACTCGGCCACGATCAGGATGGCGTTTCCACGGTCGCGGTCGATCTCCCCTGCGGAATGACCTCCCCTGAGACCGCTGATCTCCACCCTGTATGCTTTGTTGGAGTCCTCTTCGGACGTGAAGGGGAAGACAGCTTCCACATCCGCCGAACCGGCACTGCCGATGGTGATCTCCCTGATGTCCTCGCTGTCGAGATTTATGAGCACGCGGCCGGACAGCCAACCCTCCTTCATTCCGAGGGCACCCATGAGTCCCACTTCCTCATCAGCGGTGAAAAGACATTCGAGATCGATACCTTCCAAGGCAGGGTCAGTAAGGGCACACATCATAAGTGCCAGACCTCCGCCGTCATCGCCTCCGAGGGTGGTGCCGCGGGCGTGCATCCATCCGTCTTCGATGTAGGTGTCCAAGGGGACGTTCTCGAAATCGAATTCCATCCCGGAACTGCAGGTCGCCACGATGTCCATATGACCCTGAAGGACTATGGTCCTGCCGGTACCCTTCCTGCGAATGAGGAGGTTGCCTGCATCGTCTGCCTCATGCTCGAGGCCGTTGGATTCAGCGAAATCCGTCAGGAAAGCACGGATACGGTCGAGATGACCCGAAGGACGAGGAACCTGTGTGAGTTCGGTGAAAAATCTCAGTTCGTCCGTGTCCTTGTAATCCGTCCTCCATGACATGATGCGGGATACTGATATCGGATTCTTAATAGGTTCGCGGGGATGATATAGTCCCGCACCGATTCGGTTCCATGGTGTCGGTACACTTCTACGATTCCCCGTTGGGCCTCATCAGGCTCACCTGCCGTAACGGGGCCCTGACGGAGCTGGTGTTCACAGACCTCCGGGACGAAGAATCATCAGATGATCTCGATACTGAGGTAGTAACCGATACCGTGAGATGGCTGGATACCTATTTTTCCGGCAGCGAACCGGATTTCCTGCCGAAGATGAAACTCCACGGCACAGAGTTCCAGAAACGGGTCTGGGAACTGATTTCCAAGGTACCTTACGGAAGCACATGCTCCTACGGCGATATCGCGAAGAAACTCGCAGAAAACAACAGCAGGATGTCCGCTCAGGCCGTTGGGAATGCCGTGGGCAGAAACCCGATTGCAATCATAATCCCCTGCCACAGAGTCATCAGATCGGACGGCAGTATCGGCGGTTACGCCTTCGGAGAGGATCTCAAAAAGAGTCTGCTGGAACTTGAGAGATGATCACTCTTTGTCAGCAGGATGACAGCCATCCGGCCCACACACCATTCCCGAGACATTGGAATCCTGCTCCTCCTCAGCATACGCTTTCATGAGGATCCTCTTGAAATCCTTGGTGTCGACCGCACCAGGGATGCCGTACTTGTCGTTGATCACGAAGAACGGGACTGCGGAGATGCCGTACATCTGTGCCTCGGACTCGTCGCGCCTGACTTCCATGGCATACCTGTCTCCTTCCAGGACCTCCTTCACCTCGGCGGGATCCATTCCCACTTCGACGGCCACTTTCGTCAGTGCGTCATGGTCGGCGACGATGATGTTCTCCTCGAAGAAGGCCTTGTACATCCTCTCGATGAAGACGTTCCCGAAATCGTTGCCTTTCGACTGTGCCAGCTTGGCCAATCTGAGGGCATCGAACGAATTGGTGTTGTAGGCGGTGCCGTAATTGAAAACGAGTCCCTCCCCACGACCCATCTCGCAGATGTAATCGACCCTCTGCTGTGCCTGTTCCGGGGTCATTCCATAGTGGCGGGCGAAGGCGTCGACGATATTGCGGTGAGGCTCCTTCTTGGCGGTTGGGTACAGTTCGAATGCTCTGAACACGACCTTGGTCTCCTCTTCCAATTCAAGTTCCTTCAGCGCCTTCTTCATCCGGGTAGCGGCGATGTAGCAGAACGGGCATAGGAAGTCGGACCAGTATTGGACGATCATTGGGGCACTCTCGAATTGTAGATACGGTGCTACGATTTAACATTCACAGGAACTCGTCAGCACCCAAGGCCCTGCATCTCTCAAGGGATTCTTCGTCAGGGTGTCCTTTGCACATCAGTCCGGGCCAATTAACGACGGTGGCCCCGTATGCTTTCAGCTTCGAGGACCAGCCCCTCAGCCAGATACCTTCCCCGTGGGCACAGGAACCGAAGATTGCCACCTTCTTGCCCTGGAAACGCATCCTGACCTCCGCCATGAAATCGGTTTGTCCGTCCCCCACCATCTCGACGCCCATGGCGGGACAACCGAGATAGAGAATGTCACAGGACAGGGCAGCATCTATGTCTGCTTCGGTCACCTTGGAGATGGATACTTCCGCTCCGGATTCCTTTGCCCCGTCGAAAATAGCCTCTGCCATGGCACGCGTGTTGCCGGTGTTGCTGTCGTAGAGGATGCACTTCTTCACGGACACAGTATCTAGATAGGGTACAAAAATCTCGCCCAGTTTTTATACTGTCTTCGGATAGCTTCTGCAGGGAGAACCATGGAATACGACGGAATGCAATATGAGAACACTGTGGGAGGACTTTCTCTAGTGAAGGGTACTGACCGTGACTTTGTGGATATACCCGAATCTGTAAGCGAACTTAAGGTCATATCTATCGGTCAGGAAGCATTCAAAGGTTTTACCCAGCTGCGCAAGGTGGTCATCCCCGCTTCGGTGGAGACGGTCTGCCACAACGCGTTCGCATACTGTTCCTCGCTCCAATCCGTAACCTTCTCTGAAGGCCTGAGGGAAATTGCCAACTATGCTTTCCTCATGTGTTCCTCTCTGGAGGAACTGGTGCTTCCCGATTCATTGAAAAGTGCCGGGATCTGGTCGTTCGGATACTGTCGCGCCCTTCGCCACATTTCCATAGCGCCAAGTACCAAACTCGGGGTAAGCTGCTTCACCTGCACCTTCCTCGATGAGAACAACAACCCGCTCAAACTGGCCGACGTTCCCGGAGGGATCTACGAGAAAGAGGAAGGAAGCAACGAGCTCATCGCCGTTGCCAGGAGGGAAGGCGAACCGGCGGAGATCCCTGTCATCAGCATGACCCAGACATTCGATCCCAAGAATCCCGTTTTCAGCAAATACCGTCCGGTGATGGACACAGGCGTCACCTTTGCAGATATCGCCGGACTGGAGGATGTGAAGGAAGCCATCCGCGAACTCATCATCACACCGTTCAAGAGAGCGGACCTGTACAGACGCTTCGGAATGGAATCCGGCGGAGGTGTCCTGCTATACGGCCCCCCAGGCACAGGAAAGACCATGCTGGCACAAGCGATTGCTACGGAAGTCGACGCCGCCTTCTTCTCGGTGAAGGGGTCCGATCTCATCTCCAAATATGTGGGAGAGAGTGAGCAGAACGTCAAGAAACTGTTCAAAGCCGCCCGTTCGCTCCCGGTATCGGTCATCTTCTTCGACGAGTTCGAGGTCATCGGCCGTGCCAGGGGAAACGACCTCCAGCCCTGGTCGGACAAGCTCTTATCAGAACTGCTGGCACAGATGCAGGGATTCGAGAAAAACGAGGGTACGCTGCTGGTCCTCGCGGCCACCAACATGCCCTGGACCATCGACAGCGCCCTGCTGCGTCCGGGCCGTTTCAACAGGAGGATCTATGTCTCCCTGCCCGACACGGAGGCGAGGGAACAGATAGTCAGGAACTGCCTGGATGGTCTGCCCGTAGCACCTGACTTCGATTATGGAAAGGCTGCGGAGATCACCGACGGGTTCAACGCAGCCGATGTCACCGAGTTCTGCAACAGACTCAAACTGTCCGCCATCAAGAGATCCATCGACAGCGACAGAGATGAGGTCATCTGCATGAAGGACATGGAAAACGCATCATCCATGAAATCTTCGGTGAATCCGCTCGACCTTGCTAAGCTCGATGCCTTCAGCAAGATGTGATTCGCCGTAGGATAGTTATTGTTACACCTCCTGTTTACCCTCATGAGCGGCCTCGCTGAAGTCAGGAACGAATTGGGTTTGGTTCATATCTACACGGGTAACGGCAAGGGGAAGACCACCGCGGCCTTCGGACTTGCTTTCCGTGCAGCAGGCAGGGGACTCAACGTCCTCATCGTCCAATTCCTGAAACCGTCCGACGGCTACGGCGAACAGCTGGCCTGCGGCAAATTCCCCAACGTGGAACTGCTCTGCCTCGGTTTGGATCATTTCGTTTCTAAGAATCCCAAACAGGAGGATATCGATGCAGCACACTCAGCGCTTGACAGGACTCTTGACCTGATGTCCACCGGAAAGTATGATGTGGTCGTGATGGATGAGGCCGTCAACGCGGTTCGCATGAAACTGATCACCGATACCGAACTCATAGAAGCTTTGAAGTCGAGACCGGAACACATTGAGGTAGTCATGACCGGCCGCGGCATCACTCCCGCTTTGGAAGAATATGCGGATTATGTGACAGAAATGGGATTGGTCAAGCACCCCTACGACCGCGGGATCCAAGCGCGTGCCGGCATCGAATACTGACCTAGGTTGGACACGATATGTATCCAAATCCGTGTTTTACGGAGAAATCCGCCTTTTTATAGGCTTTTTAAAAACGTATAAAAATGCGGTTCGTGACAACCCTTATTAAAACAGAATGTCGGTCTATTAATTATGATACAGAACATCATGGTTGCAGTGGACGGAAGTGACAACAACAAGGTTGCCGTGGACTATGCGATCGACCTCGCCAAGAGGTACGGGGCAAAACTGACCGCGGTGACTGTGTTCGATGCCGCCAAGAACGAGGGCATGAACTATCAGAAGGAGCTGGTTCAGGAGACCAATGACAAGAACCTTGCCTATGCTGTCGCCAAGGCCTCTGAGATGGGCTACCCCCTCTCGACGGTTCAATCCTTCGGAAATCCAGCACACTGCCTGTTGGAGATATCCAAGGACTATGATCTCATCGTCTGCGGAAATCTCGGCCGCAGCGGATTCGCCAGGCTGATGCTCGGAAGTGTCTCCGAGAAGCTTGTCAGATTCGCTCACTGTCCCGTGTACGTCGCACGTGTCAAGACCGATTGAAACCCGAAACCTGGTACATCGGAAGGAGATGTGCCAGGTTCAAACCAATTTACTTTTTTCGATATGCAGGCTACAGTTAGCATGCCGGTTATAACTATCCATTCGCCGAAATACCATCCATGGAAACTGCAACGTATCCTAAGGAAAAGATACCCGCAGATATCCTCTGGAGGGATACCTGATGGGCGACCGCATCGTAGTCGACATCACCGACGGCACCGACCACACCCCGTCCTTCTACGGACACTGGTGCGGACTGAGAGCCATCAAAGTACTGAACGACCTGGTCCGCCGGGGCGAGCACAACGGGATCCACAGCCTCATGTGCAACTTCGTCACCACCATCATGGACGGCCGTCCCCACCCCTACTCGTACTACATCTACAACCACGGGGAGGCGGAGGGAACGGCTGACTGGGACAACTTCACGTGGACCTTCGACACCAGCAAGAACACGTGGACGACCACCTATCCCGAACTCAGGGGAAAGACCCTGACCATGGAGGCCGCCGACGAATTCGTCAAGAGGGAGAGACCCTGTCTCTACCGCGAATGCAAGTGCGAGGAATACGGTTCCGAAGGCTGCATGCTCAGATACTCCGAATCCGCCGGAAGCGAATGAACACAGGGGGCCGTGCCCCCTAACCATTTTATTAAAGAAGCCGAATGCGGGAACGATGACATCCGCGTACACCGCTGTTAAGAACTTCATAACATTCATCATCATCGGGATCGGCTCCATGCTTCCCGGACTCAGCGGTGCCACCCTCGCGGTCGTATTCGGAGTTTACGAGCGCCTCATCAGGGATCTCGCCAAACTCAGGGTCTATCTCATCAAGGATATCAAATTCATCATCGTGGTCCTCCTGGGATTCGCCCTCGGTACGTTGATATGCGCCAAGGTCCTGAATCATGCCCTAGACGATTACCCCGTCGAATGCCTGATGTTCTTCATCGGACTCATCATCGGTCAGATTCCCCTTCTGGTGAGGACCGCGAACCAGGATGCCAAGACGAGCAGGAAGGGGCTCTTCGGAAAAGACTGCTGCATAGCATTCGCTGTCGGTCTTGCAGTCACCCTGCTCATGATCGTCCTCGATGCCGTCGGACAGACCGGAGATGTCACCATCGAGCACAACGCCACGGGATTCATCATCATGATCGGAGTAGGAGTCATCTTCGCCATATCCGCGATCCTACCCGGACTCAGCCACTCCACCGTGCTGCTTGTGCTGGGACTCATGTCCACATTCACCGCCGCCATCTCCGACCTCGACTTCTTCCTGCTGACCCCCATTCTTCTAGCCTACGATGCCACCAGAAGTAGCACTAGATTTTCCACTTGCAATACTAACTTGATTCATACTTTTCATTTGACATTCCTCCTGATCCGCCTTGTGCGGATCGGACGGCCGATCCGCCCTCGGACCAGCTTGCAGGGAGGGTCATTATGTGCCCTCGACCACGTTAGAATATACATCCAACTTTATATATAAATGTAGTTTTGGATGGGTTTCTAAATGAAAATATTTAAATATTATTATTTTTGGAAAATTAATGAATTCCTATATGTGCCAGACTTGATAATTTGAACAGGATTTACGCCGAACAATTCCAAAACTTCACGGGCCTGTTTGTTATATATCGACATATGTAATGTTCCGTCAGAACGTCTGACCGCTTTCAGGTACTGCAAATCCCATAAAATATCCGAAACCGAACGTCCGGATTGTCTGCATTTCGAACGGATTCCCATGTAAACTATGGTGCTGATGACGTCCTGCAGAATCTTTCCGTTGACTGTATCTTCATTATTTTTGCAGAGCGGAAGCAACTTCAGATACTCCTTTTCTGTCTTGAACACGGTTTCGATGAAGGCTCTCCCGAAATAATCATCAAGGATCTCCGCCGGAGTCTTATCCAGATTGGATATCAGGATGAAAAATCCGCCGCGATACCTCACCCAGTTCTTCTCGCCCATACCCATCTTGTCATATTCTTCCTTGTTTTCCGACATGTAGTCGCGGAATGCCGCATCCGCATTCTCGTTGTCGAGATACACGTAGGCAAAAACCTCGTGTCCGAACACCTTATGAAGATGCTTTTTTCCGAAATAAGTGTGATTTTCCCTTACGAAATGGTACTTACCGTTGGAGAATTGATTGCGGTATTTGGCAAAAATCGTCTTCACTCCATACCCATGACGGTCGGGCATGCGGGCGATCAGGGATTTTTCCGAGCTGCCGATACGGTATCTGGATACCAATTCCTTCCTGACATACCCCGCATCGAGTACGAGATCTGAGATCTGGATGCCTAGATACTCGCCGACATCCGCGGAAATCCTATCGACAGTGGAGACATCGGGAACGTTTCCCGGAAAAATATCATACCAGACAGGCAGTCCCGTGGCCCGATCCAGCACCAGGGCCAAACGGGTCTGCACTCCGACTGAGTCCAGACCGTGAGAGCACAGTCTGTTGGTGGGAAGATTCCTGATCGCATTGTCCAAAGGAGTCGAATCCACATAGCATGCGGTACCGAAATCGGGATTCCTCTTCCTCATAAGCTGCACGAATTCCCTGAAAAAATGCTTCCTGGTGTCGAATTCTCCCATTTTTTTGAAATACTCACTGTCGGTACGCAGGGATTGGGGGCGGAGTTGGAGCACGGAGGACAGGAATGAACGTTCTATGAAACGGTCGCAGGTAATCTTAGTGCCGTTTTTCAGAACCTCATATACGGTGTGACACAACAGTTTCTCCGCAAAGAACTCATTTTTCGAAATGTTGTTGAGAATACCGATCATACCAGAGGATTTCATCATTTCAAGAACCGCATATGAATCTCCGAATACGGTCTCGGACGGACGGAAATCACAGAATTCTTCCTTGAAGGAAGGGTCTGAAACTGATCTGAAAAGACCGGAATCCACATCATATTCCACTAAACCGCGGGTTTTTGAAAGAAACGTACCTTTTTTACGATCAGAATCAAGAAATATGATTTTCCCTAAACTTTCCACGAGCTCCTGTTTGTAGGGATTATCCAGCTCGGGTTGATAGTGACTGTTGACCAACGATGCACTGCCGCCGATATAATTCCCCGCGGCATCTTTCCGCCCTTTCTGAACCCTTATGAATGTCATCCCAATCTAGTGCTACATAGCACTAGACAATTAAAAATTATCGGAGCAGAAAACTGGGAACGATTCGAAAATACTGGTTGTTTTTCAATGAAAAACAATCGAAAATAAAAGAAAAGATAGAAAAACTCTAAGAAAACTCTTAGGAAATCAAGGTTTCAAAAGTCTAGTGCTACTTGTTGCGTCATCTTAGGTTCTAGGACTGCTCGCAGGAGCACTCGGATTCTCGAAGGTCATCCACAGAGCCCTAGAGGATCATCACCTGGTGACCATGATGGCTATCCTGGGACTTACCATCGGATCCATCGCGGTCATCGCATGGTACGTGATCAAATCATTCACTGTCACCGATTTCCTCATCGGTCTCGTCTGCCTCGCGGCAGGACTGATAGTCAGCCTTCTTTCGATGCAGATGGACTACAAGCACGCGACCAAGAACCTCTGAAAAAGGGGATGGGGACCCGTACTGACTATGGATGTTTGGATGGTAGTGTACGGGTCAAGGAAGAACACGATTGGGGATGCTGTTTTTCCTCTTGAATGACAATCCAACTGTGCCTATTTAAAGAAAACAGGGGGAGGTCACCGAAAGTGACCGAAAGTAAGAATTTCACCTATTATGGAGCAAAAATCAATGATAATGCCTCATTTTGGCAGCGATTCCCCTCTTCATCTGCTCCATCTCGGTACCGGACATGGCGGCCACTCCGACACCTTTGACCTTTCCGTTGCAGACAGCGACGATATCGTCCCCGATGCGGATACGGTGATCCGCACTCACGACACCTACCGCGAACAGACTTCCCTTGATCTCGAAGTCGGTGATTTCCACCACGTTCCTTCCGAGCTTCATGAGGATTTCTCCTCCGTCGGGTGTGAGGGAGAACATGGCCCTCTCGGCGGACATCATTCCCAGCTGGACCTTCTTTCCGTCCACGTTGCGGAAGATCTTCCAATAGGGGTATTTGCCCATGGTGACCGTATTCTCATCGATGAGTGCCTTGGCGACATCATTTCCGAACTGGAATGACAGTGCTGCACGCACGGATTCGGTGCGGTCGTCGTCCCATTTGGAGGGTTTCATGCCCTTGGTGGCTTCCCTCAGGGCTTTGTCGAGATTCTCCAGGGATTTGGGGGATACGTTGTCTCCGACTACGGTCTCGACCATATCGGGACATACCTCTCTGACCAGTTCGGCATCCTCGCCGAGGTGGCACACGACCTTCTCGTAGTGGTGCTTCTCCATGAGTTCGCGGAGCATCCTGCGGATGGTCTCCTTCTCCTCGGGCTTCCACTCTCCGGTGACAGGTATATCATAGGAGTTGGCAGGATAGAATGCGTCGAGCTCGCGGGGCACAATACCCAGAGGGGATGTGACGATGACCTCGTGAACGAGGGTGTCGTGCTGTGCCGTGTGTATTGCTTGTGAGAAGAGCTTGTGGCTCTTGGAGATATGATAGGGTTTCTTAGCGGAACAGGGCAGCAGAAGGAGGACCTTCTTGTGTTCCGGAGGCACGTAGCGCTCCGACAGGGTCTTCTGGTATCTGGCCACGTCGGGGCGGCGGAGAGCCTGAGTGGTGTTGCAGGAGAACCTGCCTCCGGCGATGGTGCATGCCTCCTCCTGATATTCGTAACCGATATCGTCGAACAGCCTGAGGACTGCTACTTCCTCGGCAGAGGAGAACGACCTCTGATCGACGAGCTCCCTGAGCCTGCCGGCTGCAATGAACGTATGGATCTTGGAAAGTTCCCTCTCCATCTCTGCACAGTTGGCGGCGGAATAGTCGTCGTTTCCGCTGAGCATTCCCTCGGGGATTAGGGAGAATCCGTTCACACCGGCCGCACGGGCGTAGCCGTCATCGACCACGTCGATTCCCATGTATGCGAGAAGTGCCAGATTGGCGGGTTCCGCGATTCCGAGGATGCAGACGAGCCTGCCGTAACCGGCTGCCCTGCGGACCTTGATGATCTGATCGACCATGGTCCTGAAGTTGGTCTTGATCTCGAAACCGTTGGGGATCACGACGACCTCCGCATCATCGGGGATGAGTTCCTCCCCGGTGACAGGAAGCCTGAGGACGGCGATGCCGTCCTTGGTCATGGGCTGACAGGAAACACCGGACGAGGCGGACGTCAGGATCTCGGGATCCACGGAGATCTCGGTACCGAGTATGCGCACAACCCTTCCGTTCTCTCCGACGGAGATGCAGCTGTCGCCTTCTCCGTCGCACCTGAGAACCGCAGGAGTTCTGAGGAGGCCCTCTCCCTTCCTGTACTCGCATATCCTTCCGCGTTGAGACCTGCTCACGACGTCCAACATAATCGGGTCTATTCGGCTGCATTATATAAGGGGTGTGCGTGCGCCCGCACGCCCGCATGTGAATCTATAAACGCTATGGTTGCGTTCCTCCATTATGGATTTCACAAACAAGGACCTGGTATCTATCCGCGACCTTAACAGGGAGCAGATCGAATACATTCTTGACCTCTCAAAGGAAATGGTTCCTTACGCAAAAGGGGAGAAGACCAAACGCGCCCTGGACGGCAAGATCATGGCCAATCTCTTCTTCGAGCCTTCCACCCGCACCAAGCTCTCCTTCGAGAGCGCCGCATACAGGCTGGGATGCCATGTCATGGATGTCAGCGAGATGTCTATGACCTCGATTGCCAAGGGAGAGACCCTGGCGGACACCATCAGGATGGTGGATGCGTACTGTGACTGCATTGTCCTCAGGCATCCCTACGAGGGAGCTGCCAGGCTTGCGGCCGATGTTTCGGATAAACCTGTCATCAACGCCGGCGACGGAGCCGGTTCCCATCCCACCCAGATGCTCCTTGACCTCTTCACCATGAAACAGGCCAAAGGCACCCTTGACGGACTCAACGTGGCCCTGGTCGGCGACCTGAAGTACGGAAGGACCGTACACACCCTCGCCCAGGCCCTGACCATGTTCGGAGTGAAACTCACCCTGGTCGCACCCGAGAGCCTCCAGATGCCCGAGGACATCGTTGACAACCTGAAGGCGAAAGGATGCATCCCCAAGAAGACCTCGATCCTGGAAGACGCCATCCCCGAGGCGGATATCCTCTACGTCACCAGGATCCAGAGGGAGAGATTCCCCGACCCCTCCGAGTACCAGAAGGTCGCTGGCACATACAGGATCGACAATGCCATCCTGAGAGAGGCAAAAGATGACCTCAGTGTCATGCACCCTCTCCCCAGGGTCAACGAGATTGCCACCGAGGTCGACAACACGCCCCATGCGAAATACTTCCAGCAGGCGTTCAACGGAGTCCCCGTGAGGATGGCAATCCTCTGCGCCATGATGGGGGGTGAAATGTGATGTCCGCAGACAGAGTTGAAGATATCAAAATCCCCCCGATCAGGAACGGAACCGTCATCGACCACATCACCGACGGTCAGTCGCTCAACGTGCTGAAGATCCTGGGAGTCAACGAGAACAACATCGATTCCAGTATCAGCATCGGAATCCACGTGTCCACCAACAAGGCGGGCATGAAATGGAAGGACATCGTCAAGCTGGAGGACATGGAACTGGACCCCATCACCGTCAGCAAGATTGCCCTGATCGCACCCCAGGCCACCATCTCCATCATCCGCGACTACTACATCGCAGAGAAGTTCAACGTGAAACTCGACGAGTCCGTCACCGGAATCGTCAAGTGCAGCAACCCCAACTGCATCACCAACAAAGGCGAGCCCGTTTCCCCCAGGTTCCTGGTCGAGGAACGCTGCCCGCCCAAGCTCAGGTGCGTCTACTGCGACCGCATCCTGATGAACATCTCGGACAACCTGATCTGATACCCATGAGGATGATCGTCGTAACCGGTATGCCCGGAGCGGGCAAGGAGGAGTTCCTCTCCGCAGGGATCAAGGCCGGTGTCCCGTTCGTCAGGATGGGCGACGTCGTCAGGGAGACCTATGCGGAGTCCGGTGCCGAGGCAGAGGGCCTCTCCGTCGGACAGTTCGCCGGCAGGGAAAGGGAACGTTTCGGCAAGGATATCTGGGCCAAACGCGCCATGGACAGGATGAAGGGAATTGCCCTCTTCATCGTCGATGGATGCCGCAGCATGGATGAAATCAGATCGTTCAGGTCGCTTGGCGGAGACGTTTCCATAGTTGCCGTCCATGCCTCCCCCGAAGTGAGATATGAGAGGCTCGTGAAGAGGGGACGCGACGATGCACCGCACAACACCGACGAGTTCGACGAGAGGGACAAGAGAGAACTCTCGTGGGGTGTCGGAGAGGTGCTGGCACTATCGGATTACATGATCGTGAACATGTCGGATCTGGAGGATTTCCACCGCAGGTCCGAAGAACTCCTGAGGTCTCTCAGATGAGGTTCACTACTGCCCGCCTCTGCGGGGGACAGGCCCTGATGGCCATTTCGGCGGACCTCATGGATATCGATATCGATCATGCGGCCGAGATCCTCGAGAAGGAAGGCTGCAAGATCAAAGAGAAGGACGATATGATCCTCGTCTTCGAATGGGAGGGAAAGGAGGTCACGCTTTACCCTCAGGGAAAGGTCATGTACCTGCCCCAGACCGACCGCGCTCAGTGTATCGCAGACGCCACCAAGCTGCTTGAAAAGGTACGCTGAACAGGAAACGACGGTGCTCGGATGGATCCCCTGATAAACACAATCCTCGTCATTTTACTCCCTCTGGCACTTGCCCTCTTCGCATACAAGAAGAACCTAATGACCGTCTGGGCCACGGTCACTTCTTTCGCGCAGGCCGAGATCATCGGGTTCTGCACCAACATCTGGTGGGTGCTCGCTTTCTTCATGTTCCCGGTGATGGCATTCATAGCAACCAAATGGAAACTCAAGGAGAAGATGGAACTCGGCCTTCAGGAAGGAAAGAAAGGAGAGCGCAGCGTCCTCAATCTCCTGGGCGTCGGCACCATACCGGTTGTCATAGCGATAGTCTTCTTCCTCAGGCCGTCTGACCTGCTGACGGTGGCATTCCTGTCCTCGATAGCGGTCTCCACCTCGGACACCATCGCCAGCGAGACCGGGATCTGGGCCAAGAAGACCTACATGATCACCACCTTCAAGCAGGTGGAACCGGGACCCAACGGAGCTGTCTCCCTTTACGGGTTCGGAACCGCATTCATCGGGACCTTGGCATTCGCATTGCTCGGATGGTTCTTCATCTTCAATACCGAACCTATCTCTGTCCCAGACATCAGATTCCTCATCGTAGTCGCAGCAGGAATGTTCGGCAACGTCATGGATAGTGTGCTCGGTGCTACCCTGGAGAATCCCGGTTACATCGGGAAGTACACCAACAATGCTTCAACAGCACTGATGGGTGCTGTATTCGGAGCACTTCTATACTCGCTCACTGTCTGAATCACTCACAGGGATTCAGGAAAATACCTGTCTTATCCGAAGACCCAGGTGTTGAAAAATTGCCGTGGTTTAGGGCCCACGGCAGGCCCTTTTATAGTTTCACTCGGAAGACATGTCAGAGAGCTTGATGAGCTTGTTCCACCTGCGGTCAAGCTCGATCTGGATATCCTCGACGACATCGGACCAGCGCTCGTCCATAAGGTGCTTGAACCTGCCCTGAGAAGCGAACCAGTCGGTGACGGGCTTCTTCTCCGCCTTTCCGTCCGCGATCCTCTGGGACTCGGGAGAGAGGTGGTACTCACCGTTCTCGACCTCGAAGAGAGGCCAGACGCAGGTCTCGACTGCCAGCTTGGAGATGGAGATGGTATCGCTGGATGCGAACCTCCAACCCCTGGGGCAAGGGGAGATGGCGTTGATGAAGGAAGGACCTCCGCAGTTGAAGGCCTTCTGGGACTTCTGGACCATGTCCCTCCATGCGTGGGGTGCGGCCTGTGCGACGTAGGGGATGTTGTGGGCAACCATGACAGCAGTCATGTCCTTGGGGAACTCCTTCTTTCCGTAAGACTCGGAACCGTTCCAGGAGGTGGTGGTGGATGCTCCCTTCTCGGTTGCGGAGGACCTCTGGATTCCGGTGTTCATGTATGCCTCGTTGTTGAAGCAGACGAACAGCATGTCGTGTCCCCTCTCCATGGCTCCGGAAAGTGCCTGGAGACCGATATCGTAGGTAGCACCGTCTCCGGCGAAGTTGACGAACTTGATGTCCTTGTCGATCTTGCCCTGCCTCTTGAGAGACTTGTAAGCAGTCTCCAGTCCGGCTGCACCTGCTGCTCCGTTTCCGAAGGCGGTGTGGACCATGGGGACCTTCCAGGAGGTGTAGGGGAAGATGGTGGTGGAGACCTCGAAGCATCCGGTGGAACAGGATACTGCGACGTCCTTCTCGGTTCCCATCAGGATCTGCCTGGCGATGATAGACTCCGCACATCCTGCGCAGAGCCTGTGACCGCTGGCGAGCCTTACGGGGATCTCGTTGTTCAGTTCCTTGAGTGACAATCCGCTCATTCCTTCACCCCCACGAAGTTGATGGGCTTAGCAACACCGCTCTCGACCATCTTGTAGCAGCTCATGAAGTCAGACACCATGGTGTCGGCTCCTCCGAGTCCGTAGATGAAGTTGTACATCTTAGGGATCGCTCCGTTCTGTGCGGCTGCGGCGCAGATCTCGGGGTACATGGGTCCGTAGGATCCGATGGAAAGGTGCCTGTCCATGACGAGGACTCCCTTCTTGCCCTTGACGAGCTTGGCGAGTTCCTCGGCTGGCCACGGCCTGTATACGCGGGGCATGGCGACTCCGACCTTCATTCCCTCGGCCCTGAGCCTGTCGACTGCCTCCTTCATGGTTCCGAAGGAGGATCCGAGGACAATGGCGACGTATTCAGCATCATCGCACATATATTCCTCGACGAGGTGGTACTCCCTGCCGGAGATCTCCTTGAACTGTGCAAAGACGTCCTTGGCGACTCCGAGTGCGTTCTCCATCGCAAGGACCATCTGGTACTTGTGGGGGAAGTAGTAGAGGGGACCGTCCATCAGGTTGTGGGTGGTGGGGTGGTCGGTATCGAGGAGAGGGTGGACGGGGTTGAAGGGGCCGATGAACTCCTTCACGACGTGGGACTCCAGGGGAGTCATCCTCTCGATAGCGTGGGTAAGGATGAAACCGTCGAGGTTGACGAGGACAGGAAGCTGAACCTCGGGGTTCTCGGCGATCTTGAGACCGATGATGCTCATGTCGTAGGCCTCCTGGACGTTCTCGCTGAAGATGGAGAGCCATCCGGTGTCCCTGGCGGACATGACGTCACCGTGGTCGTTGTTGATGTTGATAGGTCCGCTGACGGTCCTGTTGGCGACTGCCATCATGACAGGTACCCTCATGGCGGCGGTGATGGGGAGCATCTCCCACATGTAGGCGAGACCCTGGGACGCGGTTGCGGTGAAGGTCCTGGCGCCTGCGGCAGAGGAGGTGGTACAGAGGGTCAGAGCGGAGTGCTCGGACTCGACGTCGACGAACTCGGTGTCGACCTCTCCGTTCGCTACGTACTTTGCGAAGTCCTCGACGATGATGGTCTGAGGGGTGATAGGGTAGGCTGCGCACACATCGGGGTTCAGCTGCTTCCATGCGAGAGCGACTGCACCGTCTCCGTTGATGGCGAGGTCCTTTCCTGCTTTAGCGGTCATTGGATGTCCTCCTTCATGGTGATGGCCTTCTTGGGGCAGACCTTGGAACAGATTCCGCAGCCCTTGCAGTGAGTGTTCTTGATTCCGACGACGCGGTCGTTCTCGACCAGGACGCAGTCGTCAGGGCAGTAGATCCAGCAGGTGAGACAGTCGATGCAGAGAGATGAATCGACGACGGGGACCATGGATCTCCAGTCTCCGGTGTGGAAGTTCTCGGAGTTTCCGGGCTCGATGACACGGCTTCCGATAACGAGGTCCTTGTAATTTGCTATGTTAACCATTTCACTCCACCTCGTCGTAGGCCCTCTTGAGGGCGGAAAGGTTCTTCACGATGAGCTTGTCGGAAAGCTTACCGGTGAACTTGTCGGTGATGTGGTCCTCCATCTCGTTGTAGGAGATGATGGGGCGGATCTTGATGAGTGCTCCGAGCATGGCGGTGTTGACCAGGGGCTTGCCGATCTCCTCGATGGCGATCTTGCTTGCCTTGACCGCGTGACACTCGGCGGTGGTGCCGAGGGCCTTCTGGAGCTCTGCGGGGGTTCCCTCATAGTTGGCGAGGATGAAACCGCCCTTCTTCAGTCCCTTCGCGACGTCGACCTTTCCGATGAGGGTGGGGTCGATGACGATAACGATGTCGGGTTCGTAGACCTGGGTGTGCACCCTGATGGGGGTGTCCTGGATCCTGGCGAATGCCCTGATGGGGGCACCCATCCTCTCGGGTCCGAACTCGGGGAATGCTTTCACGTACTTACCGGAATATATGGCGGATTCGGCAAGGATTTCGTTAGCGGTAACGACACCCTGGCCTCCTCTTCCGTGCCAACAGATTTCAGTATCCATAAGACTGACCGAATCCCATGAACCCCCCATTTAATATAAACCTTAGTATCAGTTTTACGATTTTCGTAGCATTTCGAAGAATTCTATAACGGAATTCACAACATTTTCTACGCTTTTTACTGATTTCACAGGATTGCTACGAATTTCGAATTATACATTTTGGGTTCCCTAAAAACATACTTCTTTATTAGAAGATTAGAAGTCAATCGCGGCGGTATGAGGAGCTTACCTGCCAGATGCTGTTGCGGTTGGTTCCGGTGTTCTCCAGCAGTCCTTTGGACTTCAGTTTTACGATAATTCTCTTCACTGAAGAGAGATTGAGACCAGTATTCTCCGATATGTCCGCCAGTTTAGCATCGGTGTAGAATAGAAGATAATCGAGGACCTCCTCTTCCTGCGGGGAGACGGGCATACCGTACTCAGCGGTCCATTCCCTGTCCGCCACCCATGCGGGTTCGAATGCGAAAGGTATCGTGACGGTCACAGTCCCGGACTTTATGCGTACGGTATTGCGGCCGTATTTATCAGTTACAAGGGGAACTCCGCGGCCAACATGCTCGTTGAATCCAAGCGAGGAGGCAAGATTGTAAAGGGATTCGTTCACAGGCATACTCCTGCCTCCGAAGAAATCCTCCTGAGGAAGGCCGAACGGAATCGTCCCCACCGATTCGATCTCGAATCTGTCATCGAATATCAACAGCATCGGAGGAATGCCTGTTCTCCAGCTGTTGTGCAGACATGCATTGAACCAAGCCTCCTTGAGACATTCCGCATCGAACAGTGCGGTACCTGCCCTCACACCCTGGTCGGTGTTCACTGTCCTCTGGTTGCGCATCTTCACCCGGTCGTACACCTCGCGCATGGCCGTAAACAGGCACTTGCCTCCGTAGTCGGTGATCTTCGAGAACGCTTCCTTGGTGGTCCCGTAGTACTCTGTGACCTGGAGCCTGACGGAATTCCTGTCTGCCAAAAGGTATGCGTTGAGGTTGAAATCACCCTCCCTGGTCAGGAGCCCGATCGTATTGTAATAACCGCGGTCCCTGCGGGGGCGACGGCCGTGAGAGACCATCAGTGCCCCGAACATCTCAAAGGTCAGGTCCTGACTGTAAGCCTCGGTCTCCTTCATGGCGTCGAACCTCCTCGCAAGGACCAGACGGGAGATGGTCTCGGGAGTGGCCATATCGTCATTGACGGAATTCCTCACATAGTAACGACCGTCATACGAATACGGGGTCTCGAAACCGGCTGCGGAGACGGAAACATAGCTCTTACCGTCAGTCGAAACGTGTTCGACCACATCGACGGTCAGACGGGGCAGGATGTTCTTGCGGACTGCATAACGGATCTTATCGAAGAGGGGTGCGTCGACCTGCAGACCGGACACATAACCTGTACTGTCCACTCCGAAGTACACCGTACCGTGATTGGCCCTGTTCACCATCGCGGTCAGAGAAATAAGGCCCTTGTCGAGCTGCCGCATATCGGTCTTGAACGCCACGGTGCCGGATTCCGACCCCAATTCCATATACTACTGTATCCAATGTACTTATTTAAGTGAACCGTTCCGAACTAGTTCTAATTAATCTCACGAAAAATGCTTTCAAGGACCCAGTTTCACCCTCCCGAATGGGGTTAAGAGGGCTTTTTCGGAGAAGGCCAGACGTCGATATCCTATTCCCTTTATATGGATGAAGAGAATCAAAGAATCAACAGGGGCAGAACCCCGCTAAACCTTTTGAAAAAGGATAAAGGATTAACATGGCCGATATCAAAGACACGAGAAGAATCATCGATGTGAACGAACTCCGCGTCACCGACGTCCCTATCGTCGGAGGCAAAGGAGCGAACCTCGGAGAACTCACCTCCTCCGGATTCCCCGTCCCCAACGCTTTCGTTCTCACCACCGTTTCTTACGACTACTTCATCGCCTCGAGCGGAATCATGGACAAGATCCTCGCCCTCCTCAAGGGCATCGACCGCTCCTCCGACGACAGCCTCGATGCGGCCGCCAAAGAGATCAGGGCACTCTTTGACAAATGCCCCATCCCCAAGGACCTCCAGAAGGAGATCAAGGACAGTTACAAGCTCCTCCTCGGAGGAAAGAAGGGATTCGTCGCAGTAAGGTCCTCCGCCACCGCAGAGGATCTCCCTGATGCATCCTTCGCCGGACAGCAGGAGACCTACCTCAACGTCAAGGACGAGAAGGACCTGGTAGACAAGATCAAGAAATGCTGGTCCTCCCTCTTCACCGCCAGGGCCATCTACTACAGGGAAGCCCAGGGCTACTCCCACGAGGATGTCAAGCTCGCGGTCGTCGTCCAGAAGATGGTCAACTCCGAGTACTCCGGAATCATGTTCACCGTGGACCCCCACAACGGAGCCAAGAACATCATCGTCGAGGGCGGTTACGGACTCGGCGAGGCGATGGTCGGCGGAGAGGTCACTCCCGACCACTACGTCATCGACAAGGCCAAGATGGCCATCAGCAGCAAGAAGACCTTCAAACAGACCTGGAAGTACATCCGCGGACCCCAGGGCGGAGCAGTAAAAGAGGATGTTCCCGAGGACATGCAGTCCATCCAGAAGATCCCCGACTCCCGCGTCCTCGAAATCGCAGAGATCGGAAGGCAGGTCGAGATCCACTACGACAAACCCATGGATATGGAGTGGTGCATCGAGGACGGCAAGGTCTACCTCGTCCAGGCCAGGCCCATCACCGCCATCGGTTCCGCAGACACCACCCCCTCCGAGGCAGTCGAGGGCGGAGAGGTCCTCCTCACCGGGCTCGGAGCCAGCCCCGGCATGGCAACCGGTAAGGTCTGCATCTACGAGGACGGAATGTCCCTCGATGTCATCAAGGACGGAGATGTCCTGGTCACCAAGATGACCATGCCCGACATGGTCCCCGCCATGAGCAGGTCCGTCGCCATCGTCACCGACGAGGGAGGAATGACCTGCCACGCAGCAATCATCTCCAGGGAGCTCGGAACCCCCTGCGTCGTCGGAACCGCCACCGCTACCTCCGACCTGAAGGACGGAGAGATCATCACCGTCGACGGATCCACCGGAACCGTCTACCGCGGAGAGATCAAGAAGAAGGCCAAGGAGGAACCCGAGGCAAAGGCAGCCACCGTGTTTGCCGAGCCCTGCCCCGTCACCGGAACCAAGGTCATGTGCAACGTCTCCATGCCCACCAAGGCCGAAGAGATCGCACAGCTCCCCTGCGACGGAGTCGGACTCCTCAGGTCCGAGTTCCTGTTCACCAACTACATCGGAGAGCACCCCTGCGCGGTCATCGCCGACGGAAGGGCCCAGGAGCTCATCGACAAGCTCGCCGACGGTGTCGCCAAGGTCGCCAGGGCATTCTACCCCAGGCCCGTCACCCTCAGGACCTCCGACTTCAAGACCAACGAGTACCACGACATGAAGGGCGGAGCCAACTACGAGCCCACCGAGGACAACCCCATGATCGGATGGAGGGGATGTTCCAGATACATCTCCGAGAACTACCGCGAGGCATTCATGTGCGAGCTCAAGGCCATCAAGAAGGTCAGGGACGACATGGGTCTCAAGAACGTCAACATCATGCTGCCCTTCGTCAGGACCATCGACGAGGTCAAGCAGATCACCGCCATGATGGAATCCATCGGACTCAGGCGCGGACTCGACCTCAAGCTCTACTTCATGGCAGAGGTCCCCGTCAACATCTTCATGGCAGAGGAGTTCTGCAAGTACTGCGACTGGTTCTCCATCGGATCCAACGACCTGACCCAGCTCACCATGGGCTGCGACAGGGACTCCGATATCCTCGGAAAGATGGGATACTTCGACGAGAGGAACCCCGGTGTCAAGGCCGCCATCGCCCACCTCATCAAGGTGGCCCACGAGAACGGCAACAAGGTCAGCATCTGCGGACAGGCACCCTCGGTCTACCCCGAGTTCTGCGAGTTCCTGGTGGAGCAGGGAATCGATGCGATCTCCCTCAACCCCGATACCTTCATCAAGACCAAGAAGGTCATCGCCTCCGCCGAGCAGAAGATCCTCCTGAAGGCTGCCCGCAAGACCCTTCTGGAACAGTGAAACTTTAAACTAAAACCTGCGGGGAAAAACGCCCCCCGCAGGCAACCCTTTTTCACTTTTATAACCCTGAAAAGTTTTCGGGGAAATGTAGTTTTTATGCTGTTTTATTTTCGGGGAAATGTAGTTTTTGCACCATTTTGATTTCGGGGAAATGTATTAATAAACACAAAAACGATGCGAATGCGATGCCTAAACTGTTCGAGCGTACCGTTTACAGTGAGTTACTTGAGTGGAAAAACCATTGGAGTAAGGACTATGCTCTGCTGGTAGAAGGCGCGAGAAGAGTCGGAAAAAGCACGGTTGTAAAAGAGTTCTCTGAAAAGGAATTCAAATCTGCGCTCATAATCGATTTCTATAAACCCAAGCCAGGTACCATAGAATTATTCAACAGGTACGGAAACGAATATGATCGCCTTTTCACAGAACTTCAAGCATTGTATTCCGTAGAGCTGTACCTTGGTGAAAGCGTGATCGTATTTGATGAGATACAGCTATTTCCGCGTGCCAGAGAAATGATCAAAGGCCTTGTTGAAGATGGCAGGTATTGCTATATCGAGACGGGTTCTTTGATTACTGTATTGAGCAATGCCGCAAAAATCATGATTCCCTCCGAAGAATATCGCATTGATATGTACCCCATGTCTTTCGAAGAATTCTGTTGGGCTGTAGGTGCCTCATCAAAATATGATTATGCAAAGAACTGCTTTGAACAGGGGAAACAGATGGGAGTTATGCACCGTGAATTGATGGAACTGTTCAAAACATATATGATGATAGGTGGATTCCCACAGTCCGTATCCAAATTCATAGAATCACAAAGGTATTCAGACTGTGAAAGAGTGAAAAAAGGTATTCTGCAGTTGTACCATGAGGATCTTTCCAAGATACCTGTAAAGAATGGAGATGTTGCTAAGAGAATATTCGATTCTGTTCCAGCGTTGCTGAGCAAACATGAAAAACGTTTCCGCCCGGGAATCATAAAGAAAGGAAGCAGGACCAGCAACTATGAAAACAGTTTACTCTGGCTCGATGATGCTCACATTTGTAATTTATGCTGGGAGATAAATGAACCGCAATCAGCGATTAATCTAACCATAGAGGAAAAATCGCTGAAATGTTACATGCTGGATACTGGCCTGTTACTTACTCAATCGTTCGGCAGCAATATCCTCAATAGCGACGAGGTACAGGCCGCTTTTGTAAAAAATAAGTTAAACCTCAATGAAGGAATGATTTTCGAAAACGCGGTATCTCAAGAACTGAAATGCAGAGGAATCGAACTGAGATTTACTAAATTCGCTCGTGACGAGAAACACGTCTATGAAGTAGATTTCATCGTGGGCGGGAAAAAACCAGTACCGATTGAAGTAAAATCCGGCGATTCGTCGAGACATACTTCCTTGGATTCGCTCCTCGAAAGAAACAAAGGAAGAATTACCAAAGCATATATCGTCCATGGGAAGGATGTCAAAAAAGAAGGAAAAATCACCTATCTCCCGATATACATGGTAGGGTTCCTGGCGAACAGCCTGTCAAATCGAAAATCCGCTTAAGATTAGGCCTTGGCTGTCTTCTTAGAAGGTCCTTCTCTACCAGGAACCTTTTCGTGAAAGCTTTTTGGCTGCAAGTTCCTGGTGGAACAGTGAATCGACGTAATCTCCCTCTACCCCGACACCTTCATCATGACTGAGAAGGCATCGCATCCGCCGAGCAGAAGATCCTCCTGAAGGCAGCCCGCAAGACCCTTCTGGGACAGTGAAACTTTAAACTAAAACCTGCGGGGAAAAACGCCCCCCGCAGGCACCCTTTTTCATTTCTACAGCCCTGAAAAGTTTTCGGGGAAATGTAGTTTTTGTGCTGTTTTGTTTTCGGGGAAATGTAATTTTTGTAATGTTTTCACTCAAGGAATAGAAGAGGAACGATGTGCTAGTCACACCTTACTTTTCGGTGTTACAGCCTTCTTAGATGCGGGCTTCTTGGAAGCAGGTTCCTTTTTGGCAGGAGCTTTCTTTGCCGCAGTCTTCTTTGCAGGAGCCTTCTTCGTGGCAGGTTTCTTCGCTGTCTCTTTTTTAGTACCGGCTTTCTTGGAACTCTTCTTGGTCTTTGAAGAGGAAGGCCTGTCAACTCTGGGGGTCGGACCCATGGGGCTTGGCACACCGGGGCCGGGATTCTCCTCCATGCGCTCCATCAGCACGTTGTTGATGTTGCCGGCGATTTCCTGCGGCAGGAGCATGGTGGTAATCTCCATAAACGGATGCTTGGAACCCTCGATGATCTTCACGTCGTCAAGGGTGTGCAGGCCCCACCTCTCCGCGGTGACCTCCAGTCCGAGCTTCACATCCATGTCGTTGGGCTCGAGGATGATGCAGTTGAAATTGGTAAGACCCAGACGGTGCGCGGCCATGATACGGTGGTGTCCGTCGACCACCAGGAAACCCTTGTGTCTCCGGATGACGATGATGGGTTCGTTGAGTCCCCTCTTGATCTCATACTGCCTGCCGACGAGCTCGTCCATGTAGACCTCTTTCTGAGTGGGGATCATCTCTGCGATGGGGACCTCGCCGTTGTGGATACGGAACGTAACGTTGTTCTGCTTCTCCATGAAGCTCTTGACGTTCATGACCTTCCCGGGACGGGACTTCTCGATCTGCGAACGTACTACGTCGATGTTCGAGATGATACCTACGAGCTTCTTGTTCTCATCCACCACAGGCAGATTGCGGAGACCGTATCTGAAAAGGATACGGGTAGCGTCGTCGATCGACATCGAAGGGATGGCGCAGAGGGTACCGCGGCTCATGACCGAACGTAGCTTTGCCTTGGGCAGGTCGGTGAAACGCAGGAGCTCCTTGGCTGTGACATATCCCAGAAGGTATCCGTTCTCGACCACAGGGAAACCGTGGAAGTTGGACGCCAGGAGTTTGTCAATGACTTCCTGCACTGTCATATTGGGTGCGACGTACTGGACGTCGCGAACCATATACTCGCCGACCGTTGCGTTTGGCATGATGTAATGTGTATCGGTCTGTACATATTAGTATCTTTAAGGGACATATGTGCAGTTTCCGTAGTTGGACGTATCTGCTAACTTATTTATACACTGATGTAATGTCCCGTTTATTGGATTTTACATCCAATGTATTCATTGGTGAAAAAAATGGATAAACGGATCATAGCAATTCTAGCAGTTGTTATCGTTGTTGCTGCAGGTGCCGCTGCGGCATTCGTTCTTACCAACAACAATAACAAGACTGAAGAGAAAAAGGGACTCTACTTACTCGATGCAGCAGTCCTTGATATCGACATGGGCGCCATGAGCGGAACTCCCAAGGTCATTGATACCATCGAATACATGTATTCGAGCGTATACGGAGAACTTACCGACACTGCAAAAGGCAAAACCATTGCCGATGCTAAAGCAGATACTACCTTCTGGGACAAATACTGCAAGTATACAAAACTCGCAACCGTAGACAGTGATGGAAAGATCCACTACAAGACCGCTACGAACAACAAAGGTAGCGATTCCGTTGAGAAAGTCATGGATGGCCCTGCCACCAAACTCATCGCCACCGGAAGTGCCTACGCATTCTCCCAGTACTACTTCCTTTGTGCCAAGTACGATGTTAAACCCTTCTCCGATGAAGCAAAGAATAACACCGCATTGGTAAACGAATTCCAGTCACTCAACTACGCAGGACTTACCAAAGCAGATATTGCAACTTCCAGCGAAGATCTCGCCGCCCTCTACGGTGCAGCTTACATTAACCGCTGCAGCTCGCTGAAGACCTATGATTTAGAGAAACTGGGTACCGACGTCAAAAACGCCAGGGGAGACAGCGCACCCTACAATGAAGTCATCCTTATGGGTTCTGCAACCATCGCTAAGGCCAGCAACCCCGAGATTGTCACCACCGTTGAAACGAACAACGGTCACGTCATGCTCATGAACGCCAAGGATATTCCTGCAACCTTTGCCATGGTAGACCAGATCGGAATCATCCTCGGTGCAAGCGAAGCCCAGATCGACGAAGTCATCCAGGACCTCCAGCTGAGGCTCTACAAGGTGTACGTCTCCCTCACCGAGAAGAACGCTGGACTCACCACTCCCCACAAAGCATACTTTGAGGGAAGCAGCGGAAAAGCAAGCAGCGATACCGGAAGCGGAAAGTCCCTTTGCGACTTCTTCGGATGGGACACCACCCTTTTCGACGGTGCCGAGCACGACACCGAGAGCCTTCTCACCGCCAAACCTGACGTCCTGATGTTCTACACCAACGATGACAGGGCTAAAGACGTAAAGATGAGAGTAACCTCCTGAAACCTTTTTGGGGGAATTATTCCCCCATTAACCTTTGGGTGATTTTTTGAAAGAGATTAAGACGCTCGACGAATTGATAGCGTTAAAAAGAAAAAATCGTATGAAATTCCTCATTGCAGTCGTTACGACTGCAATCGTGATGATAGTTACATTCCTTGTATCGATGAGTGTAGGAAATTATCACGCCACACTCAACGAGATTTTTGATGCGATATTGGGTAAGGGTAGTGCGGGCGTCGTATTCATGATACGCGATGTCCGTCTCCCGAGGATCATATCCGCTGCGCTGGTCGGTGCCGCGTTAGCCATCTCTGGATTGACCATGCAGAGTCTTTTCAAAAACCCCATGGCATCCCCTTCGATATTGGGTATCTCCTCCGGAGCCGCATTCGGTGCATCCATCGCCATCTCCTTCGGAATCGGACAGGTGATCTTCGGAAGTTTTGCAACTTCCGCGATGGCCTGCATAATGTGTTTCGTCACACTCCTTTTAGTTTACCTTATCGCACATTCCAAATACGGCATTTCAACGGTTACTCTTCTTCTGGCAGGAGTTGCGGTCGGCGCATTCTTCAACGGACTCGTTTCCTTACTTCAGTATGTGGCCAACGAAGAAACCCTGAGCGCAATCGTCTACTGGACTATGGGCAGTTTCAACAAGGTCACTTGGACTTCATTCTATAGGTCAGTAGTCATTATAATCGCAGGAGTCGTGATTCAGGCCCTGATTTACAAGGAACTCAACCTCATATCTGCTGGAGAAGAACAGGCCGCCAACCTAGGCGTCAACGTCAAGCAGGTGAGGTATCTGGCACTTATAGGAACGGCACTCTGTGTCGGTGGTTCAGTATCGATTGCAGGAACCATCGGATTCGTAGGACTTATCATCCCCCACATTTTCAGGATGATGGTCGGACCCAACCACAAATTGCTGACCCCCATGTGTATCTTCGGCGGAGCAGCATTCCTGATGGCCATGGATACGATTGCCAAGATGGCCTTCGTGATGTCTTTCCCTGTAGGAATCTTCACATCTCTGTTAGGCGCACCGTTCTTCATCTACGTACTCAAGAAGCGTAAGAAGGAAATCTGGGAGTGAGAAAGATGCAGTTGGTAATTGACAAAGTCGGATTCTCATACCCCTCCAGAGAAGTCCTCAAAGAGGTCAGTTTCGAGGCAGGCAAGGGAGAAGTCGTCGGTATCATAGGTCAGAACGGATGCGGAAAGACCACTCTTCTCAAATGCATCAACACCACTCTGAAAGCCACCAAAGGTGCCATCACCCTGGATGATAAGGCTGTTGAATCCCTGAGCAAGAGAGAGATCGCAAAATCGATGGGATTCGTCATGCAGACGACCAATACCACCTTCCCGTTCACTGTCTATGAGACTGTACTCATGGGCAGGTATTCCCGCAAGGACATACTGTCTGCGGATGAAACCGAAAAGGACACTGAAATCGTATATCAGGCGATGAAAGACACCGGAGTACTCAAGTTCGCGGACAGAGACATCGATGAACTGTCCGGAGGCGAGCGTCGCAGGGTAATGATTGCCCGTGCGCTGGTCCAGGAACCGGAGATTCTTCTGCTCGATGAACCCACTCTGCACTTGGATATCAACCACCAATTCGATCTCATGGACCTGATTCGCAAGCTCTCCCGCGACAGGGGGTTACTGGTCATTATCGTTACCCATGATCTGATTTTCGCAGCCAGATACTGCGATAGGGTCCTGGCCATCGAAAACGGACTCATAGCTGCCGCAGGAACAGCCAGAGAAGTGATCACTCCGGAGAACATGAAGAAGTTCTTCGAGATTGAAGTGGAAGTGAAAGACGACCCGAGGGTCGGACTCAGCGTCACCATCCTCAACAGATATCATTCTGAAGAGGAGACCGACGAGTCCGAACCTAACGAATCCTGAAATCTTTTCCCGGCCCGGGGTTGATCTCCGGGCCAAATCCTTCTCCAAACATTGCAAGGGCACTCATTCCCACATAGGACTTAACCGAAGTTTTCGTTACTGTGCCAGTAAGTCGAAGAAAAGACACTGAGGAGACTTCAACCAAGTCTGGACGAATTCAGAAAGGGTTATATATCGAGCACCAATAGGGAGACTCAGCCGTCCCGGTAGTGTAGCGGCCTATCATGAGGCCCTGTCGAGGCCTCGACACGGATTCGAATTCCGTCCGGGACGCCAATTCTTCTCCAACTTCAAATTCTCTAAAAGGGTTAACTTTATACCCAATACAAGGATGGGGACAATCATGCGTTGGATGCTCAGGAGCAAGATCCACAGGGCGACCGTGACGGAAGCGAGACTCGACTATGAGGGCAGCATCACCATCGATGCAGATCTCGTCGACAAAGCAGGCATGCTGGTCGGAGAGAAGGTCACTGTCGCCGTCGTCGAGACCGGTGCCCGCTTCGAGACCTACATCCTCCCCGGCGAGAGAGGCAGCGGAATCATCGCACTCAACGGAGCCGCCGCAAGACTTGCCGCCGTCGGAGACAAAGTCATTATCATGGGCTACGAGCTCACCGACGAACCCATCCGCGCCAAGGTCCTGCTGGTCGACATGCACAACAGGATTTCTAAGGAGTTCACCTACTGATGCTCCGCATATTCTCCGATGGAGGATCAAGAGGTAACCCCGGTCCGTCCGCATATGCCATCGTGGTCACCGAAAATGGCAAAATAATACACGAGCACTCGGAATTCCTGGGTGTCCACACCAATAACTATGCGGAATACAGAGGGCTCATCGCAGGTCTCTCCTTCGCTACCAATCATGGTGCCAAAGAAGTGGAATTCGTCATGGATTCTCAGCTAGTCATCAGGCAGATGAACGGAGAGTACAAAGTGAAATCCCCTGACATGCTGGAACTTTACAAAGATGCAAAGGCCTTGGCATCTCTAATCCCCTCTGTCAGGTTCACGAACGTCAGGCGTTCCGAACTGCTCATACCACGCGCGGATGCACTCCTCAATGAGGAAATGGACCGCCACGGCAGCAGATGAGGTAGAATCCTTTTAGTATATGTTCTACTTGGAGGCAGATATGTTGGATTATCCCTCCAAGTCATTTCATCCCGACTCCGAGGTCCGCAAACGCCTGACCGAGGCTTACGAACATTTCGAGAAGGGTGAATTGGATGAGGCAAAGAATCTTCTGAGAATCAATATAGACGAAGGCTGCATCGAATCGATGGTCCTGATGGGTGCGATCCTGGCGGACGGCTCCGAAATGGACAGGAAAAGCAGCATAGAGCTTTTCAGGATTGCTTCAGATGAGGACAGTCCTACCGGTAGCAGGAATCTGGCGTATTGCTACGCCATCGGTCTGAACATCGAGAAGGACAAGAAGAAGGCAGCGGAGCTCTACATCAAATCGGCACTTCTTGGCAACATGAGATCCGCATGCAACATCGGAGTCATGCTCGATTACGGAAACGGGGTTCATAAGAACTATGACGAGGCCTTCGAGTGGTATACCAAATCCGCCGAAGGAGGATATCCCCGCGGAATGACCAATCTTGGCGAGTATTATCTCTGGGGAAGAGGAACTCCCAAGAATGTCGACAAGGCCATCTACTGGTTCGAGAAATCCGGCAGCCCCCGTGCGATCTACCGTCTCGCGGAGATATACCTGGACGAAGAAGGATACATCGATAAGGCCAAAGGCATCGAATACCTCAAACAATCGGCAGAATGCGGCCACTCCCGCAGCATGATAAGGTATGCCAACATGATCGAGGATTCCGAACCGCAGAAGGCACGCGAACTCCTGGAGAAGGCTGCCGCCAAAGGCAACAGGGATGCCATTGCCGAAGTACAGAAACGCGGATGGCCGGTTCCCGAATCCACCAGGAAGAGACGTTCGTCCTGATTCTCATGCCCTGCTCAGGGCGACATGTGCCAGCAGATAAAACACAACACCGTAGACAGCCAAAAGGCCCAGGGATATCCAGGGGAAGGTCCAATCAAGAGCTACCGCTCTGATACAGGCTGATGTCTGCGACAGAGGCAGTAAATCTATAACCGTGGCCAGAGCCGAAGGCAGAGCATCCAGCGAGAACATGGTTCCGCACAGGAAGGTCATGGGTAGAATCACGAAAGTCGTGAAAAGACTCATATGAGCCAGATCCTCGACTATCACGCCTGCGGCCACTCCCAGCAGGGAGAATACGAAACAGGATGTGAGCATCAGGAGGAACAGCTGAACCGTGATGTGCATATCGGAGGTGAACGCCATCCCCATGATCACCAGAATCGTGCCGCACATCATGCCCTTGACGACGCCCAGAAGTGCTTTTCCGAAGATTATAGAGGTCTTCGACACCGGACATAGGAGCATCTCATCGAAACTCTCGTAGAAACGTTTCTGGACCATGATCTTGTGGGAAACGGTATCGAAGGTGGAGGTAAGGGTCGTCAGAGAGATAACTCCCGGGATCATGAACGCGATGTAATCCACACCTTCCATCGTAACGCCCTGCCCCAAACCGTAGCCGAATGCCAGCATGTAGAGCAGCGGGGTGACCATGGAAGTCACGAGCAGGAGCAGACAGTTCCTGCGGAAGTAATAAAAATCCGCCAATGCGACCCTGCAGGTCTCCCCGATGAGACTCATTCCAGAACCTCCTCTATGCGGGAGACATCAATCTTGCCTGAATACTCGAGGAAAACATCCTCCAAATGGGTACCGCGGAGAACCGCACCATCGGATTCCTTCTCGGTGTAGAATTCCTTGGCCTCCTCACGTGACTTAAAGAACTTCGTCAGTCTCTTTCCGTCGTCAGCATTGTATTCCACCGTGAAAGAACCGAACTTCTCACATAGTTCGCGGGGTGTGCCGGTGGCTCTGATCTTTCCTTTGGTAATGATACTGACCCTGTCGCACAAGGACTCGGCCTCATCCATGTAATGGGTGGTGATGAACACCGTGGTCCCTCTCTTGTTGAGGATCCTTATGATGTCCCAGAGCATGTGGCGGGACTGCGTATCCAGTCCTGCCGTAGGTTCGTCTAGGAAAAGGATGGAGGGTTTGTGGATGAGCGCGCACAGGATGACAGTCTTCCTCTTCCACCCTCCGGAAAGGTCGCGGGGCAGTTTATCCAGGTAAGGGGTGAGCCCGATGATCTCACTCAGCTCCATCATCCTGGCCTCCAGCTCCTTACGGGGTATGCGGTGAAGGACACCTTTGGAGATTATGTTCTCGCGTATGGAGATGTCCACGTCAAGGGCCAGATTCTGCTGGCATACACCTATGAGCTCCCTGGCACCCTTGGCATCGACGGCCACATCGTGACCGTCCAGAACTATCCTGCCGGCGGTGGGCCTGCGCATGGTGGTGACGGCACGGGCAGTGGTCGTCTTCCCGGCCCCATTGGGGCCCAGGAAACCGTATATCTCCCCGCGCCTGACGGAGAGACTGATGTCATCGACAGCGGTGAAATCACCGAACTTCACGGTCAGTCCTTCGACCACGATTATGTCGTCTGGCACAGTCTCTCCTCTTGAATTGTTTACCTGCCCATGGTGTAGAGAAGAGCGTTGATGATGGCGGCGCCGATGTTGCTTCCGCCCTTCCTTCCCCTGGCGACGATGTAGGGTACACCGGCCTGCATGATGAGCTCCTTGGACTCCACCACATTGACGAATCCTACGGGGACTCCGACGATGAGGGCGGGTTTGACCTTGCCCTCCTTGATGAGTTTGTCAAGCTCGATGAGTGCGGTAGGTGCGTTGCCCACTACGAAGATGACGGGTTTCTTGATACGGGCTCCCCTCTCCATACTGACGGTGGAACGGGTGCATCCCCTGGCTTTGGCCTCTTCGACCACATCGGGATCGCTGATGTAGCAGTGGACCTCTCCTCCGAAGGTGGAGAGTTTGTTCTTGTTGATTCCGGACATGGCCATCTTGGTGTCAGTGACGATGTCGGCTCCGTTCTTCAGCGCCTCGATTCCGATCTGGCAGGCGTTGGGGGAGAAACAGAGATTGTCAGCGTAATCGAAGTCTGCGGAGGTGTGGATACACCTCTTGATGACGGAGAACTCGGGTTCGGGCCAGGTACGGCCGTTGAGCTCCTTGGTGATGGTCTCCATGCTCCTCTGCTCTATCTCGCGGGGGGTTACGATCTCAAATGCCATTTTTCTCACCTATATCTCTTAAAAAAGTTTCAGTTAAGGTATTTCTCCACATATCCGCGGGGTGTAATCATGAGTCCGTCCTTCTCATAGGACTGGGAATTTCCGATGACCACCGTGCAAAGCATGTCGACCTCGGCATCTTTCAGCTTGCCGAGGGTGGTGATGGTCTTGGACTGGTCCTTCCTTCCGATGTCCCTCACGATTCCGACAGGGGTGTCCGGGGAACGGGTCTTGAGGAGTATGTCCGCAGCCTGTGCCAGATACTCGGTACGGCCGTGGCTCTTGGGGTTGTAGAGGACGATGACGAAATCGGACTCTCCAGCCAACTGGACCCTCTTCATGATCTTCTCGATGGGGGTCATGAGATCGGAGAGGCTGATCAGTGCGGTGTCGTGCATGAGGGGTGCTCCGAGAACGGCTGCGGCGGAAGATGCTGCAGTGACTCCGGGGACAGCATCGATCTCGATGTCAGCTTTCATCTCGAAGACCAGTTCGTAAATAAGTCCGGTCATTCCGTAAATTCCGGAATCGCCGGAACTTACCATGGCGACCTTGTTGCCGGCCATGGCATCCTCGATTGCCATCCTGCACCTGTCGATCTCCTTCATCATTCCCGTGGCCTTGTAGTTCTTGTCAGGGAAGAACTCCTTGAGGATCTTGATGTAGGTGGTGTACCCAGTGACGATATCTGCGGTCTCGATGGCCTCGACTGCTCTCAGGGTCATGTCACCCTTGCTGCCGGGACCGAAACCCACGATGGTGAGTTTGCCGCTCATCTCAATCCTTTCCCTTGCGGTAGCCAGTGGTGAAGTGACTGTCGTACAGCTTGGAGAGCTCGAACTCGTCTCCGAGGAAGCCTCCGACCATGGTCATGGCCTGCCTGCTGATGTTGTTCTCCTTCACGATCTTGGCCATGGTGGCACAGGTACCGTAGACGATCTTCTGGTCGGGCCAGCTCGCCCTGTAGACGACCGCCATCGGGGTGTCTGGCTCATAGCCTGCTTCCATGAGGGTCTTGGTGAGCTCGTCCATGAAACCGACCGACAGGAAGATGCACATCGAAGCGTGGTGCTTGGCGAGGTCCACGAGCTTCTCCCTGGGGGGAACGGGGGTCCTGCCTTCCATCCTGGTGATGATGACGGTCTGACTCACGGAAGGAAGGGTGAACTCCTTCTTGACGGCGGCCGCAGAGGCACAGAACGAGCTGACTCCGGGAACCACATCATACTCGATGTTCTCGGCATCGAGCCTGACCATCTGCTCTCTGATGGCTCCGTAAATGGAGGGATCTCCGGTGTGCACACGTGCGACGGTCTTTCCTTCCTTGACGGCGGGGATGGTGACGTCCATGACCTCGTCGAGGCTCATGTAGGCGCTGTCGTAGACGACGGAATCCTTCTTCCTCTTGTCGAGGACCGCGGGGTTCACGAGGGAACCCGCAAAGATGATGACATCTGCCTCTTCGATGAGTCTCTGCCCTTTGATAGTTATAAGTTCTGGGTCTCCGGGACCTGCTCCGATGAAATGTACCATTGCTGCCATTTTCACACCTTCTTCTTGATTAAAACAGTTGTAAAGTATCCGTATTCACGGTTGGGATCGAGAGGTCCGAGGTATTCGTCCTCCATCCCGATGTTGCTCATGACGGTGGCGTTCTCCAGAGGGATGTTCCTCTTGTTGAGCATCTCCACGATGGCGGGGATGGATGCGAACGCCTTCATAATGACGAGATTGTCGACAGCGTCGAGGACCTTCTCGGCATTCTCGTTGTTGCGTTTGGCAAGGGACACAACGGCGACGCTCTCCTCCCCGATCATGAGAGGAAGACGCGCGAGTGCCGCACCGTGGCAGAAAGAGGGGATGCCGGGAACGACCTCGGTCTCGTACCCTCTCTTCTGGATGTCCCTGTCGATGTACATGTATGTGCTGTAAACGGAGACGTCGCCGAGAGTGACCATGGCGATGTCTTTTCCCTGGTCCAGAAGCCCGCAGATCTTCTCCATTGCTTCGGCCCTGCACTTCTTGCGGACCTCGTCGTCGGGATTCATGCTGAACAGGAGCTCCACGACCTCCTTTCCTTTGACGTCCACTCTCTGGCTGATGATGTTGAGCGCAACGCCCTCCTCGCCGAGTTTCTTGACGGGGTACGCGATTACCTGCGCTTTCTCCAAAAGTTCCTTGGCCCTCAGGGTCATCAGGTCCGGATTTCCAGGGCCTACCCCTATGCCGTATAATTTTCCTTTCATTCTCACACCTTATATCAGTCGGAAATCACTATCACTAGGACAGTACATCCAACAAATGTGTCAGTCAATACGGATATTAAAATTCATACCGTCTTTAAGCAGTGATAATAAATCCGATACACAAAAAATCCTCTTCCTCCATCGTTTACGGTAACGATATTATAACAAATTTTTACAGTAATTTTAGGCATATCTAACAAACATCAATCTAAATAATACAGTATTGCATATACATCCGATATTGGTGTTAACATGGATTCGGAAAATATCATAGAGGTCAAGGGACTCGTGAAAAAATACGGGGAAAAGAATGCCCTTGACGGCATTGATATGACGGTCAAAAAGGGAGAGATGTATGCCTTCCTGGGACCCAACGGAGCCGGCAAGACGACCACAGTGAGGGTGCTGAGTACCCTCACCGGATTCGATTCCGGAACCGTGAAAATCAACGGATTCGACATTCTCAAGAACCCCATCGAAGCCAAGAGCTCTATCGGGGTCATTCAGCAGCAGATCAGTCTCGACAAGGATCTCACCGTGTGGGAGAACATGATGGTTCATGCACTGTACCACAAAATCCCCCGCGCCGAACGCAAGAAGCGCATCGACGAACTCGCAGATTACATCGGGCTGCGTGAATACTACAACCGCAGCGTGAACAGCCTCTCCGGCGGATGGAAGAAGAAGGTCGCCATCGTGTGCGCCCTCATCGACAAACCGAAGATTCTGTTCCTCGACGAACCTACCGTGGGACTTGACATCCAGTCCCGCAGAAGCCTATGGGATCTCCTCCGCAAACTGAACGACGACGGCATGACCATCTTCCTCACGACCCATTACATCGAGGAGGCGGAATCCCTCTGCACCAGGATAAGCATCATCAATTCCGGAAAGATCATCGCAGAGGACACGCCCGAGAATCTTTCCAAAAGACTCGGTGCATTCACGGTGGAGCATTACGGCAGCGACCGCAAGACCCAGTATCACTATTTCGGAACGAAGGATGAGGCTGATGCGTATTCCAAATCACTGCCTGATGATGCCACCGTCACCGTCCGCCGCACCAATCTGTCGGACTGCTTCGTGGAACTGACCGGCAACCAGATCGAGGCCAACGGAAGCATGATTAAAGGCGAATCCAAGAAAGGAGGGATGGCCTGATGTCTTTCTTCCACGAAGTGTACTACATCGCATGGGGTGACATCCGCTACATGCGCCACACCATCGGGAACATTCTGGTCTCCAGCCTCATGACACCTCTGCTGTATCTCCTGGCTTTCGGTTACGGAATCAAAGGAGGGTCCGTGGATGTCGAGGGAATAATCGTTCCATACATCGACTTCATCATCCCCGGTATCATCGCCCTTAGCTCGCTGTCGGCATCTTACAACGCGACATCGGCGAGGCTGAACGTGCAGAGATTGTACTACAGGTGCTTCGACGAGATGATGATGTGCCCGCTCAGCAATTCATCCATTGTTGTGGGAAAGGCATTGATCGGTGTGATCCGCGGAGTAATGAGCGCTGCGATAATGTTCGCCATCGGATATGCCCTCGAACCTTCCTATCTGCACCTGACACCGCTGTTCATCATCAGCCTGCTGGTATCTTGTTTCACGTTCTCGCTGCTGGGAGTCACGGCAGCGCTGCTTGCAAAATCACACGCATCCATGTCTACGTTCAGCTCCCTGGTCATCACGCCCATGACCTTCCTGTGCGGTACATTCTTCTCGGTTTCCACCCTCCCTGCATGGGCACAGGGACTTCTTTACGCACTCCCCCTGACCGAATCGAGCGTATGCATCAGGGCTGCGACATTGGACATCTACGCATTCCCGTTCTGGGCACTGGGTATTCTGATAGCATTCCTGGCTGCGTTCTTCCTGATAGATCTGTATCTCGTGAAGAACAGGAAAATCTGAACTTACCGGGGCCAAACGGCTCCGGAAAATATTTTGAATAACAGGTCAGTAAATCATTCCTGTGGCATTGCCGAATCCTGCTTCGAAGCAGACGTAAGGGCAGGATTCGTTCCACTTGATTCCTCACCCTCGTTCAGGGGAATTGCATCACGGAGGATGACATGAGGCATCCCTTCGTCCTGTATAACAACCGATTCCACCCCGTATACCACACGGAGATTCTCAGGAGTAATAACGTCATTGGGGGTGCCCACGGCATAAATTGTTCCATCATTGAGCATAATAACCTCATCGGAATACTTTGCAGCAATATTGATGTCGTGACTGATCATGATTACAAGGATGTTCTTCTCATGAGCAAGATCACGAAGCATCTTGACCACGTCAATCTGATGCCTGACATCAAGGTTCGAAGTAGGTTCGTCCAGAAGGAGAATCTTTGGTTCCTGTACGAGACCTCTCGCCAACATAACTTTCTGATGTTGTCCTGCCGAGAGTTCATTGAAGGGACGCATTGCCAAACTCGATATACCCAGACGCTTCAAAGTCTCGTATACAATATCCAGGTCGTGGTCTAAAGTATTCCATTTGCTGTAGGGATGCCGACCCATTAATACAGTATCGACAACGGTCAAAGGAAATGTATCACTGGAAGAATACGGCACATATCCTACGATTTTGGCCATATCTTTCAATGAATAATCCAGAACATTTGTCCCGTCAATAGTTACCACTCCTTCTGTTGGAGTGAGAATCTTATTGATACAATGAATGAGGGTTGATTTCCCCACTCCGTTCGGCCCCATTATAGATACGAATTTGGATCCTGCGAGTTCAAAGGTAACATCTTTCAATACAGGTGTGCTTGAATACGAAAACATCAACCCGTTAACATTCAGCTTCATTTTTTCCCTCATTTATCTTCGTCACGTTAGTTTTAAAACGCACTGTTACGCCTCTGTTTGAATAAGAAATACAAGAACAAGGGGCTACCGATAATCGCAGTCACCACTCCTGCTGGCAAGCCCCCTGGCAACATCCTAACAACAATATCTCCCAAGATGATCAATAATGCTCCAGCAAGTGCCGAGACTGGTATGAGTAACCGATTGTTGTTACCAGTGAATAAACGTGTTATATGTGGTGCCACGAGACCTACAAATCCGATTGTTCCCGAATAACATACCGCGATGGCTACTCCGAAGGAAACCATCACGAAACTAATGACCCGGATTAAGAATGGATTAACTCCCAGGCTCTGACACACTTTGTCACCAGCCATTAGGACGTTCAATGTTTTCGCTAGGTAAGTAAATCCGAAAAATATGAACAGACATGCGACAGTCAATGGCAAAATGTCTTCCCAGCCGATTTTCGACAGAGTACCGATGCTCCAAATGTAAATTTCCTGTAGTGCCTCTTCGTCGGCATTGAATTTGATAAGTGTGGTTATGGAACTGAAAACATACATCATCCCAATACCAATCAGAATCATCATGTTAGGACTCAGTTTTCTCGCGGTCGTTGCAATTACGATGACCAATGCAGGAATCATCGCAAAGAGGAATGCATTGACCCCATTGGCTGTTTCTTTTCCCAGGCCTGGAACAATCGAAACACCCAATGCAACGGATATTGTCACACCAAACATTGCTGCAGAGGAAATTCCTATAGTATACGGCTCCGACAACGGATTGTGTGTGAGAGTCTGCATCACAACCCCACTTATTGCCAATATGGTGCCGATCAATATCGCTGCGATGGCCCGGGGAGCATTAACCTCAATCACCACATAATCTATCATCCTGTCAATGTACGTTGAAGGTTCAATGCCGTGAATACGGTTTGCAACAGCATCGAGTGCCTCTTTGAATGATACTTCAAAACTGTTTACTGAAAGTGAATAAATTTCCAAGACTGCCAAAACAACGATTAGTGCTACAATAATAGCAACCTGGAAGCCCCTTCTCTTGTGGTATTCTTTGCGATAGACAGAACGGATTCTTCCAGCCATTTTACCACATGCTCCGTCTCTGTCTGACAATCAGATACATAAACAAAGGTGCGCCTAGTGCTGAAGTGACAACCCCCACTGGAATGGATGCCCCAATATCGATTGCTCTCGATATAATATCACAACCCAAGAGGAAAACGGCTCCAAAAGCCCCCGATGCCGGGAGGAGATATCTGTTATCGGCTCCGAGAACAATACGTATTATGTGAGGGACAACGAGACCCACGAAACCGATTATACCGACATAGCTAATGATGACGGCAGTCATTGCACCCAAGACCACCAGGCAAATAATCCTCAAATTTTCAACGTTCACTCCGAGTGATTTTGCGGCCTTGTCATCCAAAGTCATTATGTTGAGTTTGCCTGCAAGAGGAAGTAGAATTATCAGTCCGACCAAGGTCATAGAAACTGATAAGGGAATTACGTTCCAAGTCATGTCAGAAAAGGTACCGACCATCCAACGATATACTATAGCTAAGGTTGCCGAGTCTGTCGATACCATCAACAAAGAGGTGATAGAATTAAACAGGAATGAGACCGCCACTCCAGCCAAAATGAGAGTGGCTGGAGATTTGCGGAAAAACGGTGCCATAAGAACAATCATACCGATAGGTACCATAGCAAACAATATGGCTGTGAACACAACCGCAAAATCCCCCTCTCCTCCAACTGAGAATCCGAGTATAATTGCGATAGCAACTCCAAACAACGCACCTGAAGAGACGCCGGTCGTGTAGGGGTCCGCCAACGGGTTCTTCATCACACTCTGCATCACTGCGCCGCCTATTCCCAGAGCTACTCCTGCAACTATCGCGAAAAGGGCACGGGGTACACGAAAGTCCCACACGATATGGTCACTGTAAATGTCTGATGAACTAACAAGCTGCTCTCCGCGTAAATGTCTGATGAACAGATCGAATACTTCGCCCACGGAAAGACGCAATGTACCGACGCACAACGAAATGAAAAAAAGTGCAAAGGCCAAACCGATGCACAGCACTATAAAAATGACTTTATGATAGGTATACCTGGAATAATCCTCTTTAACCGCTTCTTTCGATTCCATCATCGGGCCCTTCCAGGTATGAAGCCGGGTTTCCCCGGCTAATTGGTTTCACTCACCCATTCCAGCTTTCAACGCAGTTTCTATAGCGTTAGCGAATTCGGTCGCTTTCTCCGTGAAGTAATCGGTAATCTCCGATGCACTCTTGCTATGGAACGACGTGTCAAAGGTATAATGCGAAATGTATCCACTTGACTCATACAACAAAGTCATATTCTTGTAGTAAGCAGAGAGATACACTGTAGATCCCGTATAGGCATTTCCAGCAGTGTGGGACCCAGAGTACACAAGATAAAACTCGTTGTCCCCTGCAGCCACAATGGAAGTGCAATCGAGTGCACGATATCCGGTATCAGTGGATTTCTTGATACCGCTCACGGACTTACTGGCCTCGAATGCGGCCTTTGCGTCTTCCACAGTGTCGTAGTACTTGAAGTGCACTGTGCTGGTACGTGTTGCGTCCGCATTGTAAGACTGGTTGGTAATTGTCACTGCTCCAGGCTGTACACCACCGGTTGCTGTAACATTTGCTTTACCGTCCATAATATATGTCTTTCCGCCATAAATTTCGACTAGTTTTGAAGCGGCTGCCGACTGTGCATCAAGAACAGACGTGAGGACGTATTTCGCGACGATGTTGTTGGTGACATCGAATTTGCCATCGGCAATCATGCTCCCTTCTGCGACCAAGGTCTTGGTTGCATCTTCAACGGTCGGCGTAATCTTAAGAGTGGTTCCATACGGGAAACTCTGGCCGCTGGTAACAACGGTATCATCCAGGGTCTTAACTGTCACCCCATCCTCGATGGTCACCTTATATTCGTAAGAAGTCAGTGCAAGCTGAGTGGTATTGCTTGCTTTAGCCATATTCACTCCAGAATACTTGGCCTCAAACGAACTTAAAAGTTCATCAGCCCAGGTTTTACTAAGTGTAGGGAGATCATCATGATACAGTGCGTAAGCAATGTATGCAATCCTGCAGGGTACAGGAATTGATCCGCTAACAAGCACCTGACCCTCATACTTTTTCTCCCACAGACTCATACCGTTAGCATATTCTGCCCAATATGATGCGACATCTTTAGTAGTGCTCTTGTAAGTCAATCCAGTCCTTATGTGGACTATATTGTCAATGGTATAATGACGAGTGTCAAAGATTCCCAAGTTATCTGATACGTAGATAACGGAGGAACCTCCGAAATTGTATCCTTCAAGTGCAAATTTTGCACCTGCTGCAACACATGCTGCAGTGTAGTCAGAATCCTTAGAAGATACTGCTCCTGTTGTGGAGGAAGCTACAACATTCTTTACCTTATCAGAGGGGAGAGTTGCAATGGCATCGTTGATGGTTTTTGAAGTGTTGTCATACAGAGTTATAATCTCATTTGCCCTGTCTGTTACTGAGAAAATAAGACCCAGAAGAGCAATAGAATGTGTGTAGTCAGCCTTATCGAAAGAGGCTGCAGCTACCCTTACAACATCAACGTTGGCAGATTCGAATGCTTTTTCATTTGTGATGTAAATCCTGTTCCAATCGGTAACAAGACATGTAACTTCTTTTGTCTTGATGATATCGGAAGATCCAATTTTTCCGTTCTCAAACTCGATTTCATAGGATTTCGTTCCGAGATTCTCTACCATGTTTTTGTCGAGGAATCCGTTTCCTCCGGAACTGGTCTTTCCATAGAGGAAACCATCGTTGGTACTTCCGTAACATGCACCCTTTACTACGGTCCCTGCAGGAATTCCTAGCAGAGTGAAAAGCATGAAATTATTGGAAGAACCGGTCATGATGGTGGAAGTTACGGGGATCTTGGTAGACACGAGTTCTTTATCCATGGTTCCATTGGAATCGGTATCGTGGAAATTGATATGCCAAATGGTAGTGACTTCCTTATTAATCACTTTCTGGATCACTTCAAGATCCTTTTCGTCGAGCGTTCCGTCATTGTTGGCATCCGCAAGCGGATGATCCTTCGCCGACGCCTTGTCATTCACAAGGGCCTGAACTGCATCATAATCTTTGGAATCGATGACGTTGTCTTTATTCTCGTTTCCAAGAACTTTTAAGCCTGCTCCATCGAAATAAGCGAGGGGGTCCTCCTTAGATCCATGGTTGCTTGTGAGGTATACTGCAGTAGCACCTCCTGCAACGGCGATGATAACGACAGCGATTACCGCAATCATTTTCGAATTCATTTTTTCGCCTCTCTGCTTAAGCAGTGGTAGTTGGCTAGAATATCCAATTCGTATTTAATTGATTCTTTTAAACATATATATTACACATCGATTATACATCCAAAAGAATATCAAATGAAAATCGTCATCCTCTCCATCCAATCCGCTGATTCCCAAACTCTCGCAGAACCCGCACGCAAACTAAGCAACGTCGGCATTCCGGTGGAGATCCATACCTGGAACCATGAGGAGATTGATGACGACCCCGTTCAGCTGCAGGAACTCATCCGGCATACCCAGGATGCCGATTTTACATTCATCAGGTGCATGTCGGACGTGTACCGCTGCAAAAAGTTCGAAAGATATGAGAAATGTTTCCCTAAATGCAGAGGCCTCGTTTTCGTATACTCCGGAAGTCCGGATATTACCCTACTCCAGCGCGGTTCCTTCAAAGGCACCGAAGAGCAGTACAAGGAACTGTGCAGATACTGCGCCCACCGCGGATCAGAGAATGAATACGGATTGTTCCTCACTGCCGCACGCTTCTGCGGATTCACGAATGTCGAAGCACCCGAACCCATCGTACCGCGTACCGACGGCATCTACCATCCCCGTTACCCCCGCGACATAACTCCGGAGGAATACTACAAGACCTTAGATCCCTCCAAACCCACCATCGGCCTCTTCTTCACATCCGCCATGTGGATCTACAACAACCTGAAGCATGTGGACCGCATGATCGAGGTCTACGAATCGAAGGGGATGAACGTCATCCCCGTCTTCTACACCGCCGCCTCCTATGCGATAGAAGGCAGCAAGACGACCCGGGACATATTCAGGAAATACTACACGCGCGACGGCAAGCCTATCGTCGACGCAGTCAACACCCTCACCGCATTCTCCGTCCTCAATGCTTCGAAGGAGAACGAAGGATTGGGCGTCCCGGATGACCAGAACTTCTACGATTACATCACCAATGTCCCGGTGATACATGCCATCGGTGTGAGCGGAGAATACAATGATTTCGAAACCGACAAGATTGGACTCAACAAACATGAGATTGTTTCCAACGTGGCCTTCCCCGAACTGGACGGAGATATTATCGGTTTCCCGGTCAGCTGCACCCCGTCCAAGAGCGGCATGAAGAAGGCCCAGCCCATCGACGACAGGATAGAACGCATGGCGGAACTCACCTACAATTGGGCCAAACTACGCCGCACACCAGCTTCGGAAAGGAAAGTGGCCATTCTCATGTGGCAGTCCCGCCCCAACTCCGGATGCATCGGCAACGCGGCGGGACTCGACACCCCTGAGAGCATCGCAGGACTCCTGCAGGAACTCGATAAACAGGGATACACTGTGGAGAACGTGCCCGAGAACGGCAGGCAGATGATTGAGGAGATCCTCGACGGAGTTACCAATGACCTCGACAGCATGTCGGTCGCCACCATGAGAGAGAAAGCGGTGGACCTCGTACCGTCTGGCACATACGAGAAACAGTTCGAATCCATACCCTCCTGGGACCAGGAACAGATGAGGAAGGATTGGGGAGACTGCCCCGGAACGATCTGTGTGGACGGGAACGATGTCGTCATCCCCGGCATAAAGAAAGGCAACGTTTTCATCGGTTACCAGCCCCTCAGGGGTACGGCCGACAAGATGGAGGAGAACATCCATGACCCTGTCATCTTCGCACAGCACCAGTATCTCGCCTACTACAGATGGATCCGCGACGTGTTCAAGGCCGACATGGTGATCCATGTGGGAACCCACGGAACCATCGAGTGGCTCCCCGGCAAGAACGTGGGCATGTCCTCCAAATGCGATCCCGACGTGGTCCTCGGCGGACTTCCCAACCTTTACTATTACGTGGTGGACGACCCCGGAGAGGGGATCCAGTGCAAGAGAAGGATCAACTCCGTACTGCTGGGTCATATGCCGCCTTCGATGGCACGTGCCGGAGAATATGAGGAACTCTCGGAAATGGAGGTTCCCCTACAGGATTACTTCACCCTGAAAGGCAACGCCTCTCCCGAGCGCAAAAAGGAACTGATCAACCAGATCTATCTGAGCGCAAAGGAGCATGACATGTTCAACGACCTGAACATAGCCGAAGACCCGGGTGCGGAAGGGTTCGAACCATACATCATACCTCTGCACGAGTACCTCAGCGAAGTCAAAGATGCTCTCGTGAGATCTGATATGCATGTGATCGGCAGGGTTCCCAAGGACACTCACTTCGATGAGATGGTCTACTCCTTGGTCAGACTGGATAACGGAAATATCAGGTCGCTGAGAGACGCCTACGCAGAGAATGCGGGGGTCGACATGCAGGATGCACTCGACGACCCCACAGGAAAGCTTCCCTCGGGAGAACTCAAGAGCGTCGCTGCTGACCGTCTCGATGCTGAACTTCAGGAATTCCTGGGCTGGCTAAGAGAACACGATTACAATACCCAGACCGGGATCAATGAGATTAAGAAGAGATACGGCAAAGTCTCCTCCGACCTGAAGGAAAGCCTGCGGTTTACCTGCGAGAAGGTGGTCCCCAACGTCAGGAAGATGTCCGAGGAACTCGGCAACACATTGAAAGGACTCAACGGAGAATACGTGCTCCCCGGACCGTCAGGAGCACCCACCCGCGGCAATGCCGATATCCTTCCTATGGGACGCAACTTCTACAGCCTCGATCCGGACACAGTTCCCAACCGTACCGCATGGGAGATCGGTAAGAAGATGGCCGACCAGATGATCGAGAAGTACGTCTCCGAGAAGGGAGAGTTCCCGAGAGAGGTCGGATTCATCATCTGGGCCACGGACACCATGAAGACCGGAGGTGACGATGTGGCCTACCTCCTGTGGCTCATGGGCGTCAAACCCGTATGGTCCAAGACCGGCGGACAGGTCATCGACTTAGAAGTTATACCAATCAAAGAATTGGGAAGACCCAGAGTGGATGTGTCTATCAACATCACTGGTCTTTTCAGGGACACCTTCCCCAACCTCATCGACATGCTCGACGACGCGGTGAACCTCGTGATAGGACTCGACGAATCAGATGAGGACAACAGCCTCGCAGCCAACCTCAGGAAGGATATCGTCGACGGAATAGCGGAAGGTCTGACTCCGGACGAAGCCCGTCAGAGGAACTCCGTAAGAATCTTCGGTGCCCCTCCGGGAGGGTACGGTACCGGTGTGAACAAGGCCATCGAGAGCGGTGCCTGGAAGACCGTGGAGGATCTCGCCGACGTGTACATAGACTGGTGTAGCAACGGATACTCCAAAGGCAACTACGGTCAGAAGATGAGAAGCGAGTTCACCAGGAGGTTCTCCAAGGTGTCCGTCACTGTGAAGAACATGCCCGACAGGGAGATCGATCTCCTGGACTGCGATGACGTCTACGAGTATCTCGGAGGAATGAACGCCTTCGTAAGAGCTTACGGCAAGAAAGATGCCATGACCATCATGGGCGACGGCTCCAACCCCAAGAACACCAAGGTCCGCAGCACCAAGGAGGAGCTGAGGTACACGTTCAGGAGCAAGGTCCTCAATCCCAAATTCATCAACGGACTGAAGGAACACGGTTACCGCGGTGCGGCCGAACTGGCCAACATCACCGAGTACACCATGGCATGGGGTGCCACCTCCGATGTGGCGGAGGACTGGATGTACGAAGGCATGACCGACAAGTTCCTGCTAGACCCAGACACCAGGGAATGGATGATGGATGTCAACCCCTATGCGGCGATGAACATCCTGAACCGTCTCGAGGAGGCTATCGAGAGAGGTCTGTGGAACGCAACCGACGAGTACAAGGAGAAACTCAAGAACCTCTTCATCGAAACCGAGGAACGTATTGAGGAACTGACTGACCGCTGAGCGGCCAGCATCCGGAATAAAGAAATTGTTAATACGGAATGATGTATAGTGGATGATTAATCCATAAAGATATAGGTAGATATTATGAGCGACCAACCAGCGGTATTTCCTTTCACAGAGGTTGTCGGACAGGACAACATGAAAAGAGCCCTGCTTCTGAACGTTGTGGACCCCGGGATCGGAGGTGTTCTGATCAAAGGGGAGAAAGGTACTGCCAAATCAACCACCGTCAGGTCCATGAACAGGATCCTTCCCTTCCGCAAGGTCGTAAAAGGATGCCCGTTCCGTTGCGAATTCGGCCGCGAGGACAGATATTGCCCATATTGCAGGGAGAAATCCGAGAAAGGAATCACCCTGGAACCGGAAGAGGTCAGGATGAGGGTCATCGACTTACCTTTATCCGCAACAGAGGACAGGGTATCGGGAACCCTCGATCTGGAACATGTCCTCAAGACCGGAGAGAAGAAGTTCGAACCCGGTGTCCTGGCAGCAGCCAACGGGAACATTCTCTATGTGGACGAGGTCAATCTTCTCGACGACCATCTGGTCGATCTCCTGCTGGATTCTGCCGCCATGGGAGTCAACTACGTCGAAAGAGAGGGTGTATCTTTCTCCCACCCCGCCAGATTCGTTCTCATTGGAACAATGAATCCCGAAGAGGGAGATCTGAGGCCGCAGCTGCTCGACAGGTTCGGTCTCTCCCTCGACATCAAAGGCGAGAAAGATGTCAAGGTCCGGGCATCTGTCGTCAAGAAGAGGGTAGAATACGATATGGATCCAGAGGCATTCATTGCGAAGTGCCAGAAGGACCTAGATGCTATGACCCAGAAGCTGACGGAAGCGAGAAACCTGCTCCCCAAGGTCACCTATGACGACTCCATCGTTGACGCAATTGTGTCCGTCACCACCCACTTCGGAATCGATGGTCACAGGGCTGATATTACCATGCTCAAGGCCGCCAAAGCCAATGCCGCGCTGGAAGGCCGCACGCAGGTTAACAAGGACGACATCCGCGCCACTGCTGAACTCGTTCTGTCCCACCGTCTGAAGAGACGCCCCTTCGAGGAAGCTGGCCTCGACAGGGAGGAACTCGATTCATGCCTTCAGAGCATCTGAACACATTTCCATTCGCAGCCGTCGTCGGGATGGACGACGGCAAGAGGGCCATTGAATGTGCTCTCGCCAATCCCAACATACGCACCGTGCTCATCAGGGGCGGCGAGGGATCTGCCAAGACCACATTGGCGCGTTCCAGCGGCTCGATCGGCTCCCGCAAGGTCGTAAACTGTCCGCTCAACGTGACGGACGAACAGCTTTTCGGCGGACTGGACATCGAGAAAACCCTGAAAAGCGGAAAACCTGAGATGCAGAAGGGTCTTCTCGCCAGAGCTGACGGCAACATCCTCTACATCGACGATGTAAACCTCATGGACCGCGCCATGCTCTCGGGCCTCCTGGACTGCGTGCTCACAGGCACCGTGAAGGTTGAACGCGGACCCATCTCCGCATCGTATCCCTGCAGCACCGTTCTCATCGCCACCATGAACCCGGATGATTCCGACCTGAGCGACCACCTGCTCGACAGATTCGACCTCTGTGCATATGTCCCGCCGACGGATGATGATGAAAAACGCCTCATCCTGACAAGGAATGCCGAGTATTCCCGGGATCAGGAATCCTTCTGCAGGATGTACTCCTCCGAAACGGAAGAAGAGCGCCTCAAGATAGAGCGTGCCGAGAAGATCCTTCCGCTGGTGACCATCTCCGATGAACTCGTATCGGTCATCAGCGAACTATGCGTGAAGGTCGGTGCCGACGGCATCAGAGGAGACCTTGCGATGGTGCAGTGTTCGAAATCACTGGCGGCACTCCATGGCAGGGACGAGGTCATGAAAAAGGATGTGGAGGAAGCTTCAGTACTGTGTCTCCCCCACAGGAGAAGCTTCGATCAGCCTCCTCCGCCGCCGGAACCTCCTGAACCACCTGAAGATCAAAATGAGGAGGAGCCCCCGGAAGACCAAGACCCAGAACCTCCGGAACCTCCTGAGCAGGAAGAAAAGGAAGAGGAACAGGACGATAACAAGAAAGATGACACTCCTCCCCCGGAACCTCCCGAACTCCCCGACCTCGAGGAGATGATGTTCGAGATAGGCAGGGAATTCCGTGTTATCGACTACCTCGACAAGAACGAGAGACTCCCCGCCCGTACCAAGACCCGCAAGGGACGCAGAGCCATGGCAGTGAGTGCCGACGGTACCGGCAGATATGCCCGTTCCCGCATCCCGGATTCGAAAACCCAGGATATCGCATTCGATGCCACCATCAGGGCTGCCGCTCCGTACCAAAAGGTCAGACACAGCGATGCATTATCCATCGTAATCGAGAAGCAGGACATCAGAGAGAAGGTCCGTGAGAGACGCAGCGGATGCACACTGCTGTTCCTGGTGGATGCCAGCGGTTCCCTGGGCGTCAGACGCAGGATGTCCACCGTTAAAGGTGCCATCCTGTCCATGCTCAGGGACAGCTACGTCAAGAGGGACCGTATCGGACTGATGGCCTTCCGCAGGGATTCTGCTGACATGATCCTACCGCCCACCAAATCGGTGGAGTACAGCTACAGACGCCTAGAGGAACTCCCGACAGGAGGAAAGACCCCGCTCGGCGAGGCTCTGGCACGTGTGAACGATTACATGACATCATATGCCAGATGCCACATCGGAGAGAGGTGCTACATCATCCTGGTCACCGACGGTAGGGCGAATGTTCCCCTCCAATCGGGCGCGGATGCCAACGAGGAGGTGCAGAAAATGGCCGAAGACTTGAAGATCCCCCATGTCGGATGGATTGTGGTCGATGCGGGAATGGGTTTCCCTCACTTCGATAATGCACAGAAACTCGCCGAGAAACTGGAGGCCAAATACTTCAAACTCGAGGACCTTGACGCGGACCGTTTCGCACAGGGTGTGAAAGCAGCGATAGACTCCTGAATCCCGCGACACAACAGAATCCTTGTCTGGCACGTGACCTGTTAAGATGCCTCTGTTCGGCATTTTTTATATATTTACTCCCCGAGATATTTCTTGGGGGCTGAATGATGAGGACGTTCAGAGAACACCTTTGGGAGGTTTGCAGGACTACCCTGCCTATTTCTGTCCTCATCCTAGTCATTGATACAATCTTCGTCGGGACCAACCCTCCTCAATTCGCCCTGGAGATCGCATGCGTGATTCTGGTCCTCCTCGGTTTCACCCTGTTCCTTTACGGCGTCGACATCGGCATCCTGCCCACGGGGAAGGACATAGGTATCGAGATGTCGCGTAGGAAATCGATTATCCCCATGATCATCATCGTTTTCCTGGTCAGTATCATCGTGACCGTCGCCGAACCTGATGTCACCGTATTCTCCTCAACGGTCAACGTCATCTTCTACGACATTAACTACAACATGCTGGTGGCATCCATCGCCGTCGGTGTGGGGGTAATGTTAGTCCTGGCCGCACTGAGGATATATCTGGACATCTCCCTGAAACTGCTGATCACCCTGGGATATTCTCTGGTCATCATCCTGGGTCTCCTGGTCCCCAAATACATCCTCGGCATCGCATTCGATTCCGGCGGAGTCACCACCGGACCGATCACCATCCCTATCCTCATGGCCATGGGTCTGGGTATAGGAATGGCGGCTTCCCGTAACAGCGACCCCATGAACAGTTTCGGTATGGTAGGTCTGGCATCCATAGGTCCCCTCATAACGGTGATGCTGTACGGACAGCTGGCGGGGATCTCGGACCTCATGGTCCCTAATGTCACGGAAGCCACGGTCGATACCGTGAGCCTGGATACCATGATGCACCATTACAAACAGGCGGTAATCGATACCCTCGGTTCCATCCTCCCGCTGATGATTCTGCTGATGGTAATCATGAAGTATTATCTGCATGGGACCTGGCAGGAATTCAAAGTCGTCAGTGTCGGAATGGTGATGACTGGAATCGGTATGATCATGTTCCTGACAGGAGTGTATTCCGGTTTCATGCCCATCGCACAGGAGATCGGCGTGTATCTCATCGATAATGACGCCGGAATCGGAATCCTATTCCTGGGTCTTGTCCTGGGTTTCCTGGTCATCGCCGCGGAACCTGCCGTGAAGATCCTCGGATCCCAGGTGGAATCCGTTTCAAGGAACATGATCACAACCCGCACCATCCTCGTGGTCATCGGGTTAGGTGTATCCGCATTCGTGGGAACCGGGATGTATCTCATGTCACAGGGTTGGATGAGCATTTACTACATCCTGCCCATCTACGCCCTGGCACTTGCTTTGCTATGGCTGATGGACGACAGTCTCGTGGGAATCACCTACGATGCGGGAGGTGTCGCCACCGGACCGATGTCAGTAGCAGTCATCATGTCGATGTATGCCGCCATGGCAGAGGTCCTGGGAGGAGAGATAGCCTCCGAGAACGCCTTCGGAGTTATCGCCCTGATAGCTCTTGCGCCCATAATCTCCCTTTCGATACTCGGAATTTACATACGCTTCAAGAGAAGACAGAACACAGTGAGGAAATAATATGCAGACAATCGAGAACGCTGTAATGATAGTGGCTATGGTGGAGAAGAGTGTCGCCAACGAGGTCGCGTCACAGCTCTACACCATGACGGATTCGAAGATCTCCATCTTCTATGGATCCGGGCAGTCGAACGAGAAAGGTTTCCTCGGAATCCCCCTGAACGACGAAGTAGTCGAGATCGTGTGTGCGGTGGATCAGCCGGAGGTCGACAGTATCGTGAAGACCATCTCCGAAATCGGCCGTCTTGATGAACTTGGAAAGGGTTCAATCATGATTGTTCCCTCCGTCACCATGATGATACCCTCTCCGAAGAGCGAGAACCCCTGAGGGGGAGTGATCCATCCGGACCGATTCATACGATACCGGAATTGCTATGTATAATAGCAGAAACACCTGCCGAGTGCTTTACTCGGTTTTTAGGCCCTGCCGTACCGCTTACTCTTCGTCCGACGGCAGAGGATTGGTCACTGTTTTGTTCTTTTCGACACACCATAGGACGAAAACGGACAGACCAATCAGTACCACTCCCATCAGCGTGATGAGGATGTCCATGGATTCCTCGTGTGCGATGAAGAGATTGATCGCTACATACAACGAGACTACGGCGATAATCAGGGATATCTTGCGCCCGCGTTTGCTCTCCTTGTAACCCAAGGCTGCGGTGAGCGAGATGATTCCTGTGGAAAGGAACTGAAGGAACAGGATAATACCGTGGAGAGTCTCGAAAAGATATACCAATACCACGAACAGGATTCCCAGGATTATCATCGGGATACCTTCGGTGCTCTTGATGTCCTTCGTCAGAACGGTATGGGTTCCGAACACAATCATCAGGATTCCGGTTACGGTGATCTCGAGGACGATGGCGTGGGCACCCAAACATACGAACACTATACCGATGAACAAAAGAAGTACGCCTACCAATGCACCATGGAGGCGGGATCTTGCTGCGATCTCCATGAGTTTATCGACGTCCTCTTTTTCCATAAACGCCCATAAAACAGCTTAGATAAAAGGTTGACGCGGAGATGGACACAGAGGTGGATAGTAGCGATTGAGACTATCCCTGCAGACTGCAGTCAACGACAGTAATATATCGTCAAAAATCTTTTAACAAAGTGACTATGGCATCGATTATCGGCAGACAGGACGAATTGAAGAGGCTCGACGAGGTATATGAGGGCAATATCAGGAATGTTTACATCAATGCCCGCCCCCGCATCGGTGCATCCGCACTCGTCAAGAGATTCTGCGAGAAATCAAAATTCATCTACACCACGTTCTACGACAGCACCCCCGCGGAAGCTGTCAAATCATTCAGACTCGCCATAGAGGAATTTCAGAACGAACCTGTGGGCATGGACAATCCCGGATTCCCGGAACTCTTCCATGTCCTGTCCCGTCTGGCCAAAGAATACGACCCCATAATAGTGTTCGACCGTACCCAATATGCTCCGGAAGAATTCGTCAAACAGCTGAAATGGTTCACCGAGGACCTCGACTGCATGACCATCCTGATCGGATTCAACGATTCCGCCAGATTTGACATCACGTTCAGCGACATAATCGACCTGGAAGCTCTGCCCAGAGTAGAATGCAACCGTTTCCACCCCAAGATGACGGCAGTGGATCGTCTCAAGACCTACATGACCGTGGGCGGTGTCCCGCTCTATCACAGCATGATGAACAAGGGAGACTATGCAGAATCCGTCGAAAAGGGATTCCTCGGTTCTTATCCGAAGCTCGTCGCAGAATGCGAACTCATGCTCAGGCAGAGTGCTGTCCCCTATCCGATGTGCTGCGCCATACTTTCGGATATCGCCAATTTCAAAGGCCGTCCCATCGACATAGCCGTCAACCAGGGCATATCGCGTCAGCTCTGCGACATCTATCTGAAGAAGCTGGTGGAAGAGGACCTAATTTGTACCATCTCTCCGATAGGAAACTCTCCGAGGAAGCCGGTTTACATCGTCAAGAATCCTTTGCTTTCATTCTATTTCATCGTCATCCGCATGAATCCCGAGGTGCAGGCGGGTAAAGCTAATTACAAGGATATCGAACGCTATGCGGATATGTTCCTGGAGATCAGGTTCCGCGACATATGCACCGAGTATATCAGGAACCATTACGACGTCGTCAGCATAGGCAGATGGTGGTCCAAGGATGAGGACACCCAAAAACCGACCCTGTGCGCTATCATAAACATCGACGGCGAACAGAAGACCCTCATTGCAGACTGCAAGTTCAGAGGCGGAAAACTGGATCAGGGTGCACTCAAAGCGTTCGTAGCGCGTGCCGAGATGATTCAGGATGTCCCGGAGAAGAAACTCATCATGTTCTCCGTCTCGGGATTCGAGGACAAACTGCTGAAGAAGGCCAAGGCAGAATCTATAACACTAGTCGGTCCCAATGAAATTCTATAAGCCCGGCGTGAATGAATAATGAGTTTCCTTAGGGGTCGAAAAACCCCTAAGATATCGGATTTAACCCGATATAATCTCATTGATTTCTTTGAAATCGATATATTCATCATTCTCTAAATTGAAATCATCTACGGCGTTAGAGATATCTTCCAAAAGTTTACGATCTATTTCCATGCCCTCATCTAAGTCCAATGACATTGAAGCTTCCAGATCGGTAAAAAATTGGAGCAAGTAAAGTGACACCTCTTTCGCATCTTCTTCAGAAACTGGCTTACATAAACCAATCTGATCCTTATACTTCTTAACCAACTTAATCGTCGAATCTCTCAACACTTTCTTCATGACGTCACCTATCGGTGATCTCCTCGATCCTTTCCTCGAACTCCATGTAGATATCCTTAAGCTTATCCTTCATCTCGTCGGAGGCATCCCAGAACCCTCTGTCCATGGCTTCCTGAAGACGTGCCAGCATGGCCATCATGGCATAAGGATTCTCATCCTTGATCCACTCGCGGGTCTTCTCATCAAGAACGAAGTTGTTCGCCAAATCGTCGTACATCCAGTTCTCCACGATATCCTCGGTGGCGGACCAGCCCATGGTGAAATCAAACAGCTTCGAAAGTTCTTTGGCGCCGGCGAAACCGTGCTGTTTCAATCCGTTCAGCCATTTGGGATTGTTGATCTTGCTGCGGAAGATGAATCTGCATTCTTCCGCGGTGGTGCGAAGCTTCAGGTTCTGCATATCAGAGGAATCTCCCATGTAGGACTCCGGTTTCTGACCCCTGACCGCGGTGACAGCAGCTGTGAATCCTCCGAGGCTGTCGTAATCGTCGTCCATGTCGAGCATGTCGACCGCCCTGGTGTTGTGGTTCTTCACGGTTGCATCTATGGTTCCGAGACGTCTGCGGAACATGTCGGGCTTGGCCTCTCCCTTCAGTCCCCTGCCATACACATAGCACCCGTGTTTCACGAAGACCTCGCCGAGATCCTGCACGGTCTCCCATTTTCCGTTGGTGACCACCTCAGCGATTCCGTTCCCGTACTCTCCAGGAGCGTCGCCGAACACACGGAGACTCGCATCGCGGCGGGCCTCGTCAATGGGCAGACCTGCGGCGATGGCGTCCACGATGTCCTTGCGGACGTTAGCTGCAAGATAGTTCTGTTCGTCATCCTCGTCAAGGGAGGCGATGATCTGAACACCACGGTCGATCATGTTGGAAAGATTGGGGAAGGTATCCCTGAAGAGACCGCTGATACGGACCGTAACGTCAATCCTGGGTCTTCCCAATTCCGATAGCGGGATTACCTCCAGATCCTTGACTCTGCCGCCGTATCCGGCCCATACCGGCCTCAGGCCCATGAGCCTCAGAATGTAGGAGACGTCGTCGCCTCCCGTCTTCATGGTATCCGTGGCCCAGAGGACCACACCTACCGAATGCGGATAGGTCCCTTTGTCACGGAGGAAACGTTCCACCATCATCTCGGCCATGGCCGAGCCTATATCCCAGCTGGAGTGCCAGGGTATCCCGTCTGGGTCTATCGAATAGAAGTTCCTGCCGGTCGGAAGGATCTGTGCTCTTCCGCGTCCAGGACATCCTGATGGACCTGGTTCTATGTACTCCCCGTCCAAAGCCCTCATGATGTTGATTATCTCGAGATCCATCCTGCGGACGGCCCCGATGAGGAATCCGCACATGAAATCTATGGCTTCGGAAAGATCGCTTCCGGCCTTCGGGAACCGTTCTTTTGCAATCATCTGGGTCTTCTCTTTATCGAAGCCCACAGACTCGGAACTGCTTATGAGATCGAAGGTCTCGGAATCGATCAGATCGATGTATTCTCCGTTGAGGGTTCCGTCCTCCTGCCTGCCTGACGGATCCTTCAGCAGTTCTTCCATGTCCAACCCGTGTGACCTTGCCACCGCTTCCCTCAGAGAAGGTACCGTGCCGTTAGGATATCTGACCATGGAGTAGATGGTCTCGCACATCCTCTCGCCCGAGGGGATCTCTCCAAGGATGTGAAGACCATCCTTGATCATAGCATCCTTCACCTCCAGGAGGTAATCGTATAGTTCATCCATCCTGTGGTCAATCTCCTCCAGAGAGCATTCGGCTGACAGACCAAGGTCCGAATTCAGATTGAGTCTGGTACATTCCTCTATGACCTTCTCTGCGGTCGATGCCAGCTTATCACTGCTCTCGGTATCCTTGGTCTTCAGATACTGCTGGATGATCGTGATGAGACCGTCGATGTCGTCATATCCCCCTGCTCTGCCCATGGCCGGGATCATGTGAGTGGTAGTCACGGCATACTGGCGTCTCTTGGACTGCATCCCTTCTCCGGGATTATCGATGATGTACGGATTGATATCGGGAAGACGGTCGAGGATGAAATCGGGGAAACAGTCCTCGGAAAGGGCTACACTCTTACCGGGAAGCCACTCGAGGGTCCCGTGGGTGCCCACATGGATTACCGCATCCGCACCCCATACCCTCTTCAGCCACCTGTAGAATCCCAGATACTGGTGCGGAGGTGATGTCCAGGGGTCATGGATCGAAGCGGAATCGGTCTTCCCCCTGTCCGGCTGGAATCCAATGAACACATTGCCGTTCATGATTCCGGGCAGGAGCTGCCTGTCTCCCAGAGTATGGATGTCCCCCGGTGGCTCACCCCAACCGTCGACGAACTTCTTGCGGACGGCCTCGGACAGCTGGGAGAACCATTCGGAATACTGCTTCTTGGTAACGAAATCGACCGCGGCAGCCTCCAGCTGCATATCGGAGGCCCAGTTTTCATCATTGGTCACGCCTTCCAGCAGACGGGTGACCAATTCCTTCCCGTTCTCGGGCATCCAATCAAGTTTGTAGCCGGCGCCCTTCATGTATCCGAGTACCTCGGTAACGCTCTGAAGTGTATCCAGACCGTATCCCCCTCCAGCCAGGTCCTGCCTCGGAGGGTACATGTAGATGAGGATAGCGACCTTCTTCTCTGATTCCTTCTTGTGACGGAGCACTGCCCACCGATATGCCATCTCGGCAAGTGCCCTGCACCTGTCCTCGAGGGGCACCTGCACATAGTTGCCGTCCGGCTGTTTCTCAGTGCCGCAGTAGGGAGGTGCATCTATCTGCCCGTCGAACTCGGGACTCACCACGCAGTATGCTATCTCCGCAGGAGTGAGGCCGAAGGGACTCTCCTTCCATTTGGCGGAGCTCCCCATGAGGTTGATGGCCTGCAGGATCGGGATGTTCAGGCGCTCGAAGAAATTGTCATCGGAGACCTGCTCCCCGCAGCCGGGCTGCGACAGCACGGTGAGAGAGAATCCCATGGTGTTCAGGGCAGCATCCAATATGGGCTTCCCGTCGCGGACCAGGTATTCGTCGACGATCCTGCTTATACCGAGCGATCCCGTCAGGGCGTTCTCGTAACTGTGGAAGAACAGTGCCAGAGGCTCGGCGCCGGCCTCTTCGACCGCTTTGTATAGGTAGTCGATCGCCTGCAGATTGTTCCTCACATAGAATGCATTGACGAAGAATATCCCCACCACCGGTTTCCCGGTGGAACCGACATTCCTGAGACCTTCTTCGAGCGGTATTCCTCCGATGCCTGGCACATATACTCCCTGTGCCAAGGGAAGGATGGGTTCCGGGATCTCCACATCGGCCCCGTCGAAGTGTTTAAGGGCCCACAGCAGAGCCGCACGGTGGTTGTCGTCGCCGCCGATGCTCTCCAGTGTTATCAGCTTGGAATAATCATCATCAGAACCGCGGAAGTACTTGCGGTAGCTCAGAACCACGCCCTCCTCGCAGCCGAAGAGAAGGACTGAGATTTCTGAGGAGTCCATTAGATTCTTCAGGGAATCGAAGTGTCTGAAATAGGTGACGTCGCCGTGTACGTTAAGGAAGAGCATATCGGATTTCCGAACCTTGTCGAGGAAACCCGGTATGAGGTCAAGCTCCTCATCTAGATTGGTGGAATCCTCGCAGAACAGGGTAATCTCGTGTCCTCCTTTCCTTAATTCCCTGGCCGCAGGTTCGAGTACGAAACCTCCGTGAGCACCGATGGCCAGAGTAGTGATTGTCACCATTTGTTATCGGTCACGGTGAACGTAATGGTTGGATAAAAACAGTTGGATGGATAATCCGAAGGGTAATGATTGTCCGAGGCCTTGCGGCCTCGGAAATTGGTTTCAGTAATCGTCGCGCCTGAGGTAGATGTGCTGCTTGATGAAAGCGATGAACTCGGCGAGCATCATGGATCCCATGTCTCCCTTGTCCCTGCTCCTGACAGCCACCATGGTACCGCTCTCGGCCTCCTTCTCGCCGATGACCAGCATGTAGGGCACACGGTCGAGCTGGGCCTCGCGGATCTTGTATCCGATCTTCTCGTCGCGGGCGTCGTTTACAACACGGATGCCAGCTCCGGAAAGACGGTCGGTGACCTCCTTGGCATAATCCCTGCTCTTCTCGGAGACGGAGAGGACCTTGACCTGCACGGGTGCGAGCCAGGTGGGGAACTTACCGGCATAGTGCTCGATGAGGATTCCCATGAACCTCTCCACGGATCCGAAGACCACACGGTGGATGATGATGGGTGTATGCTTCTGTCCGTCGCTTCCCACATACTCGAGGCCGAACCTCTGGGGCAGCTGGAAGTCGAGCTGGATGGTTCCGCACTGCCAGGTCCTTCCGATGGAGTCCTCCAGGTGGAAGTCGAGCTTGGGTCCGTAGAACGCACCGTCTCCCTCGTTGACGACGAAGGGGATCTTCATAGACTCGATGGCCTCCTTCAGACCGTTGGTGGCATTCTCCCAGTCCTCGTCGGAACCCATGGAGTCCTTGGGCCTGGTGGAGAGCTCGACGTGGTACTTGAAGCCGAACTGCTTGTAGACGGTGTCGATGATCTTCACGATATTGGAAATCTCATCCTTAACCTGGTCAGGGGTGACGTAGATGTGTGAATCGTCCTGGGTAAAGCAGCGGACCCTGAACAGACCGTGCAGGGTTCCGGACCTCTCGTGCCTGTGCACGACACCGAACTCGGCGAGCCTCAGAGGCATGTCCCTGTACGAGCGGGACTCGCTGCTGAAGACGATGGTGCTGCCGGGGCAGTTCATGGGCTTGAGGCAGTAAATCTCGTCGTCGATGGTAGTGGTGTACATGTTCTGCTTGTAGTGGTCCCAGTGTCCGGAGGTCTCCCAGAGATGCCTGTTGAGGACCTGAGGGGTAAGGATCTCCTTGTAACCGGCGGGGACGTGGATCTCCCTCCAGTAGTCCATGAGGAGGTTCTTGAGGACCATTCCGTTGGGGAGGAAGAAGGGGAATCCGGGGCCTTCCTCGGAGAACATGAAGATTCCGAGCTCCTTTCCGATCTTCCTGTGGTCCCTCTTCTTGGCCTCTTCCAGCATGGTGAGGTATTTGTCGAGGTCCTCCTTGCTCTCGAAGGCGGTTCCGTAGATCCTGGTGAGCATCTTGTTGTGCTCGTCGCCGCGCCAGTATGCTCCTGCGAGGGAGGTCAGCTTGAACGCCTTGCACTGTTTGGTGTAGAGGACGTGAGGTCCTGCACAGAGGTCGGTGAACTCTCCCTGCTTGTAGAATGTGATGTTGGCGTCTTCCGGGAGATCCCTGATAAGTTCGACCTTGTAGTCCTCGCCCTTGTCCTGCATGAACTTGATGGCTTCCTCGCGGGGGAGCGAGAAGGTCTCGAGCTTGAGGTTCTCTTTGATGATCTTCTTCATCTCGGCCTCGATCTTCTCGAGGTCCTCTTCGGTGAACCCGCCTTCCCTGTCCATATCATAGTAGAATCCTTCTGCGATGGAGGGTCCGATGGCGAGCTTGGTCTCGGGGTAGAGCCTTTTCACGGCCTGTGCGAGGACGTGGGACGTCGTGTGCCTCAGTACCGAGAGACCGTCTTCCATTTCCTGTACAGTGCCGTCGTTAAGTAATGCTTTCATGTGGGTACTTTCCTATCCGCCCTTACAACAGGCGTCGGACAAGCGACGATAGATTAACGACTATATTTAGGATTCTGGGACACCCGAGTTACCTCTTTATAATTCACTTCGGTCATGAGATACTTCAGTACAGAAGCGCGTCTTCATTCCCGAAAATGCGTTTACATGCAGAGCGTATCTCCTGACGGCTTATCTGCCGCGGTTCCAACTCCGCGTTAAACACCCAGCTATCCCATGTATCGAAGAATTCTCCTGAATCCGCCCTTTCCAGATGGCGTATGTCTCCCGCGGCCATACTAAGCATGACTGACTGCATACCGGGATACCCGTTATACTGGGTAACTATGGAGTCGAAAAGAGTTTTCAGCTTTTCCTTCGCATAGTTGAATGGTAACTCCTCGACTTCTTCGACTATTTTACGAATGAGGTCTATTGTGGACTGTACTTCGGGATCAGGATGCATACGAAAATATCGTAAACCAACTATAAAACAATACGATGCCGCTCGACACATAGGTGCAATAACCCGATATTGCCTTCTGGACTGACATCCGGGAATCATCTGGGACCAGATGATGCATCAGAGGGATTCGCAAACCTGGAAGAAGTCCTCCAGGTTCACGGTGATGCCCTCGAGCAGACCGGGTTCTGCATTCCTGCAACGGAACACCTCGGCCACGTATTCCACCACATAGTTGTGGGTGGCGGCCACGATGGTCTCCGCCCGGTTCTCGTCGATGATGGAACGGATGCAGAGGAAGAAAGCACGCATGGCATCGCTGAAATCCGTGTACATACCCAGACCCGGTTCTGCAAGCTGTTCCTCTATCACCAGTTTGGCATGGGAACCGTTGCCCTCGCGGATGGCCATGGCGGTGGATATGGCTCTGGGTGAAGGACTGGCCATGACGAGGTCCAACGGATAACGGATGCGTTCGCCCGCCAGATATGCGTCCCGGCGGCCTTTCTCTGTGAGATCCGCAGAGAACCCGGGACCGTTCTTCTGTCCGTGACGGACGAAGGTGATGGTGTGCCTGACGACCTTGCGGGGCCATTCGTCGACGGGGAGCACTGCGGGATTCTTCGACATAATAGTAAAATGCGGGGAGACCCCCGCTGTATCAGTTTTTGATCTTGGCAGGGAGGTCTGCGATAGCGACCTCGCACTGCTCGCCGGTAGCCATGTCCCTGAGGGTGACGGCGTCCCTGGCAAGTTCGTTGGCACCCACGATGACGGCATATCTGGCACATACGGTGGATGCGGATTTCATGGCCTTTCCGAGCTTCCTGCCCATGATGTCGATGTCGGCAGAGATGCCGGCTTCGCGGAGCTTGGCGACGATACCGAAGGAGTCCTTCCTGACGTCATCGGAAACGGCGACGACATAGGCGTCGATGCCTTCTCTCTGGTACTCGATACCCTCCTTCTCCATGGCAAGGAGGATCCTGTCGAATCCTACTGCGAATCCGGTGGAAAACACCTTCTCCCCTCCGAACAGCTCGGAAAGGGTGTAGGAACCTCCTCCGCAGATCTGCTTCTCAGCACCGAGGACAGGAGCCTCGGCCTCGAAGACCATTCCTGTGTAGTAGTCGAGTCCGCGGACTACTCCGAGGTCGATCTCGACATCCTTCACACCCATGCGGTCGAGGTAGTCGACGACCTCCTTCAGATAGGTTCCCGCGTCTCCGGGGACCATGGAGAGCACCTCGGTGCCTCCGACGGTCTCGGTGAGCTTGAAGAGATCCTCCATATCGGCATCGGCCACTCCGATGTCCTTGAGGATGGGGCGTGCTTCATCGTAGAGTTTCTTGTCGAGTTTCTGGAGCACCTCAGCGGTCCTCTCCGCGGGAACGCCGATGTCGGCAATCCTCTGCCTGAGGACTCCGATGTGTCCGATCCTCATCTTGTAGTTCTTGAGTCCAAGACTCTTAATCATGAAGGATGCCATGGCGATGGCCTCGGCATCGGTCTCGGGGGTGGCGGCACCTATGATCTCGGCACCGAACTGGTAGAATTCCCTGTACCTTCCGGCCTGGGGCCTCTCGTACCTGAAGCAGGGGCCGAAGTAGAACACCTTGATGGGCTTGGGATCGTTGCTCATTCCGTTGACGAACGCCCTGACCACAGCAGCGGTCATCTCGGGACGGAGTGCGAGGTCCCTGTCGCCTTTGTCCTTGAACGCATAGAGCTCCTTGAGTACGTTGGGTCCGGACCTGAGAATGAATAGCTCCGCCTCTTCGAAGATCGGAGTCTGAATCTCCCTGAAACCGAACCTGCGGGCGACACTGCGGAGGGTGCCTTCGTATGCCCTTCTTTTTTCCAGCTCATCAGGGAGGAAATCCCTGGTACCGCGGGGACATTGAACCATAGGCTGACAAAAGCGGACTCTCATAATAATATTATGGGAGATTCGAGAAAAGGGCCGCTCATCTCTTGACGATGATACACAGGATGTCCTTATCGGCCACGACGTGGTCCATACCGACGGTCTGTCCAGGGAACTTGGCACTGTCTCCCCATATCATGGCATACCTGAAGGCGTTCTTGAAATCCCTATGGATAAGCTCGCAGACGTCTCCGACGGTGTTGCCCCTCTTGACGATGAGCGGGATGTCCATATCGGCTTCCTGTCCCTGAGGCTTCAGGAACACGCGGATCATATCGATGGTCTCGTAGATCTCCTGCTTCAGCTCGTCCATGTGGAGACCGGTGGCGGCGGAGACTCCGACGCTCTTGAACTGCTTGTGCATCTCCTGCACGGCTTCCAACTGTCCGGGTTTGGCGAGGTCGCACTTGTTGATGGCCATGACCGCCTTGATGTACACCCTGTTGCCTGCGAGGACATCGAGCATCTGCTCCACATCGATATCCTCACGCACCACGACGGTACAGTTCAGATGTCCGTAGGCGGCCACCATGTCCTTGATGGTCTCCACCGAGATCTTGGTGAGCTTGAGAGTGGGCTTGACCAGGATTCCTCCCTGCTGGGACGTTGTGATGTTCACATCGGGAGCGTGCTGGTTGAGCCTGATGGCGGAGTTGTACAGCTCCTTCATCAGGACACTCATATCGGGGTTGAAAATGTCCACGACCAGCAGGATGACATCAGCGGACCTTGCCGCAGCGATGACCTCCCTTCCCCTTCCCTTACCTCTGGACGCATCCTTGATAAGTCCGGGCATATCGAGAATCTGGATCTTGGCGTGGTTGTACTCCATGACACCGGGAACGACGTCGAGAGTGGTGAAGTGATAAGCACCGACCTCGGATTTTGCTCCGGTGAGCTGGTTCAGAAGGGTGGACTTACCCACGGAAGGGAATCCGACCAGTGCCACGGTGGCATTTCCCGCCTTCTTGACGTAGAAACCCTTGGTTCCTCCGCCTGCCCTGGCGTTCTCGATACGCTTCTCCTTCTCGAGCGCCAGCTTGGCGATTTTGGCCTTGATCTTTCCGATATGGGCTTCCGTCGCCTTGTTCTTCTTCGTGTTGGAGATTTCCTTTTCCAACTCTGCAATCTGCTCGTCGATAGTGGCCACGGTCTCACCTCTTAAAACAACCGATAGCCCCCCTTATATTATAGGTTGCCGATTCCGAGGGATATGGGTAAATAAGATGGGGCATTTTTCCCATCGTGGCTCATCCGCTGTTCGAAGGTCAGGGTAACTACTTCAGGAGGGTACTCGTCCTCATTCTGGGACTCTCCATAATGGCTTTCGCCATAGCGATGTCTAAGAAGGCGTTCCTAGGCACCTCGCCCATCTCATGCATCCCTGCCACCCTTACCGACTGCTTCCCTGAATGGGGGCTCACCCTCGGTGACTGGACGATCGTTTTCAATCTGGTTCTCGTGGGGCTGCAGGTCTGCATCCTCAGGAGGGATTTTCGGCCCGTGCAGGTTCTGCAGATCCCCCTCGCCATCTTCCTCGGCAAGATGACCGACATCTCGATGGACTATCTCCTGTTCTTCATGAACGCGGACAACTATGTCCTGCAGTGGATCTTCTGCATACTTGCCTGCGCCATCCTGGGACTGGGGGTCATGATCGAGATCAGAGCCAAACTCCTGGTCGTCCCCGGGGACGGACTGGTAATCGCCATGGCATCACACATCAGGAAGCTGGACTTCAGGAAGCTGAAGCTCCTCGTGGACTCCTCCATGGTCATCATCGCAGCGGTGATCTCGCTCTATTCGGTGTCTCACCTAACGGGAGCCAGAGAAGGATCCATCTTCGCCGCCATCGCCGTCAGCAACTTCCTGTGGTTCTACAGGAACCACCTCGGAAAGTACATCGACAGATTCCTCGGAGATGAGGAGAGTGCCCGAGCTTCCCGAGATTGAGACCGTCCGCCGTGTAGTCTGTCCGCAGATAACCGGTGCTAAGATCGTGTCCGTCGCTGTCGGCCGCGAGAAAATCGTCGGCCACCCATCCATGACGGAGTTCATCAGGAAATTGGAGGGCAGAACCGTCGTATCGGATGACAGGAAGGGCAAAGCGCTCGTCATCATTCTCGACCGCGGGAAACTGATTATCAGATTCGGAATGACAGGTCAGCTCATCGTCGTTCCCGAAGGATACCCTCCGGAGAAACACACCCACGTCACCCTCCGTCTGGAGGACGGAAGGGAGGTTTGGTACATCGATCCCCGCATGTTCGGGAAGGTGTGGTACATAGACGAGGATGAAGAGGACACATACTCCGGGATCGGACGTCTGGGTCTTGAGCCGGATGACCCTGAAATGGACTGGAGATTCCTCAAAGGGAAACTGGGTAAAAGGTCGCTCACGATCAAGGAAGCACTGCTAGATCAGTCGGTGGTTGCCGGTATCGGTAACATCTGGTCGGATGAGATACTCTTCCGCTGCAAGGTATGCCCCGAGACTCCCTGTTCGTCGTTATCGGATGCCAAATGGAAACTGCTCGCGAAGACGATTCCGGAGGTCATGAAGTTCGGAATCGAGAAGAACGCCATCACTCCCGCCGAGTATCTGGAAGGCAAGGGCAGGAAGTACTACGACATCTACTATCTGGAAGCATACGGGCATGAGGGCGACCCCTGTCCCAGATGCGGAAAGGAGATGGTGAGGACGGTCATCGGCGGCAGGAGCAGCTACTGGTGCCCCCGCTGTCAGAGGAAACCGCGCTGCCGCAACTGACCTACCCTTTTTTAATAGGTAAAGGATAACCGCCTGCATGAGCAGCTTCGGGAACTCTCCGACCCTCAGCAAAGAAATCGGTCCCGTCACCGTCGGCCAGATCCTTATGATGGCCATAGCGATGGTACTGGGACTGGTAATCGTCTCCGCCGCAGGATTCACCGGAGTCCTAGTTTGGGTCGTCATAGCGATCGTCCTGTACATGCTGCCCCACTTGGCTGGCGCCAAACCCGCCACCAAAGCCGTATTCGGTGTACTTTTCGTGGTCATCGGCCTCGTGCTGGGAGCTTTCGTGATCGGTCCCGCTTTCGCAAAGGATAACAGCTCCACCCACCTCACCGGCAACGGCATCGATGCCAACATCACCTACACAAACACGGAGATCTCCTTCTCGGCCACCTATTCCGGTACCGACACCCATGACATGGTGATCTGCTACAGCGAGGTCGACTACATCTCCTTCAAGAACGCCTACCTGAAGAACAACATCAACAGCATCCCGACAGTGACCATGACGCATGCCGGCAGCACCTACACCGGTTCCGCGGCAATCAACAGCTCGAAGCTGTACTACGTGTTCCTGGCGTTCCTCAACGACGACGGCAAGGTCAACACCTCGACCATGTCGCACGTCACCCTCACCGACTTCGACTACCACGGCAACATCAACGACTACACCGTGAAGGGTGCGATCTGGGCCATCGGAATGATCGCCCTGTTCTTCTTCATCGTCCTGGGTGTCACCACCTTCATGAGGATGAGGCTCGCCGCCACCAGGAAGAAGATGGAGGCTCAGGGACGTCTCTATCCCCAGGGATACGGCAGGTGCAACTTCTGCGGAGCCATCGTCCTTCCCGGCCAGGTCAACTGCCCCAAGTGCGGTGCGTACATCGACCGCCCGGAGAGCATGAAGCCCCACAAGAAGGACTACTTCGTCTGCTCTGTCTGCGGATGCGAGGTATCCCCCGACATGAAGGAATGCCCCAAGTGCGGCGCACAGTTCGACGGAGAGGAGAACGTGGTGACCCACAAGGACGGAACCTCCGACGTGAGCGAGGAAACCAAGACCTGTCCGAACTGCGGAAAAGCCATCCCAGCCAACTCCGCCCGCTGCCCCTACTGCGGTAAGAAGTTCGAGTGAGCTTACACCGTTATTACGGTATCTGGCACATTCATAACAGGCATCCTTTTTATCCTGTAATGAGATATACTGCCCGATGGGATCACACGACGAGCCGGTGAAAAGAACGGCAGGAAACAGCAGGGTGACCGCTGAGAGTCTCGCTGACAAACAGCATGAGATTTCGGTCACCGAATTCTTCGAGAAGAACAAGCAGGTATTGGGTTTCGACTCCCGCGCCAAATCCCTTCTCATGGGTGTCAAGGAAGCGGTCGACAACTCCCTCGATGCCTGTGAGGAGAGCGAGTTCCTCCCTGATATCGTAGTCAAGATAGAGAAACTCGCCAAGGAAGAATACCGCGTATCCATCGAGGATAACGGGCCCGGAATCGTGCACCGCGCCATGCCCAACGTGTTCGGCCGTCTGCTCTACGGATCCAGGTTCCATGCTATGAGGCAGTCCAGGGGACAGCAAGGTATCGGAATCTCCGCCACGGTCATGTTCGCCAACATCTCCACCGGCAGGCCCGCCCATATCGCCTCTCGTATCGAAGGAAAGGACGAGGTGGCCTGGGAGATGGATATCGCCGTCGATACCAAGACCAACCGCCCCATCGTCACCAACGACAGGGCCTTCTCGTGGCCCGGCAAGGAACACGGCACCCTCATCGAATACACCACCAAGGGCAGCTATGTCACCGGCAGGCAGTCCATCTTCGAATATCTGAAGGAGACCGCCATCGTCAATCCCCACGCACGCATCGAATTCCACGATCCCGAAGGCACCAAGTACGTCTTCGAGAGAGCCACCGAGATCATGCCCCCCAAGGCCAGGGAGATCAAACCCCACCCCCAGGGCATGGAGATCGGTGACATGATGACCTACTCGTCCATTTCCGAGCAGAAGACCGTCAAGGACTTCCTCAAGAACGATTTCTGCAGGATGACCGCCAGGCTGGCGGACGAGATCTGCAAGAAGGCAGGCGTCAAACCTGACATGAACCCCCGCGACCTGGGCAGGGAGGGCAGCATGGCTCTCATCCAGGGTATTTCGGAAGTGAAACTCATGGCGCCTCCCGCGGACTGTCTGTCACCGATTGGAGACATCCTGATCAAGAAGGGTCTTATGCACACCCTCGAGGGCATGCGTCCCGAATACTACGCCACTCCTATCAGCCGTCCCCCGAAAGCGGTGAACGGCAATCCGTTCACGGTAGAGGTCGGAATCGTCTACGGAGGAGACATCCCCGCCGACGGACAGGTCACCATCATGAGGTTCGCAAACCGTGTTCCGCTGCTGTACCAGCAGGGTGCGGATGTCATCACCAAGGCCATCGGAGAGGTCGATTGGAGGAGGTACGGACTGGAGCAGAGGGGAGGAAAGGGAATCCCCTTCGGACCCGCCATCATCCTCGTGCACATGGCCTCCACCAAGGTCCCCTTCACCTCCGAAGGAAAGGAAGCCATCGCCTTCTTCCCCGAGATCGAAGAGGAGATGGTCGCCGCCCTCAAGCTATGTGCCAGGAACCTCAAGAGTCATCTCAACAAGATGGACAAGAAGAACAAGACCCACGAGAAGTTCGACATCGTTCAGGGCATCCTCCCCGACCTTGCGAACAAGATCTCCGAACAGCTCGGAAAGCCCGTGCCCGATCTCAGCAGGACCATCTCCAAGATCATGAACGTCGTATGGATCGAGCCTTCCGTGACCAAGAACAAGGAATCCAGGACCGTGACCTACACTATCTACAACTACACTGTCAGGCCCCATTCCTTCATGATCCACCTTCAGATCCCCGTCGAATGCATGAACGATACCATCACCAATGGACCCATGTTCGACTCGGCCAACGAAGAGGGCAAGTCCCAGTGGCTGGTCAAGGACCTGGAGGCGTCATCCTCCGTCCAGATATCCTTCGAACTGAAGGGAGAGATGGCGGACACCTTCGATGCCGACGATGTCTACATCTCGGGAATCAACCCCGTCATGGTCATGGGTGCCGAAGCCCTGCCCGGAGACTGGGGAATCAAAGGAATGAAGATCACCGAGGAGAACGACTACATCCCAGATGATACCGAGGACGAAGCCGAAGAGGAGGCCCTCGAGGACGAGGAAGCCGAATTCGAGAAGGAGGAAGACGAATGAACGACAGACAGCAGGCGGCACTCAACAGCCTCACGCACATCGCGGAGGAGATCTACGCCGACCTCGACCGCGGGGACATCCCCACCATGAAACTCCCCCTGAGGTCCAAGAGGAACATCGAATTCGATCCCATGACCCAGGTATGGAAGTACGGCAGCATGAAGACCGTCCGCACCGCCAAGACAACGCAGGGTGCCACCACCATGCTGAGGACCGCATACACCACGGATTTCATCAACGAGATGATCCGTGAGAACAAATCATCCACCCTAAGGGAGATGTACTACATCTCCGAAGGATGGAACCGTGCCAAGTTCCACACCCAGGACGAGAGCAACCTCCTCGCCGAGGACCTCGAGACCGTGACCCACTGCATGAGGGAGGATTTCAAGCTCAGGCCCGAGGAGGGAAGCGCCCACGTGTACGGAGACATAAACTTCAGGACCATGACCAGGAAAGGTATGAAGACCTTCAACTGCATGGACGACGTCTCCGAGACAGGATTCGGTATCCCCTACAGCGTGGAGAAGGAGACCTTCGAGATCCACAACAGCAACATCAAGTTCGTAATGGCCCTGGAAACAGGAGGAATGTTCGCCCGTCTCATCGAGAACGGGTTCCCGGAAAGAGAGAACTGCCTCCTCATCCACCTGTCCGGACAGCCGACCCGTTCCACCAGGAGGCTCATCAAGAGGCTCAACGAGGAGAACGGACTGCCTGTCGTGGTGTTCACCGATGGCGATCCCTGGTCCTTCAGGATCTTCGCATCCGTCGCTTACGGTGCCATCAAGACCGCCCACATCTCCGATTATCTGGCGACCCCCACCGCCCAGTTCGTGGGAATCACCGCCTCGGATATCCTGAACTACGATCTGCCTACCGACAAGCTCAGCGACAAGGATATCGGCGCCCTGAAAGCGGAACTGACAGACCCCAGATTCTCCGACGAGTTCTGGGACACCGAGATCCGCGCCATGCTCGACATGAACAAGAAGGCTGAGCAGCAGGCGTTGGCCAAGTACGGTCTCGACTATGTGACCGACACCTACCTTCCTGAGAAACTGACCCAGATGGGAATAATGTGAGACTTCTCTCCGGGGTATTCCCCGGAGCCCTCACTTAGATTTGACAAAAACGGATACTGAGGGGGAGGTCCCCCGCAGTATCACTCTTCGGCCCTGAGAGCGGCCTGGTTGAACCTGTTTAAGACGAACTGCTTGTCGATCGAGGCGAGGAACGGGCCGAGCCTGGGTCCCCTGTCCTGACCGATGATCAGGTTGTAGATCAGCTTGTAAGCAGCCTTGGAACCGAGAGGCGATGCCTTACCGGTATCCGCGATGATGGTGTTGATGGTGTCCGCATCCCAGTTGCAGTCGTTCATCCTGTTGACGAGATCAATCAGGAAGGTCTTGTCAAGGGTGGTGAGTTTGACATGCACAGGCACGGTCTGCCTGATGGAGAACTTGACCATATCGGGAGCAAAAGCCTTGAGCCAGTAGGTAAGGCACTCGCACCTCTTCTTAATCCTGGCGATGGTGACCTCATCAGCACCGGAGATGTCTACGGTCCTGGAAAGGACCTTCATCTGCTCCTCGAAGGTATCGGCAAGCTGGACTACATTTACCAAATGCCTGCAGGAGACCTGGACGGGCATCTTCGGAGGCACATGGTTGTGCTGTGCGATCTCATATGCACGGACGGCATTCTCCTCCGCCTCGGTGAACTCCTTGGTGAAGTATGCGAGCTCCATCCTGTCGTACTCATCGGCAATGTCGAGGAGACCCATTCCGGAGTCGTAGTCGATGGCCCTGTTGGTGGGTACCCTGAGGAACAGGTAGTTGAGGACCTCGGGAGGGGTCATCCTGATGGCGTCAAGGCCGGTGACGGAACATCCCAGGGATTTGTGCATCTGTCCTACTCCCTTGAGCTGAACGAACTCGTAGGGCACGGGGAAGGGGGGCTCGACTCCGAAGATCTCGGGTGCGATCCTCTTACCGGTGTCGTAGGATCCTCCGGCGGCGGCGTGGTCCTTTCCGAAGGGCTCCGCGTTGGTGCCGAAGATCTTCCACTTGGCAGGCCACTCGAGCCTCCAGGTGAGTTTACCGTCATCCTTCCTCACATCTGCCTTTCCGTGGTGTCCGCAGGGACAGTCGTACTCGACATAAGGGAACTGGTAGGTGTCGAAGATGGGTTTGGTGTAGCGTCCGCACTTCTCGCAGAGAGGCTCGTAGGGCGCGTAGTTGGGGTTGGGCTCCTTACCGGAGACCTCGTGCAGGATGTTGATAATCTCCTGCCTCTTCTTGAATGTAATATCGATGCACTCAGCGAACTTTCCCTGGGCGTAGAGGTCGCTGGTCCAGATGATCTCGCAGTGGACTCCGAGGGAGTCTACGGCGTCAAGGAAGGGCTGAACGAAGTGGTGGGCGTAGTTGCGGTGCTTGCCGCAGGGGCAGGGGATCCTGCAGATGGGCATACCCACGTATTTCTCATACTCGGGGGGAAGGAAATCGTACCTCCTCCTGAGGGGGTCGAAGGAGTCAATGAGGTAGATGAGTTTGACATCTTTGCCGAGGGATTCGACCGCGCTGCGGATCGACTCTCCGGTGATTGCTTCTCTCAGACTTCCGACGTGAATGATTCCGGTAGGACTGATTCCGGTTGCGATGAGGGGAGTCTCCGCCCTCTCAGCGATGTCCTTTGCGATAACGTCTGCCCAGTGCATACTAATCGACCCCCGCTATCAAGATAATATAAAAGTGCTTTTCGGTGTCAGCTAACGTTTTTATATAAAACAAAGAATGGGCTCAGCATGGCAAAAGACAAAGGCGAGGGCTTCTCTTCCTCCGCAGGACTGATGAGGTACTTCGACTCCGAGGACAACAAGGGAATCAAGGTAGGTCCCAAACTCGTTGTGGGTATCGCTATCGTATTCACCGTCATCATCCTCTGTCTCCCCGTTTTCTGGCCCATGAGCTGATTCCGATCAGCTGAGGTCGTTTATCGGTGAAAGAGGATAGTTCCAACTCTTGAACCGTTCTGAATTGGATTGATTACTGGTACGTAACGTACCCGCGCTCATTCCTCGAGGTAATCCTGGTAGGCGTGTCCGTTGTATTTCCTCTTGTAGGCACGTGCCAGAAGGGGCGGTGCGATGATGGTGGTGGCGACTGCCATCACGACTATTACGGAATACAGTTCAGCGGACAGTGCGGGTTCTCCGTCGACGATCAGGTGCAGACCGATGGCTGCCACAATGATACCGACCTCTCCCCTGGGAATCATTCCGATACCGATGATCTTCACAGAGTCGGAGGACAGGCTCCTCTCGCTGATCTTGGCACCGAGTCCGCATCCGATGTACTTGGAGATGAGGGCGATGATGAGCACGACGATGACATCGATGACGACGGCCGTGTCAGACATTGCTCCCAGGTCCACCTGAAGACCCACGTGTACGAAGAAGAACGAGATGAAAAGGGTAGTAATGCTCTCGACATGCTCGATGAGATGTTTCTCCTCAGCATAGCTGGAGAACAGCATACCTGCGAGGAAGGAACCGATGATGGCTGCCAGACCGATCTCCTCGGCCAGCCAGGCGAAGAAGAGACAGAGGATGATGGCAAATGCCAATGCGTTGGGTGCACGGAGAGGCTTCTCGCGTTTGTTGTTGATGTTGGTCCAGCACCTGTCAATGTAGGGGATTCCGTACTTCGCTATGAGGATGATTCCGATGACGAAGATACATGCGATGAGAGTGACACTGATGATGCTCAGGATGTTCATCTCTCCGCTGCTTCCTGCGGTACCTTTGACGATGGCAAGGACGATCATTCCGAGCACATCGTCGATGACGGCGGCAGAGATGATGATCCTGGATTCCTTGACGTCCATCAGGTGCATGTCCTTGATCACACGGGCAGTGATTCCGACACTGGTGGCCACCATGGCCGCTGCCATGAACATAGCGTGGTGGAAGTTTCCGTCGTTGAACTGGATGAATGCGAAACCGAGGACGAACGGCACGATGACTCCGAGGACCGCCACGAACATGGCTGTCTTACCGGAACCAAGCAGGTCTTTGACCCTGGTCTCGAGTCCCACCGAGAACAGAAGGAATATGACTCCGAGTTCGGAGAACGTATACAGAACAGCATAACTCGGATTGTTCTGGTTACCGAAGTCGAGTTCGAGGACATCGAAAAGCGTGGTACCGTTGATGGCGAGGTTCGCCACGATGATACCGACCACGATCTCTCCGATGAGTCCAGGGAAGCCGAGCCTCTCGACAATACCTGATGCAAAACGTGCGAGAAGAAACAGCACGAGCAACATCATCAGGATCTGTCCGAACTCCATATCCTCCCTTATCGGCCATTACTAAAAAAAAGTATGGCAAGGACTCAGACAAAAATTGTGGGAAAAACGCCCCCCTGAAGGGGGGTTAAGAGGTTTCAATAGGGCAGTGCCCTGAAGTGTCCAGCGAAACCGGAGAAACCGGTTGCGTACCTGGGCATCCTGATTTTAAAGGTCATCTCGGACTCGTCGAGGAAATCCTCGGGGAAGGCCGAGTTGTTATCCATGGATGTGCTTGCGAACTCGAACTCATCGGCGCTCAGTTCCTTCCTGAACGCGAACAGGACGTCACGGTCCTCATTTACGATGGCGATTGGGAGTTCCTGCCTGACCTCCTGCTGTATCGAGGTATCGTTGGTCACAGGCTCATCCATAGAGTCGGTCGATGTCTCTGTCGCTTCAACACTCTCCTGCGCAGAACCAGTATTCTGGATTTCTCCCTTCGCTTCCGGGAGTGCGGGCACTTCGATCTTCCTGGAGGGAAGTGCGGGCGTGTACTTGGCGGGTGCGGTGAGTGCATATACCGCGGGTGCCTCGGATTCGATCCTCTGGGACACCATCTCATGTTCTACTGCGGACTCCTCGATCTCGGCAGTGACAATGGTCTCTTCCTCCACTGCAGCGGGGGCGGGGTGTGCTTCGATGACGGAACTCGCTACCATGACCGCGTCTGCAGCTGCGGTTGCGGAAGCTTCTTCCACCATCTCGGCGATCTCGAATGTCACTTCGGGCTCGGGAGTTTGTTCGACTACTGTTACGGGTTCCACGGCTACGATGGGTTCGGCGACAGGCTCCTCGGCTACCTCGGTTGTAACTACGGGCTCGAGGATGGCTTCTGCTGCCGGCTCGGGAACGATCTCTACAGTGACCTCGGAGGGAGTCTCTGCAACGGCGACAGGCTCCTCGGCTACCTCGGTTGTAACTACGGGCTCGAGGATGGCTTCTGCTGCCGGCTCGGCAATCTCTTCGACGGTCATATCGGGTGCTGGGCTCTCTCCGACAGTAATGGGTTCGCAGTCGGTAATCCTGGTCTGGGATATGTCCGGCTCTGCAATCTCGATTACAGGGGCTGAGACCTCGGCCTTGACCTCGACAGCAGGTGCAGGATCTACCACTTCCTGCTCTGCCACCACCGGTGCGGCCTCCTTCCTCTTGATTACGGGCTCAGCGGTAGCGAACCTCTCGCGGGCGGGCTTCCTCAGTGCGTTAATGAAGAGGTCCGCAGGCTCGGTGACTGCTATCCTGGGTTTCTTTTCCACCTGGTTTACAGGCTCCTCTGCAACAGGCCTGTCGCGTGCATTGGACACGACAATGGGTGCCGCCTCCTCGTCTTCCTCGAAGTAAACGACACTGGACTGTTTGCGCACCAGAATCTTAGCAGGCTCACCGGTCACGGCAGGAACGCTGTGCTCCTCGTAATCGGTCGCGATGGCGGGGAACCTCTCGGTCTCGTACTCGTCATCGTCGTAATCAACATCGTTGCTGGAAACAGTCCCGCGGACTTTTCCGACGGCGGCTCTGAGGCGAGCGCCAATGCTGTTAAAAGAGTGTGATCCCCACATCCCAATCCCATCCTAGTGGAGAATAGTACATATCAATACTTAAATGTACTCTTTGAAGTACACCATAAAATTAAGCATAATGCTTAACTTATATCAGATATTCGCATAATATAACCGCGAAGTAGTTAAAAAATGAAGCCACTCAGCTGCGGACGAAACGGACATAATCCGCCTTTCCGGAAGCCTTGATCTCCTGCATAATGTCCTTCAGTTCGTCCGCATCGCAGGAAACGACCATGACCTCAAGACACTTCTTGTCCCTGAGATGGGAGTGAATCTGAGTCTTGATACAGTTGATGTATTTGGCCTGTATAATGCCCATCCACGGATCGGCGTGATCGTGGCGCACGGTAATCAGAATGCCCTCAACGTTGCCGCTCATGTTCTCCATGTCCTGCATTTCCGATATAGCAGAATTAATGGATGTACGAACAGCATCGCTGCGTCCCTTCAGCTTGTAAGTGTCCTGTATCTTGTCAAGAAACTCGAGGTTCTCCTCACTTAAGGACACACTAATCACGGGCATAGACTATCTTAACGCGGTTAAATTATTTAAAAATTAGTGAATATAATAAAAAAATGACTGCAATCTGGTCCGATTTATTAACTTTTCAGAAATGTATTAATAATGGGTGGTTAAGTCGAAGTTATGGACCAACTATTGATGGTATTACTGTTCGCAGCAGTGATTCTCGCCATCACACTCATCGCAGGTTATCTCCCGTTCCTTATGAACAGGAATCCCGAGCACATGCATTTCCTGATAGCGTTCAGCGCAGGAGTCATGCTTGGTGTGCTCTTCATAATGCTGCCCCCTGAAGCTCTCGAAAGGACTCTCGATGCCGGACACTCGCTCCACACCGCATGTTACATGATCCTCATCGGATTCGTACTGCTCCTGGTCATAGACTTCCTAGTGAAGAAATATCTCCACTCCGACGAGCACGCGGATGATGAGCACACCCACAACATCACCTCGATGTCAGCTTTCGCAGGTCTGTCCATACACTCATTCTTCGACGGTCTGGCACTCGCAGCCGCATTCGTCGCCGGAGAGGACGTGGGATTCATGGTCCTCATCGCACTGTGCCTTCACAAGGCCGTGGTGGTGTTCTCCCTGTCCTCCACCCTCCTCATGTCCGAGAGCAAATCCAGCGCCTGGAAGTATCTGGTGGCGTTCAGCGTAATCTCCCCGATCGCGACTGTGGTTTCCTACCTGTGCCTCAACACCGGCAACATGGGTTTCGCGGGACCGGCCCTGTGCTTCTCCGTAGGAATCTTCATGTTCGTCACTCTGTGCGACATGGTCCCCGAGGCATTCCATCACAGGGACAAGGACCCCAAGCAGCTGGCCGCGCTGATCATCGGACTGATCGTCGTGATCATTGTTTCCTACATCTCGGAATCGATGATGGGCGGACTCGAACTCTGATCAGTTACCGTAACGGGAACATTTCAGAAGGAAACGGTAGGCTACCTCTGGGTTTGAGTAATAATAAAGGTGCGGGTACCCGGCAACAAGGGCACCTTCCTCGTGCCCGCATCTGTACTCCTTCCCGGAGGTCTTCACGGCCTTCCAGGACTCGCCGCAGTTGGTGCTGTCCCAATAATGGAACTCGTGTCCTCTGACCCCTCCGGGGGGCAGGATGGTATCCCCTTCCGCAGATAATGTGACATAACCGAAACGTGCCAGCTTGCCCGTGTTGCGTACCTCGCCCTTGACGGCGCCGACCAGGCTGCGCATCTTTCCCTCAGAGTCCTCCATCTTCTCATGGAGATACATGAACCCGCCGCACTCGGCGAGACACGGCATACCGCCCTCGATCTTCTCGCGGATGTCCTTCAGCATGCTCTTGTTGGATTCCAGCACCTCGCCGTGGAGTTCCGGATATCCTCCCGAGAGGATCATTCCATGAATTCCCTCGGGAAGTTTGGGGTCATGCATGGGTGAGAACGGAACGATATCCGCACCGCACTCCTTCAGGAGTTCGATATTGTCCTCGTAAGTGAAACAGAATGTATCATCCACGGCGAGTCCGATCTTCACCTTGCTGTCGAGCACGCTGTGCGCCGGAGCTTTTCCGCTTATCTCGGGAGCGCCTGCGGCGATCTCAAGAAGTGCATCGAAATCCAGGGTCTCCTCCAGAATACCCGCCAGTTTGTTGAGGTCCTCCTTCAGGGAAGCGACCTCGTCGGGAAGCACCAGACCCAGATGTCTGCTCTCGAGATTGATGTCCTTGAGTTTGGGCACGTATCCGATGACCTTCAGACCGAGGTCCCTCTCTATTGCGGGCTTGATCTCCGCGAAGACGTGGGGGCTCATGTTGTTGAGGATCACACCCTTGATATTGTTCTCCTTGAACTCCTTGAATCCCTTCACCACGGGAATGCATGAGACACTTGCACCCTTGCAGTTCACCAGCAGGATCACGGGAGTCTTCAACTTCTGGGACACGTCGTACGAACTGCCGTCGGTGGATGCGGCACGCATACCGTCGTAGAATCCCATGACACCCTCGATGACGGAGATGTCGGAAGATTCGGCATTCCTCGCATACAGATATTTCAGGGTCTCGTCGTCGCAGAAGAAGCAGTCGAGGTTCCTGGATTTGGTCCCGATGACACGGGCATGGAACATGGGGTCGATATAGTCGGGCCCGCACTTGAAGGAGGCAACCTTCAGCTTCCTGTTCACCAATGCCTGCAGGATACCGCAGGTCACCAGGGTCTTACCGCTCCCGCTAGTGGGAGCTGCAATCATGAAACGGCTCTGGCTCATGCGGATTTCCCTCTGAATACCGCTATATACACGGGGTTCTGGGCGGTCATGAGGTTGTACCTTCCGAGATGACGGGAGTTGGCCGCGTTGATGCATACGACCTCTTCCTGCTCGACCGCACAGACCTTGGGCAGTTCGAGGACCTCGGAGATTGTCTCCAGGGTCACGGAGTTGACGATGATGCGAGCCTCGGGATTCTTCTCCAGGACGCAGACCACGATGTCCTTGAGATTGCCGGAGGAACCTCCGATGAACACGTGAGTGGGGGCAGGCAAATCCTTCATCGCTTCCGGAGCCAGTCCGCGGATGACCTCCACATTGGGGGTACCGAACTTCCTCTTGTTCTCCTCGATGAGGTCGGCGGCCGCATCCTCCTTCTCTACAGCATACACGGTACCGTTGTAGGCGGTCAGTGCCATCTCCACGGTGACGGATCCTGTTCCCGCACCGATATCGTAGACCAGCGAATCCTCGCAGAGCTTCAGTTTAGCCACGGATAGGGCTCTAATCTCGGATTTGGTCATGGGTGCGTCCCCGCGGATGAACTCCGAGTCGGGGATACTGATGGGGTTCCTGCCGTCCGGTGAAGGATTGAATATGAGTGCCGCACAGAGTGTTCCAAGATCTGAACTGAGGATTTCCTCGGGAGTTCCGTAGAGGAACTTCTCTTCAGGATATCCGAGGTCGCAACCGACCGCCACACGGACGTCTGCGAAGCCGTACTCGGTGAGCTGTTTGCACATCTTGCGCACGCCCTCGCTTCCGTTGAGCAAGGTGAAGACCGCGGAGTTGCGGCGGACGTTGCCGACGATGTTGGCATCCTTGGCATGGGCACTTATGAGACGCACATCCTGCCACGGCACTCCCGCTCTGGCACATAGGTACTGCACAGAGGAGATACCGCAGTGAAGGGATACGTCGTACTCGGAGGGATCCACTTTCGCCAGCATAGATTTGGCGGCACTGTAGAATCCCACATCACCGGAAACAAGCAGGGCGATGTTGCGGTACTCGGGATGCTCGTCGAGATACGCGAAGATCTTGGTCGGCATGTACTCAGGCAGCACGGGTTTGCCCGCAGCCTCCGGGATCTGCAGCATACGGTCGGCACCGACCACGAGGTCGGCATCCTTGACCGCTTCCGCTCCTGCGGAGGTGAGACCGGTTCCCGGGCCCACTCCTGTGCCTATGATTGAGAGAGTGCGAATCTCCGAAGATGCTTCCTGTTCGGGACAGGCGAATCCAAACTTAGAAGCGAGCAGCTGAGCGGTCGCGCGGTAATCGGTGCCGGGTTCTTCCTGAGGCCTTCCGACGAGGACGATGGTAACTCCTGCACGGCGGGCGGCGGCAACCTTCTCGGCGAAACCCCCGGGCGCTCCGGAATCCTTGGTCACCATGAATTTGGCATCGATCTGCACCATCATACCGTAGTCCAGTTCCTCGCAGAAGGGACCCTGCATGGCGAACAGGTTCTTCCCTTCGAACCCGTTCTTAGCGCACTCGGAGACACTGTCGCTGATGGACAAGACCCTGGCGAATACCCTATCGCGGTAATTGGGAATGGCGGTGTACTTGGCAATGTCCCTGCTGCCGGTGGTGACAAGGATGTTGCCCTCGGTACCTTTCAGGTACTCGACCGCCGCATCTATGCTGTCCACCGTGACTATGTCGTCACCCGTCGCAAAGGATTCGGGGCGGCGCAGGCGAATGTACTCCGCTCCGGTGTCGGCGCAGGCCTCCTTGATGTGAGCGGTGATGCGCACCGCGTAAGGGTGGGTGGCATCCACCACTACAGGGTATTCCTTCATGAGCCCCCTCATCTCCTCCGGAGGGAGAGGGTGGGCGGACACCTCCACGTTGGGGTTGGGTCTGAGAGAGGTGCGGCCGTATTCGGTGGCCACACATGCATGCACTTTGATGCCGGCATTAGCGAGGAAGTCGGTTATGGCCCCTCCCTCGGTGGTACCGGCGAAAACGAGAACTTTGCCTGTCATCTTCTCACCTTTGCAAACGAGACTGCGAACTTTTCCTGCACTATGGCCACGGTCACGCCGTTTCCTGCGAACTTCCTGAGTACGAGCTCACCGTCGGCGGAGCATTTCACTGCCGAACGCTCGCATACGCAGTCCACGGAAGTAACGGACTGCACGAAATTGGATTTCGAGAATTCACCTTCGACCGCATTCAGCTCGTCGGAAGTGTAGAATGTGATGGGTATACGGTGGGCGTCCGCGAATCCGAGCAGACCGGCTTCATCCTTCTTCAGGTCGATGCTTGCGGCCGCACGGACGCGTGACATGTCCGCCCCGATTTCCGAGAGGGCCTTGGAGACCATGTCCTCGATATCCTGCTGAGGGGTGTTGCGGCGACAACCAATCCCGAGGACCAGGTCGCGGGGGACTAGATGAAGAGTTGACTGGAACGGTTTGACATCTTTGATACCGATGTATACTCCTGTGGGTGAATCGGCGGGACCCGATAACTCGGGAGGAGGGGAGTCGAGGCACTCCACATCGCAGACCAATCCGACCGGATCGTTGGCCAGGATACGGGCTGCGACCTCCTTGGCCATGTGTAATGAGGTAATTGTCAAATTATTGTTGACAGCAAACGAATCTATCGCTATCTTGCCGTTTATGTCTGTGGCAGTGGTCACTACCGGCAGCGCACCTATGCCTCCTGCGATACGTACAGCGAGACCGTTAGCTCCGCCGATATGTCCCGAAAGAATCGGAACAGAGAATCTTCCCTTCTCATCCACCGAGATGATGGCGGGATCGATGTCCTTCGATTTCACGAACGGTGCGATCTCCCTCACGGCGATTCCGATCGCCCCTACGAACACGATTGCGTCGTATGTCTCGAAAGCCCTTCCGGTCCAGGACCTCATGCTCTCGTCCACGTGTCTGAGACCCAATTCGTCCGATGTACTCTTGGCGAACAGGTCTACCTCATCTCCTTTGAAAACCTCGGAGATGGCCATTGCGGTACGGCATCCAGAGGTCGTGAATGCTATGATTCCTACTTTCATTCCTTCGCCCCCACTTTCCTGAGGAGCTCGTCCGCCCCGGGAGTCTGCCCTAGTATTCCGAATTCTGAGGAGAACGTGATTGCCGCCACTTTGATGTCGCCCTTGACACGGTGGTTCATGTGGAACTCGATCTTGGGGATGAGTATCTCCATGGTCTGTTTCATGAGTCCCTTCTCGTTCAGGACTTCCAAGGCATCATCGGTGGAGATGCATCCGAGAATATTCTTGGCGGTCTCGGCATCGGCGCCGGCGAGAATCGCATTGGAAGCCAGGATCTCCATCCTGGAATCGGCGTTGCGGGAATGGGTGTTCATGATTCCTCCGGCCAGTTTGACCAATTTTCCGAGGTTTCCCACCAGGAGCACGCCCTCGGCACCGGCTTCCACCGCCATGTCAAGGAAATCACCGATGAAATTGCTGCATTCCACGGGGGTCTGGCCCTCCAGTGCGGGATAGGCCTTGACGAAATCCTTGCCGTAGTTCCCGGGAACCGTCAGGAGATACTTCCTGCCCTCGGCCATGAACACGTTCATCTCAGCCTTGATCGACCCGAGGAGAGCGGTCTCGCTCATGGGTTCCACTATACCGCTGGTACCCAGGATGGATATGCCCCCCACGATGCCCAGGCGGGAGTTGAAGGTGCGGACCGCGATCTTCTCCCCTTCCGGAACGTATATCCTGACGTCAATACCTCCCGCATAACCCAAGGCCTGGCAGACATCCTCCACAGCTTCCACGATCATGTTACGGGGCACGTGATTAATGGCCGCGTTGCCCGGCGGCTGATCCAATCCTTTGCGGGTGACCCTTCCGACTCCGATGCCTCCGTCGATATGGACTCCGTCCTCGGAGGATTTGCGCACCTCGGCGCAGATGTAGGCACCGTTGGTATCATCTGCATCGTCTCCCCCGTCCTTACGGACCGCACAGGAAACACTGTCCTCATGCATCTCAATGTTCTCGATGTCGATGTGCAGGGGAATCCCGCGGGGGGTCATGATGTCAGCGAAAAGTACAGGCTTCCCGGACAGAAGCATCTGAACCGCGGCCTTGGATGCGGCGGTGGCACAGGACCCTGTGGTGAAACCGCGCCTTAGCTTCCTGCCGCCCACGTAAACGTAACCTTCCTCTTCCCTGATTGCTGCCAATCCTAACCCCCGATATCGAGCTGGAATAGTTGTCCAATCTAATAATGTATCGTTACGTTCCCGCGCGGACTGTCAAAAAATGCCATAGCTTTCAGCAATCATCGGGTGCGTAGGCAGGACTGTGTTTGTGCATCATCCTGCTTACCTGAGACCTAATCTCTGCGGCCTTGGTTTCGGTGATTCCGGCGGCCGCTGCCATCTCCGCATCGGTCGCCCCTTGCTCCATGACGTTCAGCGCCTTATCAAGTGCCAGATAGGTCACGCCCATCTCGGCCTCATCGGTCTGGCCTTCCCAGAGACCTGCGGTAGGCACCTTGCTGATGATCTCCTCGGGCACCCCTATGAGACGGGCCATCTCCCACACCTGGGTCTTGTATAATCTGCAGATCGGGGAAGCATCCTCGGCACCGTCTCCGAATTTGGTCATATAACCCATGAGGAGCTCGCTGCGGTTGGTGGTACCGAAAACCAGGGACCTCTCGCGGCGTGCCGCATCGAAGAGGACGATCATACGGCAGCGTGACATCATGTTGCCTTTCTGAAGGGGGTCGTCTCCGGGTTTCGAGAGCATCTTCCCAAACTCTTCCGAGACCGATTGGATATCGATGACGTCATACATGACTCCCCACGCCTGGCACATGCTTTCGGTCTGCCGGTAATCCTCCTTCGGAGTACTGTCTACGGGCATGAATATGGCATGGACCTTATCCGCCCCGAGCGCGTCCGCACAGAGCTTGACGACGACTGCGGAGTCGATACCTCCGCTTATTCCTACGACCGCTCCTTCCGCATGCGCACCCGCAACGGTCTCCCTGATGAAAGCTAGAATACGGGAAATGTCGTTGTCGGTGATGCTGCGCACAGCACGGAATGCCATAGAGGGTAATCTGCATTTCAGATAAAAAATCAAACGTGAACCTATTATCAAAGAAGTGGATACTACATCTATGGAAGTCAGGATTGCCCTCTGCCAAGTGCCGAGCAGCGGGGACGTGAACGGGAATCTGGAGGAAATCAGGAGGATTACCAAAAAGGTATCTGCCGACATCTACCTGTTCCCGGAACTGTTCCTGACCGGATACGGTTGCAGAAGCTTCGACGAATCCGTACTGGCAAAAGCCGAACAGTCTCTGAAGGAACTGTGCTGCGAAAAGGACATAGCCATTGCCATGGGAATGCCTATAATCCGCGGCAGAGAGACCTTCAATTCTCTGGTTTTCTTCTCCCCCGAAGGCAGAACGGAGTACGACAAACTGTACCTGGCCAACTTCGAACCTTACAACGAGGAGGTCTTCACTCCTGGGAAAGGTCCGTCCTTGGTCGAATGGAAGGGCATGAGGTTCGGTCTCCTGATCTGCTACGATGCCATGTTCCCCGAGATCCACCGCTATTACGCGACCCACGGAGCCGATGCCGTCCTCATGGCAAGCGCCTCCGCGGAACAATCCGAATACGCTATGAGCACGGTCCTCCCGGCCAGATCCTTCGAGAACACCGTGTACACCCTGTTCTGCAACAACACAGGTGCCGGGCCCGCGGGAAGATACTTCGGAGGCTCGTGCGCATACTCGCCGCTGGGAAAGGCGTTGGCCAAAGCAGGCACCGGAGAAGAGGTAGTCACAGTTACCTTATCTTCATCGGAGATTGAAAGTGCCAGGAAGATCAGGACCCATCTAGCCGACCTTCGCAGCGACATAGTTTGGGATTGAAAACAGCTACCCAACCTTTTTATCTAAGAACCAAATACGACGCCGTATCAGCGGAGATAGCCCAGCCCGGTAAGACGCAAGACTGGAAATCTTGTGGGATTTTTCCCTCGGGAGTTCAAATCTCCCTCTCCGCGCCACTTTCTAACTCTCTGTGGTTCGCATGTGTTATCTACGGCGAATCCCATGCCGTAAATCATGAAAGTCAACTACAAGCCGACCGGAACATCGAGGATGGGTGCCCCCAAACAATGGGAAGTCTGGCTTGCGGACACCCCGTTCGGGGAGACAGGTAAGAAGAGATGTGCGGTGGTCGTCGCCAAACGCACTCCCGCAGGATACACAATCCACGAGGTCATCCCCATGTCGCTGAAAGGCGGCAAGGATGTTGCTATCTCCGATCTCATCAGGGCGGGGCAGGACAGACCCGTGGCGGTACGCACCGGTACCTCCGCTGTGATTCAGAACTCGGCCTTCGTGCAGAAGATGGGTTCCCTGACAGAAGCGGACATCTCCAAGATCATCACCTCCAAACAGTGATAAAGTGAAAACGAACCCCCGCCCCGGAAGGGGCAAGAGCCTCATCGCCTCGCCCGAGGATTACGTATGCATCGACCTGGAGACCACGGGCCTGAGACCCTCCAGCGATTGGATAATCGAAGTTGCGGCATACAGGATGAGGTCCGGAAAAGCAGAGGACAGGTTCGTCAGTTTCGTGCGTCCCAGAGAGATCGGCAAGGTCTCGTCTTTCATTACCCAGCTCACCGGAATCACCCGTGAGATGGTGGCCGATGCGCCCCTCCCCGAAGAGGTGCTCCCGGAGCTCTTCGACTTCGTCGGCGACGACATGGTGGTGGGGCACAACACCTGCTTCGACATGAACTTCCTCTACGACGGTGCGGTCCGCGCGGGACTGGATCCCATCGGGAACGATTTCACCGATACCATGAGGATCTCCCGGAGGACCTACAAGGAACTCCCCAACCACAGACTCGGAACGCTCGCACAGCATCTCGATGTCGTCCCGACCGCTGCCCACAGAGCCGCAGCCGATGTGGAGACCACCATACGCTGCTATGAGCAGATGGTGAAGGCACGCCGTGCGGACATCCCCCTGTGGGACTGACCGTCGGATTTATGATGTATACCGCGATGGAGACAGGATATGACAGTGACCGAGGATTTGGACAGGAGCGTAAAGCTCACCGCAGAGGGCAAATGGAACGAGGCCCGCAAGATTCTCATCCGTCTCGCCAGAAAGGGCGTGATGGAGGCCCAGTTCAACCTCGGACTCATCTACTTCAACGGTTACGATGTCAAACCCGATTACGGGAAGGCACTCAAATGGTACACCAAGGCGGCCGACCAGGGCATGCCGGAGGCACAGGTCAATCTCGGAGTCATGTACTTCGACGGTACCGGAGTCAGTAAGGACCTCGGCAAGGCTTTCGAACTCTTCCAGAAGGCGGCAGACAATGGGTATGCACTAGCACAGCTCCACGTCGGCATGATGTACGAGAGCGGCCTGCATGTGGAGAAGAATCCAGGACTTGCATCGTCATGGTACCGCTCCGCGGCCGACCAGGATCTACCCCAGGCATGTCTGGCACTTGCAAGGATGTACAGTGTCGGAACGGGTGTCAAACAATCGGAAGGAATGGCTCTCGACTATCTGGAGAAGGCCGTCAAACTGGACTTCGCTCCCGCCATGGAACTTCTCGCGACCATGTACTACTTCGGGGAACTGGTACCCAAATCCCCCGCTAAAGCGTTCGAACTCTACCAAAAAGCGGCCAAGAAAGGTATGCCCGAAGCACAGACCGCCCTCGGCATGATGTACATGGACGGGGAGGGAACAGAACAGAACCAGGATCTGGCTGTCGCATGGTTCAGGATCGCAGCCATCCAAGGCAATGCCGATGCACAGCTGAATCTCGCCATCGCCTATGACTTCGGACACGGGGTGGAACAGGATTATGCCAAGGCCGCCGAGCTTTACGAGCTGGCGGGCGAACAGGGGAACTCCGATGCACTCTGCAACCTCGGGGACATGTACGAAAAAGGCCGTGGTGTCCCACAGGACTTCAAAAAGGCATTCGATTACTACACCCGCTCGTACAACCTCGGAAACGATCTGGCACTATGCAGTCTCGGTGATATGTATCTCCTCGGGGAAGGTGTCCCCAAGGACCGTGCGAAGGCGGTGGAGATCTATACGGAATCTGCCCGCAAAGGCTGCGAAGAGGCGGTGGAGGAACTCAGGAAACTGGGCGAACCCATACCGGACACGAAGCAGGATTGATCATTCCGCATCTTGAGTTTGACATTTAGCAGACCTAAAGCTAGGGGTTTGACGAGAAAAACAGGTCTTTTACAGGCGGTTTTCCTGTTCTCAGTTAGCTGGTTTTCCTGATCGAGGATCTCGATTGAGAGTAGGAATATCCTATACGACGGATAATTGGGAATATATTGGTGTTGAAAAGGACCAAAAAGGAAGGAATTACCTGTCAATCAGATACTGTTTTTGATGATCTGGATCATAAGTTTCCCGTAAGAAGTACCATCACTGCTCAACTGCTTTCTTAAACAATTTCATTTCCGCCGAGCGGATTTTTCATATTTTCCGCAAAGATCGGATATTTACGCTCATCATTTCATCGGTTTTGAGGTATTTCATGGTTATAAGAGGCTGTTGGAACGGTCTTTCTGTTTAGACTTTATTTATAAATGATGGTACTTTATAGGATACTATTTATACTATAAGTACCATAATAGTTATGAAAAATATGGCAGTCCCGGAACACATTCGCAAGGTGGAGAGACCGAAAGGTACGGTAGTGGGAGACGAGCGTAACGGAGTCTATCCCGTGAGGGAGAAACTTTCTTCCAAATCGTGGGTCGATGAGAACGGTAAGAGACACAGGCCCTCGAAGAACGGCAAGGTGGTCGGGCATATAGTCAACGGGACTTTCATCCCGTTGGCGGAGAAGCCTGAGACCGTATCCGTATGCGACGTGGACATCAAGGACTGGGGAGAATACTGCCTCTGCGATTCGCAGAACAGGAACCTACTGGAGGAACTCAGAACAGTCTATGCCGAGGAGGACGCGGTAAGACTGTACGTAATGGCGATGATGAGGTCTCTGAGACGCGGGCTGACAGACAGGCTGATGATGAGAACCTATCAGGAGAGTTTCATATCGGAAATCTATCCCGGTATGAATCTCAGTAAGAACCAGGTGTGCACGTTCCTGCGGAACGTGGGCAGAGCTTACAAAAAGACCGTGGATTTCATGCGCAACCGCGTGTCGTCCTGCGGAGCGGACGACCGTCTCATCATCGACGGGAGCATCAAACAGGATCACAGCAAGATCAATTCTCTGTCAGCCGTTTCGAGGAAGACCTGCCAGACCAAACACCGCGACATGTCCATCATGTACTGCTACGGGATGAAATCCCGTGAGCCTCTCTGCTGCAAAGCATATCCGGGGAACATGGTGGACCTCAGGGCTGTGAGCGACTTCATCAGCGAGAACAAGATCACTGAGGGGATACTCATAGCGGATAAGGGATTCCCCATAGAATCCATGGAGGACGAAATCAGGAAACACGAAGGACTCCACTTCCTGCTACCGATGAAAAGGGACCGTCCCGAGATCAGGAAGCACTCGATGCTGGCATTCGATTCATGTCTTCCGGACGCACGCGGCATATCGTGCAAGAAGGTCGGGGCAATATGGAAAAACCGCAAGGTCTGGCTCTACTCGTTCAGAGATCCGCAGATCGCCAAAGAGGAAGAGATCCTGTATCTCAATGGAAAGGATTCCTCCCAAGTGGACGCCAGGGAACTGGCGTCCAAGAGGAGGGAGTTCGGAACTCTGGTGTTCATATCGGATCTGAACCTGGGGTGTGAGGAAGTTGATAGGATCTACGACGAACGGTGGTTGATAGAACTGATGTTCAGATTCGAGAGGGACATCCTGGAGATGGATGACACGCGTGAACACAGCGATTACACCTCTATAGCCAGTGAATTCGTCGACTACCTCGCCGCCATCATGTCGGCGAGGATCTACAAGCATCTCGATTCCAAGAAACTCTTTGAGAAATGCACTTACGGCGATGCCTTGCACCGGTTGGGCAGATTCAAGATGGTGCGTACCGATGACGGGAAGTGGCGTATGAACAGAACCGCCCTGACGGACGCGGAATTCGCGTCCGAGGTCGGAATCCTAATCAAACCCGTGATCCCGTATGAAGTGAAGAAGATCGGCAGGCCGAAGGGCAGTAAAGACAGACGCCCCCGTAAGAAGAGGTCTGCCACCCCCTCGGAATGAATGCAAGGGGTTGCCCGGTTATGGTACTTATTGCGGGAAATCTATGCTGGATACGTATGATCGCTAAGTGGGAACGAGATGCAGAATAATGGCAGAAATTGTTTTCAAAGATGTTGCATAGGCTATCATGCGAGGAGATGAATTAATGGGGAAATGGGCATTGTTAGGAGTTTTCGGAAACGGTCTGGCCTGTTGTAAGAATGAGCAAAAATCGTTCAAATTGGTGTTTTCATTTCACTTTCGGTCACTTTCGGTACTTTCGGCGACCTCCCCCTCTTAACTTTAAATACCGTCGGTTTCGTAATTATCATCATGAAGACGCTGAAGGTCCGCATCGAACCGAATTCCTCCCAGAGGGAGGTCATCGATCACATGATCGATGCGAACCGTCTCGTCTACAATTCGCTGATAACCGCCTGTAAGAACGTGCATCGCAAGACAGGCCGCCTTCCGACCGTATTCGATCTGAACAAGCTCGGAACTCAGATGAGGCACAATCACAGATACATACGCGATGCGTACTCAATGACCCTGAATGCCACGTCGAAGCGTGTCATCAAGGCCTGCGAGAAGACACTCGGCAGTAAGAGGCATAAGGGTGAACGCAAAGCTGAATCGACCGCCGAGGTGGATCCGCAAGAATATAACGGCAGTGCTCATTTTCCAAGGTACCGTCCCAAGGGCTCGTTCTCCTCGTATACCTACCCCACTCCCATCGATTTCTCCGTCGTGACGGAGAAGAGGAACGGAAAGAAGAGACGTTTCCTCAGATTGGGAAAGGTACCGGGCCTTGTAAGGTGCTATAATCAATCCACCAAGATAGCCGGTCAGGTGAAGACCTGCACCGTCAAGAGGAAGGACATGGGCTCGTATTATCGGTACTACGCCTGTATCACCTATGAGACCGAACCTCCGGTGAAGGATACAACCCCCCTCCCGCCCGTTGCGGTGGATGTCGGAGTCAGCAACATCGCCGCGCTGTCTACGAAGAAGACGTATCCCAACGATCGCATCTTTATGAAATATAAGAGGAAACTGGCCAAACTCCAGAGACATCTGAGCAGGGCCCTGTACGGTTCCCCCGGGTATCGCAAGATTCAAAACAGGATCAGCCACCTTTACGAGAAGATAAACAACCACAGAAAGAACAACATCGAACTCATATCTTCGGAAATAGCGAAGAACTTCTCCATCATAGTGATGGAGGACCTGTCGGTCAGGAGCCTGCGCAAGATCTCAAGAAGCAGGACAATGACCAATGGGTACAACGACGCATCCCTCGGACTGCTTAGGAAAAGGATCACGGACAAGGCTTCGAGCGCCGGTCACGATGTGATCCTGGTGGATCCCAGGGATACGTCCCAACTATGCTCGTCCTGCGGTATGAAGGTGCCGAAGGACCTGAGCGTCAGGACGCATGTGTGCCCCTATTGCAGGTATGTGGAGGACAGGGATGTGAATTCCTGCTACAACATGCTTGAGCGTGCGGGACTCATGGGTGTCGAATGGATAGACCCGCTATCCGTGCTCCTGTCAAGGGAGCAGAATAGCCGGGCACCCGGAGAAGGGTGTGCCGGCACTGCAGTTTGATTGATAATCAAGGATTATCATCATACTCGGGTTCCGCATCCATTTCGTCAAGATCGATGAACCTGGAGAACCATTTCTCGTGACCTTCCAGATCCTCCCGGGTTACGTCGTCCCAACCGTTGGCATCAGCGGTATCCTCCCAATCGGATGCCTCATCGTCGTCGGCATGCACCCCTGCACCGAATCCGTAGATGCAGGCCAACGCCTTGGCCGAAACCGGTGCACCCATCACGGCCGAGCGCATCAAAAACATACGTCCCAGAATTACATTCCCTTTCTCCAGGAACTCCATTCCGGCATCCTCCAACTCCCCGGGATCGCCCGAGGAATCGCAGTGTTCGGACCATTCGTCAGCGAGTTTGTTGTTCCTCCTGACGCCGTCGCCGTTGCGGTACATCATAGAAAGCATCGACATCCCGTAGGGGTCTCCGAGTTCCGCCGCTTTGGAGAATAACTCGAAAGCCTTGGAATCATCCGTCTTCACGCCGATGCCGTAACCGTAACATTGGGCAACTTCTGAAATGGCAGGAAGGAAACTTCCGTCCATAGACTCCTTGAACAGGGAAAAAGCCTTCTTCGGATCCCTCTGGACGCCCTGACCGTTCAGAATCTGGAACGCCATACAGTATTTCGCTTCCGGAGTACCTGCTTCCTCGAAGATGGAGAACGAACTCCTGTAGCTTCCCTCGGAATATGCATCGTAAGCGTTCTTCAGAACGGGGTCATCTCCGATTCCGGCCATACCGCTGAGAAAATCCATGGCCCCTCATTTGCTACGGGTTACATAACCCTGCGCGTTCCGCATAGAGTGGATTCGCACGTGTGCTTTTATTTCGTTAAATCATCCGAATCTCATGGAGCATGCGGAGATCGTCCAGCCCGCCTCAATCATGGCGGCCGCCTTCATCGGCCTTGCGTTGGGTGTATGGACTGATTTCGGAAACTCGTCCGGGAGGCTCATCGAACCGTTCCTTATCGTGATGCTGTTCTTCGTCTTCCTGGCGGTCGACGGTTCCCGCCTCAGAGAAGCCTTTTCAAACAGGATATTCACCGGCACCGCACTGCTCGTCAATTTCGTGTGGACCCCGCTGTTCGCCATCCTTCTGGGATATGCGTTCTTCTCCGGCAACCTGGATGTCCGCTTCGGTATCCTGATGCTGCTGGTCACCCCCTGCACGGACTGGTTCCTGGTCTTCACTGGCGTCGCGAAAGGCAACACCGCGCTCAGCAGTGCCATCCTCCCGCTGAACCTCATCATCCAGGTACTGCTCCTCCCTGTGTATGCCTGGGTCTTCTTCGGTGCTGACCTCTCCTTCGATGTCGCCACTATCCTCTGGAGCATCCTGGTGGTGCTGGGGATACCGATCATCGCTGCCGCCATAATACGACTCCTGGCCTCCCGCTCCCAGGCGGTGGACGGAGCGAAGACCTCTGTCCTGGGATACAACGACGAGCTCCAGACCCTGTTCCTCTGCCTTGCCATCGTGGCCATGTTCGCCTCCGAGAGTCAGGTGCTGTTCGACAACCTGGTGCTGCTGGTCGAGATGCTGATCCCCCTGATGATATTCTTCGTAGCGAACTACCTGCTATCCTCCGGGATCGGAAGACTCTGGAAGTGGGAGTTCGACGACACAACATCCCTAATATTCACGACCATGGCCAGGAACTCCCCGCTGGCACTGGCCATCTGCGCCGCAGCCTTCCCGGAGAACTCGGTGGCGCTGCTTATCCTGGTTATAGGGCCTCTCATCGAACTGCCCACTCTGGCCCTGGCGGCCAATCTGCGCCTGCACGTTCGCAGGAAGCATGGACCATAATGACCAAAGAGCCTTTTTTAACAAGACCGCATACCCCCTGTCGATAACATGAACCCATCAGACAAAGCGACCGCCGAAGCCTACTACGAAGGTGGAATGAGAGCATTCGAAAGCAAGGATGTGAAGAACGCCCTTGCCCTCTTCCTTTCGGCAGCCCGTCTGGGGCATGCGGACGCACAGTTCCGCGTCGGGGTCTTCTTCTATCACGGAATCGTCGTCAACAGGGACGAGCGCGAGGCGCTCAAATGGTTCCACAAGGCGGCCATGCAGAACCACCTGGCAGCCATGAGCGAATTGGGTATCATGTACGCCGAAGGTAAGAAGACCCAGCACTCTCCGGCAAAGGCCTACGAATGGACCCGCAAGGCAGCTGAGGCAGGCCATCCCCAGGCCATCTGCAACCTCGCATCGTTCTATGAGAGAGGCGTCGGTGTGGAACAGAACTTCACCATCGCCGTCCGTCTCTATGAGAAGGCTGCGGACCTGAAGATCCCCGAGGCATGCTTCGCTCTATCCCACCTATGCTACAAGGGCATCGGAACCAAAGAGGACCATGCCCGCTCCGCCAGGCTCTGCAGGAAGGCCGCCGACCTCGGACACCGCGAGGCCACTCTCGGCACCGGCATAGTCTACCACGAGGGAGACGGGGTCGAACAGGATGATGAGATCGCCCTCAGGTACTTCAAGCTGGCACTCAGCATGGGCATGCCCGAAGCCAAGCGTTTCATCGACGAGATCGAGAAGACCCAGGGAATCAAACTATGACCGATGTCCGCTGCAAGGAAGACCCCTCTTTCTCGGAAGCGGTTAGATTGTACAGGGAAGGAGACATCGATACCGCCCTTAAGCTCTTCAGGAAATCCGCGGAGAACGGTAATCCTGTAGCCCAATTCACCGTGGGGACCATCCTCCGTTCAAGAGGGGACAGGACCGCACTGAAATGGCTTTCTATGTCCGCGGAGAACGGCTATGCGGAAGCACAGTACACTCTAGGGAACCTGTATTATACCGGCGAGATAGCCAAACAGTCCATGGAACAGGCCAGATCGTTCTATCGCGATGCCGCCGAGCAGGAACATGCCAAGGCCCAGAACCAGCTGGGGCTCATGTACCTCAACGGGGAAGGCGGGGAACAATCCGATTCGGACGCCTTCGAATGGATGCTCAGGTCGGCCGAGAACGGCTATGCCGGGGCACAGTACAACATCGCCGCCATGTACGAGGAGGGGCAGTCGGTACCGGTCTCCTACGAGGATGCCCTCCTGTGGTACACGCGGGCAGCCGAACAGGGCGTCACCGATGCCCAGTACCACCTGGCGCTCCTGCACTACACCGGCAAGGGCACCCCCAAGGATTCGGCCGAAGCGGCACGCTGGTACGCCAAAGCGGCGGAGAACGGCCATCCCGACGCCATGTACAACCTGGGCCTGCTCCTCATGGAAGGAGACGGAGTTGAACAGGATTATAAGCAGGCCATGGAATTATTCGGGAGAGCCGCGGAAATGGGCGTCACCGATGCCGCCGATGCGCTGAAGCTCGTCCGCAAACAGTTAGGAGTCTGAAACATGAAACGCTATGCACCTCACATCAACATCCGCGAGAAGGACAGGAAGGATGCCGATCTCATGAACGCTGTCGAACTCCTGGAACACGGAAGGGACAAGGATGCGTTCCAGTTCCTCCAGCTGTCGGCGAACAACAACAATCCCACTGCCCAGTATCTTCTCGGACTGCTGTATGCGACCGGCAACGGCGTGGAGCAGTCATTCGTGCATGCGGTGCAGAACTTCACCAATGCGGCGGAGCAGGACCTGCCCGAGGCACAGAACGATCTGGCACAGTGCTATTTCGAAGGCACCGGCGTAGCCAAGAACGACATGCTCGCGGTGTACTGGTACGGCAGGGCGGCACAGCTCGGCTATGCGGAATCGCAGCTCTGCCTCGGCAATATGTACCTCGGAGGCACGGGGGTGGAAAAGTCCCCCGAAAAGGCATTCGGATGGTTCCTCAAAGCGGCCGAGCAGGGAAACCTCGATGCCCAGTTCAACACCGCGGTCTCTTATGAAAACGGCAACGGGGTCGCACAGGATCTGGACAAGGCCCAGTATTGGTACAGCCTTGCCGCGAAACAGGGCGACAGGGATGCCAAGAAGAAACTGAAAGAACTGCTCAGGCGCGCCTGATTACTTCTTTTCGGCGGCGGCGTTTTCAGCTTCGCGCCTCTGTTTCTTCGCGTTTATCTTCTGCTTCTTCCTGACGAAGGACGCCTTCAGCTCAGGCATCTCGACATACTTTCCTGCGACACATACACGGCCGATTCCGAAGTAGAACTTATGGCGCCACATGCTTGCAAGGAACAGGAAGAACATCACGATAAGTAAGACCGCCATGACGACGGCATCGACTCCGTTCATCGTCAGGAAGAACAGATTGTACACGACTGCGAAGAACGGTGTGATGTAGAACGAATAATACCAGCGACCGAGGTACGCAGTGAACATTACGACTCCGATCAGAGAGAAGACCAGCTTCAGAACTAATTCGTTTTCGTTCCCGTAAAAGACGAAATCCATATAAAGGCACAACGCAGCGAGGTTGACGAGCGCTACCGCATCTGAAATCAGGAGTGAAGAAGGATATTCCCTCATCCTCAGCTTGAAACTGGGCAGACTGAGTGCAAAATAAATCAACAGGGGCACCATGATTATCGAGAGGATGTGTCTCTCCAGGGCAAGCCCGAACAGTGCGAGAGCAAGAAGGATGAAAAAGACGAGAAGTGCGATGAGAACGTTGATGAGATTGTCCAGTACCACAGGTGATACGTTCCAATCATCGACACGCTGCTGCAGCGTCTTCTTCTTTGCCACCCGGGTTTCTTTGGCGCTTCCTGCACCAGCACCGGTTGGCACCGCTTCTTTTTGGGCCATATAACACCTGTTGGATTAATCGGTATTAATTTCCACGAAATTACCCTACTTAAAGGTATGTCAGACAAAATCTATACAAACCTAATTCATCACAGTCTTAACAGACATATTTTCATAAGTGTGCCAAAGATTTGAAAAGAATCCCATGTGGGAAATTTTCTTTGATTTGAAAGATTCCTAAGGAATATCAACAGGAATCTGGTGAAAAACGAAGTTGCTCTGAAACGCACCTGACTGATCTCACCGCGTACTGTGTTGCGTCAGTACTATCATGTCGGGTTTGCGTACTATCAATGTTATTTTTTCAAACTATGGCGTCGGGTTAGACTTATACAGAGGACGACATTGCTGAATTTTCATGCATAATCGGGATAAACCGTTCACTCCTGGCAAAATCACACTGCTAACCATCCTGCTGTCCTCTATGGTCATCCTTATGGGTGCAGCCGCGGTGGCTCCAGCCCTCCAACCTATCAAACAGCACTTCGGCGAGAGTGAGTTCATGGTCTCGCTCATCGTCAGTCTTCCTTCGCTCTCGGTGGCCATCACCGGATTCGGAGTAGGTTACCTTGCGGACAAACTCGGCAAGGTCAAGGTGTTCTTCCTTGCGATGGCCATCTTCACCATCACCGGAACCGCCAGCTTCTTCCTTGCGAATTTTCCCCTGATCCTAGTCTGCAGGTTTATCCTGGGTATAGGAATTGCAGGTATCTCTCTGACCATCACCGCACTCATCGGCGAATACTATGCAGGAATGCAGCGCGCGAAGGTCATAGGTTACCAGGCCGCAGCCATCGGTGTTGGAACCCTGGTCCTTGAGACCCTGGGCGGTTCCCTCGCAGATGTGGGGTGGAACTATCCCTTCCTGATCTACCTCATCGGTATTCCCATCTTCATCTTCGGAATACTCTCGGTCCGGGACCCGTCTAAAATCGTGAGGGACCCTTCGCAGTCCATGCCTCTGCAGGATACTCCCGCCGACAACGGAGGCAGGAAGAAGATCCTGTTCTGCTATGCGATGGTCTTCCTCGAGATGTTCCTGATGTTCACCGTCCCGATGAACTTCTCGTACTACATCGCAGAAATGGATCAGCCCTATGTCATGATGGGTATCCTGCTCGGACTCATGGGTGTGGCCCAGGCCGTATTCAGTATCCTGTACACGCGCAGAGCCACCAAGCTGACCGACGGTATGGCATTCACCTGTGCCTTCCTCATGATGGGTGCGAGCCTGATCATGCTCTATATCCCCTTCCTCCCGCTGACCTTCGTCAGCATGATCGTCATGGGATGCTCGCTGGGTCTTCTGATGCCCACAGTCATCGCAAGGCTCTCTATGCTCTCCACGGTCAAGACCTCAGGAAAAGTCATGGGCGGCTATTCCGTGTTCCTGAACCTCTCCAATTTCATCACCACCCTGGTTTTCACCCCTGTCTTAGCGGTCATGGGAAGCTACTGCAACTCCTACCTTGCCATGGGTGTATTGGGCCTCATCGTTGCGGTGGCGGTATTCATAAGCAGTGCAAGGAAAACGTCTGGCACTTCTTCTGCTCCCCGCCCTGCCGCGCTTCCCGAACATCCCGCCGACATGCCCTCGATGTACAGGAGTGTCCTGGTCGCTACCGACGGAAGCGAGAACAGCGAATTCGCAGTGAAGAACGCGGTCAACATCGCCAAGAAGAACAATGCTGCCCTCACGGTGCTCTTCGTTCTCGACCCCAGCAACCTCAGCGGACTGGCTGGTGCCCTTGACACCTCCGAAAACATCGCCGGGGCCGCGAAGGAAGCTTCGGCAGAAGCCTTCAGAAAAGCGGTAGAGCTCGGTACTGCAGCAGGGATCAAGGTGACCACCAAGATTCTGCAGGGCCACCCAGCAGACATGATTGCGGAGGAATCTGCTAACCACGACCTCTGCGTGTGCGGATCCCTCGGAAGGACTAATGCCAAGAGGGCAGTCATCGGTTCCGTAGCCGAGAAAGTCGTCAGGTCCGCTTACTGTCCCGTACTGGTCTGCAGAAAGAACCAGCAATGAACATTTTACCGGCCGGAGAACCTCCGGCCGGGTTCAAATCTTTGTATCGTTTCCGGCCCAGGGATTAACCGTCACTGACAGGAATCGACGAATCCCTTCGCCCAATCCTCGTGGGAGAGGGCATGCTGATGCAGATAGGTACCGACGGTGCGGTTCCTGAACATACCATCCATCTTCCCGGATATTCCCTGACCGCGCCTGACCGAGAAACAGAATTCGGAATCCCCGGCCTGCACCTCCGAGTAATGATACTCGTGACCTTTCACGGTACCGCTGAACAAAGGATTATCAGGGGTCGCATCGGCGATGACATAGGTCGGCCCATGCCTTTTCCCCACCATATCCGCGGTGGCATCGAAACAACCTACCATCCTGTAGGTCCCCCCGGACTTTACCTTCATGTCCTTGCATAAGGTCATCATGCCTCCGCATTCGCCGAGAATCGGCTTCCCTTCATCGGACATCTGTTTCAAGCCTTCCAGATAGTCCTTGTTGTCGGAAATCTTATCGGCGAAAAGTTCGGGATACCCGCCGCACAGGTATGCCATATCCGCGTCGGGAAGGGAGTCACCCTTGACAGGGCTGAAGAACTTCACATCTATTCCTGACGCCTGCATGCATTCTACATTCTCCCTGTAAAGGAAACAATAGGCATCATCGTAGGGAACCGCTGCCCTGAGTCCTGATTTGCGTGATACATAGGGGGAAGAATCCGGCAGCTCGGTCTGGAACGATTCGGCGATGTCCACCAGCATATCGAGATCTACCGTGTCCACGAGACGTTCCAAAGGAACGATGTTACCTTGGTCGTAATTGTGAAGAGTTGCTAGACCCAGATACCTCTGTTCCAAGGTGTTATCGGAGTCTTTGCGTATCTTGCCGAGCAGTTTGACGCCCTTGCAGTACGTCCTCATTGCAAGATCCAACTTTTCGGAATGCTGACTCCCGGAGACCTTGTTGAGGATTACTCCCGCGATCTTCACATCAGGATCGAAATCACGGAATCCGTTGATGATGGCTGCTGCGGAACGTGTCAGCGAACCGGCGTTGACCACCAGCACGACCGGCAGCCCGAGGGTCTTCGCCAGATATGCGGTTGAACCGATGTCGCCGTCCCCCGAGAATCCTTCGTACAATCCGCGGACGCCTTCCACTATGCACAAGTCTGCATCCTTGGAAGAATAACCGACCAGGTTGCGTATGCGCCCCTCATCCATCATAAAAGAATCGAGATTCCTGGAAGGACGGCCCGTGGCTGCCGTATGGTACATCGGATCGATGAAATCAGGTCCGGCCTTGAAGGCCTGTACCTTGTATTTCCTCGATAGGGCTGACATCAGACCTGTAGCGATGGAGGTCTTCCCCACACCGCTCCCGGTACCGGCAATCACGAAGCCCTTCAATCACTCACCCCTGGCGATCTCCCTTAAGGTCTCGGCTGTTTCCAACATGACAATTTTATCGGTACCCATGACCATGTTGTGGGAGGAGGGTTCACCGACGGAGAACTCGAATCCCTGTGCCAGATAATTGGCGAGTTCACGGGGCTGGTCGGTGATGAGAATGTCATCTTTTCTGAGATCTGGGTATGCGTGGCATATATCAAGGAACACGCGGAGATCCGGCTGGTATTCGTCGACCTTCTCGGCCATCTCCTCCCCGATTACAGCATACTCGTCCAGGCCCCCGATGATATCCACCGTCACACCGCTGTTACCAAGTTCGCCTAGGATGTTGGTGCAGTACCTGCGGATGCGCGGGAGTCCCTTGTCAGCATCGAGGTTGGCGAAGCAACGTACCTCGCCGCCAAGCTCCCTGCAGGCCTCGGCGGCCGCCAGGAACATGTCCGCGTAACGGTAGGCCAGCTCTTTCTTGGCAAGCATTACGAATGCCACTTTCTTCCCTTCGCGAAGTGCGTTGGCGATACGTTTGGCGACACCGTACTTGGTAGGACCTTTGGTCGGCGACAGGTATGTCCTTCCCGCCATCCCCTTCTGTTTCTCCAAAGCGGTGGCGGCCTTTAGAAGAGCAGTCTGACGGTCGCATTCCTCTTTAGAGATGACACCTGCCTTGGCACCGGCCTTGAGGGCACGGATGGCACCCATGGTATTGTCGGCCAGACAGCCGCTGCAATCTACATTGAAGAGGTTGCAGTCTCCCTTGTCCACCCTGCGGATGGCTGCGGCAACATCATCGCCTATAATCGTGCTGGCACATGTACCTACAACGGCCATGGTACGGGGATGGAATCTCTGTATCGCCTCTTCGGCTGTACGTACCAGAGGATCCGCCCCTCCGAATATCAGGTCATTATCCTTGAGCGCTGACGTCACGACTCTGACGCCGGCGTTTTCAAGCGGACGCGATGCCATGAAACAGCATCCGGCCGGCCCATGGGTCACGATGACATCCACGTCCATGTCGCGCAGGGTGTACATGGCTGCCACGATGGGATTGGGGCGGGGATGCATCACCACGGTCACTGATAACCCTCTTTGATCAGATGAATTACGGTCTTCTTGCCCTCGATGTACTCAGGCTTGATCTCTCCGTTATCCAAAATTTCCATCGAAACCCCGTACTTGGCGGCCACGTCCGAAATGAAATCCTTGTCCATCTTATCGCATACCTTCTTGCTGACGGGGTCCACCAGCAGAACGGCGTCCCTAAGCACGCCGAGAGGCTTGAGGCGGGACAGCAGAAATTCCACGCTCATATGCGAAATACCGGGATTCCTGTCAAGGATTTTCAGGACCCCGCCCTCCACCTTCACCTCTCCCCTTCCGGGGACCCCTGAGAAGGATGCCAGGGCAGCCATGACGCTTTCTGCCGGGAGTTCCATCGCTTCGCAGACCTCGAGGGCCATATCCATTGCCTCGGTGTACTGCATGGAAAGATAATCTCCGCGGAGGGAGACATCGTATTCCCTGCCCAGATATCTGACTTTGAGCGGGAACTGTGCGCCCAGAACGGCAGGCCCTGCGGGACTGATGTGTGCAGACTCCAAGCGGAGCGGTTTGCCATATACCTCCCAGATTCCCTTTTCGGAAGGCAGCACTATGTTGACTCCGTCGCAGAGGACATCCTTCTTACCGTCGCGGGCCCTGCGGGTGTTCTTGGCAATACCGTAGTCCTCCACCAGGTTGGTAATGCAGGCGATGTCGGCCTTGCCTGAACCGCCGAGAGAGATCTCGCAGACCATCGCATCGTAATCGCCCTCCGGAAGACACAGCAGGGAAGGGGGTGCGATGCTCTTCAGCGCGGATATGAAATGCTTTCCGTCACGGTACTCCCCTTGTCCGCGGGAGGTATGCAGGAAGACCTTCTTACCGCATGCCGAAAGAATATGTGCCAGCAGGTAACAGGTACTGGTCTTTCCTTTTACCCCGGTGACCTCGATACGAAAACGTGTGTCGGTAATGAGGTCATGGACGGATTCCGAGTAGAACATCCTGCGATTGCAGGTGGCCTTACCCATGAATGCGTCCGGGCAATGGCAGGGCATTGTTATGATATCGAAACGCTCAGCCGGTGCCTCGGGAGCGATACGCACACCCAAGGCAGCCAGACGGCCGAGCTCGGCATCCGGAGTGATATGGTATACATCGACCGCTGTGACCTCGTACCCCTTGGCAAGGTAGCCTTCGCAGATGGCCGCAGCCCCATGTACGGTATCAAGGACCAGGATCTTCAAAGGTTCACTCCCCCAGGAACTCCCTTGCCTTTGTGACGATGATATCTGTCAGACGGGGATTCGCTTCGACAGGTTTGGTATAGACGAGCGAGATCTTCCTTCCTCCGACCTCAATCTCTCCGCCCTCGGAATATGCCGGGATGCCGAGCTGTTCGGGGATCTCTTCCCCGAGATGTACGCCGTTGGCGATGAACAGCGGGACGGTGATGATGCGTGAAACACCCTCGCCGGCGAGAGCTTCCAGGGCTTCTGCGATGGTAGGTTCCACGAACTCATTGAAAGAATGTGCCACATGGCGGTATCCAATTGATCTGAGGCGTCTTGCGTTGAGGCTGATGATCTCTTCGTTGGAGGAGGTCAGGTCCCTCGATCCGTGTCCGAGAATGAGAATTCCGGTATCCATGTCCCCGCCGTTGTCTGCGATGCAGTCCACGAGTATGTCTGTCAGTGCAGGTGCGGCATTGAATGCAGTGGCCATCCTTATGCGCACCTCTTTCCCGTCTATAAGCGCGGTACCGCGCGAACTTCCCGTATCCAGGCCGAGCTTGGAGGGGATCAGCTCGTAAGTGAGGCGCCCCTCGGCGATGTAATAGGGGATTGCCAGGATGTCGTTGCATCCGTCGGCGACCGCTTTGGACACAGCCTCCTGGATGGTCGGGGAACTTACACGGAAATATGCTGTGTACACATTCCTGATGCCGCGGGCTCTCAGCCTGGCTGCCTGTTTCTCTAAAATCTCTGTGAGGTTCCCGGTGCGGGTACCGTATCCGACTATGATAATTCCTTTAGTCATCGCAATCGCATCCCATATCGTTGTTTTTCAGACTCATTCCGCCGGTAGTATCCTCCGATTTCTCCAGAAGGATTTTGGCCAGCCTGCGGTATTCATGGGCCTGCGGAGAATCGGGCATGCCGGAAACCACCGTGGTCCTACGGCTTTCGCAGGCCTGTACATCGGGGCTGCGGGGCACACGGTAAACCACCTCGGTACCGATTTCCGCTGCAGCCTTGTCTACTAGGGAATCCTCCCCGTCCACATTGCGGGAGTTCTGAATGAGTCCTCCGAAGCGGGCGTAACCGTCCGCTCTGAATCCCTCGACGGCTGTGGCGATGTTATGCGCCGCATAGAGGCTCATCATCTCGCCCGAGGTGACAACGAAAACATCGCGGGCGTAACCGTTGCGGATAGGCATCGCGAATCCGCCGCAGACCACATCGCCCAGAACGTCGTAGATGATCACGTCGGGCTGATAGACCTCCATGGCACCCAGCCTTTCGAGTTCTTCGAAGGCGGCAATAATCCCGCGTCCGGCACAACCGGTACCGGGACGCGGACCTCCGCATTCAACGCAGAGCGTGCCGTTCCTTCCCTCGCGGACGATGTCCTCGAGCTCTGCCTCGCCTTTCGTCCTGATCACATCAAGAACGGTGACAGGCCGGTCGTTTCCGGTTAAAAGACGGGTGGAATCTGCCTTTGGATCGCATCCGATCTGCATCACACGCAGACCGGATTCCGCGAGAGCATCGGTAATGTTGGAGGAGGTGGTCGATTTCCCTATTCCCCCTTTACCGTAGATGGCTATCCTGCGCATAAGCCGTACATCGGGTGTAATAATAAAAATATATCGTATTCGTGTTACTTAATGATATTTTGATTTTTAACCATATTATTTAATGATACAATTGATAACTGTGCTTAATAATTCAAATAAAAAATGAGAGCGTATCGCACTTTTTTGCTGATCTGCTCGATTGCGTAACAATTTGATGCACTGAGCAAAATTGGATAAAACCAATCTTGAATACAAACAAAATCGGATACAAAACGGCAGTAACGAACCGCCAATCAACTCAATTTTAATGTAATAATGAGTGCTCCCGACGGGATGTACCATTGCCTAGCCAGCATTCTTGAAATGTGTGGAAAACGGGGAAACTACCTGGGGTACACTCCCATTAGGTAGCAACTGTTTTCTGCTTAAATCGAACACTCCCGTTTTATTATCTGGTCTTTCTGACTTTGTTATTTTCTGAGTAAGTAAGAGGTGGGGGCCTGGCTCTGTATCGTTTAAACCTCTTCCAAAACCCCACATCACCACCGTCGTCACGGTAGGAGAGATATATATGGCAGCAAACCAAAAAAAATTTGAGCTTAGCGCAGAACTGAAGAACGCATTCGGAGCAGTCAAGACTGAAGCTCCCAATGATACCAAGAAAGTCCCGATTATGTCCTACTCTCAGGGGCAGGTCTACATCGGGCTGAAGGCAGTCTCCACCTTCGACAGCAATACTGGAGCGTACAGGGATCCTGTTCCCAAGATTACTGCTACCTTCAGTGGCCACTTCGTCGACCTCCCTCTTTCCGGTAAGTTCTGGAGGAGTTTCTCTGACTTCGCTGTGAAGATGGCTGAGGCACTCGACGGCGTCGAGATCGTTTCTTCCACCGTCTACGATGACGTGGAGAATGCCAAGAAACTGATGTCCGGATTCAAGGGACAGTGATGGTCTATGGCCGGCTTCACTGTGGAATATGTCCGCAGCAATCCTCTTTCCCAGCAGTACATCCGTACCGAGACTGAGCTGAGCGAGGGTTCTGCGATAGAGCGCATGAGGGTCCTTACCTCCGACCCCCAGGTGCTTTCCGTCGTAGTCTACAGGGAGGAAGGCCGCCGCCGCACCACCCTCGCATCCTGGAGCAGAAATCCGGCAGGTAACTGCCGCACCGCAAGGCAGACCACTTTGTTCCCACCCCAGCCTTGCGGTGGATCTACCCCTCCGGCAGGGGGAAATGCCGGATTGTAAACAATTTGAAGGTTTTATCATGCCTTATGAAACCAGTTCCGGAAGGAAGATCCCTTCCGCAAATGAGCTGAGGGGCAAACTCGCCAAGATGAGCCCCGTTCAGCGTACCCGCTATGTGAACAAATGCCTCACCAACACCTCTACTCCCGATGAGGTCGTTGATTTCCTCATGTACTACAAGAGGGAGCACAAGGATGAGTTCGCTCCTGACAGTGCCTTCTCCTTCATGCAGAACAGGGGTCTTTCCTTCGAGAAGTGGAGGAACTCCGAGTCCTGGAAGAGGAATGCCAACAGGGGAGCCTCCGGCATCGGATCGATCCAGATCGGAGATTACGAAGATGCCAGAGATGCTTACGGCGAATTCGGTGCCGCAGGTGTTTCCCGCTACAGGGGCAACTACCGCAGGAACAGGTCCGGACAGACCCGTGTCCGTAAACCTGTCTCCGAAGCCAGATCAGTCGGCGAGATCCAGCAGATCATGGACAGACTCGGTACCAATGTCCGCAGGACACAGTATTTCAACGCTGTGATGGGCAACAAGGACAGCAACCCCGAGACCGTCGCCAACCTCGAGGGATTCAGGAAGCTCAATCCCGGACTCTTCGCCTCCGAGAAGCAGATCGACTCCTTCAAGAAGAGGAACTCCAGGCCTCTCTCCGAGGCGAGGACTGCCAACGACATCGCCCAGACCATGGGCAACATCAGGTCCAGATCTGCGAGGACCAGATACTTCATGAGCGTCATCGGCAACCCCGAGTCCAACGAGACCACCAAGAAGAACCTCGCGAAGTTCAGGAACGAACACCCCGAGATGTTCGTCTCCGACGAATCCGCCATGAGGTTCAGGTCCAACAGGGCCTATGCGAGGCCTGAAGAGTTCGATGCCATGTCCGGCAAGGAGAAGCACTTCTTCACCTCCGCAAGAGGACGCAGCAGGGCCCAGAACTCCAGCTATGCCCTCAAGGTCCTCACTAATCCCAACTCCGCTACAGGAGACCGCATCGCGATCACCAAGGTCGTTCGCAGTTTCCCCCAGATGTTCTTCAAGACCCGCTTCAGCGGAGGAAGGAACCACCAGTAAGGTGATACAATGATTTTCGAAAACAGGAAGACCGCATTTGAAGCAGCTGCGGCAGTAGCTATCATGCTCTGCGCCTGCCTCGGTGCGGTCACGTTCACAGACGGTTCTTCCGCCGAGAACACCACGGGACAGACCTACAACGTCGGTCTCGTCGAGGGTGCGGCATACAGCTACACCCCCTCGGTGAACCTCAGCGGAGCTACCATCACGCTTGCCGGTACAGCCGCCACTTGGCTGACCGTGACCAACGGAGTCATCTCCGGAACCGCTCCCGCTGTTTCCCAGTCGGGAGGTACCGCCACCTACGATCTGACCATCAAGGCGGATACCACTAAACCTACCCAGCACGCGGAGCAGTACATCCACTTCACCGTGTATGATGCCCTGACGGGAACCTTCACCGTGGACAACTCCAACACCTATGTTGGAGATACTCCCGTGTTCTCTGTCGGATCCAACTTCAGCGGTGTGACCTATGCCCTCAGCGGAGCTCCTGCCGGCCTGACCATCAACTCCTCCACGGGAGTCATCAGCGGCAAGATCACCGGTGACGGAACCACCAGCGGAAAGTCCTACACCCCCAAGGTGACCATCACCCACCTGGCCTCCGGACAGTCCATCCAGAAGAGCCTGTCTCTCAAGGTATTCTCCGCCATCGCCCAGAACAACTCCGGTGTGAACTCCAACGGAAAGGATCTCTACGTGATCAACGGCACCGCCGTGACCACCGATTCCTCCAATGCCGACTACAACAAGCTGGTCTGCAACATCACCTCCGGTGTGACCTTCGCCCTCAAGAGCGGAAGCACAATGCCCAGCGGACTCACCCTGAACAGCAACGGTACCGTCACCGGTACCTCCACTGCCATGGGTGCTTCCACCGTGACTGCGGTTGCTACCCATACCGCTTCCGGACAGACCTGCGAATGCTCCCTGACGATCACCTCCGTGGCGAAGCTCTCCTTCGACAGCGTCCCCACCGGCGGAATCGTCGCTACGGCGGCCTGATACCATGGTCTCTGCTGCAACCAAGATCGGAATCCCCGCGGGTGCGATACTTGCGGTCTTCGTCATGCTTACAGCGGGGGCCTCCATGGCCTCTGCCGAAGTGGACAACGATCAGGGAACCGTTTCCTACTACACATACACGGTCGATTTCGCCTTCAAAGGAACCGACGCTCAGACTATTCTCTGGGACTTCGGTTTCGACAACCCCGACGGCACCCGTGCCACCTCCGACGAATGGAATCCCAAGGGCATCGTATTCCCCGCCAAGGGACTGTACACCGTCACCCAGATCGTATCCAACACCGTCGGAACCTACACTTCTCAGCTGAAGGTCGAGATCCTCGGAACCCCCGAGATAACCTTCGTTACCGACGGCGGAACCCACATCCCCGTGCAGACCGTCAAGCTCGGTCAGCGCGTTACCGTTCCTGAAAATCCTGTCAAAGACGGATATGATTTCGGAGGCTGGTTCACCGACTCCGCCTGCACCGAGAGGTACGACTTCAACAACGGAGTTACCGGCCACACCACCCTCTACGCCAAGTGGACTCCTGCTTCCGGGGGTGTTGATGATCCCAAGCCTGAACCCGAGCCTGACCCTGAACCTACATCCAACATCGAATTCGATTGGAAGATCATCGGACTGCTCATCGGCGGTCTCATCGTAATCGGACTCCTGAGGAGGAAGTGAGATGTCGGACATCTGTTCCAAGAAGGCCGTGGCGGGACTTTCCGTCATGCTGATGGTCTCCATGGCCTTCATGTGCATCCCGGTATTCGCCGATGATTCCGACGCGGCCAGCTATTCGTATTCGGCGAACTCCACCCGCAAGATCGAGCTCAGCCCCGTTCCCGGCGATGTGATTACCATCACCGATGTTTCCAGTATATCCGGATGCCCCTATGCCGTGCTGAATACGAGCACCCATGTTGCAACGGTCACCATCCCTCAGATGTCCGCCGGAAAGTATGTCACATATGATTTGTACACAATCCAGAATACCAATGGAGGCAGTTGTTATCTGGAACTCCATACCAGCGAGCACTGGCCTACGGGAAAGGTTGAGAATTATTTCTACGAGGTCACCCCCACTGTCTATGTAAGGAACGGTACCGTCGTATCCTTCACAGCGACATACAATGATACCGACAACGAGACCTATTATCTCGACTACGAGAAGGTGACCTATGTCACGCCCGGTGTCGGCCTCACACTGAACAACGGCAGTCTCAGCGGCACAGTCAATGCTCCCGCTGGCACTACCATCTACATCGACTGGGTCACCCATTACGATTTTGTGGATGACGGGATCACCGACTACAGCGGCAGGATAACCCTCGCCGTCGTCTCACCCGAATACACCCATACCGTGACCTACTCCGCCAACGGAGGAACAGGTTCCATGGCGGACACCAAGGTGACCGATTCAAGTTCGGGCAGCACTAACGTGACTCTTGCCTCCAACGGATTTTCCAAGGCGGGATACAACTTCGCCGGCTGGAAGGTCGGTAACACAATCTACCAGCCCGGTCAGATGGTCAGCGTCGCTGCCAATACCTCCGTGAATGCTGTCGCCCAGTGGACTCCGATTCCTGTCAATATCACCTCTTCCGGAGATGATGCGGACATCGTTGTCGGTAATTCCTTTTCCAGAGCGATAACTACCGATGTTGCCGGTACGACGATTTCGTTCACTGGACCGAGCTGGCTGACTTTGAGCGGATCTACTCTTGTCGGGACCCCCAGTGTTGCGGGAGATTATACCGTGACCGTGAATGCCACTAACGGAGTGTCTTCTGATTCTCAGACTTTTGGTATTCATGTAGTGAACCGTCTCGCCTTCGAGAGCGTCCCCACCGGAGGAATCCTCGCTACGCCGGTGATATGATGCTGACGAAGAGAGGAAACAGCATCAGGACCGTCCCTCTGACGAGGGCGGCCTGTATCATGGCGGCAGCGGTCTGCCTGTTCGGTTCGCTGTACCTCTCGTACAACCACGAACCCGACAACGAGACCGTGAGCTTCAGCTCGGAGACCTCCGGGGAGGGACAGACCCAGAATGTCCACAGCACCGCCAAGACATACCTCTTCCAGTACACGGGAGAGGATGCAGACTCGGTCCATTGGGACTTCGGAGACGGCACCTCGGCCGATGCTTTCGAGGTCTACAAGACCTACGCGGGGCCCGGGACCTACAACGTCCTGTGCTCCGCCATGAACTTCGGCGGCACCAGGGTCTCCGGTCTCCCGCTGACCATCGAGGATAAGGAGTACGGACTGTTCGAAGGATACTCCGACGAGCTTCTCCTCCTGTCCTTCGGATTCATGTTCATGATTCTCGCCTATGCGGTCGGGAAGAACGATCCTTCGGTCATCCGTCCCGTAAGGAGGCGGTAAGATGCCTTCTCTGGGATTCCTGAAGTTCCTGAGACTGGGCAAGGGCGTGAAGATCGTCGAGGCGGGAGCCGCCGGTGCCAAGACCTCCAAGGTGGCGGCATTCATTACGGAACTCCCCATCGTGAGGATCGCAGCCGGTTCGGCGGTCGGAGTGGCCATCATCGATACGTGGAACAGCACCGTCAATGCCACATCCAAGATCCTCGGAGTCGATGCGGACACTTCCGCCATGATCCTCGGTATCGCCGTAATCGCATGTCTGGCACTTGTCATCACATCGGTCTCCTCCCTTAGGCGTTCCCTCAGGGAAAGGAGGGAGTTCGGAAGGAGGAGATACTGATGGCTTTCCAGTTCGGACTCGCTCTCCTCGGTCCTCCCGGTTGGGCAGCCGCCATTGCCATCACCGCAGGACTCATGATCGCCGGGGCCATGGCCTCCGACAACATGGGTATCAGCGAGGACTCGCCCTTCTACCAGTGGACCCATTCCGACGGGGACGAAAGCCCCCGCCAGGTCCAGCCCGAGACTCCCAAGGTAATCACTCCTTCCGTGACTCCCCAGCAGGCCGCTGACTATTACGAAGGCGGAGAACTGCCCACGGTCACCGACGTTCCCGGTTCCGAGATGGGCGGGTCCTTCGATGAGGACGAATACGTTGCAGGCGTACTCGCTCCGGACTACCAACCGGCCCATCCCTGGGGCTACGTCAGTGTGGCGGAGAACGGACGCGGATCCTACGAGAATGAAGAAGAGGACGACTTCACCAAGCCTCCCTCTTGCAGTTTCTCGGTTTCCGCTTCTGCCTACGAGAGCGGTGCTAAGTTCGTCCTGATCTTCGCCAGTATCTTCTTCCTGACCCTGCTGGCTATCAATTCGTTCTCTGACGGTGCAAGACCGAGGAGGTACTGACATGAAGCTCAGGCATATCATAGCCGGTATCTCCCTCCTGGCAGGCAGCGCGTGGCTCGCACCCATGGCGGCCGATGCCATCGGCTCGGATCACATCTGGGGATTCCTCACCGTATCGGGACTCATCTGCTTCGCTGCGGGATTCATCTTCCGCGACGGTCTCGGAGGTGCCTGATATGACTGTCTGGGTCATCTTCGGGATGATTGTCGGGTTCGCCGTCACGTTCAGGTATTTCTTCAATGTCTACCGCGAACAGGCGGAGACGGAGGTCAGGGATGTCCTCTGAACAGGAAACCGGCACCGACCGTTTTGACGGATACTCCGAAGAGACGGGTGCTCCATCTCCTGCACCTTCCGGGAGATGGTACGACCTGTATCTCGGCCGGATCTTGGCCAATGGCAGATCGATAGTCCTCTACGGGGGGCTCATCGTTTCCTACCTGGTCTGTATCTTCGCCTTCGACGAGGCCGTGGCCTTCTTCGGAGAATGGTGGCCGCTGATCCTCGGACCCATCCTCGGATGGGGATTCGCCCAATGGACGGTGGAGAACCTCTTCCGTCCTTCTGGACGGTACGTCACCCTTCTCGATGTGGACAACCACACCTTCAGGGTCCTCTTCATTCCCGACAAGGTATACGCCCAGTTCAACCAGTCCGGCAACAATGTCGTCTACCACACCCTCAGCGGATTCCCGCTCTATCTGGCCCGTAACCTCGATCCCGACAAGGGGGTCATCGATTACGGCTGGGTGCATGAGCTCAACCCAATCGAGGTGATGACCAGAGAGGATGCCTTCGTCAAATGGGACGATACCCTCTCCGAGGTCCTCGAGGAGAATCTCGAACTCATGAGCCATCCCCACATCATCGGTCTCGGCTACGCGAGGAAATCCGTAAGAGACAACCTCGACGGCCTCGCCGAGGTCATGGGATTCAAGGACGTGGACTTCGGGAAGCACGGAGTGGCCGGCAGGAGGAATCCTGGTACCACACCCTCCGACGTCCCGCCCAAGGGCTATCCCGACGGATACGCCGATGGTTTCCCCGCGGAGGACATGGGAGGCGGTGTGGAATGAGCAGGACCGCCGACTACATCAGCGGGATGGAACACGGAATCATCGCCGTCGTCGGATCCGGGAAGACCGGCAAATCGGCAACTCTCCACAGCATGCTGGCACTATGGCAGCCCGGACGTCCCGTGTGCATGATGGACCCGATGGATTTCGATATCTCGATCTTCCCTGACAACTACTCGAAGGTCTCCAAGGCCTCCGAGGTCCCGGTGGGTTCGATATGCGTCATCGAGGATGTCTCGAGGGTGTTCAACGCCCGCGGATCCTCCAAAGACCCGACGCTCTCCAAGTGGCTCGGAATCATTTCGCACAGGAGCAACATCGTTGCCTTCACGGTGCAGAACCTGAGCGAGTGCGATGTCTCCTTCATGAGGAGTCAGGACGTCGTGGTCTGCCACAAGATGATGCACGGTGCCGATATGAAGTACGAGAGACCCGAACACAGGGTCGATCAGGCATTTGCCAACTTCTACATCGACAGGGCGTGCGGGATAGATCCTGAATCGGATCCGAGGAGCTGGACCTTCTTCCCCAGGTTCAACGAGACCATAGGTCTCCCTGTGACCGATTGGTGGGACGACCGCCATTCCAAGATGTTCAGGGAGGCGAAACTGTGCTGAACTTCACCAGCGACGAAGAGACCGACAGGTTGCTGTCAGCGAGGCTGGCGTCCTCTGTCCCCCTTCCGGCGGAGATTGCGTTCTCCAATCCGGAGGATGCGGACCTGATGTTCCGCCGCCGTGCGTTCTACGCGGTGATGGGCGTCTCCGACCACCCCCTGGTGAGGTTCCTCGAGGGATTCGATATCCAGCGGACGATGGCGGCCGAGATCTCCAGGGCGAAGTACCTGGACCGTCTCAGCCACTACGCTTCGTGGGTTTCGCCTTCGGAACCCGTGGAGACATACATCTCCGACGGAAGGACGGAGCGCCGTGCGGACAGGAGGGGTGCTGCGGGAGGCCGTGATCCGTCGGAGCCCCCGTCCTCCCCCGGTCCACCACCCTTCCCCATTCCCCACGGCCGCCGTCAGGCGGCACCCAATAAAGGCCGCGCGGGCGCTCGGACGCACGTCCAAGCCCGCCGGCCGTCCTTCCGCGGCGGAGCCTTCGGCGACGGCGCGGCCTCCCCAGATGACCAGGAGCAGGGAGCCTCCGAAACCTCCCCCGATCTTCCATGAATCCTTTGGAATACTACGACATCAGAGCCGAAGAGGCACGCACCCGTTCCTTCGAGCGTAAGCTCGAGATTGCCGAGATCAATCATCTCGCGGTGCAGAAAGCTCTCTCCCAACACCCTGTCGTGGAATATGTACTCCATTTGCCTGTAGAGGATCCTTCGTATCCTGCCATGGGTACCTTAGATTTGAACAGGGGGTACTCAGGGGATTCAGGAAGTAGTCAGGAAGGCGACGGTCAGGAAAGGCCGTGGGAATACCATCAGTATATCTCTTGGCAGATGCCCGGTCATGATCTGAACCGCCCCCGGGATAAAGGCTGCGGATTCATCAGGAACCTCTAGGGAGGAATCGTCTATGTTGCCTGTCCATCGGACAGGGAGCATCACTGCAAGGGCAAGCGTAAGCATTGCTGGAGCAGGAAATGCCCCGAATGCATGAATGATACCTGCATCAAGCAGGGAATAAAGGTTGAACACCAGCTTCTGTCTTTCAAGGTGCTCTCCGAAAAGGCCGGCACCCGTGTTGGGGACATAGGTCACTGGGTGGTCAGCCCTCCCCAGGAACTTGCCAAACGCATGGTTCAGACCAAGCCTGAATTCGATGACCTCTGCGGATACATCGACAACTCCATGACCGCCTTCGGGGCTCTGGCCGGCGTCACTGTCCCGCACCTGTGGAGGCAGAAGGAGGATATGTGGGCGTTCAGCCCGCACTTCCATATCCTCTGCTACGGCCGTATAGATACGACTGCGTTCAGAAAGGCCAATCCGGGATGGGTCATCAAGAAGGTCCACCCCCGCGAGAAGATCCGCTCCATCAGGCATACGGCGGCATACCTTCTGACGCATGCATCGATCGGCATCGCCGAGGTGGATCCCGACGACATCGACTGGGAACAGAGATTCTTCGACCTGGCATGGCCCGACAATCCTACCGAAGAGGATTATGAGGCCCTGCTCAGGGGGAAAGGCCGTCTGGCCGGCGATTACTCCGGAGTTGACTGGCTGGAATGGACCAAGAGACCTCTATGCACGGAGCTCAAGATCCGTTACTGGGGCGGGGCATCCAGGAAGGCCATCAGGATTGTGGGGTATTACCGTCAGTATAAGATCCGTGTCTGCGAGGAATGCGGAGCTCTGCTGAGGGTGTATGACGGTCCTGACGATCATCAGGGACAGATGGTCCGCTACATACAGGACAATGCCATCGTAGTCTTCGGCAGCAGTATCCAGCTCTGGAAGACTGTCTTCCTGAGATACAAGAACCGTCTGAGAGAGGCGGATATGAATCTCGCCGACTTCGCACGCCATCTTCCATTCGCCGCATCCACACTCGAATTCGGATTGCCCCAGAACAACGACATCATCTGCGACGGGCCTTTCGATGATGAGGCCTCCGTCCTCAGGAGGCAGAGGAAAGCCTACGGGGAGAAGCCCGCCGGAGAGACCGCGGAAGCATAAAACCCATTCACCAGAAAATAACAAAATAATGTTATAACGCACAGGAACCGCCCGGTCCGGGATCACTGCTGACAGCATATCCGTGAAAGGAACCGGGAAGACCCAGGCATGCAGATCCGAAAGGACAGCCGACGGCCGTTCATGGTAACCCGTCCGCCTCAGAGACGGGAGGATACAAGATACCATGAATAAGGAATTCATAGGAAACAGGGACAGCGTAGCTGTCAGGGCCAGCATTCAGATCGGCAACAGGGAGCTCGTCTTCGGACTCGACATCCCCAAGGCGGTGTTCTACAAGACCTTCGCAGACATCTGCGAGGCAGTACTCTCCTCCATGCTTGACGACGGTCTCCGCGGAGAGGCGGAGGATGTCGCGGAGATCTCCGAATTCATCAGGGAGGCGGAGGAATGAATCCCGACGAGTATGCCCTCCGCGTGGAGGAATGCGTTGAGAAGGTCCAGGACCTTTTCGACGATCTGGGTCTTCCCTGCGGTACGGCCATCGACGTCCTGATTAACTCCCTCATCGACGAATGCTCCATGAAGGAAGACCTCGACGAGGCCGAGGTAGACGACATCCTCCTTACCATCGCCGACGGAATTGAGGAGACCACAGGCATAGGGAACTCCGTGATCTGTCCCGAGGAGCTTTCTGCCGGTGATGAAGGCTGCTGCGGATCATGCGACTGTTGCTGCCACGGCATCCACGATGTCACCGACCGGGAGCTTGACGAGGACTTCGACGACATGGAGGGGAAGTGAATGCCCCGTCCCATCGCGAGACAGGTCCGGTCCGTGGCCGAGATGAACCGTAGACGCAGGGTGGACCGCCTCGTCAACGATATAGACGACGCCCTCTTCGACATCGATCCGTACGGATACATGGATGCCGCCGACATTATCGGAGGCTCCTTCGACGACATGCGGACGAAGACCAGGGAATGCCTAAGGTCCCAGCTCTACCAAAAGGATTCCGAACTGCTCGACGGACTCTGCAATATCCGGAGGGACTACAAGGACAATCCTCGCCTCAGGAAGACCGTCAGGCGGCTCGACGGACTCATCAGGAGGACGAAGAGACTGTTTGGCAGTGATTGATGAATAAGGGAGCATTGCTCCCTTTTCATCTCTGTCGTTTCGGTTGACAGTTTTAAGAGGAGGAATATTTTATGTAGAATTCGTTTCCCAGATTGGATTTACTCGATTTTTTATCGAGGATTGCCTCTGTTTGTTCCCTGATAAAAACGTATTGCCCAAGCTTTAAATCAGGAGACCTGATATCTTGAGAACGGGCACAGATTGTATGTCTTCGGGGTCTTACAACTTCATTGATCTATTTTCCGGATGCGGAGGATTGAGTCTTGGCATGGAACATGCTGGATTCAATCTGATATTTGCATCGGATTTTGATCGGTACGCCTGTGAGACGTTCCGTTGCAATCATTCCATTTCCCCCAATGATGTGTATGAAGGCGATATACGCACACTCAACAATCACATCGCCGATTATACGGACAGATTCAAAGACGTCGCATTGGTCTGCGGAGGTCCACCTTGTCAAGGTTTTTCCAATGCAAACAGGAATCATCGTCTCATTGATGACCCTCGTAATGTTCTGTATAAGGAATATCTCAAGTTCTTGAAAGAGGTCAGGCCCAAGTTCTTCCTCATCGAGAACGTTAGGGGTATGGCAAAGAAAATAGATGAGATCAAGGAAGATATCCGTACATATCTGGGTGACGAGTACGATGTAGATTATACGCTCCTGAATGCCAAAGACTTCGGTGTTCCCCAGAATCGTGTCAGATTCATCTTGATCGGTAATCGTATCGGGTTATCTTCCAAGTTGCTTCTTCACAACATAGTCGAGTATTCCTCCGAATGTCCCAGATTCACTTTGGAGGATGCTATTGGCGACTTGCCGGAATTGAAACCAAATACGGTAAAGAACAATACCGGCAGAGAAGGGGAGGATATCGGATTCACCAGTATCGGATATACCTACAAGGATACTGAATTCAGGCGTTTCATCAACGGGGATCGGAAGATCGAGGTCTTATTCAATCATAAGAACAGATATAATCAGCCGAGGGACGTCGAGATCTTCAAAAGACTTCCTCAAGGTGCAAATTCTCTTGACCCGTCCATCGCAGATATCATGCCCTACAAGAGGCGTAACGATGTCTTCACCGACAAATACTATCGTCTCGTTCCCGACACGATCTGTAAGACGATTACCGCCCATATGCAGAACGACTGCAACATGTACATCCACCCCACTCAGCCGCGCGGCCTGAGTCCCCGTGAAGCTGCGAGGATACAGACATTTCCGGACGACTTTGAGTTCCAGGGGCCCATGAATAAATGGTATAGGCAGATAGGTAATGCGGTCCCTGTCAAATTAGCTGAAGCAATCGGAAAGGAGCTGATAAGATATCTCTGAAACACCTGGAGCTCTTTGCCGGCGTCGGCGGTTTTCGCCAGGCTTTGACACTTCTCGAGAAAGATTTCGGTGTCGCTCAGACTTCTGTCGGATACAGTGAGATCGACGATGCCGCTAAGAAGACATACAACTCTGTATTCGACACCTCCGGAGAAGTCGATATGGGAGATATAGTCGAATTCAACAGTGATCCGGCCAATATTGAGTATCTCCCCGATTTCAATTTGCTTACAGGCGGTTTCCCTTGTCAGCCTTTCTCACTCATGGGTAAGAAACGGGGTTTCGATGATGACCGCGGCACCATGTTCTTCCAGATTGTGCAGATTCTTCGGGTGAAGAAACCCAGATACATCCTTCTCGAGAATGTTAGAAATATCAAGCTTCACAACAATAAGAAGACCATCGACGTGATTGAAGATAAACTGAAAGAGTGCGGATATCAGACTGTTCTCTATGATACATTCAACACCAAAAATTTCGGTCTGGCACAAACCCGTAACCGCATATTCATATTCGCCTGCAAAGACAAACTCGATGGGTTCGTATTCGATGCTGGACTCATTCAGAAGGTATTTGACGGCATCAAGTCCGATACATCCCTCATGATTCAGAACAGTACATACGAAATACTGGATAGAACGTTCGATATCAAGTATTATCTCTCTGCCAGAGTGAAACCCACGATTTTGGCCGACGGTTCCAAGTCGTTTAGGTCGAGATCGGAAATCAACCTGATGATAGCCAGGCCCTTGACGGCTACGATGGCTAAACTTCATCGTGCATGTGAGGATAATTACTACAGTTATGATTTCATTTACGCTGACGATCCTATTGAGTATTTGGCCACCAAATATACCAAAGAGGAGTTGGCCGAACAGAAGATCCGTCGCCTGACGCCCGAGGAAGCATTCCGTCTCCAGGGTTTCCATGATTATTTTGTCGAGAACGCGAGGGATGCGGGTGTATCCGATGCACAACTCTATCGTCAAGCAGGCAACGCAATCAGCGTGAACACCGTTTACGCAATCTTATATTATCTGTTCGTATATGTTGGGTTAGAGACATAATGCCCTACCAGATGTACCCGGAACAGCCTATCAGCTTCAAGAAGCTGACTTTGCCCGAGTTGGGTAAGAAGCGGTCTTCACATCTTACCCATATTGGACTTAGTAACCATTCTTTCGCATTCCTTGGCGATCGGCATGTAGCCGATGCTCTGCTGTGGTATGATGGCAGAATCTATAGGTTGCCAGTATACATCGATTCCATCAGTATGCTGGACGGCGGGAGCCGCAGTCCCAAGATCAGATCCGGAGGCGTCGGGGACCATCGTTCGGTGTACAAAGCCATACGTCACATAACAGGACCGTATGATGCCGAAGTCCGTTGGTATATGTTCTATTTCACCGTGGATCCTGAGCATCTTGCATTCGTATTGTTCAATGATCAGTCTCAGCAGTTCAGGGAGCTCGCAGACCGCGGACTCTACAATGCTGACTGTCATGATCACAATACAATGGAAAACGACATTATCCCTGTCAATGATGTTCGGTTCGGATTTTATTCCGAATATCTTCTCAATCTGCTCAATAATGCGACGCCGGCCTTTGATTGATTCTACAGCTGGATTTTCATTATTGTTTATCTGGCTCATTTGATGTCTTTTAGACTTGGATAGTTCGATTGTAAAATATTTTGATTCAGGTTGTCCTCTATTCTTATTATACAGTATATCAGGTACGGGGTTAAAACTGACTCTAAATAACATCAGGCATTGTTTAATATTCAATATATTACATAATATATTGAAAATATTACATATATTTTCTAAATATCGAAATACCTGAATAATGTTTAAATAGCTGCATCCCAATGGATTATTATGTCCGACGACAAAGTATCTACAGCAAAGAAGTCCGAATCCACTGAATCCCGCAACGAAAAGTTCTGCAGGATAGCGGAGTACAGGACCAATCGCATCATCGACATGATCCGCCTGCTCGGTAACTGCTCTAACAAATCCACTTATGACTACACACCCGAACAGGTGGAGCAGATCTTCAGAGCGATCTCCGAGGCTACTGCCGAGGCCAAGTCTAAGTTCACAGTCAAGAAGGAAGACAAGACCTTCAAGCTCAAGAGGCCATGATTATGCCACCCATCAAATCCGACTTCAAGATTGACCCCGATTATCCTACATGGAATTTTTGTCCGAACTTCGGGGACATCATAGGAGTCAACAGCACACAGATGCATAACGAGGTCTCCAAGGTTCAGACCTTCGTCCGCGAGATCTGTCAGAATTCTCTGGATGCAAAGAATCCCGAGAGCACTCAGCCCGTGCATATTGATTTCGAACACATCCAGGTCGATGTTGGGGATTTCCCGGGCATCGAAGCTTACCGTTCTGCTATTCATGACTGTACTGTGGAAGCCGATGGGTTGGAGGATAATCGGCGTTCGTACAATTGTTTCACCAATATGGAGAAGAAACTAGCTCAGAACCGCATTGATATCCTACGTGTCGGGGACTACAATACCACCGGCCTGTCCGGGTTCGATGTCAACGAAATCAAGACTTCATGGAATCGTCTCGTGCGCGGTATCGGCATAACCAATAAGAACATCGATCAGGCCGGTTCCAAGGGCGTGGGCAAGAACTCTTTCTACGAGGTCTCCACGATGAGGACCCTCTTCTTCAGTACACTCAACCGCGACGGCATAACTGCTGCCATCGGCAAGTCCACGTTCATGGCTCATCGTACCGATGGTGAACTCAAGGACGCCGTAGGTTACTACGGCGTCAAGCATAACTATACCTCTACTCCCATCCACAACCCTTTGAACATGCCCTCTTTCATCAAACCCCGTGACAAGGTGGGGACTGATGTGTACATCATTGGCTATACTTTCGAGAAGGATTGGGAAGTCGAGGTCATGTCCGCAATTGTCAAGGGGTTCTTCTATGCCATTGTGAAAGGCCTGCTCGTGGTCAAGGTCGAGGATCGGATCATAGATGCTAAGACAATCCTACAGGTAATCGATGAGTGCAGAATCATCAACGATGATCCCGATCTCAGTTCGTTGATCGACCTCATCGATGCCATCAGTCAAGCAGAACCCACTGTAGAGGGCGATGAGTACGACATCTTCTTGAAGAAGGTGGATTACAACGGCCGTATAATCACAACGAAGGAATTTATCGGAATGACCATGGAGGAGCATTTCAAGGACTGCAGGTGCTGCGGCGCTGTGGTGATTAAGAAATCTGAGTTCCTTAAGCTTGTCAACGACTGTGAGAATATTACCCATACCGCATGGGAACCTTCGCTCATCGATGATGTATCTGCTCGGAAGAAGGCGAAAGATGCCATCGCCAATCTGAAGTCCAAGGTTACCAAGGCAGTGAATGCTCTTATTCAGCGCGAAGCGGGGCAGTTCGTGGAAGCCAAGGGTCTTGAGACCATCCTTGGTACCAAGGAGTCCGACGAAGGTAAGAACGACCCTGAGATGTCCATATCCGGAGGCCTTCTTATCTCTCCGCCCATCCATAGGACTACCAAGTCAAGGCGCAATACCCCTCCTTCGGAGAAGGTTAGGAAACCCGTTGTGCGTAAGCCCAAGACCGATAATCCCAGATCCGGCGCCGATGTTGCTGTACCCCAAAAACCCAAGGCAGGTAAGACTAGCGATACCGAATTGGTGTCCGAGGAAGGCGGCACTCCGATGGATGTGCAGGAACCCGGTTCACTCACACCTCTTCGCACTATGATCGATTCCAATAAGGACTATATTATCCTCTTTAGGTCCCCTAAGGAAACCAAGTGCTCAATCTCTCTGTATCCCTGTTACGAGAATGACGAGTATGGTAACGTGCCTCTTCCGATCGAGTGCGCATCGTTCATGGACGGTACTGCCATCCCTGTCAGTAAGACCTCCATCGGTCCTTTTATCCTCCCTAAGGGAGACAAGGTCCGTATTAAGTTCCGTCTTGCGTATCCTGAACTCTGTTCTCTCAACGTGGTGGTAAGTTGAACAATCTATCATATCCCGTAATGTCGTCTACCACAGATGACTACAAAGAGAGACCCGTGGATTGGTCCGATCCCATTGTCAACGAAGAAGGGGAGAATCTCCACATCTATGTGGTTCTTGAGATACACGATGAGTACCTGGAGCAGCTTATCATCAGCGGTAAGGCCGAATCTGTTGTTCTGGTCTCCTGCCCCAGGACTGCATATCGTGTGCTGTTTAGGGATCTCGATGCAATCATCATCCCTAAGGGAATGTTCGCCGGCGAGGTTCATATTGAACCAGCGATTGTCGCCTGTGAGGATATTGCGGATTATTCCGATCCTTACCTTTCGGATGACTATGAGGGCATATCCATACTGATACCCAAGCACGGATTCATCGAGTATGAGTATTATACGTTCAAGATTGAGAGGAAGTCGATGCCCACTCTGAAATCGGTATGCCATTTTGTTGCATCCGACGACGGTCACATCAAATATACCACTGAAGGCAACACCATCGATATCTCCCTTCCCGAGGATCTGTGGTTGGACTATTCCACGCTGGATGTACCGGAGCAGGAGATATTCACCGCGATGCACTTCCCTCCGATTCTTGTGGATTTGTTGTACAAATATTGGTACTCGGGAGATGTGGCCGCACAGTTCCCTTGGGCCAACGCCATACAGCAGTGCATAGATGATCTCTACCCTGGTGTCGACTTCTCCAAGAAGGATGCGAATACTGTCTCCCCCTATGAATTGGCTATGCAGATCATCGAATCCCTCAGTTGCAAGGCCTCCCGCAGACTTGTCTCGAATATCAAGGAGAGTGATTGAATGGTCAAAGTTAAGATCCCTATCGTTAGCCAGGAGGACCTGGATTTCTTCATCGCCAGTATACCGAAGAATGTAGACCATTATCTCAACAACGACAAAGGCTGGGCTGTCTCCTTCCTTGAGGATAACGGCCGGAAGGTCAGAGGATACATGGAGGTGGAGGCGGTCGATCTGATTTACACTTCCCGGAATGAACAGAATGAGAATGATGCCAACAACGCCATCGCACTGCATAAGGCATTATCGGGTAAATTCGATAATGCGGAAATGTCCGCAGGCGCATTCTGGACATTCTATGCACTCCATCATCTGGAGTATCTCAACCGCCGTTCCGGTCTTGCCAAGTACAAGGATAAGTCTGCCGTCGAAGGGGAGGAGGACATCAACTCCACCTCCAAAGCCGTTAACAGGATTCGTACTAAATACTGTGTTAAATGGGATCCATCCATGAAGGAATTGGGGGACTGTCTCCTTCCCATTCTATACAGGGTTGCCGATCTCACCTACGACCCCGGTCGTGAAGATCCGTATGAGCTGACTAGGCTGGCCTTCAAGAACTCGGATATCAAACTCCGTATCACTCAGACTCTTGCATTCTTTTCCAAGAGTGTCGTGGTGGGTATCTTGACCTATGTCTATGAGCGCAATAAGGCAGGATATTCCGTCGGCAGTGCCGAGGCTCAGGCGATCTGCGCACATATCAATGCGGTATCAGGTAACCTGCGCATCGATACAATGACTTCCGATGAGGTGTACGATTTGATCGTGAAGTTTAAGGAATGGTATGACAAACAGAAATGATTCCTCCGGGGCAGGTACTTCGGTACCTGTCCTTCGGGATTCGTTGGTGACTATATGTTAAAAAAAGACAGCGATATTGACAGGAGCGAGCATTTGAGACAGCTCGTATCCGACGTATTCAACAGTCTCTCCGATAAAGAAGGCCTCGATGCGGATGAAGCCCTCGAGGTCTTAGAGTACTCAGTAGCTACACTGTCGGTCTTCCGGGATTATGGGGACCGGCCCGTATTGTCCTCTTCAGTCGAAGAGCGTATCACCGAAGGAATAACGGAAATAGTCGGGGACTGGGTCATCGATTGTCAGTCCCATTGTGTAAGGCCCAGTTTTTCCCAAGAAGTCGTCCCTTACGATATCCTTGCCACCTGTGTGCCAAACAAATGGAATGCCGGCGATAAGGGAGAGAGTGTATAACGGGGCATGTCCCGCTTTCTCAAACTCTTTTACCGTGATTGTATCTTATGCTATAGGTGGCGAATAGCAATTTGGAATGATCGTGATATGTTCCGTGTCCGTGTTTCTCACCGTTGGACCACTCGCCATCATACCAATCTCCGTTCTTCCACGTATATTTTCCTTTACCGTGGCGTTTGCCGTTTTTGCATTCGCCCTCATAGAATCCATTATCGTAACACTCATGCAGGGTCCCTTCCAACAGAACCCAATTTTCTCCCCATTTACCCCTGTACCAAGTACCGTCTGGTTTGGTGTATAATCCTTCGCTGGCCTGCCCGTTTCTCCAGTATCCATCAAACATATTGCCGTTATCATAAACAATGTAATATTTTCCGGTGTATGGACTATCATTATCCCAGGTTCCTTCGAACACTGAACCGTTTTTCCAGGTCTGTTTTCCTTCGAACTTTTTACCGTTTTTCCATTCTCCGTCGTATACGGTTCCGTCATTCCATATATATATGCCATGACCTTCTTTCCAATCGTTTACGAATTCTCCTTCATAAGTGCCATTGTCAAGATGCTGTTTTCCGTGACCTTCACGTTTGTCCTCCGCCCATTCGCCTTCATAGTCAGTTCCGTCTGAACCTACCCATTTGCCTTTGCCCTCTCTCAGATTGTTATGGAACTCTCCCACATAGTTTCCGTCACTGTATGTTTTTTTTCCATTTCCTTCTATAGTTCCGTTTACGAAATCGCCTTCGTAACGGACTCCGCCCGGCCAGAAGAATATGCCCTTGCCATGCGGTTTACCGTTGACAAGAGGGCCTTCATAATGTCCTTCTTCCAGAATGGGATAGATGTATTGTCCAGAGAATTCTTTGTTAACTGTGTAATTATTGTTTATCGTTGTTTCTCCGCTGAACTGATTCTGGATACTGGCCCCGTTTAGATTATTAATTATATTGACCATCTGTTCCTGGATCATTATCTTGGTTCCACAATATTGACAAAATCCGAATTCGCGGGTGCTGTCCATCTGCAGATCGCCGTGACATTCTGGACATTTCAATGCGACTATAGCCATGTTGACGTGATAGGATGATTGGCATAAGTATCTTATTTGTTGTGGGTGGTGGCGGGGAATGCTGGCGGATGTGAAAAAGTAAGGGGGTTTCCCCCCGTAAACGGTTTTAGGCGTAGACCTCCCTGCTCCTCAGCCAGCTGTCTGCCTCGGTGCACCTGCTGTAGTTCCTGCATCTAGCGAAGAATTCCTCGTCGTGCGAGTCCCCCTCCGGATTATATCCAATCTGTATGTGAAGCAGCTCCCTGTACAGGCAGTAGTCCAGTACATAGTCTGGCACATCTTCGTTGTCGAGGAATGTGTTCACCGAGACGACCTTCATCAGGACAGAGCAGCGCCCTATCTTGCATGGAAAGAATTGTTCAATTATTGATGGATGATCAATTGGTATTATTGAATAATATTGATGGTTATCTGTTAATGAAGAAAAATTCAATTATGTTTTCCTCATCCATGTAACCATTAGATCTAAATTCTATAGGGCGATCGATATGATAATATCTGTTCTCTATTAACAGAGGATATACGTCAATTTACGTACTTCTCCGTATTAAAGACCGTTCCTATCGTGTACTGACTCCGGTATTGTTAAATTTATTAATTCTCATTCTACGTTGATACAATGGAATATATCTCTCAGGACATGAAGAAGCTGCACACATTAATGGATAAGATTAATAAAGGTGCCCTGAGGTTGCCAAGTTTTCAGAGGAAATATGTTTGGAAGTATGCTGATGTAATCAGTCTACTCGATTCCATTGAGAATAGGTATCCTGCTGGTTCGCTTCTCTTCTATGAAACGGGTGGATCTAATCTTTCTTCTGAGAAATTTAAATATTCTGAGGCAAACGTTGAGGCAGAACATCTTGTTATGGATGGGCAGCAAAGGTTGACGTCTTGTTATAATGTATTCTATGATAATTTTGCTAATACCTTCTTTATTGACTTGATTAACTTATATAATCAACATAAAGCCCGTATGATTAAATCGATTGATTTTGGCGATTCCATCATAATTAGGAAGAAAAAAAAGAAACAGTATCTAAAGTGGATGGATGAAGATCTTTTGCCTTTCCCTGTTTTGAAAGACAGAGATGAGATGAGAGATTATCTCAAAGCGTATAGGAATAAGCTTAGGTCCGAACCTGATAAAGCTGATTATCTTGACTTTGTAGAAACCCATTTAGAAACATATTTGGATCCTTTCTTTGAGTATCAATTTCCCATTATTATTCTTCCAAAAGATCTTACTCTATCTGCAGTTTGTAAAATTTTCCAAACGGTTAATACTACTGGAGTTAAACTGGATTCATTTGATATTTGTGTTGCCAAATTTTCTAGTGAAGGCATTGATTTGAAAAAAATGCTATCATCTAGTTGCGGCTCAGGGCCTGCAGATTTAGTGATTGATGATGATAAATATAAAATTATTACACTTCAAGTTATTGCATTGATAACTGGAAATGATTCTAAAAAGAATCAGCTTGTAAATCTTGAAGCTAAAGATGTTACCGCAAATTGGGAAAAGGTTGTCGATTCTCTTAATGATACTTTGACATTGCTTGATGATTTTGGCGTTGGTACCACTAAAAATCTATCATTAGTTTCTTATGATGTAATGATTACTGTAATTGCTGCTGTTTTGATTAGTGTTCAGTATCGTGATATCAAAAAAGCGGATGATAAAGCCAGAGTTGAAAAAATCATCAAACAATATTACTATTATGCTTCCTTTAATGAGCGCTATAAGGATGGAGGTGCTACTAAGTTAGAAGTTGACTATAAGGCAGTTACTAACTGGATTCTAAACGGAGCAGTACCAGACAGAAATACTGTAAAGGCAGGTCAAATCTTCTACAAAGGTGGACTTAAATGGACGGAGGATGAAATTGTAAGTATTAAGAAGGGTTCCACCAGTGCAATTGGTAAAGCAATTCTTTCTGCCCTCAATCATCAAAAATTAATAGACTTCTATACCGAAAAAACTGTAGGAATTGGTGAAAAGATTGCTGAATCTGAACAACATCATATATTCCCCAGTGCTCGTTATGCAGATAGGGTCAAATCGGGTAAATACAAAATCGATTCGATTTTCAATATAACCTTCATCTCAAAGGAAACTAATAACCATATCAAGGATCGTTCAACTGTCGAGTATTATAATCTAATTACAAAGATTAAAGAGATTAAAACTGAAAATGAATTTAAATCTGTGCTCAACAAACACGGTGTTAATGATGAAGGTTTAAAAGCATTTTTAAATGAAGATTATGAGGCATTTATCGAGGCTCGCATTGCAGCTATAAAGAAAATTCTTGTTGATTCTATTGGTTTGGAGATCCGCCTTACTAGTGTAGATGATGATTATACTTCAATGGAAGATGATTCCTGAGTGGTGTATGTGTGGATAATCATACACCTGAACAGCGCAGGAAGAACATGCAGGCCATACGCTGCAAAGATACTTCTATAGAACTGATGCTGCGCAGGGAACTGTGGTCTCGGGGGATTCGTTACCGGAAGAACTGTAAAGATGTACCAGGCAAACCGGATCTTGTGTTCAAAACGAAGAAAGTGGCGGTATTCTGCGATTCCGAATTCTGGCACGGATATGATTGGGAGAACCAGAAAGACCGCATCGGTACCCGCCGGGATTACTGGATCCCTAAGATTGAACGTAACATGGAACGGGATCGGGAAGTCAATTCAGAACTCGAATCGATGGGGTATACCGTTCTGAGATTCTGGGGAAACGAACTGAAAAAGAATCTCAGCGAATGTGCGGACAGAATTGAGTCTGTGCTCAGTAATCCACGTTCGTGAAATCTATGGAGTACTTTCCGTCAGCGTGCTTTGTAAACATCACTGCGTTAATACCCAGATTATCCAGCATGTCCAAAGTGACAATCTCACCCGGTTCCAGCTTCAGTACATCTCTGAGCAGCCAGTTTCCGAGATCCCGATTAGGATTGGACATGATTGCTTTGCCGTCTGCCTGGCATACCTTTGCGCTGATTGTCTCTCCGTTCGGCAGACCCAAATCAAATGGAGTGTCTCTTGCCGGGAAGAATCCAACGGATATGTCGCGGTACTCTTTGGGGTACGGAATATAGACCTCATCGTAACTGCGGGCACGGCCGCCGGCATTCCATTGATTGAGTCCACTTTTCTCGGGAACGTGCACTCTTCCCCTGGTCGAGAACAGGGGCAGAACTAGTACAGGTTCCTCCTTAACTGAATCTAGGTGAACTTCCCCGGAGTACATCTGCAGAATCGCATCGATCGGATTCTCTATAAATTCTACATCAAAAGTGTAAAGCGGACGTTCCGTGTCAAAACATTCATAGATTGTGCTTTTCGCACGGCTGTATCTGAATCTGTTCTTCCCGTCAGTAAAATCGAAGCCTTTCGGAGTCTCGCGGGTGATTTTGATCCGATCGAGATTGACTGAATCCATCGGACATTCATGGATGGAAAGACTTCCCTCATGGCGGATTACATAGTGGTAGAGGAAATCTTCGATAGCATATGCATCCCTGGAGAATTCCAGACGTTCGTTGCGCAGTTCAGATACGCGGACTGCATCTTCGTGGGTATCGCCGGTATCAGCATAATCGCGTTTCTTGTCGAATTCCGCAATCTTCTGGTACGGTGTATCTACGAATGTCTTGATTCCGATTCCGGCAGATCCCAAACGGGCATCGATTGCTATACAGGAACGGGACAGATTCTCTGCTCCGAAGCATTTGCAGAACAGATTCTCGATTATGCGGTAGTCGATATACGGAACCGCGCTCTCCGAGAATAACGAACTTATCGAGGACATCGCTTTGAGATAATCTTCATAGAGCGCCCTCGATTTTGCCGGTGCCTCTGTGAAGATGTTTCTCATGTTATGCCTCTGTCTGGGACATGGCGGAAATCATGTTCTCTGCAATCCTGCGTATCACAGGTACAGAGACCGAATTGCCTGCCTGTTTGTATTTGTGGCTGTCTGCCATGTTCTCGGGGAATTTCAGATCCGCAGGGAATCCCTGCAGACGGAGACATTCCTGAGGGGTGAGTTTCCTTATTCCGAAATCGTCCCTGATAAGGGGTACATTATGCCCTCCTCCGCCCATATTGGCAGTCATAGTGGGGCACACTCCGCTCTTGTTCTCGCGGACGTATACTCTTCTCCACTGATAGACCGTATCGGGATTAGTCATGGCCTCATCGAGTTTCGGATAGTACATGTGATCTTTGGAGTAGTAGTACTTCTCCGGTTTCTTCTCATGATAGTCAATGACATCGGACAGCTTGCAGGTCAGAGGGACAGGATTTGGGAAAGCGAAATTGTCCATCGCCTTACTGTGCTTAGATCCGGAAGAGTCCTCCTTGAATGCGACAACGTAAATTCTCTCTCTGTTCTGAGGGATATTTCCGTATTCCATCGTATTCATGACTTTTTCTGTGACAATGAATCCCTTTGCTTCGAGAGACTCTCTGATAACGCGGTAGGTATTGCCTCCGTCATGGGTCATGAGGTTCTTTACATTCTCAAGAAACACCGCTTTCGGATCTGTTTCTTCGACGATTCTGAGGACCTGGGTATATAAAACTCCTCTTTCATCTTCAAAACCTTTCCTGTATCCGGCAATAGAGAACGCCTGGCAGGGGAACCCTCCCGCCACGATGTCGATATGTGTCTCCTTGGGGACGTGCATCTGATAGATATCGCCCTCTTTCAGGTAATCGGGATTTCCGTAAAACTCCCTGTATGTCTCGCAGGCATATCTGTCGATTTCATTGGCCCAGGCAATCTCTGCTCCGGCCTGTCTGAATCCTGTGCAGATTCCTCCGATACCTGCGAAAAGACTGGCTACCTGATAGGGTTTTGACATCATTTTAGTAAAGCGCAGCGCCGCTTTATAGTTGTCGATGTTATTTTCGGGAGGTGGAGGGGCTTGTTGGTGGTTTAATAAAAATGGGGGATTTCTCCCCTAAGTTGTTTCAGGCGTACATCTCAATCGTTCTCAGAAATTGCTGTGCCTCGGACTCCTGAGTGAAGTTCTTCAGAAGTAATAGACTTTCGATGTCATGGATATCTCCATCGGGATGATATCCTGCGATAATGTGTACCAGCTCATTGTACAAGCAGTAGTCTATCACGAAATCTGGGACATCCTCGGAGTCGAGTTGTTTGCTGAGGGTAACGACCTTCATTAAGACGGAGCAACGTCCGACTTTCATATCTCCGTTGTTCTCTCTCCAGCTAAGGTACAGTCCGGGTATCTCTCCGACAAGTCCTGCATCTTGAAGTCTCTTCAGAGAATCGTTCAGGTCCTTGTGTTCTCCCTTGACCTCGTTTAGGAGACCCATGCTCCTCTCGATGTAGACTGGCTGTTTCTGCTTGCAGAACTCGGGTCTGGTAACCCAGGTCTTCAGTGCTCTGCTGAATTCGCTTGCCCTGCCGTTGAGTCTTTCGCAGATGTTTTTTGCCAATCCTTCGAGGACCTCTTCCGGCGCATCATCCAGATAATCGGATACCTGGAAGTTGATCCAATCATAACCGCGCTGCCAGCGGACCTTTAGGTCCTTAGTGCTTAGGTATTCTGCGTTTACGGAACTGTATCCGTACTCAGCGGCTACGCGCTGGAAGATGTTTTTGAGTTCTTCGTTCTTCTGGAAATCTTCCATATCTTTCAGACTCCTTTCTTTTTTCTGGGGTTTTACCCCGAAAGAAGCGTCTGAGCGAACGGCTTTACGTGTCTTTACCCCGGAAAGGAGTGCAAAGAGGGGGAAAGATCGATAATGACGTGAGCGTAGCGGATGTAGGGGAAAACCCGAAAAAGGAAAGAGTATGTTTTACACTTCTGCCTAAATGTAAAACTTCAGAAATCTGTATTAAATAAATGACTCCCGATAATCCAATGATGGATTCCGAGTACCCTCCAAGTATCCAGTATGATTTGGATCTGGGAAATTTTTCTGATGAATAGATGAAACGTCTGGTGTATACCATTCATTTCGCGGGTTTCGATACTGTATTGGAATCGGAGAACGGCATCCAGTTGAGATTCAGCGACTCGTTCAAAAGGTCCGGCAAAATCCGTACTGCCATCTTCGGATCCTCCGAATTCGATGCGGAACTGTACTATGAACGTATCATTTTTACTCGCAGATCTGGCGGCAGGATATTCATCATGGGTCTTATGAATGAATGGCCCGCATTCTCCGTATGCGTGAAGAAACTGATCTCATCCAGAGCGTCACCAAGTGTGTTTGGTTGCTGAAAATTCATATCTGTGTGAAGGATTCTCTGTTAACATGACTCTAGTTGCATTGAAATGCCCGAACTGTGGCGGATCATTGGACCTCGAGGATTCTAGGGAATTCGCATTCTGCCAATACTGCGGAACCAAAGTAATGATCCAGGAAGAGATTGTCAAGCAGAAGGTTACCATCGACCGTTCAGAGGAACTGAAGAACGTTCTCAAACTCGCTATAATCGCCTTCACTGAGCAAAATTTCGACAAAGTAAAGGAACTCGCCGACAAAGCACTGGAGATTGATGTCAACTGCCTTGACGCGATGTATATGAAGGTTGCAGTTGCCAAAGCCAATGGGGGAAATTATCAGACTCTGATGGAGTTATCTGAACATTGTACTAACAATTTAGGATTATTCACTCAAGAGGATATTGTTAAATACCTCGGCAGTCACATTTCTTTGAAATTTGTTCCTAATAACAAAAAAGTCGGTGCACTTTTTATCGATATTGTTGTTGATAATACTCGCAATTTCAGATTGAAAGCACATTGTCCGGTTGATTTCTACATCCCTAACGGAAAGCATATTATTCAGGCAAAAATTTTTACCGGTGAGTTCACGGTAAACGGTGACAGTGGATTTACGATTGATGATGTTTGGGTAGGGCATGTAGCCAAAGTGCTAATCAAACCTTGTCCGTTAGAGACGGCCGAAGCTATTGCTGAAAGAGAGGCTAATAGGCCGAGCCCGATCAAAATCCACATGCCTAAGGAATATATCCATAAAGAGGGTAAATTCGACCATTTCGAATTCCGTTCACGTGCTGTCAAATTAGGAGCTATCGAGACGATGATATTGTCTCCGGGCCCTCAGACAATGACATTTGTCGAAGTAACGAAGAAGGGCCTTATCGGAACGAACAAACATGAGTATCAGCTGCAATTCGACGTTGAAAAAGATGCGTCATATACAATCAGCATCGAAGACTCGAATTATGTGATCAAAAAGGATTGATCGATGTACCCGAGGGCTTACGCCCTCGGTAAAACTTTTGTTTAATACGCTTCCTCCTCTTTCGGTTTAGATTTTTTCAATTTCTTTGCAGGAGTCTTCCTATCCCACACGTAATCGCTGCAGCAGATGCTGTTTCCTCCGGAGATGCATGTGCCGTTCGTCTTGTTCCTGCTTCTGTAGTGCAGACATGTTTTGCAGGTCTGCTCCACAGGATACATCGCAAGGTTCTCCAACGCAGGCACATCGTGCGGGAGTTTCAGTTCCATTCCTATGTGTCTGGCACATTCGGTTATCTGAGTGAAATGCTCGAGATCCGTATCCGGCTGATATGGATGCAGATCGTATCTGTCGATTTCGGTATTAGGTATGATCTGCGCCATGTATTCCCCCGATTCCGTCGTGAGGTGGAGGATTTCCTCCTCTATCCAGACCGATTTCAGCGGCTCGTACTTCCAGGGACGGATCTGTTTTCCGTCCAGGTAATGCCACTTGTATGGGTGCGGATCAATACAGTCCTCCACTTCTCCGCTGTATCTGGCTTTCTTCTTTATCCCGATTCCGCTCTGTAGCCAGATCTCTGCATCCCAGTCTTTCAGGTCGCGATTGTAGGAACGGTTGTGTTCGATAACCAGGCATCTCCACCAAGATCCTTTTTCTGCAGGCACCTTGTGCAGATATTCGACTGTCGCTTCGGCATCCATCTTCGGAATGGTCCGATGATTGCCTTCATAATCCTCCAGCCAAACCGGCCCAGTTTTCTTTTCCTCATATGAGAATGCGAAAAGGGTCATCTGTTTCGCGGTTGTCATTTGATCACCCCCGGGAATTCCGAGGGCTTTCGCCCTCGGTAAAATGTTCAATATTCCTCCGGAAGGAGTACGGTCGTCACCGAGCGGTCATATTCGGTGATGATCCAGATCTTGTCGGTTCCGCATTCGTATGCGGAGAACAGCTGGTCTGTCGGTTCTCCTTTCTGTTCCGCTTCGATGGCGGCATCGTTCATCTCCCTGTCATCCTGGCTTAGATCTCCCCAGTCTCCCGAAGAGTGTCTGGTCAGGGCGGATTCCACAAACGCCGCGAACCCGAGCTGGTTTTCTATCCTGTCTCTGATACCCGGGGTGGTGACCACGGTTCCGAGTCTGAAGAGGGTCACTGTCTCGCCCCCTCGCAGTTCTCCTGGAATTTGAGGAGGCAGTTCGGACCTCCGTATTCGTCGCACTTGCAGGTCCTGTACAGGCAGGGCCTTTCCCTTCTGACGTAGTCATCGGACTCGTCCATCGTCAGGGTCCTTCCTTTAAGTTCCGGGACCGTTGTGGTCCAGGTCATGGTCTGCGTGTTGAAGGTCCACGTGTAGTTGTCCCAATCGGCGGATCCCTCCGCCTCTCCGTGGTTGTACAGATAGAACGAGTACGGGTGTTCCCTTCCTTCCATTACCGAGACGATGAAATTGCACAGCAGGGAGTGGATCCCGTTGTGCTCTCCCTTCCTGACAAGGTCGTTCAGAACCTTGACGGCTCTGAGTCCGCACCAGTGTCCGTAGAATTCCGGTGTGAAGTCCGTTCCGTCGGTGATGCGGATGACAATCCTATCCCCCATCAGATCACCCCGTTCATCTTGGCCTCGGCGAGCCACACGGTGTACTCCTCGTACTCAGGTGTAGACATGAGTACATCGAGAACTTCCTTCTTCTCTGCGAACATCCCTCTGAAAGGATCGTCGGGATGCATGATGACAGGCTTCCTGCCGGAGGCCTTGATCATCTTTACAATCTCGGGGACCGACATCCTGTTCGATGCGTCAGTCTTCCTGATAATCATCCTGAATCCTGTGTGCTCGTTCTGATCTGCTCTGAGGTCTTTCGAGCAGAGGACTTCTTTCTGCCAGTTCTCCATCAGAACCACCTCGCGGTCGCAGGTTCGAGAGGTCCGTTTCCGAAGAGGTTTGACAGGCTTTGCCTGGAAATGGTTTCACAGATTTCCGTTTCTACATTTTTGCAGAACATCGTTGTTTTCCTGGGCCGAAGCCCGAAGGACACTGCCCGAAGCACGGCTTACGACGCTTACGCACATATCAGGAAAAAGTGCGGAAGCCCGATATGCCGTGCGAGATGGTGAACAAGGGTGAGGCCTTGAAAACAACCTGTTCCTTATTCTATTCAAGTCGACCGGGGGTAGACCCCCGGAAAGTTTTTTACCGTCTCAGATGGGGGCGACAGAGCTCAGTCCCCTCTGCTGAGATATTCTAGTGCTTTTATGAGATGCCGGCATATACTCGATTTTTCGTTGGTGGATGCTTTGTTTCCAAATCCTTTCATAAGTTCTGCGGCGTATGCAATCTCGGTCTCAGCTGAAAGAAGATTGTTTCCTTTCATTGCTTTGGCACCTACATTTTTTTCCAGAATTGTCTTGCTATCTATCCCGTTCTCCTCGAGCGAATCTATCAAAATGCTCGCCTTCTCGATTCCGACCTCGGTTAGGAGGTAGGTTTCCCGTTTCATCTTGGATTCATGGACATGTGCGAGCTTCTTGCTCACCTATCCCTGCTCGATGAGCTGTTTCATCAGCAGGCTCACGTGTGCCCGGCTGGTACCTATCGCGATCCCGATTCCATCCTGCGTGGTACCGAATGGCATCACCAGTCCGTATTCCACGTTTTTGAATTTGCTCAGCTGGATCAGAATCATCTGACTGCAGGTTATCTGTCCGATGGTCAGCGGATGATCGGTGCACATCAGATGTCCTCCTGATAGTTTCCGTCTTCATCAAGGTGGAGAAATTTGGCCCATGGGTCCCTGCGAAGCTTCCACCTGCTGCCCGGCATGGTCTCGAGCGGCGGTTCGGAGAGTCCTTCTACGAAATTGTTTAGGACGCACTGTTGTGCGGAAGGCGTTTCAACCGTTTCCTTACTCACACTGCTGTATAACATCGGTGTTTTCCTGGGCCGAAGCCCGAAGGACACTGCCCGAAGCACGGCTTACGACGCTTACGCATACTCAGAAAAAAGTGCGGAAGCCCGATATGCCGTGCAAGATGGTGAACAAGGGTGAGGCCTTGAAAACAACAACGTGGACATATTTCTATGCCATTTCAGTATCATTGAATGTTACTACTTTATCGTTTATTGATATAGTAAATAAATCTTTGTGTTATAATGTAACATATGCCGTATATGAACCATCAAAATACGCATAATACGTCCATATTGTACGGCGATTGTCGATATTATATTATTCTAAATATAGTTTACTTTTGCATTTACAACATGTAATGCCATGATTAAAATAGGAGAAAACTAATTGGTTTGATGGGATGCAACTGAACGGTTGGGCAACAAGAAAAACAGAGCAGAAAGAAACAGAAGGGTATGCAAATGTAGAAAAGTTGTCATATATCCCTAATGGAGGGAATCTTCGGAAGGATCTGCAGAGGATCTATTGATGAAGATGATCTCAAAGGACTGATTGAGGAGTATTGCCATCAGACCAACGGATCGTTCCGCGGTAAGGTATCTGTCTTCTTCACGGAGGGCGGCTGTACCGATGAACTATCCGTGCAAGTAGGCAATCCGGGAAATGAGTCACAGAAGATGGTATCTGCAGTGACCATTGAACTGTAGTCAGAACAGGTCTGCAGGCTGGTAATCGAGACATATCCGAATGCGGCTTTGGAGAACATTCATTCAGAATTTACAGATGATCAAGGCAGATTCCGTCGTGAAGTCTGGTTCGACGGCTGGTATTTTAACAGATATACCGAGCCGTCTTCAGACTCAGCAGTATACGGGACCTGCTCTTCTCATCTTCTGGAAGATGTCGAACTCGTATTCGACGGCGGCGAGATCTTCATCAGAGGGGCGGACGACATAGATACTGAACAGGATATCCATTCCAAAGAGGATATTCTGGAATTTATCGCTGCCAGGAAGAGATGATTCCTGATTCAAACCATTTAACCTGTTATCAGGTAAGAGGTTTACTTTTTCATTTCTTCTTCGTAGAGGTTCACAACCTTTTTGAGATACTCGCAAACCTCTTGACCGAGAGGAGTCAGATATAATTTGACAGTATTATGCTTGCGTGGACGTTCATCTGTCTGAACCAATCCGGCTTCTACTAAATCGCCGATGCGAAGGAATTTGCTGCGCGCATTGCCTTCTTCGACCCCAAGAATCTCGCTCTTTGTCGCTCCGGGATGCTTCGCGATTTCAAGTAGGATGAATATGCAGAATTTTCTGCCAAGAAGTTCTGTTATTTCCATAAGGATACCTTCATTATCTTTTCAATTCTTTCTCTCATACTTTCAGTATGTAACGGGGTGATCATCCCTGCGGGGTTCGGATTGCGTAACGGATGACCGTCTTCTTTATCTCTTATTACAGGAGTAATTACCTCAATAGATATAAGTTGTTTATGTTCGACACAATATGTATAGCAGAATTAATATAAATTTAATCGAATATTGCAGATTACCCAGAAAAAAATGGTAGCCTCGACTCGGTTAGAACAGAGACAAGGGGTGACCATTCTTGCTAATACTGACTTACTTTGTCGATATTCGATAAAGATAAATAGCTGCATGTACTCTACTACTTGACGACGAGGAAAACGCCCTACCGCCGGGTAGGAACCGGACCCCTCGTTGCCTATAGTATGGAGGAAAGCAAGATATGGGAAAATATCCGCTCGAAGAGAATATAGCCCCTTTTCTGGAATCCAGAGAGGGCTGTATTACAGATATTACCAAGAAAAATATCGAACGCAGACTGAAACGCATCGTCGGCGAGATGAAGGTGATGCTCGACAAGGATGAGATAAGTTCGATGGCGCCCAAACACATGACGCCTGAGGACATACGCAATTTCCTGTTGACGAGGATCAAGAAGAAAGTCTCGCCGGACGATATCGCACACGATATCAGCGCCCTTGACCAAATCATGCAGTTTTCGGGATCCGTTGCCGTTAGGCAATGTCTGATACTGTATCCCGGCCTCAAGCCGAAAAGGAAGATGTCGAGGAAACCGCCTCTTCCCACGGAAGTATATGAGAAGATACTTGCGGAATACGAGAAGTCGGACAAGAACGATTTCAAGTCCGTCAGAGCATTCTGCATGGTACTTATGTACATCTGCACAGGAGCGAGGAACAAGGAGCTGAGGCTTGCCTGTCTTCGTGATCTGAACCTTAACAATTGGACGATTTACTTCGAACATGTGAAAGGAGAGGACACATGGGGCGAGCCGCGTACGGTGGAGATACCCGAGATTATCAGACCGCTTGTCAAGAGATATCTTGAGCTCAGGACGGCGTGGCTGATCGTTCATAACGGTCGGTCGGAAGCACTGTTCTTCTCCCTCAATGGGAAGTATGACTGTATGACTTCTAACAGCACCAGACTGATCAAAAGGCATATCGAGAAGGTGGTTGGTGAGAGATTCGAGTACCGTGACTGTCGCAGATTGTTCGGTCAGAGGTTCATCGACAATGATGTCGATCTACAGGATGTGTCTGTCCTTATGGGACATGCCAAGACTGAGACCACCAATGGCTACTACGCTCGCAGAAAGAACACCGATGCGATCCATAACGCTCATGGTAAATGGTGAGGGTTCTCCCCTCCCCATTTCCTGAGGTTATCTTCATTCTACTTCCTCCGATACAAAGCACAGCTCCTGTATCTCACGAATTGAGATAGTAACAGACCCGGAACGTTCAGAAATCCACGCAAACCGTGGGAATGCGGAATTGTTCGAGTAGTGCTCCCAAATGGGAGCAACATCAAGAGTGTCTGGATAAGGGAAAATGAGTGCTCCCGACGGGATTTGAACCCGTGTCGAAGCCTCGAGAGGGCTTCATGATTGGCCGCTACACCACAGGAGCGCAAATCACCCAATTATGATTATATTTATAAAGATTTGGGAAGACCCCAGATTGATGTCTGGACTCGGGGTTTGTCTGCAATAATCATGAAATGGACCTTATGATACCCGTACTCGATATATCTCCTCCCGGAGAATATCTTACGGTCCACCTTGTCGATCTTCCTGATCTGACCGAAACCTGCAGCCTCGACCATCTTCAGATCCTCGACGGGACGATCCGCATCGTTGGACCAGAGGCCGGTCATGCGGGAACTCCTCTCCGAATTTGGTGTAGATTGGTGGTGGTTGCTGTCCTTCCGCCTCATCTTGGCGGCCTTCTTCACCCACATCCTCCTGAAGAACGAATAACCCTTGGAGGACCAGATACCGTCCACATAGGCGACCCTTCCGCCATCCCTGAGGACTCTAAACCATTCGTTGATTGCGGTCTGCGGGTGCGGTATGGCCCACAGAGCATAATTGCTCACGATGGCGTCGAACTCACCTTCCTGGAATGGGAGATTCTCCGCATCTCCGACCACGGTCACCACGGATACACCGCAGGTCTCAGCATTCTGCTTGGTGAGTTCGATCATCTCCGGAGAGAAATCCAATGCGGTGACCTCGTAGCCCATCCCTGCGAGGAGGATAGCTTCCGTACCCGGGCCGCATCCGACGTTCAGGACCTTCTTGACATCCGAACCCAGGACTTCCGAATACAGTTTTTTCCAATTACGCTGCTCCCTCTCGATGGTCAGGGATTTCTTAGTGTAGCTGTCAAAAACTCCGCTCTCCTCCGAGAAGTAATCCCTGATGACTGTATCCATGGTAACACGAATTCTATAATTCGTATTTATCATTATTCTGCTGTCCCCGATCCAGTCGGCTCAGTACAGCATCATTAGCGTACCCGCCACGATGAGAATTAGTCCCGCCAGAGCACGCCGGTTCAGGCGCTCTCCGAACAGGAAGAAAGCAAACACGACGGCGACCAATATGCTGAGCTTGTCTATCGGCACAACGACACTGGCAGGTCCGGTCTGCAATGCACGGTAGAAGCACAGCCACGAGGCCCCGGTGGCCAGGCCAGAGGCAATCACGAAGCCCATCGCCTTACGCGGAATGCCCCGGATCTCGTCCTGCTTCCCGACCACGTAGACCATCATCCATGACATGGCGAGGACCACCAGCGTACGTATGGCGGTACCCAGGGTGGACTCGACACCCTCGATTCCCACCTTCCCGAAAATTGATGTCAGCGCCGCAAACACTGCTGAACCGATCGCATACAGGAGCCAAGGGCCGCCTGCCACCTTCTCGGTATCCTTCTTCTCGATCATGGCCATCGTACCAATGGCGATGAATACGATTCCGGCGACACCCCATGGCGACAGACCCTCACCGAGGATCAGAACGGCCAGGATCACGGTTATGACTATGCTAGACTTGTCTATGGGAACGACCTTGTTGACGTTGCCCTTCTCGAGTGCCTTGAAATAGCACAGCCATGAGGCTCCGGTAGTGAGTCCGGATAGGAACAGGAACAGGAATGTGTTGGAGGATATTTCCGATATACCGCTCTGTGATCCAATGAGGAAAACCATCAGCCAGGCGAATACCGTAACTACCACGGTACGAAGAGCTGTTACTACCGTGGAATCGATATCTCTGATGCCCATTTTCGCAAGTATCGATGTGATACCTGCAAAAAATGCGGATAATATCGCAAACATCAGCCAATCCATACTCGTTCACTTCGCTCGAATGGTTATGTATCTGTGTCCCGAACATACGCTGATCGGTGGTTTGTGGCTCTGACCATCCCATCGGAGCCATAGATACCCCAAAGAGTTAACGAATCTAGTAATACCTTTTTATTATAAGTATGCTTTTGTTAATAACAATCTAAAATTAGAACATAAACAGTATTACGAAAAGGAATCTTTTTATGTTCGTACAAATTACAGCCGTTGCCAAGTGCAGGAGTTTGACCATATGAACAAAACAAAAACCGGAATGATGGCAGTCTTCGCTGTTATGCTGATGCTTGCCACCTTAGCAGTAGCTTTGGTCCCCGCCGGGGAAAGCGAAGCGGTAACCGATTCCGGCTCCCCCGCAAACTACCAGGACGCAAAAATGTGGGTTCTGGGTAATGCGAACGGAGACACGAAAATCAATGCTGATGACAAGAGTGTAATTACCAGCAAGATCGGTACCCCCGTGACCGAAGCACCCATGTGCGATGCTGACCACAACGGTTCCATCACTGCCGACGATGTCACATTCGTAGAGTCTCTAATCGACGGAACCGCCGATTACTGCTACTATTACAACGTTGACGGAACTATCTGCAAGTTCACCTTCTACGATAAAATCAACACCATCGCCCTCCACAGGTGCGTCGTAAGGTCCGCCACGATCCTTGCCAACTTCGACACCGACGTCACTATCGTCGGAATGGACAGCGCCCCTTACGGAGAGGTCGAGTTCAATGTCTCGGCCAACTACCCCGGATGTGTCAACGTCGGCGTTCTCAAAGAAATCTCCAAGGAGAACTGCGCTACGTACTACCACGACTATCAGGAGGCTCTGACTGATACCGGCCTTGTAATCATGGTCGGAACCATCGGCTACTATCTACCTAATCTCGAAGACTGGGCCGTTGAATACGGATTCCAGGTCGTCCGTATTCCCACCTGGGAGCACCACCCCACCGAGGGACTGCTCACCACCGCCTACCTGTTCGCAGGCTGCGGAAACTCCAACGGTCCCGGAGACGGAGACTGCTGGCAGCACGCTCAGAAGTATGCGGATTGGGCATTCGGAATCCTTGACAAGATCAAGGCCAAATCCACCACCATACCTGAGGCAGACAGGCTCAAGGTCCTCGGAGTCTACACGACCACCAAGAACTACGAGCACGTCAACCACACCCGTGGTCCTGGTTCCGGAGACTACGAGAACTTCGCAGATGCAGGAGGAAACAACATCGCCACCAGGTTCGGACCCGGTTCCAAGGCCGATTGGACCATGGAGAACATCGCCTCCTACTGCGGCGATCTCGACATCCTCATCCTCATGAGCACCAACTGCTTCTCCACCAACGCTTTCAACGTCACTGAGGACATGAAAGAGCTCACCGAGAAGATGGACGGCTACGTGAAGAAGGGCTGCAAGGTCTACGCTATGTCCTGGGCACTCAACGGTGCACCGTTCACCGTCCAGATGGTATACTACGCCAAGATCTTCATGCCGAACGACACCGCCCTTCAGGCAGAGCTCCCCACCATGGAGCAGGCCTGGGCCAAATACCTCGAACTGATCGGATGGAACAGCCGTACCGACATCTCGCTCGATATCCAGAAGGTCTGCAGCGATGTCAACGCCCCCGGCGTCACCACTATGGACCCCAACAGCAGCGGCGGAGGATCCATCAACATGACCCTCGTCGGAGGTGTTGCAGCGGCCGCAGTGATAATCATTGCGATCATCGCATTCGCCTTCATGAGGAAGAAGTAAACCTTTCACCAAACCCCTTAACGGCATGGCCGCCTCCGGCCATGCCACAGATCTCTCTGCGGATAACATGACATCAACAGAATCAAACGAAACGAAACCGAATGAGAACGGTGTAGAGGAAATCATCGACTCGTATTCTGCCATCCGCAGAAAGAAAGTCCTCGGACTCATCTTATACCTAGCAATACTCGTTCTGGCCGCGGGCATCGGAATGGGTATGGGATCGTACAAGATCTCTTTTGCCCGCGTCTATGAAGTGATTCTCATCCATCTCACCAATCTCGGTGACGGACTCACCAACCTCGACATGAAGGTCGTCTGGAACGAGCGCCTGCCCCGTCTCCTCTGTGCGATTTCCATAGGTCTGGGTCTTGGAGCAGCAGGTGCCGCGATGCAGAGCATGATGAAGAATCCCCTGGCTGACCCTTACACCACGGGTATATCCTCCGGTGCGGGATTCGGAGCAATCCTCGCCATATGTACCGGAATCGCCTTCGTCAGCGGACCGTACGGAATCGTCGTCAACGCATTCATCTTCGCGTTGGTCCCCGCAGCGATCATCCTGTTCCTCTCTACTTTCAAAAAGGCCACCACCACTATGATCATCCTGGCCGGAATCGCCGTTATGTACATCTTCAACGCGATGCAGTCCTACATCATGCTAATCTCCAGCGATGAGAAGACCGCATCCGCTTTCGAATGGACGGTCGGAACCCTCAACAAGGCCAGCTGGGACAATTTCGGTATCATCTTCGGTGTGGCCATCGTCGGTTCCTGTCTCCTCTTCATGCTCGCCAGATATCTTAACGCACTCAACTCCGGAGACAACTACGCCAGGACCCTGGGAATCAACGTCGAGCACATACGCATCATCATCCTGATCATCATCTCGATCATTGCGGCAGGCATCGTCAGCTTTACCGGAATCATCGGATTCGTCGGTCTGGTCGGACCCCACATGGCCCGTATCCTGCTGGGCTCCGACAACAAATACCTGATTCCTGGATCGATGCTCACCGGTGCCACCCTGATGGTCGTGGCAGACATGTTAGCCAAAGCGTTCACCGCCACCCCGGTTCACATCGGAATCGTTACCGCACTGTTCGGCGGACCGCTGTTCCTGTACCTCATCATGAGGCAGAAGAAGGATTCGTGGTAAAATGGGAATCGAAGTCAGAAATCTGGGAGTCTCATATGGGAACCACTGCGTATTCAAGGACATCAACCTTGATATCAACGAGGCTAACCTCACCTGCATCCTCGGACCCAACGGGGTGGGGAAATCCACCTTCATGTACTGCCTGAACAAGCTGCTGAAACCCACGGAGGGTACGGTAACCATCAACGGGAAAGACGTGACTCAGACATCATTCAAGGAACTGTCGAAGATCATGAGCTTCGTCCCCCATTCGGAGGATGCCACCTTCAGTATGTCGGTCATGGATACCGTACTAATGGGAAGACATCCCCATGCAGGAGCGGTCCTCACCAAACACGACCTCAAGATTGCCGCGGAGAACATCAAGCTGCTCGGCATCGCTGATCTCTCCAACAGGATGCTCGACGAGCTGTCCGCCGGACAGCGTCAGAGGGCCATGATCGCCAGAGGTCTCTCGCAGGAACCCAAGATCCTCCTGCTGGACGAACCCACGGCCAATCTGGATGTGAAGTACCAGATGCTTGTCATGAAGATGCTACGCGACATCGCACGCATCAAGAACATCACGGTCATCGTGATCTGCCACGATCTCAATGTCACATCGATGTACGCCGACCGCATCCTCCTGATGCACAACGGAGGAATCTATGCGGATGGTACCTCGGAAGAGGTCCTGACCGCTGAGAACGTGAAGACGGTCTATGGCGTGGATTGCGAGGTCAGTACCCTCCAGGGCAGACCGCACGTCGCACTGCGCGACGGCAAAGAGGTCGATTCTCATATCATCGATCTGTCCGAGATAGTCGGTGACGACGGCTGTGCCGTGAACGACAAGGACATCGAGGAGATCGAGAACGAACTATCGAATGAGGCTCAGGAGGAGCTTCCGTGAACGATACGTACATAGAAGAGTTCCATGAGCTGTGGACGGGACGCGCCCAGAGCTACAGCGGTACCGTACTGTCCCAGATAGAGAACGGTACGTATGTCAGATGGCTTGAGGAAGCGCTCAGAGACCTTCCCAAGGACCGCAGACTGAAGGTGCTCGATGTGGGCTGCGGACCCGGTTTCTTCTCGGTGATACTGGGGAGGCTGGGACATGATGTCACCGGCATAGATTACAACGAGGAGATGTGCAGGACCGCGACCGATAACTGCGACTCCTACGGCGTCCCGGCCACCTTCCTGACCATGGATGCGCACAATCTCAAATTCGAGGACGGTTCCTTCGATCTCGTAGTGTCCCGCGATGTCCTGTGGAACCTCGATGACCCCGGAAGGGTCTACGAGGAGATGCTGAGGGTCCTGCGCCCGGGAGGCAAACTCACCGTCTTCGACGGCAACTTCTACCTCTATGCCCACGACCGTGCCTATGAGAGCATGAACGTGGAGAGGCACATAGAGATCTATCACAAGGACGAACCCGACTGCAGGGAACGTCTGCTCCGCGTGGCGGATATGGCGACCAGGCTGCCTGCCGCCAAAGTGAGGAGACCCCAGTGGGACGCTGCCCACCTCATCGGCCTGGGTGCATCAAGGGTTTCCACAGTGTCCTACCCAGACAACATAATCCGGTTCCGCGAGAACGGCAGGACCGTTTATCTCCCGTTCATTTTTGCCGTATCGGCATTCAAAAAGGAATGATTCGACAGGCCCCGCACGGGGCCTGCCTGTTTCAGAAGTCTTCGGTGAACAGCCTGCTCTCGACAGGATATCCTTTTATCGCCTTCTTCCTGGTGTTGATCTCGGACACCTCGACGAAACCGCTGACCTTGATGACGATGTAGTCCCCGGGCTGGTCCACCTTGAAGGTCACCTTGCCATCGGCACCGCTCTTGGTCATGAGCAGGTCCTGCCATCCCCTGTTGAAAATGCAGCATTTGGCATTCGCCAGGGGCTTTCCCTCGTAGAAGATGCCCATGGTCGCATCGGAACCCACCTTGAGGGTGGCGGTCTCAGGCATGACCTCCAGGATGCAGATGCACTTTCATTCTTCAGATAATGCATCAGGAAGAGTGGAAGTTGCCAGGATTGGGCTCCGTTCTTATCATGACATACTAATTTGAGGATTTTATGTTTTGAGTGTTACGAATATGGAATGTTTTAATACTACTTTGAGTATCGTGTCGCAATGGAAAGCACCGACGGTTCAGAGAAGTCCAATTTCCGGGCAACGCACAAATCCAACACTAAGAAGAGGCTCCTCTTCATCGCAGCCTGCATAATAGGCTGCTTTCTGGTAACCATCTATGCCGCCACCGTCGGTTCTTTCCCTATTACCAACGGCGAGGTATTCAATGCGCTTGTGGATGCCATCCTCAGGCGCACCCCGGAGGACCTGACGATCTATCATATCGTCGTGCACCTCCGCATGCCTGCCATCATCACCGCCCTGGTCTGCGGTTTCTCGCTTGCAGTATGCGGTGTTTGCATGCAGAGCATGCTGAAGAACCCCCTTGCTGACCCGTATACCATGGGTATCTCCTCCGGAGCGGGCTTCGGTGCCGCAGTGGCGATCATCCTAGGACTGGAACTCATCAACGGCGGAGGCATCGTCATGAATGCATTCGTCTTCTCTGTGGTCCCCGCCCTCGTAATCCTGATGCTCAGCAAGTTCCGCAATGCCACCCCCACCATGATGATTCTCTGTGGTATCGCCCTGATGTACCTGTTCAACGCCATGACCCAGCTGTTCATGCTCATAGCGGACCCGGAGGACCTGTCCGCCGTATACAAGTGGATGATCGGCTCGGTTGACGGAACCGATTACGGAGAGGTTACCATCGTCCTCATCATCGCAATCCTGGGAACCATATACCTCCAGTACATGGCCAACCAGCTGAACATTCTGGGCCTCGGCGACGAGGGTGCGAAGAGCCTCGGGGTCAATGTCGAACGCCAGCGCCTCATCCTCCTTTTGGTCGTCACCCTCATGGCGGCAACCGTGGTGAGTTTCACAGGAATCATCGGTTTCATCGGATTGGTCGCACCCCACATGGTGAGATCGATCATCGGGTCCGACAACAGGTTCCTTGTACCCGCCTCCGGATTCTTCGGCGCACTGCTGCTCCTCGTGTCCCATCTGGTCGCCATGACCATTGCCTCTCCTACCATCCTTCCTGTGGGAGTCATTACCTCCTGCATCGGCGGTCCGCTGTTCCTGTACCTCATCCTCCGCAACAACAAGGAGGTCTGGGCATGAACGGCGATACCTCCGTCCTCCTTACTCCCCGGGAAGGATCGGAAAGAATCAGCGTCGAGTTCAAGGACATGTGCTTCGGATACGATTCGAAGCAGATCCTGAACAACATCAACCTCACATTCGACGAACCGGGACTCGTGTGTGTTCTCGGCCCCAACGGTGTCGGAAAGACCACCCTCGTAAAGTGCATAAACAAACTGCTCAAACCCAACTCGGGATGTGTGGAGATCAACGGGGTGGATGTCCACACCATGTCTCTCCTGGACATCGCCCGTATACTCGCATTCGTCCCCAACAGTTCCAGCAGCGTGTTCAGCATGTCCGTCTCCGAGGCCATCCTTCTGGGAAGGCATCCTCGGGCAGGGTGGACTACCTCCGAAAGGGACATCGACATGGTTGATGCGGCGATAGAACTGATGGAACTTCAGGAGTTCAGCGACCGCGACATCCGCCAGCTCAGCGCGGGACAGATGCAGAGAGTGCTCATCGCCCGCGGATTGGTCCAGGAACCTGATATCCTGATATTGGACGAGCCCACGTCGAACCTCGACGTGAAATACCAGATGGACGTGATGCGCTTCCTCAAAGCCTATGCCAGGGACAGGAAGATCCTGGTCATCATGGTCTGTCACGACCTTAACATTACTGCCGCTTACGCGGACCGTGTGATTTTGATGAGTAACGGAGGGGTCTATGCCGATGGCAGGTCCGCCGACGTACTTACTCGCGAGAATATCAAAACCGTTTACCAGGTGGATTCCGAAGTGCAGCTGCATGACGGCATACCCCACATAAGGCTGATACCGAAATTCGATTGAGGCGATTTTATGGACAAAAAAGTAATGATAATAGCGATTATTGCCGTTGTCGCTGTCGCGGCTGCGGGAGTGGCCGTCGTGATGATGGGCTCCCACGGCTCTAACGACGGCAACGGAAAGATCGTCGGCAATACCATCGCAGAAGCCGATTTCCCCAACAAAGATTCCAGGCTCTGGGTCTATGGAAATGCCAACGAAGATGACAAGATAGACAATGCCGATGTGACCTACCTCGAGGATATCGTCGCAGGGACCAAGACCGCGACCCGCCTCGCCGATGCCAATGCCGACGGAAAGGTCAACTCCGCCGATGTCGACTACCTGAAACAGATTATCGGCGCGACCGCGGATACCAAACTCGACGTTTACTACATCGACAATTACTTCAAGGTCGCCAAGGTCTCCTGGCCTGTCAAGAACATCGCCACAACCTACTGCAGCGGAGTCTACACCTGCGAGGTCACCGGGCTCACCGGCAAGGTCAAGATGGTGGATGACACCATTGCCACCTACTGGGCCAAACTCAACAGCACCCTTCAGAGTGCGACCTCACTCGGATCCACAGAGACCCCCAACTACGAGAAGATCATAGAGGGCAAAATCGATGTGTACATCCCCGGTTACTGCGACTCCAACGCCGATGTCGAGTCTCCCAAGAAGCTCAATCCCGCTGGAATCGATGTCATGTTCATGAACACCTGCGACAACAGCGGTGTGAGTTACCCCAACGAGTACATCGACCGTTCCATCGTGATGTTCGGATACCTCCTCCAGGGGGACATGACCAAGACCTACCAGTATCTGTCATGGCACGACGACATCCTCAACGAGGTCAAGACCAAGGCAGCTACCCTCGCGGAAAACGAGAAGAGCGCACTCATCATGTCGAGGAATGCCCCCAGCTACATCGCCACTGGACAGTACAGCATCACCGGAAAGGACAACACCAACCTCATCCACGCAGACTGGGCGGGAGTATACTCAGTAGGACAGCACCACAGCATCCTGTCCAAGAACTACAACACCCTCACCGCAGAACAGATCTACACCGTGCTCTACGACACCAAGACCGCAGGATACAGTGATCTCTACTGGATCGACAACGAGCACGACGGACTTCGCGGACAGAGGGACCTGGATACCACCGTGGCCTCTTGGAAGGACCTCATTAAAGATGGAGACGGAAGCAAACTCCCCACCATGCACTACCTCGGTATGGCACGTGAGGCCGGAAACAGCCCCATGTACGTCCTCGAGATGGTGTTTTACATGAACGTCATGCACCCCGGACTCCTCGACACGGGATACGAGTACGACACCCTCTTCAACCAGTTCATCAACAACTTCGCTACCGAGAAAACGAAGTACGATGCTGCCGGTGTCGACATCGACAGTTTCTTTAAGAGCTACACGCTCTGATACCAAGGCAGGGGCATCGCCCCTGCCCCAAAGGTAATAAAATGGACAGCTCCCGCACGATTCTCGCCTTTGTGATGGTCATCGTGCTGATGACCAGCGTTCTCGTTATGTTCGGTATGATGCAGCTGTTCAAGGATCCTGACGACCAGTACCGCATCGACCATGACTATACGGTATCTGGCACTTACGATTCCATGCCTGCCACAGGCACGGGTCACTCACATTATACGAACGAAAACTCCTCTTTCGTGTACCGTGTCACCACGACCTATACCTACACCGACGGGGGCGATCCGGTGACCGCTGAGGCACCTGCGTTCGCAGTCATCTGCGGAAGCGACAAGAAGGTGACCGAGTCGTTGTACACCAACCTGGGAACGGCCATGTCGGGTGGAGTACAATGCGATGTCTGGAGATACACGGAAGGGTCGCTGACAGTCACGTTCACCATCGATGACAGACTCTGCATCCGCGAATACACCCTGGTCAAGGATACGCTCAGCCTGACCGCCGTGCTCAGCTGAGTTGAAAAGAAAAGTGCCCTGCCCAGGGCAGGGAAAGGATTATTTCAGAAGTCTTCGGTGAACAGCCTGCTCTCGACCGGGTATCCCTTGATCGCCTTTTTCCTGGCGTTAATCTCGGATACCTCGACGAAACCGCTGACCTTGATGACGGTTCCGCCCTGCTTCTCCACCATGTTGATGGCTGCCTTGATGTCCCTCCCGTGGGAGATCTGGTCGACGACCACGACGGCTTTGGTACCTTTCCTGATGAATCCCTCGGGCATGCCGACGGAGAAGGAACCGCTGTTCCCCTCGATGTCCTCGGTCAGGTAACCGTCGGTGGGTTTCACGCAGGTGGTTATGATGAGTCCCTTCCCCATCCTCGCTGCCAGTGCGGCGGCGAACACGGTACCGGAGAGCTTGGTGGTGATGATGATGTCGAAGACCTCGCGCTCGTACATCTGGTAGATATCATCGAGGGCCTGGGCGAAGAGCCCGGGATCGGCGAGTATGGGGGCGATGTCGATGCTGGTCACGCCGCAGCAGTTCTTCACGGCCTTTATGGCCTCCTCGAGTGCCGCCATGGTATCACTCCGCACCGATGGTCAGGGCGGTCGTGAACGAGGTCTCGTCGAACTCATCGGATACGGATTTGGTGGTATCCGTGTATTTGGCGATGACGATGTAGTCCCCGGGCTGGTCCACCTTGAAAGTCACTTTGCCATCGGCACCACTCTTGGTCATGAGCAGGTCCTGCCATCCCCTGTTGAAGATGATGCATTTGGCGTTCGCCAGGGGCTTTCCCTCGTAGAAGATGCCCATGGTCGCATCGGAGCCCACCTTGAGGGTGGCTGCCTCAGGCATAACCTCCAGGGCCGCGTGCATGACGCTGCCGGGGTTCTTCCCGTCGCGGGAGATGATCCTCTTGGCCACCATGTTGTAGGCGGAGGAGAAGTTTACCTTGGAATAGTCGCGCTTGCCTCCTCTGTGCCACCCCTCGTCGTTGGTGACCCATACGGAATTGGAATCGATGTAGAACGTGTATACGTCAGCACCCTTGTCCTCGAAGGTGAACTTCCATCCGGAGGGCTTTCTGACAATCTCCCTCTCGGGGTTGGGGGCGCGGCCGTTGTCATCATAGACCAGGGGATTGGCATAGTCGGTGGGCATCGGCTTGTCGGGCAGCATCTTGTGTCCGTAGAGTCCGTACACGTAGAACATGCCGTCCTCCTTGCCGACGGAGTCCAGCCACATCTCGTGGCCATATGCCTGCCTGCTGTAGCTCCTCTCAGTCTCCTCGTCTAACTGGGCCTGTCTGATACTCATGCTTGCGTATTACGATTTTAATATTTAAGCATACGAATATCTAATGAATCTGAAAATTAGTAATATTATATAGAGGACAGCAAATGTACACACGTGAAGACAGGAATCATCGTTCTCGGGAAGAATTCCGCCAGCGCCGGCGAGCAGAAGGTCGTGGCCGAGTGCTGCAGATACCTCACCGAGCACGGATACCGCAACGTGTATCCTGCCTTCCATTTCGGCGAACCGCGCTCTGACCGGGTCCTGAAGAGGATGTTCCTGGAGGAGGGCATAGATACGTTCTGCGTCCTACCCATGGCCGTGGCCGAAGGGAACCTCACGATATGGGACATGCCCAAGAGGATCGGCCTTCCCGACAATTCGGGTTCATGGACCATGATTGGGAAGCATGACGTGGCGATACGTTTCGCCACCGCCCTGGGCTATTCCGGATATCTCGCGTCCGCCATCGCGGACAGATTGGGGGCGCCTTCCGACGATACTGGCGTCATAGTTTTCGCCCACGGCTCGAAGCTTTCCCTCTCGGAGAAGACCGCCGGGAGATATGCCTCATACCTTTCGGACTGTGGCTGGAAGGTCTCCTGCGCATTCTCCGAAACGGGCCCCGTGACCCTCGCAGAAGCCGCGGAAAAACTGTCTTCCGACGGATGTGCCAGACTTCTGATTCTGCCCTTCTTCCTGAGTCCCGGGGGAAAGAGTTACCGGGATGCTATCGAAGAATTGAATGCCACAGGTAAGGAGTACGTCCTGACCCCTCCGATTTCGGAATACCGCGAGTTCCTGGAGATCACAGAGCACAAGGTCCCCGAGGACTGGTGACTCAGAGGCTGACGGTCTTCTCGATGAGATCCTTGGTATTCCTGAGCTGTGCCAGCGCTGCGGAATCGGGGAATGCGTCCAAAAGGAGCTCGCCTTCCTTGTCCGCCTTCACGACGTCGCGATCATAGGGGATTCCGATGGCCTTCGAGATGTCGATACCGACGATGTTGGCGACGAACCTCACATCGGAATCGTAATCGATCTTGTTGACAATCAGGAGGTTCTCCTTCACGCCCAGGTCGTCGGCGAGTTTCTTGACCTGCACCGAGACCTCGGAGGATTTGGCGGTAGGCTCGGAGAGGATGAGGTTGAGATCGAAGGAGGATGCCAATCCTCTTCCAAGCACCTCGGGTCCGGCCTGCGAATCGACTATCGCCACATCGTACTCTCCGATGGACTCCACGTAGTCGAGAAGTATCTTGATGACCGAGATGGCGGAGCAGAGGCATCCGTCGCCTCCATGCTGGAGGGCCCCCATGATGACGATGCGGATGCCGTCCTCGGTGACCACAGAGTGATCCTCCAGGATCTTGGCGCCGGAAGCGTCGATGCCCTCTTCGAGCTCGTGGGAAATGTCGGCCTTGTCCTCGGTGATCGTGCAGACACTCTGATACGGCACTCCGAAGCTGAGCGCCAGATTCATGCTGGGGTCGGTGTCGAAAACGATGACGCGTTTCCCCTCGCGTGCCATCATGAGGGATACGGTGGTGAGGGTGGTGGTCTTCCCCACTCCGCCCTTGCCGGTGGCGATGATCTTCTTCAAACGATCATGCCTCGCAGGTCTCGAGAATAAGTTCCGTCATAATGGTGTCCACCTTGGTGATCCTGGCGTTGGGGACTTTCACGACCTTTCCGGCAGTGTTCATGAGAACGATGCAGTCGGGCTTGACAACGGTCTTGATCACAGAGGTCGCCACGATATCGGAGTCTTCGTGCCCGTCTACATACACCGTGAATTCACACATCTTCGTCACCTTGGTTGTTGGGTTTGAGTAACACGAATTTGAATTTAAAACATACGGCTGTAAGACTCCCCGAAGGGCCCTCAGGACCCTTCGTTGCTCACGATCACGGAGATTTTATTGTATTCCAAGTGGGCCAGGTACATCAGGCAGAGCCCTCCGAACACGTGCACGATGACCATGCAGTAGATGATGTACTCGAAGGAGTGGTAGACATATGCGGCCACGGCGTACATTCCGAGCTTGACGAATCCCCAGAAGAAGTAGTAGTACATCGAAACCTTCGATTTCTTCAGGGCCTGCAGCATGGACGAACCGATTCCCATCAGTGCGCTGAAGGGTATAAGCAGAGTGGATATCTGAAGGGTCCAGACGAACTGCGGACGGAGCTCCCTCATGGAGTCCTCGTAGGTCAGGATGGATATCAGGGGTTCGGAGAAGACGAACAGTACTACGGCGAATACCGCACTGAAGATCAGCACCCATTTCGCTGTGTACCTGAACCCCTCCCTCATCTTCAGGAGGTCCCTCTGACCGTAAGCCGCCGAACATACCGGCACCATAGCATTCTCGTACGCCCTCCCGGGGAGGTTGATGAGCGCGATGTACCTCCAGGAATAGTTGTAGAACATGACCGCATTGGTCCCGCCCGCCACGATGAGGAAGACACGCTGTATGAGATCGGTCGTGTTCGATATCAGTGCCTGGACGGTCTTGGGCCCTCCGACATCGAGGACCTCCCTGCTCATCTCTTTGTCACGTCTGAACGAACCGCGGGTGAGCTTGACCGTCATCCGGTTCTTCGCATACCAGCTGAGTCCTATCGCCAGAGCGATACCTGCCGACAGGGCGGTGGACAGCCCCGCCCCGAAAACCCCAAGACCCAGACCGTAGATCAGGATGGGGTCGATGATCATGTTGAGGATGGCTACGCTCATTTGAACTATAGTGGATTTCCTGGCCGCACCCTCGGCGCGGAGGATCCCTCCGAGAATGGAGTTGCACAGGAGAAGGGGCGAAAGGAAAATGAACGGAAGAATGTAGAGGAGGCATTCGTCGACGATACTCTCCGCACCCATGATCAGAATCAGGGGCCTGGCGAATACCAGAACGAGCACCGAGGATGCGACCGCACATACGATTCCGAGCAAGAGCGAGTTGGCCGCCAGCCTGTTAGCCTCCTCGAAGTCGCCCCGTCCCAGACGGAACGCGATGGTCGCGGTGGCACCCACCCCGATTCCCAATCCGGCACACATCATCAGGCCGTAAATGGGTGAGGAGGTAGCGACCGCAGAACTGGATACCGCACCCAGGCCGGAGACCCAGAACGTATCGACGAACTGGTTGAGCTCCACCACAGCCATGGCGATGAAGAACGCTAGCACCATGCTTCTGATTGCCTTCTTGGGTTCGCCGAGAAGGGTCTTCAGATTCTCGCTAGCATCGGTCATGGTCGTTCCCGATACCTGTAAACGTTCATACTATTAATAGCACAATTATCTAAAATCGTAACACTTATCTGTCAATACAGCCCGGGGTGGAAAAAGAGAAAATGAAGGCTGTCTGAAAAGACCCAGACAGCCAGTTTTAAGATCAAACCTTGTTGCGGCAGACCAGCACGGGACAGTTGGAAAGCCTGACTACCTTCTCGGCAACGCTTCCCATGACGATCCTGCTGAAACCGGTACGTCCGAGGGTTCCGGTGACGAGGAGATCGTAATCTGCGGTAGCTTCCACAATCTTCACGGCAGGGTTTCCGGCCACTATCTTGGTCTCGAAATCGATGCCTGCCTCAGTGGCCTTGGCGGTCACATATTCCAGGATGTTGTCGCAGATCTGCTTCATGTAATCCACTTCGTCAGCGACCTCCTTCACGGCAGCCACGTTGCCGTATCCTCCGGGATCAAACACCGAAAGGGCGGTGAGGGTGGCACCGCACTCCTTGGCCATCGCAACCGCGGTGTCCACAGCGACCTTGTTGCTCTCACTTCCGTCGACTGCTACCAGAATATGCTTAAACATAGTGCTGGAATCTCGTTCCACAGGTTTAAAAGGTTTCACGAAAACAGCCTTAATCCCATTCCCGAAACAGGTTTCATTCCCTAAATATAACGCGGGACTACTCGCGGGCACGCATGCGCCCTCCTTATTATTTATAGATAAAACGATTGGCGGGATTCATACAAGGTGATCGAATGCATTTGAACGCAGAGCTTTACGTCAAGGATCTCCCCGGACAGCTGGTGGGCTCCCTCGAACCCATCTCCATGGTGGACGGGAACATCATCGGAGTCGTGCACGACCGTGAGAAAATCGTCAACCAGAGGATCCTCGTGAGCGTTACCTTCGAGGTGGCGAACTCCAGGAAGCTCGACGAACTCAAATCCATCTGGAAGTCCAGGGACATCTTCATCTCCAAGATCGGTTCCGTCTACGAGACCCTCACCAGCGAGTTCATGCTGGTCGGGGCCTTCAACGCCACCTACATCGAGAACCTCATCGACGAGGTATCCAAGATAGTCCATCTGGAATCCACCGACATAGCCTACTCCTCCGACAACCACTACAAGGACAAGCGCACCGCCATGATCACCGCCGAAGTGCGCACCGAGGAGGACCTCGACAAGCTCGACGAGTTCTTCGCCGAGGCCAGCGAGAAAGACGACATGATCTACATCAGGGGGCTCTGAGATGAGGGTATTCCTTTCCGGATTCGGAACCGTCGGCCAGGGATTCGCAGAGGTCATCAAGAGGCGCCGCGACTTCTTCGAGGATAAATACGGGGAGCAGCCCGTTGTCGTCGGAGTCATCGACTCCAAGACCTTCGCCGTCGACCAGAAGGGTCTGGACCTCGACAGGCTCGTGGCCAGGAAACAGGAGAAGAAGGGTGTGGGCGACGAGACCTACACCGATGCCCTCGCCGTCATGGACTCAGTCAAATACGACCTTCTGATCGAGGTCTCCCCCACCGACGTCGAAACCGGCGGCACCGGACTGAAGACGATCAGGCACGCACTCGAGTGCGGAAAGGACGTCATCACCGTCAACAAGGGTCCCCTGGCACTTCACTTCCACGACCTTATCGCACTCGCCAAGAAGAACGGATGCAAGTTCCGCTTCGAGGGTTCTGTCGGAGGCGCGATGCCCATCATCAACCTCTGCCACGAGAACCTCAAGGGGGAGAAGATCTCCTCCATCCGCGGTATCTTCAACGGTACCTGCAACTACATCCTCAGCAAGATGGACAACGGACAGCCCTTCGAGCAGGCGCTCAAAGAAGCACAGCAGCTCGGATACGCTGAGACCGACCCCACCAACGACGTCGAAGGATACGATGCAGCCACCAAGGTCGTCATCCTCGCCAACTCGGTGTTCCACAGGGATGTCGCCTTCAAGGACGTGAAGATCACCGGTATCACGGGCATAACCCCCGATGCCATCGCCCAGGCCAAATCACACAACATGGTGATCAGGCTGGTCGGAGAGATCACCGAGACCAGGCTCGAGGTCGCACCCCGTCTGGTCCCCATCGGACACCCCCTGAGCATCTCCGGAACACTCAACATCGCCCAGATCGATGCAGATTTGGCAGGACCAATAACAATCACCGGCCGCGGTGCAGGAAAGATCGAGACCGCCTCGGCCATCCTCAGCGACCTCATCGCAATCATGAGCATGAGGAGCTGAAAAAAAGTCAACAAAGGAAGTACCAAAATGACCGCCCCCAGCATGGATTCGAAAATCGTGGTGACTCTGGTCGGAAAGGACCACGCAGGTATCATCGCCGCCGTCTGCACATACTTCGCAGAGAACGACATCAACATCCTCGACCTCAGTATGACCACTGTCGAGGACTACATCAACATGATGATGATCGTCGACGTGAAGAACTACAAGAAGACCTTTCCCGGCCTGGTTAACGACCTGGACGCAGTAGGTGAGAAGGTCGGATGCAAGGTCTCCGCACAGAAGGCGGAGATCTTCAACATGATGCACAGGATTTGATTCCCATGCTCGACGTCGCAGAGATCCTCGAGACCAACCAGATGGTCGCATCGGAGAACCTCGATGTGAGGACAATCACCATGGGCATCTCGCTCCTGGACTGCATGACCCCTGACCTAGATCAGCTGTGCCAGAACATCTACGACAAGATCACCACCTGCGCCAAGGACCTGGTGAAGGTGGGTGACGAGATCGCTCTCGAGATTGGTATCCCGGTCATCAACAAGAGGGTCTCCGTGACCCCTATCGCCATCGTCGGCTCCAGCGCCTGCAAGACCTCCAAGGATTTCGTGAAGATCGCGGAGACCCTGGAGAAGGCCTCGCAGAAGATCGGCGTCAACTTCCTCGGAGGCTACTCCGCCCTTGTACAGAAGGGAATGAGCAAGGCTGACAGGCTCCTCATCGAATCCATCCCCGAGGCACTTTCCAAGACCGAACACATCTGCAGTTCCATCTCGCTCGGCTCCACCAAGACCGGTATCGACATGGATGCCGTAAAGCTCATGGGCGAAATCGTGGTGGAGACTGCCAAGGCCACCGCGGACCGCGATTCGATCGGCTGCGCAAAGCTCGTCGTGTTCTGCAACCCCACTGATGACAACCCCTTCATGGCAGGTGCGTTCCACGGAGTGACCGAGGGAGACACCGTCATCAACGTCGGTGTCAGCGGACCCGGTGTCGTCAGGCATGCACTTACCAAGATCCACGGAGAGAACTTCGAAGTCCTCTGCGAGACCATCAAGAAGACCGCTTTCAAGATCACCCGTGTCGGTCAGCTCGTCGCCAAGGAAGCTTCCAAGAGGCTCAACGTACCCTTCGGTATCGTCGACCTCTCACTGGCTCCCACTCCCGCCGTCGGAGATTCCATCGCCGACATCATCCAGGAGATGGGAATGGAATATTGCGGAGCACCCGGGACCACCGCGGCTCTCGCCATCCTCAACGACCAGGTCAAGAAAGGAGGAATTATGGCCTCCTCGTACGTCGGAGGTCTTAGCGGAGCGTTCATCCCCGTCACCGAGGACAGTTCCATGGCCAAGGCCGCCGATATCGGCGCCCTCACCCTCGAGAAGCTCGAGGCAATGACCTGCGTATGTTCCGTCGGTCTCGACATGATTGCCATCCCCGGAGATACCTCGGCTTCCACCATCTCAGGTATCATCGCCGACGAGATGGCAATCGGAATGATCAACCAGAAGACCACCGCAGTCAGGGTCATCCCCGTCATCGGCAAGAAGGCCGGCGACGAGATCGAACTCGGCGGTCTGCTCGGCAACGCCAAGATTATGCCGGTCAACCCCTACGGCTGCGCCGACTTCATAAACCGCGGCGGAAGGATTCCCGCCCCCATTCACAGTTTCAAGAACTGAAAGGCTGGCACAGAGATGTGCCAGCCGTCCTTTTTTAATCTTGAGTATGACAATTAGTACACGGTTCCTACTGTTATTGCCATACCGTTTCCTTTTCTCAGTTAGCAGGTTTCTCTTCTGAACTTATGACAGTTCATACCTGATACCGGGGAATAGCCGTATATGGGAACAAGATGATGTTCAAAAGGACCGATAATCAGGGAATCAGCTATCGGTCAAGGCAGATTTTCCTTTGTCTGGGTATGTGTAAACCGTAAGTGGGAACGAGGTCGGGAACAATAGCAATAACAATGTCCTGAAAACACGGAAGCACGGCCGTGAAAAGAGATGTCGGGGCATCGGTTCAGTCGGGGATGCTATGCAGGGAGTGTGCTGGATTATGGTTTCGATAAGGATTTCTCTTAAAAGTATCGAAAAACGTCAGTTTCGGTCACTTTCGGTCACTTTCGGTACTTTCGGCGACCTCCCCCTCTTAAGCTTATATACTCCGGGAATCGTAGTGATTCCCGATGAAGACGATCAGGATGCGCATCGAACTCACCTCGGAGCAGAGGAAGGTCGTGGACCACAATATCGATGCGAACCGTCTCGTCTACAATTCGATGATCACCGCCTGTAAGAACGTGCATCGCAAGACAGGCCGCCTTCCGACCGTATTCGATCTGAACAAGCTCGGAACTCAGATGAGGCACAACCACAGATACATACGCGATGCATATTCCACCACGCTCAATGCCACGTCGAAGCGTGTGATCGAGGCCTGCGAGAAGACACTCAGCAGCAAGAGGCACAAGGGTGAACGCAAAGCCGAATCGACTGCCGAAGCGGATCCGCAAGAATCTAACGACAGCGGCCGTTTCCCCAGGTACCGCCCCAAGGGTTCGTTCTCCTCGTACACCTACCCTACTCCCATCGATTTCTCCGTCGTGACGGAGAAGAGGAACGGAAAGAAGAGACGTTTCCTCAGATTGGGTAAGGTGCCCGGTCTCGTAAGGTGCTACAACCAATCCACGAAAATAGATGGAAGAGTGAAGACCTGCACCGTCAAGAGGAAGGACATGGGCTCGTACTGTCAGTACTACGCCTGTATCACCTATGAGACCGAACCTCCGGTGAAGGATACAACTCCCCTCCCGCCGGTAGCGGTGGATGTCGGAGTCAGTAACATCGCCGCGCTGTCTACAAAAAAGAAATACCCTAACGACCACATCTTTAGGACGTATAAGAAGAAACTGGCCAAACTCCAGAGACAGCTGAGCAGGGCCCTGTACGGTTCCCCCGGGTATCGCAAGATTCAAAACAGGATCAGCCACCTATACGAGAAGATAAACAACCACAGAAAGAACAACATCGAACTCATATCTTCGGAAATAGCGAAGAACTTCTCCGTCATCGTGATGGAGGACCTGTCGGTCAGAGCCCTGCGCAAGATCTCAAGAAGCAGGGCAATGACCAACGGTTACAACGACGCATCCATCGGACTGCTGAGAAAAAGGATCACGGACAAGGCTTCGAGCGCCGGTCACGAAGTGATCCTGGTGGATCCCAGGGATACGTCCCAACTATGCTCGTCCTGCGGTATGAAGGTGCCGAAGGACCTGAGCGTCAGGACGCATGTGTGCCCCTATTGCAGGTATGTCGAGGACAGGGATGTGAATTCCTGCTACAACATGCTTGAGCGTGCGGGACTCATGGGTGTCGAATGGATAGACCCGCTATCCGTGCTCCTGTCAAGGGAGCAGAATAGCCGGGCACCCGGAGAAGGGTGTGCCGGCACTGCAGTTTGATTGATAATCAAGGATTATCAGTCATACTCGGGTTTAATCAAAATTTCGAGCCTAATTCGAAGGCTCTGTCGAGCACCGAATCATCGGCGAACTCGCCCGCCGGCAGGAACCACGAAGTGTAGGTCAGAGTACCGACCGGCTCGCAGAGGAAATGCTGTACCATGATCTTCTGATACTCCGCAGCCTCCTTCTCGGCCGCTGTATCATCGGCACCGGCGGTGACGATGGTTGCCACCTTCTTCCCCGTAGGGAATGTTGATGATGAATTCTCATCGAGGAAACAGAAGTACCTGTCGAAGTAGGTCTTGAACAGACCGCTCACATGGTTGAAGTTGATGGAAGTTACGTGGACGATCCCTTCCGATTCGCGGATCTCCTCCAGAAGCGGAGTGATGCCGTCCTTGATTACGCAGTGGCAGCCGTTCTTCTTGCATGCTTCGCAGTTCTGGCACTGTTTCACCGGCCCGAGATCGTTGAGGAGAACTATCTTCGCCTTCTTGTCTGCCTGGTTTATGCCTTCGGCAACCTTCTCGGCTATTCTGCGTCCGAATCCACCCTCACGCGGAGAGGATACGACAATGACTATACTCATGTGAAGTGAATAGTCTTGATTATATTTGAATTGAAAAAATCACAAAAAAGTGATAAAGGGTTGTTTTACCCCTAAAGGGGTAGAGAATGCCGTAAAGATGCTTAGGTGGGGGCTGAGGGATTTGAACCCCCATAGGCGGGTTTCCACCACGGGAGGAGCTACCTCCCATGAAATTAATGAGTCATCGCTCCAGTTATTCATCATAACTCAGCAAACTCATTCAAATCACGCTCATAACTGGAGCCCGCTAGTCTACCAGGTTAGCCTAAACCCCCAATTAGTGCACTGAGAGCGTCAGTGTCACTTCTTGCGCATCTTTGCTGCTCTCTTTCTTCTTCTCATTTTCTTCTTGCGCCATTTCCAACGCTGGTTACCGCGTTTCTTCCAGGCGCGTGAGCCTCTCTTCATGATCCTTCCTCTTTTGTTGCCTCACGGCAGACGGACTCTTGGCGGGCCCGTCGGGACTTTCGGTTCCTTATTAGGGGACTTTCGAACCCGAGGCGTCTGGCTTAGAAGGCCAGCGCTATATCCTGGCTAAGCCACGGGCCCTGCAAGTCCCCATTAACTCCTATCATTTAAATGTTCGTGATAGCTCAGATGAGCATCGCGATTACTTTAGTATACTCCTGGATATAATCATAGACGGTCTTTCCGCCGGCCACGATCAGGATTCCCTCGACCAGACAGATAAGACCCAGAATCAGCAGCACGGGCCAAAGGTTCAGGATCTTTCCGATGAGCATGGCGAGCTTCTCGACGAAGTTCAGTACCATGAATGCGAACGCGCCTGCGATGATGGAAACGATAATCCTGGGATAGGTCTCTCCGAGTACTGCCAGGTCCCCGGTCAGGGTTCCGAGGAATACGTACGTGACCACCATTACAACGGCAGCGATGATTATCGCGAGATCCGTGTCACGGAAAGGCCTGATGACCAGAGCGAATCCGGCAAGTATAATCAGAATCGAGTCGAAAAACGGCCATTTGGAATAATTGGTTCCGGCGAGAGCAATCATGACAACTCCCACGATTACTCCCAAAATCAGCAGTCCTTTGTATGAGCCGGCATCCTTATCCTTGCGGTATAAGTGCACGATAAAGATGGACAGCAAACCGCCGACGAATAACATTACTTCGGGTAATCCGATATCCATGGAGATAATAACGCCCTATACGTATTAAAAAGAGGGGGGAGGCGCCCCCCAAGCATGGAGAAAATACCGGTTGACCCGGGAAAGGATTTGGAGGTCGGCAGATGGCGTACTGCCTTAGAACATGATATCAAGTCGAAGTATTTAAACCCATGGATATAGCATCCATCCATCATTATCCATCCATCCGCTCTGAGCAAACGTGCATATCTCACAGACAGTTGCAAAATCTCCGAAGACCGCTGAGTGGATGGGCAAAAAATGCCAAGTTCGTTTTATAAGATGGCGTCCTTCCTAAGTCCAATACGAGGTTTCGTAATGATTAACTATACAATCCTGGCAGTAGTGATTGCGTATTTCATTATCGTTATCGCAGTTGGATACTACTTCTACCACAAATCAACCACTCTTTCCGATTACATCCTCGGCGGACGTTCTCTGAACCCTTACGTCACCGCACTCTCCGCCCAGGCATCGGATATGAGCAGCTGGCTCCTCATGGGTCTGCCCGGAGCGGTCTATGCACTCGGTCTCGGAGAGGCATGGATCGGTATCGGTCTTGCCATCGGTTCATACGGAGCATGGCTGATCATCGCCAAGAGACTCAGAGTTTATACTGAAGTCTCACAGAACTCCCTTACCCTTTCCTCCTTCTTCACCAACCGTTACAAGGATGAGAAAGGACTGCTGAGGGATGTCAGTGCAATCATCATCCTGGTCTTCTTCGTAGTCTACGTCGCATCCGGATTCGTCGGAGCGGGAAAGGTGTTCACCATCATCCTCGGCCTCGGCGAGGACGACAAGAACATCGCCATCATCGTAGCCGCCGCAGTTATTGTTGCCTACACCTTCCTCGGAGGATTCAAGGCGGTCTGCTGGACTGACATGCTCCAGGGAATGCTCATGGTCATCGCACTGGTCGTCGTGCCCATCGCCGCAGTCGCCACCCTCGGGGGCTGGGGAGAGGTCACCGCTATCTGGGACAGCCCTCTTTCCGGACTCCCCGAACACTTCACCAGCCTCATGTATGACGGCGGAGAGAAGATTACGCTGATTGCGATAGTATCGCTGCTGGCATGGGGTCTCGGTTACTTCGGAATGCCTCACATCGTCGTCAGGTACACCGCTATCAAGAACCCTAATGACCTCAAGATCTCCAGGCGTGTCGCCACCATCTGGATTGTAGTAAGCCTCGCCTGCGCATGTCTCGTCGGACTTATCGGAAGGGCCTGGGCCATCCACAGCGGTACTGCACTCTCGCTCATCGGAAACGAAGAGACCATCTTCATCGCCATGGCCGGAGCCCTGTTCACCACGGTTATCGCAGGAATCATCTACGCAGCCATCCTGGCAGCAGTCATGAGTACTGCCGACTCCCAGCTGCTCGTCGCATCCTCCGCAGTCTCCAACGACCTTTACAAGAGGTTCGCCAAGAACGGAAAAGAGCTCAGCGACAATAAGCTCATGTGGCTCTCCAGGCTCATCGTTGCTCTGGTAGCAGTCATCGCAGCCATCATGGCACTCAGCGGAAACAACACCATCATGAAGCTCGTGTCCTATGCATGGGCCGGATTCGGTGCCGCCTTCGGACCCCTCGTGCTCGTCTCCCTGTTTTGGAAGAGGGCCAACGCCAAGGGTGCCCTGGCAGGAATGATCGTAGGATTCATCACCGTCATCGTCTGGAACACCTGCCTCATCGGCGGAGGTATCATCGGAGGCGGAAACTACTGCATCTACGATACCGGACTTTACGAACTCGTGCCCGGATTCGTGTTCTCCCTCCTCGCCATCATCCTGGTGAGCATGTTCACCGAGGAGCCCTCTCAGGAAATCCTCGATGAGTACCAGGAGTACGAGGACGAAATGAAGAGACTCGAAGCCGAGTGAAATCCTTTAACCGGCCCTTCGGGGCCAACCTTTTTTTTTTCAATTATTAAAAGAATGGAATGCAGGATACGGCATGGCTCCGTACCCTGCTGTAAGGTTTAGAATCACATCATACTGAGCACAAGGTCGGAGTACTCGACGGGATCGTCGAGAGGCTGACCGGCCATCAGGCAGGCCTGGCCGTACATGACCTTGACGATCTTGGCGGCGCGCTCCTTGTCGTTCTCGATTGCATTCTGTAAAGATTTGAAGGCATCTGCTTCTGAGTTCAGCTCGAGCACACGCTCGGCTTTGATTCCGGGACCCTCTCCGGATCCAGGCATCTCCTTGAAGTACTTCTCCATCTCGAAGGTAATTCCGCCCTGGGTGGAAAGGAGGACTGCATGGTTCTTCAGCTTGTGGGAGATCTTGACGGCTTTGACTGCATCTCCGAGGGTCTCCTTGGCGAAATCAACAACGGTCTTGAACTCCTCGTCCTTCTTCTCGGCCTCCTTCTTCTCGTCCTCGCTCTCGATTCCGAGGTCGTCGGAAGTGACGTTGCAGAACTCCTTCTCGTTGTAGTTCCTAAGGGTGTTGGTAACGAAAGTATCGATTTCGTCGGTGAATACCAGGACGTCGTATCCCTTCTCGGTCACGGGTTCGACCTGAGGCAGGTTCTTGGCATGGGCCGCCGATTCCGCGGTCACGTAGTAGATCTTCTTCTGGCCCTCGGGCATTGCCGATACGTACTGTGCCAGAGAGATCATCTTGTCTTCCTTGACCGAGCTGAACTGGAGGAGGTCCTTCAGCATATCCGCCTGTGCGCCGTACTGGTCTACGACACCGTATTTGATCTGCTTGCCGAAGCTCTTCCAGAACTCAGCGTACTTCTCGGACTCATCCTTCATGATGCGCTCGAGGTCCGCCTTGATCTTCTTGGTCAGGTTGCTGCCGACCATCTTGAGCTGACGGTCGTGCTGCAGGACCTCACGGGAGATGTTGAGGCTGAAATCAGGGGAATCCACTACTCCGCGGACGAAGCGGAAGCAATAGGGCAGGAGGTCTGCGCACTTGTCCATGATGAGGACTCCGTTGCTGTAGAGTTGGAGTCCGGGCTGGAAGTCCCTGGTATAGAAATCGTAGGGGGCTTTGGAGGGGATGAACAGCATCGCCTTGTAGGTGACGTTACCCTCGACGTTGACCCTGACCACGGAGATCGGGTCCTCGTAGTCATGGAACTTGTCCTTGTAGAACTCGATGCATTTCGCATCGTCGACCTCAGACTTAGATTTCTGCCAGATAGGGACCATGCTGTTAATGACCTTGTCGACGTTGGTGGTAACGTATCCCTTCTTGGGCTCACCCTTCTCGTCCTTCTCTCCGGTCTCCTTCCACTCGCTTTCCTCCACGACCATGTGGATAGGCCAGCGGATGTAATCGGAATACTTCTCGATGAGCTCCCTGAGCCTGTTGGTCTCCAGGAATTCACTGTATTCCTCGCCATCGGCATCCTCTTTGATGTGCATGATGACATCGGTTCCGACGGTATCCTTCTCACCAGGGGTAATAGAGTATCCGTCGACTCCGTCGCTCTCCCATACGCTGCACTCCTCGGTTCCGGCGGCTTTGGAGATGACGGTCACCTTGTCGGCGACCATGAATGCGGAATAGAATCCGACTCCGAACTGTCCGATGGCCTGACTGTCTGCTCCCTCTTCGAGGGATTTCTTGAACTCCAGGGTACCGCTGTGTGCGATGTAACCGAGGTTCTTCTCCATCTCTTCGGCAGTCATTCCGATTCCCTTGTCGGATACGGTGACGGTGCGTGCATCCTTGTCGACGGAGACGTTGATCTTCAGATCGTCCCTGTTCACGCCAAGGGATTGGTCGCTAAGCGCCTTGTAGTTCAATTTGTCGATAGCATCGGAAGCGTTGGAAATGAGCTCCCTGAGGAAAATCTCCTTGTGGGTGTAGATGGAGTTAATCATCATATCCAAGATGCGTTTGGATTCTGTCTTGAATTGTTTCTTTGCCATTTTACAACCTCTTTGTAAGAGTTAATAGGTGTAGGAGTGTTTAAGCTTCTATATAAAATTTTCTCAACTAATGGTTACTATGGCATCTTCTCCCGAAGAAAAAGGGCCTCAGAACTTGATGAACGAGCCCGCGAGGATAAGGGCGACCAATATGGGACAGATCCACTTTATGAAGAATACATAGAGGGTCTTGGTCTTGAACTCGCCGTTCTTCTCTATCTCGTCTGTCACGACCTTGGTACCAATCACATGACCCACGAATATGCACATGAGGAAGGCGACGACAGGCATCATGATGGTGTTGGAGACGTAATCGAAGATATCCAGCAGATTCTTGCCGGCGATCTGGATGAAATCCAGCGGGCCGTATCCCAGGGCGATCAGGACGCCCGCGGCGAAGGTGGGGATCATCACGAGGGTGACCGCCCTGTTACGGGAGATCTTGTGGGAGTCCATTACGGTGGAGGCCACCGCTTCCAGGACGGAGACCGCGGAGGTTATGGCCGCGAAGGAGATCATGACGAAGAAGAGGATAGCGACGACCCTTCCCATGCCCATGCCTCCGAAGATGTGGGGCAGGGTGATGAATACGAGTCCGGCACCGCCAGAGATGTCCCCTCCCATGGAAGTGTAGGCCATGGGGATGATCATGAGTCCGGCGACGATGGCGACCGCGGTATCGATAATGATGATAGTGAGCGAGCAGCGCTCAATGTTCTCTTCGCTGCTCATGTAGGAACCATAGGTGATCAGGATCCCCATGGCGATGGAGAGCGAGAAGAACGCCTGTCCCAGAGCTGCGATGAAGGTCTGTCCGTCGACGTCGCTCAGACGGAACTCGAAGTAGTATGCGACACCGTCCCCGGCACCCGGCAGGGTGAGGACATAGATGGTGAGCCCGACGAGAAGTACCAGGAAGATCGGCATGAAGATGATGCTGAATCTCTCGATACCCTTGGAGACTCCCAGATAGATGATGACCGCGACAATAATCGCGAACGCGGCGAAAGTGACGATGCACTCGTATGAGCTGACGAAATCACTGAAGACGGTGGCTCCGTCCGAGAGATCGAAACCGGCGCTGTAACCGAAGAGATATCCGAGCAGCCAGCCGCCGATGACGCAGTAATACGGCAGGATGATGGCGGGCACCCACGAACTCAGCATACCGATGATCCTGAACCTCTTGTCCAGCGAACCGTACGCCTCGATGGGGCTTCTCCTGGTCTTCCTTCCGATGGCGATCTCGGTGACCATCATGGTCAGTCCGAACAGGATGACGATCACGATGTAAATGAGGACGAAGGATCCGCCTCCGTGCTTGGCGGCCTCGGTAGGGAATCTCCAGATGTTTCCCAATCCCACTGCGGATGCGGCGGTGGCTATGATGAATCCCGTCTTACCGTTGAATAGGCCGCGCTCGGACATGCATTAACGGCCATGGGCCACGACTATAAGACGTTGTCCCAAAACCGGGTCCGAAAGCGTGCTGGATGCATCGGTTAACGACCGTGGGAGAACCCGACAGATGATTTTTAGAAGGAGTGGTGGACAGGGCGAGATTCGAACTCGCGACCTCTACAATGCCAATGTAGCGATCTTCCAACTGATCTACCTGCCCAGTGGATAAGTCCTTGATTTAATTGCCCTACATAAAGGTTTGGATAGTCCTAGTGGAACGGTAAAAACGGATCGCCGGAAATGTCCCAGATACTCACAGGATGTCGGTGAGTTTGGTCTGGTAGCGGTGTTCCTCTCCCTCGATCTTGGTAGGGTACTTGCCGTTGACGCAGGCGAGGCACAGGTCGGAGACGGGCTTGCCGATGGCCTCCACGAGCCCTTCGATGCTGATGTATCCGAGACTGTCGGCACCGATGATCTCCCTGATCTCGTCCACGGTGTGTTTGTTGGCGATGAACTGCTCCCTGTTCTTCATGTCGATACCGTAGAAACAGGGGGCGATGATGGGCGGGCTTCCGATGCGCACATGAACTTCGGTTGCTCCGGCATCCCTGAGCATGGTGACCAGCCTCTTGAGGGTGGTTCCCCTGACGATACTGTCATCGATGATGAGAATCCTCTTACCGTTCACAGTACTCTTGATGGGGATCATCTTGGAAGAGACCGCTTTCTCCCTGGCCGCCTGGTCGGGAAGGATGAAGGTCCTCTCTGCGAACCTGTTCTTCATGAATCCTTCTTCGTAAGGAAGGCCGGACTCAATGGCGAATCCGATGGCATGGGCACGTCCCGAGTCGGGGATGGGCATCACGAGGTCGACGTCGGCGGGATGCTCGCGGGCGAGGACCCTTCCGACGTTCTTCCTGACCTCGTAGACCTCACGGCCGTCGATGACGGAATCGGGCCTGGCGAAGTAGACCCACTCGAAGTAGCAGTGGGCGTAGGGAATGCGGCTGTTGGGTGCGTAGGATTTGACGATATCCTTGGTGAGTTCCACGATCTCGCCGGGAGCGACATCCCTGACGAGCTCTCCTCCGAGCGCATATACGGCGGAGGATTCGGAACAGATCATGTATCCGTCGTCCAGCTTTCCGATGCACAGGGGCCTGATTCCCAAGGGATCCCTGATACCGAAGAGCCTGCCGTTGATCATGAGGGAAAGTGCATAAGCTCCCTCAATCTCAGACATTACCGCCTTGATGGCCTTGACCGGATCCTGGTCCTGTCCCATGCGGCGGCTGATAAGGTTGATGATAAGTTCTGTGTCGGAGTCGGTCTGGAAAGCCGCACCTTTTGCCATGTAAGCGGTCTTCAGTTTCTCGTAATTGGTGAGGTCGCCGTTATGTGCCAGCGCGATCATTCCGAAGGCGGTGGTCATGATCATCGGCTGGGCGTTCATACTGCCCTTTCCGCCGGTGGTGGCATAACGTACGTGTCCGATTCCGACGTTTCCGTTGAGGTTTTCAATCCGCTCTTTGGGAAGAGCGGTCTGGACCAGGCCGGCATCCTTGACGGTAGATATCGAATTACCATCGAAAACCGAGATGCCTGCACTGTCCTGTCCGCGGTGCTGGATAATCATCAGGGCCTTCTGAAGTCCTGCGACCACGTTGCGGCCGGCAGTGATACCGACCACACCGCAGTAGTGCCTCGGGCCCGACATTTAATCCCTTTTCACTCGTGGACTTTTGCCCAGGTGTAGGTTCTGATCCTTGCGGTCTTGCCGTATCCGCAGGAAGCGCAAATGCCCTTCCTGACGCTGTAAGAACGCTTTCCGCACCTGCGGCAGGGAATGTGGGTCTTGTGTTTGTTGTGCCTTCCCTGTGCTGCTGTTCCTGCTCCCATTTTTGAGTCTCCTTGAATCTTATATCCGTCCAGACGACGGAGAAACCACCGACCGTTTCATATACGAAACCATAGGTCGATAGCCCTTACTGAAGTTGCCATAAGGCAAACAGTATAAAAGACTATCGCGCGCTCTTTTCTATATAGTGAGTCAGACGAACGCTCCGATGGTGGGGGCGTCGAGACGGTCCATATCGTAGAAGATTATGGCCTCGCGGATTCCCCTTGCGCCCATACCGGTACCGAAGAACTTGTCGAGAAGGGCGGCCCTCCACATGATATCCAATACTGCGGTGGCAAGACTTCCGTAATATGCGTTGGAAAGATCGTCCTCGTAACCGTTCTCCGCCATCAGATAGTAGACGCTGCCCAGGAAGCTGTCCCTGCCGTTGAGGACTGCGATGTAGTCCATGAGCACCTTCTTTCCGTCCTCTTCCAGAGGCTGGAGCTTGATCTTGTCCGCATCGGCGAATCCCTTATGATGGAACTCCCCGTCGTTGCCGATCTCCATCCATTCGATGGTGTTGCCGTCGGCGTTGAAGACGTTCCATGAGAGGTCCTCCGCACCGTACACGGCCAGGTTCAGCAGATCCTCGCTGGACAAGGAGTCCATGGCGGTCTCGCGGGCGGCCTCTGAGAGTTCGTCGAGATCGATCTTGCGGTCCTTCTTGGCACCGCTGATGTCGACCTGGGCCTCCATCTCGGCGAGATCCAGCAGCCTACCCAGGAACATGGGGTCGGTGAAGCTCGAGATGTTCTCGGAAACCGACATCCTGATGGCCGAGGGATCGGACATGATGCCTGCCTCGCGGGCCTCGCTGTAGAACTGATGATAGACCTCGGTTGCTTCGGGGAGGGTGGCTTCGATTCTCTCCTGCGCATTGGCCACCAGGAACTTGGCCTCGGCGATCGCATCGGGCCCCTTCCCGGTCCAGAGTCCGCGGCAGGACAGGTCGAGCTCGACCTTCACATGATCTGAGACGTAGATGTGGTAGGGGAACTGTTTGCAGTAGGTGGTGCGGTGGTCGTAGACGCGACAGCGCCTCTCGTCGTTGAGGAAGACGCAGGAACCGCGGTCGTTCTTGAGTGCCAGGGCGAAGTACGGCTCCGGTCCCCTGGAACGTACCAGGCAGCGGGGATGGTTCTTCTTGAAGAATGCCCTCTCGGCGGGGAGCACCTCGGGCTGGCAGAGGCAGCACATACCGCATCCGTCCAGACATTCGGCCTTCTTCCCGGTCACTTCAGAATAATCCACATCGTAATTAGCCACAGATATCCCTGCCTATGGGCTCGCCGCACAGCTCGCCTTCGCTGACCTGTACCTGGCCCCTGATTATAACGGTGTCGGGGAAAACCGCACGCATTCCCTGATATGGGTTGAAACCCGCCTTCGAATGAAGCTTCCTCAAATCGATCTGCGTTACGTTCCTCATGTCGAAGATGGCGAAATCGGCATCGTATCCGGCCGCGATCCTTCCTTTCTTCACGGAGAATCTGTCGCAGGGTGCTTCGGCACCCATGCGCACAGCCAAGGACATGGGGATCTCGGCGGTCCTGACCTTCTCCATCACCATGGGCATACAGGTCTCTACCCCGGGGATTCCTCCAGGTGCGGAATCGAACTCCTGGGTCTTCTCCTCGTAGGTGTGCGGGGCGTGGTCGGTTCCGAACATCGTTATCTTCCCTTCGAGGAATGCGCGGTAGAGTCCGTCACGGGTGGCGGCATCCCTTACGGGAGGGTTGGTCTTGTAGAACGAGGTAGTGTTGGAAAGGGCATCGAAGGTCAGATGGTGCATGGTGACCTCGGTGGTGAATCCCAGCTCGGAGGCCCTCCTAACCTGTTCCGCATTGGTACAGTGGCAGATGTTGATCTTCACCCTGTCCTTGTAAGGTGCGAGCCTGCGCAGGGCGGAGAACTCCGCTTCCACAGGACGGTTGCGGAGATGATCCTGACAGCAGTTCTCCTGCACATTGTGCTCTATGAAGTTGTCATCCTCGGCATGGACGCTCAGGACCTTGCCGGTGGAGGCAATCTCATCCATAAGGGGAGCAATCTCCTCATCGTCGTTCATGAGGATGTTGCCGGTAGTGGAACCCATGAACATCTTGAATGCTGGCACATGTTTGGAAAGGAGTCCGACGGGACAATTGGGAGTGAGGGCGGCGAACAGGCCATAGTCGGCGAATGCCCTTCCCTTGACCACTCTTTTCTTGTCAAGGAGAGTCTCCACATTCGTCACGGGAGGCTTGGTATTCGGCATATCCAATACACATGTCACTCCCCCGCACACGGCGGCGGAGGTTCCCGTAGGGAAGTCCTCCTTGTGGGTCAGTCCCGGATCGCGCAGATGTACGTGGGGATCCATGAATCCTGGCAGTACGGTCATGCTGGTGCCCAGATCGATGCGTTCCTCTCCGCCGGCCACACGCTTACCGACCTCCGCGATCTTCCCGTCGGTGATGCCTACCTCCGAGTAAGTCAGCTGACCGTCGATGTACATGCGTCCGCAGATTACCTTATCGAAATTCAAAATCACATCCTCCTGACTTCCCCTCCGGGGGATTCCTCTCCGAACACCTCGGCCTGGAACTTCTCGAACTCCAGCCCGTTCTTCTTCCATTCGTCGTACGGCATGCCGGCTTTCCGGCAGAGGTTGCCGATGTATTCTTCCATGTCCCAGCCCTGTTCTCCGGGTACCTGGGGCAGGAACAGTGCGGAGTTCACGAGCGTGCTGCCCATGTACCTCTTGACGATTATGCCGTCCGTCCCCAGCCTGATCTTGGACTTCAGGTCCTCGGGGTCGGAGTATTCGATCCTCTCGGGGACGGTCAGCAGCGATACCTCGAAAGCACACCTCTCCGCCTCCCTTTTGGTGAGACGCGGAAAACGGGGATCGGAGCAGACCCCGCGGGCCGCCAGGGTAAGGGCGGTGGCCATGTCGAAAGGCGGTGCAGGATACCCTATACATCCCCTGAGCATACGAGAAGGGTACTCGTTCACGGTGACGAACGCGCCGGACCTGCGCTTGGAGAACGATGCCGGGAGAGGAACGTCCAGTTCCCTCCCCTCGGTCTCCGCCTCGGTCACGGCACGGGCGGCCCTGACGGCCGCGATACCCTCCTCGTCGGGGATCATTCTTTCTTCCCCTTGGCGGTGATCTTGATAGGCTGGGGCTCGTCGGCACGCTTGGAGGATTTCTTGTCGCACTGCTCGTTCTTCACGCAGAATTCGGCATTCTTGTTGCGGTCCGCCTCGGTGAAGGCGTCTTTTACCGAATCAGGGAAGGGTCCGGCTCTGATGAGAGCGTTCAGGGCCATCCAGAGTTCGAGACCAGCACCTACCAGATGCTTCTGGAATCCGGTATCGGAGAAGGGACCGAAGAATTCGTCGAACTCCTCGTTGAACCTCTGCCTCACTCTCTCGCGGGTCTCGGCACGGTTCGCCCTCTCCTCCTCGTAGCGGTCGCGGGCATACCTGCGGGCACGGTCGATGTTGCTCCTGGCGCGGTCGGCCTCCTCGAACAGGAGGTCGAAGAAGTAGTCGCCCTGCGCACGTCCGTAGTCGCGGAAGTGATCGCGGGCCTCCTCGTACGCCTCCTCGGTGCGGTCCCTGCCGTACCGGATATCCGAGTATGCCTTGTCAGCATCCTCGAATGCCTTGCGGCGAGCTTTCTCGGCCTCGTACTCCAGGCGCATCCTGCGCTCGAAGGCGGCCCTGCGGAGCATCTCCTCAAGGTAGGCCTTCTCGGAATCCTCGGATTCCGCCTTGCTCTGGGAGAGGATCCTATCGATCATCTCCTTGTTCTCATCATAGAATTTCTGGGTCTCTTTGTCCAACTTCTTGTCTTCGGCCATATGGTCACCTCTTGAACCTGACATACAGGCAGGAATCGCCGAACTCCGCTCCGAGGAGTTCCGCGTTGGCCAGGGTCATCGGCAGGGATACCGTGCGCCTCTGACTGCCTATCTGCAGGATGATTGTGTTGTCGCGCCCCTTGTACAGGTCTATCTGGTCCTGTTCCACGAAAGGCATCTTGATTTTCAGTGTGGCTGTATCCGGGGAATCGGAATAGAACTTCATGGGGCTCTCTCCCGAATAGGTCTCGATAGGGTCCGAATCGCCGAATATCATGTCGGCCAGCATCTCCAGTTTCTCGATTCCCCTCATCTCCGTCCTCAGCATGTGGGCGGTCATCATCTTCAGGGGCTCGAAGGAATCATGGATCATCTGCATGTACTCCTTCTGCTCGCTGAGCTTGACCTTCATGAATTCTCCGTCGGCATCCTCGGGAATCACCTTGTTGATCACCAGGCACTCCACGTTCTTGTTGTACAGACACATGTAGGAATATGAACGACGGGTCTCGTTGATGGCCATGCGTTCGGGATTGAGGACGAGACGGATGGTGGTGTTCTGCCCATCTTCCAGGATGGACTTCACCTCGGTCATCTGATCCTTGAGTTCCCCTAAAGTACGCATGACCTCTTTGGATGGTAACGGGAAATCAACCACTTTGCCGATGGTGTAGCGTGCGATACCCATCAGCCTGTTGATCATCGAGAACGCCTTGTCCATGTACCAGTTGGAGACGTCAGGGAAGCTCATCAGCCTGAGGGTCTCGCCAGTGGGGGCGGTATCCATGACCACCACATCATAAGTGTTCTCGTTGCGGAACGTCAGAACATACAGCAGGGCGGCCACCATCTCCATACCAGGGAAGATCGCCATCTCCTCCGCGGAGATGCCATCGATACCTTGGGACATCATGAAAGCCGAGAGGTAGTCCCTTATGGAGGACCATTTGTTCTTCATCTCGTGGATGATGTCGAGTTCGAAGGCATCGAGGTTGGGGGCCACATTCCTTATTTCGGGGCCGAGCTCCACACCGAGGGAGTCTCCCAGAGAATGTGCTGTATCCACGCTCATGATGATGGTGCGGTGTCCCTTCTTAGCCAATCTCAATGCGGTCGCCGCGGAAACGGAGGTCTTTCCGACCCCGCCCTTGCCGTTGTAGATGATCAGCCGCATAATTAAGTAAAAGGCGCGCGCGGGATATTAGCATTGCGCGTGACCAACTGTGATATGAAGAAGTATGGTGTCGGGAGAGGGGTTCGAACCCTCGGCCTTCGGATTTCCCTGGTGAGGTCAGTTTTAACCTGAACCCTATGAGTCCGACGCTCTACCAGGCTGAGCCACCCCGACGGTTGGAAGATGGCAACCACTTATGCATTATAAGGATTGCTACTCGTCTGGCCAAGACGAGAAGTTTGTTAAGGTCGGGGCCGAAGCCCCGATTGTGAGATTCACTCGGTCTTCTCTTCCTCGGCGGGGGCCTCTGCGGGAGCCTCAACGACTTCCTCTGCAGGTTCCTCCTCCTTGGCGGGAGCCTCGGCCTCGATGATGGACTCGGGCTCTCCCTCTCCCCTTACGAGGACTTCGGACTTGCGGATCTCGATCCTCTTGATGGGGATGATGGCGTGGCAGGCCTTTGCGGTGTCCTTTGCCATGTCACCGGAGATGATTGCTTTGATGATGTCTGCGAGCTTGTTCTCAGCTGCGTAGGAGGTGAGGTATGCTGCGATAGCGGCACGCATTCCCTCTTCCTGGGAAGCCTGGATCCTCCTGTCTGCGATGGACATGGTCTTGAGCCTGAGGACGAATCCGTCTGCGGTCTTGACATCGACAACGTGGTCGGTCTTGGTCTTCTTCCTGCGGGTGAGCCTCCTGACGTAATCAGAGGTGAGGTCGTGTCCTATGAGCTCGGTCTTGGCCTCGTGTCCGTCGTATCCGACGATCTTGAACCTTAGCTTGATGTGCATCTTGGAGAAGTCTCCGGTCAGGTCCTGAACGGTGACCTCAGACTGCCTTCCGATGAGGAACTCAGGGTCTGCTGCGGGGGTCTCTCCGATGACGGTCTCGTTGAACATGCGGGGAGCGTGTACGTTGTACCACTCCTTCATCTTCCACTTGTCCTTTGATTTCCTTCCGGCTGCTGCCTTTGCTTTGTCGCCTGCCATTTTGATAGCCTCTTATTGAACTCGTTGATTTGATGGGGGTATATAATGCATTTGCTTGCAAGGGATTTTACAAAATATTTAGGTAGACCTTAAAAAATCAATAGCCAGCATATTCATTTTTATCATAATATGATAAATTATTCCTTATTGTATTGGTACCAGAAGTATTTAAGTCTGACCCGATTCGGATTCAGACTCTCATACAGCTTAGAGGCGTGGAAACAAATACGGGTACTATAACGAAGTGTGTGGAAATGAACCCACACTCCAGTCACAGTTTTTTCGCACTTCGGCTTCCGCCTCGGTAATTCAGGCAATCGGTGACGTGCTAAGGATGTCGAACCCCCTCCCGCGTCTAAGTACGTTCTCGCATGCGTTGTCATCACGGTGTTTGGTGAAACCGCAGAATCTGCAACGGAAGGTCTCTTCGCTGAACGGCTCGTTCAGCCTTCCGCATTTGGTGCAGATCCTGCTCGTGTAGGCGGGATTCACTGGAACTATCTCAGACCCGGTTTCCTCCCCCTTGTATCTGAGCAGTCTCATGAATGTCCCCGCGCTCGCATCGCGGAACAGTTTCCTTGTTTCTTTGTTGTCCTGTAACTCAATCAGTTTCTTTACAGAAAGGTCCTCCACGAAGATCTTCGTGCGATTCTGAACAATCGATCTGGTTGCTTTCTGCAGAAGATCATTCTTGCTGTCTCCGATCCTCTTCAGGAGATGATTCATATGACCCAGATATTTCCTGCGTTCCTCCGAACCCTTCTCCGTCTTCGATATCTTGCGTTGGATTTTGGCAAGTTTCTTCTCGTTCTTCCTCATGGTACGGTGGTTCTCCACCACCGTGCCGTCTGTGAGTGTTGCCACTCTCCTTGCTCCTAAATCCAGTCCTACGGGATCGGGAGTTTCCGCATCCATGTACCAGGTACGGTTATCAGGTATCTCGAGACATTCGCAGAAGATCGTGATGTACCATTTGTTACTCTTACCCATCTTCTTTCTTGAGATGACAGCCTGTTTCATGCAATCTACAGGAACTCTCTTGATGATACCGTTGTCAGAGGATCTGACCCAGCCTACACCTCCGAGGAACATACGGGGCTTCTTTCCCTTGAACAATCCCTGGGTATCCAAGCGATATTGCCCATAAGCAGGATATGTGAATGAATCGTATCTCCCATCAGTCCTGAATCTGGGTTTTCCTGCGGAAGAATCATCGACCAGAGAATCGAACCAACGCTGGTATGCCCTGTGTATCCTGTGTCCGACCTCCCACACAGCTGCGCTGTATGCCTCTCTCCTCCAGAGATTGATCTCCCTGAACTCGCCTGCCAATGCGGTCAATTCGAATTCCGACGGGAATCTCGGACGGGGGTTGGTATCCGTTTCATACAACGAGGCATCCGTGGACTCCTCTGTACACATGATGTCGCGCCATTCACTGTACCTGTCGATGCAGTCCCTGCAGTACTCGTTGAGATCGTTGTAGGTGGCCCTGCAGGCATGCAGGGTCAGTAACATCCTCTTCTCCTGTTCGGGTTTAGGGAAGAGCTGGATCTTCACGGTACGATACGGCATCATTTTAGATACGTTGTTTAGGAGTATATAAAGTTCACAGGGGGAGGTCACCGAAAGTACCGAAAGTGACCGAAACTGAAATCTGATTGACCAAAAGACAACTCAATCAGCCACTCGATTTCCACACACTTCGTTATAGAATCCAAATACGGAAATACCGTTCTAGGGTCAATGACTGACGACTTCGGAGAACTGAAAGGCAGAGCGGAACAGGGCGATCCCGCAGCACAGTACGAAATCGGCATCCGTTTTTTCATTGGGGACGGTGTCGGACAGGACCTGAAAGAGGCATACAAGTGGGTCTCCGAATCGGCAGAACAGGGAAACTCGGATGCCATGTACACACTCGGCATCATGTACCGTTCCGGGCTCGGAACTGAACTAGATTGGAACAAAGCCAGTGATTGGTTCCTCAAGGCAGTTGACCTGGACAACGCCAACGCCATGATTGCACTCGGTGAAATGTATGAGGACGGCAGCCACGGTACAAAAGATCCGGATATGGCACTCAGTTATTACATGCTGGCACATGACCACAAGCACCCCAAATCCGCCTACAAACTGGGACGCTGCCGTGAATACGGAATCGGTACCGAAGTCGACCTTAAACTGGCTTTCAAATGGTATCTTACCGGTGCCCGCCAAGGCGATAACGAATGCATGGCGGCGGTCTCGATGATGTACTACACAGGTTCCGGAGTGGAAGCTTCGCCGGAAGAGGGCTTCAAATGGCTCTCTTTAGCGGCGATGAGCGGCAATGCGGTTGCACAGTGCGATCTCGGTGCCGCATACTTCAATGCCAACGGCACTTCCAAGGATTTCACGAAGGCAGTGCACTGGTTCCAGCAGTCCGCCGACAACGGCGTCCCCGAGGCATACTACGGGCTTGGAAGCTGCTATCTCAAAGACCCTGCCCACAAGGATTATTCGCTTGCAGCCTTCAACTTCGACAAGGGTGCACAGGCGGGAGATATCTCCTGCATGAGGAATCTGGGTCTTATGCTGTATGAGGGACTCGGAATTCCGCGTGACGAGAAAACTGCCTTCGGATGGTTCCTCAAGGCAGCCATGCAGGACGACCCCGAATCCCAGTTCTACCTATGCTGCTGTTATCTCGGGGGTACGGGTGTTGAAGAGGATTACGGCAGAGCACTCGAATGGTGCCTCAAATCGGCCAAGTCCGGATACGCCCCCGCTATCAACAATCTCGGAAGCCTGTACATGACCGAGAGCTCCGACATGTACGATCCGAAGAAGGGCTTCGAACTCTACTTGGAAGCTTCGGAAAGGGGATTCCATATCGCCGACGTCAATGTGGCCAAGTGCTACGAATACGGCCTCGGTACCGATAAGAACCTGACCAAAGCAATCGAGTGGTACGAGAAGGCCTACTCCAACGGTATTAAGGAAGCACGCGGTTTCGCAGACGAACTGAGGAAACAGCTCGACTGACCCAGACTGAATAATTTTTACAAATATTGATGGGGGCTTGCGCCCCCTTGAAGTTTATTTCCCTTTTGCTCAGAGCTTGACGGGAACCTTGTGGAGAGCGAGTCCGAGTTCTTCCTCGGTCATTCCCATTGCGATTCCGTAAAGCTGTGCAAGGTGGAGAACAGGGATCTCGAAGCCGAGCTCCTTCTGTGCGGTGTCGAACTGCAGGTGGCAGAAGGGGCAGACGTCGACGATGAACTGGGCCTCGGAGGCCTTCATGTTCTCGAGGTTGGTCTTGGTGAACTCCTTGGTGACGTCACCGAAAGCGGCCTTGAGACCTCCTCCGGATCCGCAGCAGAGCATGGGCTGCTTCCTGGGCATTGCCTGGCATCCGGTGGCCTCAACGAGGTCCTCGAGGATGTGGGGTGCCTCTGCGTCGTCAAGTCCCTTGATGTCAGTGGGCTTCAGGAAGTGGCATCCGTAGAAGACTGCGATCTTGTATGCGAGGGGCTTGGTGAATGCTGCCTTGATCTTCTCAACGCCGACCTCGTTTGCGAGGACCTCTGCGAAGTGGTAGACCTTGGTGGTTCCGTTGTACTTCATTCCGACCTTTGCAAGGATCTCGTTGACTTTGGCGAGCTCCTCTGCGTTGTTGTTGAGCTCGTGGGCGGCCTCGAACAGGGATCCGTAGCATCCGTTGCAGATGGTCATGATGGGGAGACCCATCTTCTCTGCGAGGGCGAGGTTCCTTGCTGCGGCTGCGAGCCAGGTGAGCTTGGAGAATGCTTTGATGACTCCGGGTGCGGGGCAGCAGGAGGCATCGGTGAGGTCGACGAGCTCGACTCCGAGTTTGTCAAAGACGACACGGGTGGATTTCTCGATACCGGGGTACCTGAGGGGTGCGACACAGCCGAGGAAGAATGCGTATTTTGCCATTGAAATCACTCCTTAACGATGGCGTCGAACTTGACGGCATCGAGAATTGCTTTGAAGTCTGCCATGGCTTTGTCGTTTGCCATAACGGTGGGAGGAACCTCGGAAAGTCCGAGCTTTGCCCTGGTTGCCTTGATCTCGTCGTTGATGGCAAGAGTGTGACCGAGCTGGTAGAGGTTGGTCGCGGTCTTCTTGTGAGCGGGCTTGATGTGTCCCTCTGCAACTGCCATGTTCCTGAGTGCGATGATGATGTCGACGATGGGGACGCGGCGGGGGCACCTCTCTACACAGGTGTAGCAGGTGCTGCACATCCACAGCTCCTCGCTGTTGATGATCTCGTCTTTCATGTCGAGCTGGGCCATCCTGACGAGCTTCCTTACTTTGTAGGAGGTGCGCCTTCCGGAAGGGCATCCAGCAGTACAGGTTCCGCACTGGAAACAGAGTTTCGCGTCAGCTCCGCCGAGGGCGGCGAGCTGCTGCTCAAATTCGGGGTTGCTTTTGAACTCCATAGTATACCTCTGAACTCAAAAGAAATTTCACCCTATATAATAGAGCACGGTCAGAAGGGGGAAGATATAGCCTCTTAGGTAAACCCTAAAATTGGGTATGGCCAGCACTCAGGAAATGTGCCTCGATTTGAGGGCATTTACGAGTTTCATCACGGTTTTGTTCTCGGAGCGGTATATCGCGGTGATGGCATGGCGCAGGACCTTGGGATCCACGGCGCTCTTCAGCTTGATACCCTTCCTCGTGAGAAGGAACTCGTCGACGAAGAAGCTCTTGTTGGAACCGAGCATCTCCGTCAGGGAATAAGTCTCGGCATCCACGGTGTAATCGTAACCGAGGGTATCGAGGAACATGAAGGCCACTCTCTGCGCCCCGTACTTGTAACGGATGAAGGAGGGACCCTTGTCGACGTACACCATTCCCATGTATCCGATCTCTTCGGCATCATAGCCGTACTCGTCTATGTCGAAGAGGTAGAGAGGATCGTCGATGAGGATCATGTCGGCGAGGCCTTCGGTCATCATCCTCGTGTTGTGCAGATCGTCGGAGACCACGAGCTCGACATCGGTCATCTTCAGCGATGAGAAAACGGACATCATCAGGTCCTCGGTGACCGGACTGCATGCAACCGTGAAACCGCGGTCGTCGCTGCAGCGGGCCTCGGCGGCCATGTACATGTCGGAGATCGTCTTTCCGGCAGGGGTGAGCTTGGTTCCCATGGGAGTGGATTTGGTCACTGCCTCCCCCGCGGATGCCTCGATGTTGGTCACGTAACGGTGGATTACCGGCACAGATACACCGAGCATCTTGGCGGCGGCGGACATGCTGCCGGTCTTGCCGACTGCCCATAATGCCTCCAGCTGACGGTTGGTTATGACCTGGCCGTTGATGATCTGCTCGGTGCGGACCCTGATATCCATCGGGACGGAATCCCCTCATCGGTAAAAAGGCTTTAGCCTTGAAGGTAAAGCCCCGTGTCCAGAACCATTAAAGCGTATACCGCGATTGACAGCACCATGGCACTGAACGGTCGTCTCGCCGTCATCGGCATCGGAAGCCCCATCATGACCGATGACTCCATCGGACTCCGCATCTCCGAGAACATCCAGAAAATGAACATGGAGGATGTGGACTGCTTCCAGGAGGCCGTCGGCGGACTGGAGCTGCTCCCGCTTCTTAGGGGTTACAGCTACGCTGTCATCGTTGATGCCATTCAGACCTGGAATTACGATCCTGGCACAATCCTCATTTTCGACGTGGCGGACTTCGAGTCAACCGTCCATGACGTACCTTCCCACGACATCAACGTGGCGACTGCCATCAAGATCGGCAGGGAGATGGACCCCGACACCATGCCCCTCCAGATAAAACTGGTCGCCATGGAGATCAAGGACATGGCCACCATGAGCGAGGAGCTCACCCCGGAGGTGGCCGAGAGACAGGAGTCCGCCGAGAGGGCGGTGCTCCATGTCCTCGACGAATTCAGGAAGGACCGGGATCAGATTTCCAAGGACTGAGCGTCAAATTCCTGGACCTTCTTACCGCAACGTCCCAGAACAGTGATGTTGAGACGTTCGGAGGTCAGATATTTCTCCGCTGCGTACATGATCTCGTCCTCGGTGATGGAATTGATCAGGTCGAGATATTCCGCCGTGCTGCTGACCGATCCGTGGGTCATGTAGCCCACGCACATGCGGTAGATCCTGTTGTCGGTGGTCTCGGTGCTACGCGCCACGGCTCCGCTGAGGAGGTTCTTGGTCCTCTCCAGCTCACCTTTCTCCAGTCCGTTCTTCTTGAACTCGCTGTAGGTTTTTGCGGTCTCCTGCAGGGATTTGATGACGTTCTTACCCGTACAGGACATGAACGCGGAGACGTAACCCGCATCGCTGTAGCAGTGGGTATCGTTGTAGATCGAATAGACCAGGGCGTTCTTCTCGCGGACGTTCTGGAACAGCCTTGAACTGGTACCGGAACCGATGACCGCTCCCATGAGCTTCACGACCGCGCGCTCCCTCGATTCCAGCTTACCCAGAGGGAATCCGAAACCGATGTTGATGTGCTCGGAATTGTGCTCGGTGCAAGTGTACTTGGCCTTGGGAATGAAAGGGGCGGTCCTCTCGTTGACAACTTTGGCTTCCATCGGGTCGAAGGTCTCCTCAGCCCACCTGACGACCTCATCCTGGTCGACGTTTCCGGTGGCGAAGACTGCCAGGTTGGGCCTGCCGTACCTCTCGTCGTAGTACTTGCGGAGGTCGTTATGAGTGAGGGGCTTGACGGTCTCCTCGGTACCTCCCTCGTCCCTGCCCAGCTCGTTACCGTCCCACAGGTTCTCCTCGAAGAGGTCGTGGACATAGGATTCGGGCTCCGACTTCACCATGCTGAGCTCCTGGAGGACGATCTCCTTCTCCAGGGCGGTATCCTTCTCGTTGATGAGGGGGTTGGCCACGATGTCGCCCACCAGCTTCATGGCGACGTCCGCGGTGGAGCCGAGGGTGATGCCGTAGTATCCGGTCATCTCCTTGGCGGTGAATGCGTTGAGCTCTCCTCCGGCACCCTCCATCTCCTTGGCCATCTCGAAGGAAGTACGGGTCTTCGTCTCCCTGAAAACGGTATGTTCCAGCAGGTGGGAAAGACCGTAGATTCCCTCGTACTCGTCGCGGGATCCGGTACGTACCGCAACGAGGAAACCGGCATTGGCGCTGTATGGGATCTTCTCGGTGAGGACAGGGATCCCTCCGGCTGTTTTGGTGAGTTCGATAGGCATGTCTTGCATACACGGGTGTAGACATGATTCCGATAAGAAACTGCTCCTTCGCGGGCGAAATAGCAAATAAGGAGTATACATCCCCTCTCCGATATGTCCGAGCCCAAGATATTCTGGTATGAACGCAGCGAACTGAACGACCCTATCGCACTCGTGGGTTTCCCCAGCATCGGTCTGGTGGGATCCATCATCACCAGCTATATCGCCAGGACCCTCAACATGAAAGTCGTCGCGGGAGCCACTCCCACCGACACCCAGCAGTACACGCTCATCCAGAACGGTACCCCCTATCCCCCTGTGAGGATCTACGCCGGACCCATCCCCAAGAAGAGGAAGAAGAAGGCCAAACCCGCTGAGGGAACCCAGGAGGAGATGCCTCCGGAGAAAAGCGAGGCTCCCAAGAAACGCGTCAAGGCCAGGGACCTCATCATCCTGACCTCCGAGCTGGCTCCCAAACCCGAGCAGACCTATGATTTTACCGTCGCCATGATCGACATCGTCAGGGAACTGGGCGCCACCGACATCATCTTCATCGACGGAATCGCCAGGATGGACCAGAGCACTGCTATCCTCGGAGCATACACCAGCGACAAAGCCAAGGCCATGCTGGAGGAGGCAGGAATCACACTCATGTCGGACGGACTGGTCCGCGGAATGAGCGGAGTGGGACTGTTCCAGAGCAAAGTCTACGGTCTCGACGCCATGTGCCTCATCGCTCCCGCCAATCCCCAGCTACCGGATCCCCGTGCTGCAGCATCCATTCTGATCCCGCTCAGCAAAATTGTTCCCCGTTTCGATGTCGACCCCCAGCCCCTGATACAGGAGGCCCAGGAGATCGAGGACAGGCTCCGCAGCCAGCAGGCCAGTCAGCAGCCCATCAACCACAACATCTACGGGTGACATCATGGGCGTGCTAGTTCCAAAGGAATTCTTCATCACATCCGGACACGCCACCAGCCCCGTGTCCGATCTCAACGCCTTCGACCTCGCCCTCATGGATGCGGGCATCTGCGAACAGAACCTGGTCGCGGTTTCCTCCGTCATCCCCGACGGGGCGAAAGAGGTCAGCATCCGCCCCATCCCTATGGGTGCGGTCACCTTCTGCGTACTGTCCCAGATACGCGGATACTCGGGAACCAACATCGCAGCCGGCATCGCCTACACCTACCGCAAGGATGGTCACGGAGGATATGTCGCCGAGGGCCATCTCCACGGTAACCGCGACGACCTGCGCGAGGAACTCAGGAAGAAGATGGAGGAGATGTCCCGCATCCGCAACGTGGAGTTCGGAGAGATCCATTACCGCATCGAATCCCTCGAAGTACCCCCGAACACCTACGGATGCTGCATCTCGTCGCTGGTATTCTGCGATTTCAGGTGATATGATGTTCGCAGTGGTCGCATGCAGAGAATGTCTCAAGAAGAGGATGGTCGACCTCGCCGACAAGACCTCCACCTGCCCTTACTGCGGGACCAGCGGTCCACACAAGAACCTGAACATCTACTTCCAGAGCGAAGATCAGTCCCTGGTCAGGGCCGCCCTCCACCAGCTCACGGGTTTCGTACCCCCGGTGGAGAAGAAGTCCACCTCCGATGCCGACCCCTATTCCACCCTCGAATACCGTTACGAGCACTGCCATTCGGTGGACGAGAAGATGAGGGTCCTCGCCGAGGGCCTCACCGCGGTCTACGGCGAATTCACCTTCGAGGATCTGGAGAAGATTGAACCCAAGCACGCCGAGAAATATCTGAAAGCGATGCTGGTGGAAGGCTACGTCCACGAGACGAAGTACGGCCGTTACACCGCCTGATCACTCGTCGTTGAACTTCTTTCCCTTCTTGGCCATCCTGTTGACTTCAATGACCATAGTTCCGATCTCTTTCTTGTAAGCGTAGAGCAGATACATGGCGGAGACTGCCATACAGAGGACGGATGCCGCATAGATGTATATGCCGGAATCGGAGTTGAGAAGGGTTATCGAGAACAGGATCCAGAATACCAGATTGTAGATCATGGCCTGGACGGCGAACTGCATGGGGACGTGGCGGGCGATACCGTCTCCGACCGTGATCCCCACGGCGCTGTACTGCAGAGTCATAGAGATTGAGAGCACGAAAAGGAAGACGTAATCCACGATCTCCAGGGAACTGCCCAGATTGGTGGCGGAGGTGGCGAACCAGTAGATGAGTCCCATACCGGTGGTGGCACCTGCTCCCAGTCCGAAACCGTAGCCGTAGAAGATGCTGTCCGATTTCCCGCGGTAGCGCTTGAGGTTCAGACAAACGACGACTGCCAAGACCTGGATGAAGGAGTAGACGATCACGGTCACAATGCTGTTGGCGATGTAGGAATAGACCAGGAACAGGACGGTGCCTGCCACAAGCCCTACGGCGAAGAGCATGAAGAACGACGGGTCGCTGAAATAGGGATATTCTGTCTGCGGATAGGTGTACGGTCTCAGAAGCAGGTACATCAGCAGCAGGGCGGGTATGAACGCCAATGCCGCCGCGACATAGAACATCTCCATGTCTCCCCATCGGTTATCCTGTATAAAAAAGGGTTAATGATTCCTGCGGCCGTCCTGCCGGTGTCCGCGGTCGTCCGAACGGTGATTGTTGCGTCCATTATCATGTGGCCTTCCGCGGTTGTGATAAGGTTTCCGGTTACCATGCTGAGGTCTGCCGTTGCCATGCTGGGTCTTCCCGTTTCCGCGGTTCTGAACACGGTCCGGAGCATCGACCGCTTTGCCCGCCATAATCTTGTCATAATAATGGACGACCATGCAGGAACGTTCGCAGAGTCCGCAGGATACGCACTTCTCAGGGTTGACGCGCATTCCGTCCTTGATGGTGATCGCCTTCCTGGGACATGACTTGGCGCATATTCCGCAACTGGTACAGAGCTCGGCACGGATGAGTGCTTTCACGGCCTTCTCGAAGGTCTTCTCGGCACCCTTCGCATCCTCCGCCGTGACGGAGACCTGACCTCCTCCGAAGACACGTGCACGCCCGGTCTTCATCTTCACCAGGGCGATCTCGAACTCGGGAGAATACTTCACGTCTCCGACGGTACGCATGGCATCCTCCACGTAGGAGAAGTCCCTTCTGCGGGGGACGGTCACGATCGCCTCCATCGAATATCCTCCTGCAACACAGACAGAGGCACCTTTCATGAGCTTCATGGAGAGCCCATTGCCTCCCTTTGGCTCCATCCTAAGCTCGAGACCTTCGGCCAGCTGCCTCATCTTAGGGGGCAGGACCTTCCACCTCCAGAAGCCCATATCGATGTACTCCTTGGGCAGACCGTTGCGTTCCGCATACCTGTGGAGGTAATCCTCCCAGTCGCGGTACATCTCCGGGTGGATGCGGGCGGTGTTGCGCCATTCGCTGGCGAGACATGATGCACAGAGATAGCAACCGATACGCTCGAAATCCCTCTCATAAAGGGGATTGTAGGGGAGTTTCCTCATCCAGATATAACCCCATATCTCTGCCGCACACCAGTTCCTGACAGGATTCAGGTTGATCTGGTTGGGTACGAAGGGATTCTTGGTGACGAACTCGGTACCCGCACGGGAGAACGACTCGAGAGAACGGTTACCCTCGCAGGTGATGGTACCTTTGGGATAGTTACGAGAGATGAGGTCTGAGATGGGCCCTAGTTTGCAGACCTTGCAGCACCACCTGAAATCCTTGGCGGGCGGTCCGAAGGCATCCACGTTTTCCTTGAATGCGTTGCCGGCCTTGGCCGTGCGGAGCGTGAGATGCTTGCTTTCGGAGAACTCCTTCACATACTCGAGGGTCTCCGGGAATTCCAATCCGGTGTCGGTGAAAAGGAGTTCTGGGTCTTTGACTGCGCGGGCTGCTAGACCGTATGCGGCGAGCGAATCCTTCCCTCCGGAGAAGGATACCGTCACGGGGAGGTTCTTGCCCTTCACATAGTTCCTAATCTCGTTCACGGCGGTGCTCTCGAGCTTCTCGAGATGCTTCCTGTTGCATGCCACGAAGACATCCCTTCCCGCTTCGGGGGACAGAGGTATGCCTGAAGGGGTGTTCAGGTCCCTGACCCTGACGGCTTTCTCGGCTTCCTTCATATCCGAACTGTCGACCATGGCCACTCCGGGACCTACCTTGAGACCTTTTCTGATGATCACAGGATCGTCTTTGGAGAAATCCCCTATGACCTCGGAGACGTTGGCACCGGGAACACCCTTCCCCTTGAGATGCCCGGATACTCCGAAGATCCTCACGATGTTCTTCGTCGCAACGGGGTCAAAGAGTTCCGCACCGGGCTGTCTGAGCTCCACCCTGAGGCGGTCGGCGGCGATGTCGAACCTCAGCACCCCGATGACCTGCCCGTAGGCGATGATCTCGTCGGTACGGTCCTCCCCGGGAACCTTGTTGAAGAATACCGATTGGTTCTTGATTGGGAGAGAGGTGCCAAAGGCTTCCTTGAGAAGATCCTCCAGGATCCCCATGCTGTCCCCCATGCAGGGACGGATGTCTCCGGGACTGTTGATCTCGAATTCCCTGCCGTTCGAACCGCATTCCGAACATCTGCGGCCCAAAAGCAGCGTACCGCAGTTGTCGCACCAGCGGCAGGTCTCCTTACCGTTGGCGATGTTCGTGATGACAGGGGTCATAAGCGAACTTATACAATTCCCATAAATAAACAATCATCATTCGAGGTATCATGGATATCGATAGGCTCAGGGACGTTACTCCGAAGGGTTACAGTTTCAGCACCATCGAGGTGCGCGACCTGCTCATCTCAGTACTGGTTCTGTCCCTGGCTTTCCTCATAATGTTCCGCAATGCCTCCTTCTCCGCTTATTTCGAGGAACACCTCGGAAGCCTCTGGGCGGTCGGCATGCTGGGTATGATGATCGGTATCGTGGCGCTCAGCTTCGTCGCCCACGAACTGGGTCACAAGTTCACGGCCCAGAAGTTCGGTCTGTGGTCCGAGTACAGGATGTTCCCCATGGGTCTCCTGTTAACCCTGCTGATGAGTTTCGTAGGATTCCTCATCGCAGCCCCCGGCGTGGTCTACATCAAGGGCTTCGTCGACAACGAACAGGATGGGAAAATCAGCGTGGCGGGACCCGTGGTCAACATCATCCTCTCGCTCATCGGCCTGGCGGGATGCATCGCGTTCAACCACAGCCCGGTTGTCATCTTCTTCTACCTGCTGTTCATCCTGAACGCATCGCTGGCACTGTTCAATCTCCTGCCCATAGGCATCCTCGACGGAGCCAAGGTATTGAGGTGGAACTCCTCCGTTTGGGTGCTGTGCATAGCAATCGCCGGAGTCCTGTTCCTTTCGAGACTGACCGGCATGCTTCCGGACTTCTATTACGGATGAGCCAGAAGTAAAAAATGAAAGATGACGGGGAAGACCCCCGTCGGTTTCACATGTATTCCTTGCAGGGATACCTGAGGTGCTGAAGAGGGCTGCCCCTCCACTGGGACGCCTTTCCGGGATTCAGGATGTTCTTGGGATCGAACGCACGCTTGAGGTCGTTGATGCAGTCGATCTCGGTCTTCCTCTCCTGCTGGAAGTTGAGGGCCTTAGAGATTCCGACTCCGTGCTCTCCGGTGACGGTTCCGCCCATCTCGATGCAGAAGTCGAAGATCTCGTTGACTGCTGCGATTCCGCGGTCCCACTCGTCCTTGTCGTCAGGCTTGAGGACCATCTTGGTGTGGAGGTTACCGTCGGAGGCGTGACCGTAGGTTGCCACGGTGACGTTGTACTTGTCGGCGATCCTCTGGAAGGCCTCGACTGCCTGGGGCACCTTGGTGATGGGTACTCCCATGTCGTCTGCCAGGGATACGGAGACATATCCGGGCTTGAGGACGGAAAGCGATGCGAGGACGGATTTCCTGGCATCGGTCCACTTGGCGATGACTGCCGCGTCGAAGGAGGGGGTCACGGATACCGCCTTGTTGGCCTGGGCGACCTCCTCGACGATCTTCAGGTCCCTCTGGATGACCTCGTCGGTCTCTCCGTCGACCTCGACGATGATGAGCGCGTCGACGTTGGGCAGGGGGTTTCCGCGGGCCTTGTTGACGGCATTGATGCTCACGCTGTCCATCAGTTCGCAGGAGGCCGGGATCAGGGGCTTGGCGATGATGGCTGAGATGCAGTTACCTGCATCGACAACAGAGTTGAATGCGCAGAGGCAAGAAGCGGATTTCTTGGGCTTGGTGGTGATCTTGAAGGTGATCTCGGTGATGATTCCGAGGGTTCCCTCGGAGCCGCACATGAGACGTGCGAGCTGGTAACCGGAAGCATCCTTGATGGTCCTGGTTCCGCAGCGGACGATGTCTCCGTTGGCCCTTACGAAAGTAAGACCCAGAACGAAATCCCTGGTGGCTCCGTATTTCACTGCCCTCATTCCGGAGGCGTTGGTGGCGACCATTCCTCCGACCTGACACGCCTCGGCGGAACCGGGGGAGGGAGGGAAGAAGAATCCGTACTTGGCAAGCTCAGCGTTGAGGTCGTTGTAGATGCATCCTGCCTCCACGTCGACCCACAGGTCCTCGATGCTGACCTTCTTGATCTTGTTCATCTTCTGCATGGCGACAACGATTCCGCCGTTGATGGGGACTGCCGCTCCGCAGAGACCGGTACCGGAACCCCTGGGGGTGACCGGGATCTCATACTTGTAGGCGATCTTCATGATCTCCGAGACCTCTTCGGTGGTCACGGGCTGCACGACCACATCGGGATCGTGGTGGTAAATCGAAGAATCGAACCCGTAGGTGTACAGTACAGCGGGGGCAGTGGAGATGCGGTCCTTTCCGACGACCTTCTCCAATTCGTCGATAATCTTCTGGTCGATTGCCATTTGTATCGACGGTCCATTTTCCTTTTAGCATTTAATCGTGCGCCCATGCACGGGCGCGCCCGCCCGACAATTTAATATCTATGTAGGTTTAGGGCTCCGCATGAAATCCATGATCGTACTGCTCGGTCCCCCCGGAGCAGGAAAAGGAACTCAGGGCGAAAAACTCCAGACCGAACTCGGATACGTCAGGCTCTCCACCGGAGACATGCTCCGTGAGGCAGTCAGGAACGGCACCGAACTCGGAAAGCTCGCCAAGACCTACATGGACTCCGGCGCACTCGTCCCCAACGACGTCATCATCGGACTCATGAAGGACAAGATCCAGTCCCTCGGAAAGGTCCCCGGCATCATCTTCGACGGATTCCCCAGGACCGTCGAGCAGGCAGAGGCACTCGACAAAGAGCTCGACGTCGACCTCGCACTCAACTTCGACGTCGCCGACGAGGCACTCATCGAGAGGCTCACCCAGAGGCGCTCCTGCCCCAACCCCGAGTGCCAGGCAGTCTACCACCTCGTCTACAACCCCCCGAAATGCGAGGGCAAGTGCGACAAGTGCGGCTCCGAACTCTACCAGAGGGACGACGACAAGGCAGAGACCGTCAAGAACAGGCTGAAGACCTACCACGAGAAGACCCAGCCCCTGGTGGACTATTACACCAAGGCAGGCAAGATCTGCACCATCCCCGGAATCGGTGAGATCGACGAGATTTTCGCCAAGGTCAAGAAGGCCATCCAGTAAACACATTCACAGGGCCTTCGGGCCCTTCTTTTCTTATCCAAAAGTATTAAAAGCATTAGCGAATTGAGGCGATTACACAGCCCCGTAGTGTAGTGGTCAATCATCCGAGACTCTGGATCTTGGGACTTCAGTTCGAATCTGGACGGGGCTACCACTCTTACTTTTCGACTTCTCTTCCGTTGGGTAACCCATGGATTGACCTGATAATATGATAACCCCTACCGAGATCCTGCTTGTGGCATTGGGCGGAGCCATCGGTGCCGTCCTCAGATTCTTAGTCGGCCAGTTCATAGATTCGAGCCAGTTCCCCTGGGCCACGTTCACGGTCAACATCATCGGTTCGTTCATGATGGCATTCATCATGTTCGCCTACACAGGCATGAGCCTGGAGACCAGACTCTTCCTTTTCACCGGTTTGATCGGTGCGTTCACGACCATGTCAACTTTCACTCTCGACACCGTAGGATTATTCTTTGACGGCAAAGTCTGGCAGGCGGGACTGAACTTCATCCTCAACGCAGGAATCTGTGTGGTCGGAGCTATAATCGGCAGATACGCAGGAATCTTTGTGGCTGGAATATGAAAAGAGTGCCCCAGCGACCCGGGGCAGGAAAGTTTCAGAATTCGGTCCTGGTTCCGTCGACGATGTCCTTGAAGTAACTGACAGCGTCCTCGGGACCCCTCGCGATGAGGATGTCTCCCGCTTCGAGACGGGTGTCCCATCCGGGACCGAAGATGTAGTCATCCTCCCTCCTTACGGCGAGGACGAACATTCCCGTGTTGGTGGCGAGCGAGTGCTCCCCGAGGGTCTTGCCGGCAAGGATGGATTCGCTTCCGACCTTGGCGAGACACATGGTTGTATCCGAGTCGCGGATCGACAGTGCCAGCACAGGGTGTTCTGCCAATCCTCTGACCACGACATCTGCGATGGAACGGGCCGCATCGGCGATCTCTAGGATGCTATCCATGAGACGGGTAGTGACCACAGCCCTGGCGACCTCGTCGGGCATGGAACGGCTGACCTGAACGATCTCGTCCTGGATCCTCTCGGAGAGTTCCTCCATGCGGTCGTACAGTGACAGGACCTCCTCGGCGATTTCGACGTTATCATAAAGCAGCGAGGAATACGCAAGGTCCACCATCATCTCTGAGGTGTCCTTCAGCTCCAGGAACATGGATTCGAGTTTGGACTTCATTCCTCATCATCTCCTCTGAGCTCCTCCGAGAGCTGTTCCTCCTCGCGCTCGTTCTCCTCCGCTTCCTGCTCCGCCTGCTCCTCGGTGGGGGTCTCCTCGAAGACCCACTCCTTCCTGCCTGCGGCATACTGGGTAAGGAGGTCTGCACCGTCGTCGGTACCGCGGACCACGATGTCATCATTGGCCCTGATCTTCATATCGTACTCAGGGTCGTAGGTCCATCCGTGACGGTTCTTGATGGCGATGATCTTGCATCCGGTGTTGGCCTCGATGGCCAGCCTCTCGATGGTATTCCCGACCATGGTGGACTCCGGCTTGATGCGGATCATACGGATCCTCTCATCGGACTCCAGCAGGATATCGGTGATGAGCGGCCTCTTCTCCGGCGGGAACCTCAGCAGGCTCACGATGTCCGATGCCGCGTTGGAGATCCTGTCGGCGGCGGATGCCACCTCCAAGAGACCGGAGAGCTGCCTGGCGTCCTCCTTGGTCCTGCTGGACAGGAGTGCCTTGTAACGGATGGCGAACTTCAGGTCGTCCATGTCATCCTCCAGGTCGCGGACCTTCTGGGCCATGTTGTCGCTGTTGTACATCAGCGAGGCGTATGCGAGATCGACGATGACCTCGGAGGTGTCTTTCATCTCGGTTAATAATTCGCGGACAGACATGTCCACGTGCTGAAGGTTAGAAATATCATCGGGGTCGCTCATCAGAGTTCTCCCCCTTTGGTTCCGGGGGCCTTCGTTAAGGCCGAACGCGAATGACTATTAGGCAACTGGGTTCACCTATACTTTGCAAGTATCGCTTATTTTGAACGCTTGCACGCTATATAAACGTGGGTGCGTGTCCCATTTATATAATAACGGAAATCCCCTTTCCGAAGTAACATGGTTTGAGGTGATTTTTTGTCCGGTAGGTACGGCTCTGCTAAAGGTTTCATCGCGCGGAACAAATCCGCAATAGTGATGGGCCTGACGGCACTCGTCATCGCCGGAACCGCGGACCTCTTCGCCGGTATCCTCCTCTCCACCATGGAGGAGACCCTCGTCAGCATCTCCGGTATGATGATCCTCATCTACTCGGCCATCGGCATGAGGGGTAACATCTTCGGCGCCATGGGAAGCAGGATCGGTACCGCCATGAACATCGGTACCTTCGAGATGAGTCTCCGCAAGGGTACGGTCCTGAGGGCGAACGTGGAATCCACCATCCTCCTCACGCTGATCATGTCGATTGCCATGGGTGTGACCACCTGGGCCGTCGCTGCTGCATTCTTCAACGCCAACATCACCGTCTTCGATTTCATCTTCATATCCACCGTGGGCGGAGTGATCTCGGGAATCATCGTGCTGATGTTCAACATCCTCATCGCCTATGTGGGCAACAAGAGGGAGTGGGACGTGGACAACATCACCGCCCCTCTGATTGCCGCCATCGGAGACATCGTGACCATGCCGATGATCTTCGTCGCGACCTGGCTCTTCAAGGACAAAATCCTTGAGCTGGCACATGGGGAATGGATCATCATCGGAGTGTCCTTCGCCCTCATCGCGGTCACCGTTGTTTTCGGTGTTTACATACTCAAACGCAAGGTCGGAAGGAGGGACTTCTCCGGCGAGGCGAAGCGTGTATTGGTACAGTCCCTTCCCATCCTCATGATCTGCCTCATCTTCGAGATCGGAGCGGGAATCGTCATCCAGGACCAGCAGGACGCCCTCATCGCATACGCTGTGCTGATCATCATGCTGCCCGCCTTCCTGAACCAGGGCAACGCCCTCTCCGGAATGCTCACCTCCAGGCTGTCGTCCATGATCCACCTCGGTACCCTGGAGTCTGACTGGATCCCCCGTGCGGGAGCCGGCGAGAACTTCGTCCTCATGTACATCTGCGCCATGGTGACCTTCCTGTACATCGGCCTGATCTCGTTCGCGGCCATGATCCTCACCGGAGGGGTAGACAACATAGGTCTCGGCAGGACCCTAGCCATCATCCTGCTGGCGGGATTCCTGGCCACCACCATCCTGAACCTGCTCTCGTATTACGTGGCGATAGCCGCCACCAAGTTCGGTCTCGACCCCGACGACCACAGTATCCCGATCACCTCCTCCGTCATGGATCTGCTCGGCTCCGCCGTACTGGTGTTCGTCATCTCGTTTTTCATCTGAGGCACACGCGCGGGCACGTGTCCTTATTATAGGGGGAAAGGCTATCCACAGACAGGAATCAACATGATCAGCAGAGATGAAGTTTTGGCTAATCTCGGCCGCTATAACAAGAAAGAGGCAAGGATCGGAGTACTCGGGTCCCACTCCGCACTCGACACCTGCGACGGAGCATACGAGGAGGGCTTCAAGACCCTCGCAGTGTGCCAGAAGGGCAGGGAGAAGACCTTCGACAGGTACTTCAGGTCCTACAACGACAGCAAAGGAAACCACCTCTGCGGATTCGTCGACGACACCCTTCTCGTCGACAAGTTCGTGGACGTCATGAAACCCGAGAACCAGAAGTTCCTGATGGACACCAACACCCTCTGGGTCCCCAACAGGTCCTTCACATCCTACGTCGACATCGACTCCGTCGAGAACGACTGGAAGGTCCCCATGATTGGAAGCAGGAACATGCTCAGGTCCGAAGAGAGGGGAGAGGCCCGTGATTACTACTGGATCCTCGAGAAAGCCAACCTTCCCTTCCCCAAGAAAGTGGAGAAGCCCGAGGACATCGACGGCCTCACCATCATCAAGGTCCACCACGCCCAGAAGAAACTCGAGAGGGGATTCTTCACCGCCGTCTCCTACGAGCAGTACGTGGAGAAGTCCCAGGAGCTCATCAAACAGGGCGTCCTGACCCCCGACTTCGAGAAGCACGCCAGGATGGAGCAGTACATCATCGGTCCTGTCTTCAACCTCGACTTCTTCTACGACCCCATCAAGGAGAACGGAGAAAAAGTGGAGCTCCTCGGTATCGACTGGAGGTTCGAGTCCTCCCTCGACGGATATGTCAGGCTCCCCGGAAAACAGCAGGTCGAGCTCGAGAACGACGGAATCATCCCCGAGTACACCGTCTGCGGACACAACTCCGCCACCCTCAGGGAGTCCCTCCTCGACAAGGCCTTCGAGATGGCCGAGAAATACGTCGCCGCCTCCAAGACCCACTACGACCCCGGAATCGTCGGACCCTTCTGTCTCCAGACCTGCGTCGACAAGGACCTGCACTTCTACATCTACGATGTGGCGCCCAGGATCGGAGGAGGAACCAACGTCCACATGGATGTCGGACACCCCTACGGAAACTCCCTCTACCGCACCAACATGAGCACCGGAAGGAGACTTGCAAGAATGGTCAGGGAAGGAATCGAGCAGGAGAGGCTGGAGGAAATCGTCTCATGATCACCGTCAACGCCAAGAAGACCTTCACTCTCCTGGCAGCCCTCCTGATGACCGTCGTGGCATTCGGTGCAGTCGTTGTTGCATCCGAGTCCGATGCAATCGGAATCAACCAGGACGGTATCAGCGCATCCGGTTTCAAACAGGACCGCGAAGGTACTCTGACCATCCCCGTAACCGTTGTCGACGGAGAAGCCACCATCACCATCCTCGAGAACACCAATGTCATCAAAACCCAGACCCAGACCGTCGAAAGTACCACGACTTCCATCTCCGTGAGCTTCAAGCTGTCCGCGGGAACCCACCAGCTCAGCATCCAGCTCACCAATGACGGTACAACCGCTTCGGCAGCGTACAACCTCAACGTCGCCAAGAACGTCTGGTCCAACCTCACCACGTACGTCGCAATCGTGATTGTTGCAATCATCGTCGTCATCATCGCTGTCATCTACATGCGTGCCAACCCCAGGAACAAGCCCACCACCACCTTCACCGAGCTTGAACAGGAGAAAGAGGCTGCCAAGGCCGCTGAGCCCCAGGCCGCCCCCACCAAGACCGAGAAGAAGAAGTATGGCGGTTCCGAAGAGACCGGCAAGATAAAGTACACAAGTTCCAGAAGGAAGTGAAACTCATTTACCGCCCCTCCGGGGGCGGAATCCTTTTCCAATATGCTTTTATAAAGAAATAGAATTAAACAATACATGGCTGATTCTTTCAAGCTTCAGTTCCTTCAGTCCCTGTCCGCACTGATTATCTCTGCGTTCGGACTGGTCGCCGCTCTTGCATGGAACGAGACCATCAAGGCAGTCATCGCAGCAATCTTCGGAACTGCTGATGACCTCGTCGGGCTGTTCATCTACGCCCTCCTCGTTACCGTCATCGCGGTTGCCGCCACCATGATCATCACCAGGGCCACCAACAAGGCCAAGGCAGAGCTCGAGGCAAAGGAAAAAGAGTGAGTCCGAAAGGATTCACCCACTCAAACCCTTTAAACATCCTTTTTTATGAAGATCAGAGTGTGAGTTTTGGATCCTTGAGATCGATGAGCGCTATCTTGCGGTTATCGATGAAGAACCCGATCTTCTTGTGAAGCATGATCGACGGTGCATTGTCCGGCTGGATCATGCTGTGGGCGACCTCCGCACCCTGCGCCCTTCCCGCCCTCAGGGTCTCCCTGAGCAGGCGGTAGCCGATCTCGTTCCTACGGACCATGGGATCGACACCCATGTTCTCGATCCAAACGAGATTGTTGCAATCGGCGATATGGTGGAGCATCTGTGCGAAGATGAATCCATAGATCTCCCCATCCTCCTCGGCAACGAAACTCAGGCCGCTGTCGAGATAGGGTTGGAAATGGTTTCTGCTGCTGGCGCCAAGATTGTCGCGCCATTCCTCGGGGAATTCGTCCCATTTGTTCTCCAATGTGCTGGAGAAGTACTCCTTGATGAGCTCTATCTCCAGCTCGCGGACCTTCTTCAGGTCCTTGAGCTTCATGGGACGGAATTCCATGTTCACATCTCCTCGGGGGATTCGATACCGAGACACCAGAGGACGTTCTTCAGCACGACACGGGTGGCCTCCACAAGGGTGAGACGGGCCTCCCTGGCATCGTTAGCCTGAAGTACTGGCACAGCTGCGTAGAACTGGTTGAAGATGGCCGCTACCTCGTGTCCGTAGGCGGGCATCATGTTGACGCGCTTGGTCTCGTCGATGTCCTTGAGTACGGCCTCGAACCTGGCGAGTGCCTTGGCGAGTTTGATCTCGTACTCATCGGTGAGCTTGGAACCGTCGGTGCAGGACTCGAACTTGCCTGCCTTGCGTAGGATGGAACAGGCCCTGGCGTGGACATACTGTAAGTATGGTCCGCTGTTTCCGTCGAAGGACAGCGCATCCTCCCACTTGAAGACCAGCTGCTTGTCGGAACCGACACGGACGATATTGTACCTGACGGCACCTACTCCGACCGCCCTGGCGATAGCCTGCATCTGCTCCTCGGAAAGGTCGCTGCGGCGTTTCTGGATCTCCGCGTAGGCACGGTCGACTGCCTCATCGATCAGATCGTCGAGGTAGACGACGACACCCTTACGGGTGGACATCCTTCCCTCGGGGAGGGAGACGAAGGCATAGAACAGTGCCTCGGGCTTCCTGTCGACGCCCATGATCTGGAGTGCGGAACACAGCTGCTGGGACCCCAGCTTCTGGTCCTCTCCGAGGACGTCGATGACCCTGTCGGCACGGGAGAACTTGTCCATGTGGTAGGCAAGGTCCCTGGTGGTGTAAAGGGTGGTTCCGTCGGAACGGGTGAAGGTGAACTTGGTGTTCTTTCCGTGGATTCCGAAGTCCTTGAGGTCGACGTAGGACGCACCGTCATCAGTCTTTCCGGAATAGGGGGTGTTCTGCAACTTGGAGACGATCTCCTTGGCTGCGCCGTTGGCGATGAACTTGGATTCCCAGGTGTACCTGTCGAGGGTGACGTTCATGGATGCGAGGGTCTCGTTGATTCCTCCCAGCATGGTCTCCGCCACTTTCTTCACGTAGTCGATGACCTCCTGGTCACCGGCCTCGAACCTCTCCAGGAGACTGGCGATCTCGGCCTCCATCTCGGGAACCTCGTGGATCTTCTTGGTGGCGACCCTGTAGTTGTAGACCAGCCTGTGGTCCACCTTGTCACGGTCGTCGGCCTTCTCGGTCTCCTCGATCTCCTTCTGGACCTCCTCGGGGGTCACGTTGGCGACTCCCCAGGACATCATGACGACCTGCTTTCCTACGTCATTTACGTAGTATTCGGTGGTGACGTCGTGTCCGCGCATCCTCAGGCAGCGTGCGAGGGTGTCTCCGATGATGGGGTTCCTTGCACGTCCCACGTGAACGGGTCCGGTGGGGTTGGTGGAAGTGTGCTCGACATTGACCCTGATGCCGGTGGGCTTGCCTTTGCCGAAGGAATCACCCTGCTCCGCTACCTCGGTGAGGAGGTCGGTGACGAGGGCGGTGGTGTCCACCGTGAAGTTCAGGTATCCGTTGAGGGGGGTGACCCCGGCGATGAGACCGCAGGGGGCCTTAATCTCCGAGGCAATCTTCTCCGCGATGACGACAGGGGCCATCTTGAGGGGTTTTGCGAAAGTGAAACAGGGTATAGCCAGATCGGCAGTTTCGGGGAACTCCTTGACCAGTTTCAGGTCGGAAGGGGCACCCATGGCTGCCAGTGCCTTGACGACAGCATCCTCGCATTCCGCGACGAACTTCTCCATTACGATCATTCTATCACTCCAGTCTGTACCTGAGAAGCGCTGCGATTCCTCCGAAAGCCTTCAGGAGCATTCCTCCCTCCTCGGAATCGGGGGTGATCAGCTGCATGTTCGAATTGTAGGTGTCGGCCATCTCGAAGAAGTCGTCGATAAGGTCCTTGCTGTCGAGCACCTTGGCGTTGGCCCCGCACTGGGGACATTTCAGGGGTGCTTCGGGATCGTCGATGGTGATGTCGAAAGTGTGTCCGGAACTGCACTGGCAGTTGCAGCGGTACTTCCTGAGCTGGCTGGAGATGAGGAAGGTGTCGACCGCACCCATCTCGGCGCAGTGGCGCACATCGTCCTCTCCGTAGGCGTCGAGTCCGCCCTCGGTCTTCCTGATCTCGCGGAACAGCCTCTGCATCATCTCCCTCTCCTGGGAAAGCTGCTGGTCGGCGATGGAGCCCTGTGCGTTGTCGACGAGCTCCTTCAGTCCGGATTCGTCGGTGTAACCTGTATCGATGAGGGGCTTGATGACCTTCTTCTGGAGCTCGTGGTGAAGGTACTGCTCGTTGTAGAAGAAATCCTTGGTGGGGGAGTGTCCTCCGATGATGATACCCTCCAGGTCCATCAGGTTGTCCAGGAAGCAAGTGGTGCAGTTGTCTGCGATCTTCTTGAAGAACTCGTGAGCGGCAATCTCGATAAGCCTCTCGAAACGGACGGACGACTGACCTCCCTGGTGGTGCTTCGAGGGGACCATGGACTCGAAGTGCTTGAGCACCTGGATCTTGGTTCCGGCCAGCATACCGATGGTGGCCTCTTTCCTGTCCATGACCAGCAGTCCGTAGAACTTCTTGTCCACCAGCATACCGTCGAGGGGCTCCGTGAAGAATGCGGAGTCGCAGCGGTAGAGGAAGGCGGTGATGGCTTCCGGGGGATCGATGACGTACTGGACCATCTTGGTCTGGTCTCCGGCGCGGGGGACCTCTCCGCAGAAGATGACGATTCCCCTCTCGGGGACCTTGTTATACGTCTTAAGACGGGCCATGATGGAGTCGATGGCGCTGGTGACGTTCTTGAGAGTGGTCTTCGATTTGATGTTCTGGGCCTGGCCCTCCTCGTCTCTGAGATAGGCCATGGCATCCGAAATTAGCTTGCCGGGCGGAACGTACACCGAAATGAGTTCGGTGCCTCTGCCTCGATAGTTTTTGATCTCTTCCATGGCCTTTTTAAAATCGTAACGGGCCCTGTTTGCTGAATTGTCGGTTGACATTGTTCATACCTTCGGCAATGATTTTATCCCTAACCTACATCCCTATAAAAAGTGTTACACATGAGCCAGGATATTGTCGTCATCTCCATCGGCGGTTCCATCCTCATTCCGGACCAGAACGATTCGGTTTATATTGGAAAACTCGCCGAAATGCTGAAAAAAGCCTCCGAAAAAGTACGTGTATGCGTAGTCTGCGGAGGAGGAAAAATCGCCAGGTACTACACCGTCACCGGCAGGGAACTCGGCGGTAAGGAGTATGACCTCGACATGCTCGGCATCGGCTGCACCAGGCTCAACGCGGGACTTCTGGCACTTGCGCTTGGAGACAAGTCCTCGGTGGACATCCCCCTCGATGTGAAGACCGCCGCGGACAAGTTCAGACAGGGCGGAATCGTGGTCATGGGCGGTACCGAACCCGGTCACACCACCGACGCGGTCGCCACCATGCTGGCCTGCGAACTCGGTGCGAAGCGTGTGATCAACGCGACCTCCGTCGACGCGGTATACTCGGACGATCCCCGCAAGAACCCTGATGCAGTAAGATACGACAAACTCACCATCGACGAGCTCGACGCCCTGGTCTACAAGGACCACGGAGCCGGCAAATCCAGTGTGTTCGACCCTCTCGGAGTGCAGATCGCCAAGAAGGAAAAGATCGATATCCAGATGGTAGACGGAAGGAACCTGGCAGAGCTCGAGAAAGCTATCCTCGGCCAGCCCTTCTCCGGAACCTACATCAATTCCCAGTGAGCGGCTCGAAATCCTCGGATCTCATGACCTCGCAGCCCAGGGATTCCGCCATCTCGCGGAGATGCGTGGCCTGCGAGCCCTTCATGGATTTACGGTGGATGAAAACACATTCAGTACGGCTCGCCTCGGTCGCTTTTCTGATCGAGGCGGCCACATCCTCGTCGCTCCTGCCCTCCATCTGATAGTTGGGCAGCATGTGTCCGAAATTGACCTTGCTCGATAGTGCCAGCTCGGTGAATCTCGGAGCATAATGGCCTCCTCCGATACCAATCACATTGACATAATCGTTCTTCTCCCTGACCTTGGCGAGCACTCTCGACTGGATGTCCGCCGCATCGCTCCTGCCCCAGCAGCTCTCGTCGCTGCCAATCTCCAGGAACATGGTGGGGGTCTCGAGATAGGGGCCGTGATGAGTAACCTCGAAACATATGCTGTACTCGGGGATGTTGCACTCGGCCTTGATGGCACGCAGCATGTCAGTCATGACCGCGGGACAGGCAGGGACGAGCTTTCCCTCCTCTCCGCCGTGCTCAGCCTCGTGATAGTTGCCGATAGGATGAACGGTCAGCGCGGGGATGCCGCTCTGGGCGCTGTGGACAGAAGGGAACACTATCACATCGAATGCAAAACCTGCTTCCTTCGCGTCACGGTCCAGATGCTCGGACCGGATGTGCTGGTGCTGGAGATAGACCACTGTGTCGTCCCCGTCTGTGATGTATCTGCGCCCCTCCCGGTCGGTACCTGCCTCGGACCATTGTCCTCCCTGTATGAACCTGTCCACCATGTTCACGGAAGCTATGTCCTTCTCGTACCGAACTATCAGTCTGCGCATGTTACAACCCTTGATGAATGTAAAAATGCGACCCGTCTACTTTTTATTATAACTATCGGTGAAAAAACCATGGCAACGTTCACCATCAAGGATGTCACTGTGAAGGAGCGCATCCTCCTCCATCTGGCGAGATTCAGCAACGTCCTCCCCGGGCAGATCTACAACGTCCCCTTCGACCTGACTCAGGACGGTATCGCCATGGTCGTCGGAATCACCCGCGCCCATGCCTCCATCGACCTGAAGAAACTCGGTGAGACAGGGTTGGTAATGAACTGGCTGGCACATCAGAAAGGTGCCCGCAGCAAGAGGCTGGTGTACAGCATCACCAAGGAGGGTCTGACCAGGGCTGAGGAGTCCAAAGGAAGGCTCATCCAGGAAGGCATCGATATCGATGTGCTCCTCGACATGAGGCGCTGCGACCCAGAGACCAAATGGAACTCCCTCTCGGAAGCGGACAGAAATGTCTTCGGAAAGGTGTGCGTTCTTAGGGTGCCGATACCCCGTGACACCTTCCCTCCCACCCCGACCGGCGTACTCCCGACGGATGCGGCCGGGATGGCCAGCATCCCCCGCGAGACTGCACTGAGATACCTGGACAAAGTCTCCATGGATACCGTCCGCGGATGGCACAGCTGGGCCGCCGATTACTGGCTGGAGAAAGGCGCATTGCAGGAAAGACTGTATCATCTAGTGGAAGCCGGCAGGACCGCCGAGGCAGGCAAGTTCGCCCGGGCTCATCAGTATGAGCTGACCTCCAACCCCAATGAGGACCTCCTCAGAAGTCTCGGCATCATCAACCAGGAGAACCCCGGTAACGATACCATCCTGTGGATGAGGAGTCAGACCGCATTCGCCTGTAAATCCGTAGATGCCCTGAAAGCCTGCTATAAAGACCTCCGCAAACTGGGCTCGCCTATGGCGGAACTCACCCAGGCACAGATCGACATACTGAACAAGGAATACGAGGACGCAGCCAACTGTGCGGACAACGTCTACGCTCAGACCCGCCATCCCGCAGCCGCCATGCTGCTGGCGAAGGCTCTGCTGTGCATGGGCGATACGGAGACTGCCGAATCCATCGTCATAGACGCGATAGAAGCTATGGAAAGGATCGGCGACGTCACCTATCTCGACGAGGTTCTCAGAGCCCGTGCGGAAATAGCATACAGCAAAGGCGACAGGGATTCAGCGGTAGCTCTGTTGGGAAAAGCAAAGGCTGCCGCTCCCGATTACAAGAAGCACGAACTGCAGTTCCTAGCCGACGAGATTGCCAAGCCTGGCACTGCTGTCTCTTTCACCTGAAATCAGTAGATGGTGTTCTTCTTGAGAGAGTCGAGATCGGAGATGTAAAGATCCCTGATGTCGGTGATGTTCCACTTGAGCATCGCCAGCCTCTCGAATCCGAATCCCCATGCAAGGACAGGGGTCTTGACTCCGAAAGGTGCGAGCACCTCGGGCCTGAACACTCCGGCACCGCCCAGTTCGAGCCACTTGCCGTTGAAGAAGACCTCGAGCTCGAGGGAGGGTTCGGTGTACGGGAAGTAACTGGGGCGGACGTTGATCTTGTCGAATCCCATCCTGGCGTAGAACTCGCGGATGAGCGATATGAGCATGTCTAGGTTGGCGTTCTCATCGATGACGATACCCTCGATCTGACTGAACTCGGGCAGGTGGGTGGCGTCGATGGACTCCTTCCTGAAAATCCTGGAGATGGAGAATGCCTTCTGAGGTGCGTCGGGATGCTCTGCGATGTATCTGATACTGCTGACCGTGGAGTGAGTCCTCAGGAGTGCCTGGGAGGCCTTCTCCTCCGACCAGGTGCCTCCCCAGCCGGTGGAACCGGTGTCTCCTCCGTTCTCGTGGATGGCCTTGATCTTGGCGACGAGTTCCCTGTCATCCAGAGGGATAGTCTCGGGGTTGTCGAGGAAGAAGGTATCCTGCATATCCCTGGCAGGGTGATCCTGGGGGATGAAGAGGGTGTCCATGTTCCAGAATGCGTTCTGCACGTACTCGGAGGACATCTCGGTGAATCCCATATCGGTGAACAGCCTGCGAACCTCGTTGCCGAGCCTGGTCAGGGGGTTCTTCTTGGCAGGGTACGCTGCGGGAGCGAAGGTCTGCACATCATACTTCCTGAACTCCACGTCCTTCCATTTGCCGCTCTGGATTACCTCGTCGGTGACCTCTGTGAGTTCTTCTTTGATCTCGATTCCGGAACGGGCGGCGGACACACCGTCGGCGGTGAGGGTGATCTCCCTCTTGGTGACGATGGTCTCCTTGATCATTCCCTTGCGGCCCTTGAGGTCCTTGATGACCTTTGCATCAGCATCCTTCTCCTCTACGGGAGCCCCGATCATGCGTGCGATGAGCTCCTCGTCAGGCATTTGCTTGCCGATGGTCTGTTTTCCGAGGTCGGTAAGCACCAGGCCCTTTTCTCCGGAGACTTCCTGCATGGTGGCGAGCTTCTTCCTCATCAGCCAACCGACGGCGATGTTATCCTCTCCGGGCATGGCACCGGCCAGGGCGGAAAGGGCCATGCTGCCGCCGTTGGAGTCGATGGCGGTGAGTGCCCTCCTCTCGGGAAGACCCTTTTTGGATTCCTCCACGTCGGTGAGTTCGAAGTACTTGGTGCTGTCCTCGCTGATCTCGGCGAGGCCCTTGGATGCGAGCCATGAGGCGGAACCCATGACCTCGACCTCCAGGCCGAAACCGCCCTTCTCGATCATGTCCGCAGGGCTTCCGCGGCCCCCGTTCTGATCAAGTGCCAGCAGCAGTCTTTTCTCGTTGTAGCTAAGTCCTTCGAGTAACTCCTTCATATCCATCGTACTCACCATTTGAAACCTTCGAAGGTCATCTGCTTGACTATCTCTTTGGCCTCTTCCCTCTTGGCCTGATGATTCTCGAGGAAGACGTTTATCTTGCTGGTGAGGGCGACCTTGCACTCACCGCAGAGGATCTCTCCGCGACGGCATTTGTCAGCCAGCTCGTTGAGCTTGGCATCGTCGTGCTCGAAGAGATAGAAATTGTACTTGAAGACAGCGCAGACATCGGGATTTCCTCCCTTCTCCCTCTGCTCCTCCACGCTGACGCACCCTCCGGTGAACGCCCTTCCGACCTTCTTCTTGACCTGTTTGGGGGTGTCGGTGGTGTAGATGGTGGCGTTCTCGTCCGAAGAGGACATCTTGTCCCCGCCGTTGAGGCCGGGGCACATCTTGCAGTAGATCATGGACGGCTTGTGGTAGCCGAGTCCCTGTGCCACATCGCGGGTGACCCTGAAGTGGGGGTCCTGGTCGATTCCGCAGGGAATGACCACGCGGGTGGGCTTGCCCTCGATCTCCGAGGGGATGAACGCGGGGGCGGATTCCAGGGTGGTGAAGAAGATCCTTCCGATGTTGGATTCGCCGTCGAAACCGAACACGGCCTTGGCGGTGGAGAACGTGACCTTCTTGGCGACACGGAGTGCCAGAGGATACAGTGTCTTGATGTTCTCCGTGTCCACGATGATCTTCGTCTTCTCGGGATCGAATCCCAGGGCCACGAAGTCCAGAGCGTTCTCGTAAGCCATGTTGCGGGTGTCGTGCAGAGTTAGGTCCTTGAACAGGAACTTCTCATCATCGGTCATCTGGAAGAGCATATCGCACTTGAAGGTATCCTGCACCCACTTGTTGAAGATCCAGGGCATGACATGACCCAGATGGGTGTTTCCCGAAGGTCCCCTGCCGGTGTAGAGATAGAACTTGTTACCCTTGTCGTAATCGTCGAGCAGCAGACCGAGGTCGCGGTGGCAGTAGAATATTCCGCGCCTCATCATGTAATGGGGTTCCCCATAACGGGAGATCCTGTCCATCAGGTCCTTGCTGATGGGGGTCGTTCCGAACTTCTTCATCAGAACGTCGTAGTCTATGTCTCCGGTCACTTCCCAAGGGGTGACCTTGAAATCCTCTGCCATTGTGCGCTCATAGTTATAAAATACTTTAAAGTTGGGGTAGACCCAGAACCCCCGTTTAACGAACAACTATTAAGGCGATTACCTATGCAGTAGGTATGTGGAACATACTTGGTGAGGAAGCCATCTATCTGGATATCACCTACAAGTTCAAGAAGAGGCTGGCAGAGCTGTCCCCCGCCGACGAGACCGGTGACAAGTACAGGAAACTCCTGGACAAGACCGATGTCGGATTCATGATCAACGGCGAGACGGAGGAGAACTGCTTCATGCTGACCGTCCCCGATGAGTACACCCCTGAGGACATCCAGTTCATGGCCGAGCAGACCATGGCCGCCATCGTCAAGAACAATCAGGCCCCCATCAGTGCCAACGGTGTCGAGCAGAAGTACAAGATCATCATCAACAACAACAAGGAACCCGAACTCATCGGACTCCGCAAGACTCCCGGAATGTCCTCCGTGGAGCTTTTCAAACCCATCTTCAAGAACTGGAGCAGCCCCGGAAGGGCCAATCCTAACACCAGCGGCCAGTACTACGACTGAGTCCGCATGAGGAATGTGCCAGCAGGCACATTCCTCACAATTTTTCAGTTGCGCTTGTCGAGTGCCAGATTGATATCGGACATGTCGTTCTCGTCCCTCACAGGCGTACCGGGGTACTTCTTCCTGATGACGGTATCCTCGTGAAGACTGAGGAGGAGAGGGACGGGGATGAAGATCTTCCACTTCTTGGCGATGTCCGCAGAGGTCGTGGCTTCCATGGCGTAGTAGTAGATGATGGAAGTCAGGAATACGACGAAAAGAATGATGACGGCACTGAAACCGATGTACAGCAGCACCTCGACAGGATTGTCCTGCTCGAATACCGCCCTCAGAACCAGGAGGAGCGCGGCGAAGACGGGGACGGCCATCCTGTAAATGGTGGCGGTGACACCGTTGTAGAGCTTGAAATCACGGTAGTTGGTACCGATCTTGACATCCAGGGATTTGAACACCGAGAAGGGCAGGATCAGGATAGGTACGTAGAGAGTGATGCCGAAGATGAAGATAGGAATGTTAGCAGTGTACTCCAGATTAAGGAAGGCGGGGTTCATGGAGAGATAGATCCAAAAGAACATTCCCACGATGAGGGAGAGTACCACGGTACTGCCCATATCCTTCCAGGGGAACTTGGTGCCCACGGATTTGGGGTTGATGGCAATGTTCCTGGTATCCAGGTCCGGAGGGATGTTGAACAGGAAGGAGAAGACCCTGTCGCCGGGGGTCAGATGCTCTTTGACGTTGGCATACCTGATATGGCCCACGACCTTGTAGAAGATCACCCTCTGGATGGCGTCGACCACGCATGCCACTCCCAGGGCACCGATGAACAGGTACACGATGACCAGGATGTATGTCAGCTGCCTGGTGAGTGCGAACGTCGCTGCAGCCAATACGACTGTGATGACCAGTGACGCAATGTTACGCCTGTCGATGATGTACAGCAGACCCACCATGACGAAAGGCAGGGCGATGCAGGCCAGAAGCGCCTGTGCTGTTATCACATGACCCAGGACGGTACGATCGTTCAACAGTGCCACGGCTACGCAGTAGCCTACAATACAGATTAACCAAAGCGCGAGAACGATCTTGTCGAACTGCCTTACGACTGACAGTCCGGCCGGCAGGCTCTCAGCCCAGAAACTGTGTTTTTCCCCTTCTTCCAAGTGCATCATTTACTGTCAGACCAAACCTTGACCGAAACGGTGGATTTGTCCCCGGGGGTGATACCCAGGAACACGCACATATCGGTACAGTTCTTTGTGCTGAATGGCCCGAGCGTTACATCGGTGGTACCGCCTACCTCTCCCAAGAGACCGCCGTTGTCCTGAGTGGCAACGGCCACGTCAATGGGGAGTTCGGAGGTCACATGCACGCGGACCATACGATTCTTCTTCACGTCAAAAGGAAATTTCATTATGTTGAAGTAACAGGTTCCCGTGGAGTTCGTAGGATCGAACTCTCCGATACGGAAATTCTCCTTCTCAAACAACACTTCCTCTTTCGAAAAGATTCCCATCATCTACCCTATCACATAGGGGATAAAAAAGTTCTTTGTTCTTCATTCGGCGGGCGAATAACCCTCCAGGTCGGTGGAGTATTTCCACATCCTGGGATAGTGGCCGGGTTCCATGAACACACGGACGGTCTTGACAGCGACACCGGCATCAGCGGCCATCAGTTTGTCGGAGGACATCATCATCTTCCCGATGGCGACAAGCTCCCCGCGGGCGGTCATCATGGCCACCAGAGCGTTCTTGCGGATCTCGGGATCGAGCATGTGCACTCCGCGGACGGAAAGGTCGGCACCGTGGCATACAGCGTCCACAGCGGTCGCTTTGACGATGATCTTGGGCAGAGGGTCCGCCAGTACCTCCATGGGCCTGATGAGGCTTCTGAGCCATTCTCCGCGGCCTTCCTGCTGCCAGAAGATGTACGCATCGGCCAGGTCCTGAAGCGTCGCAGCCTGGGACTCCTTCATCTTGCCGGAACGGGTGCGTCTGAGCTCGGTCATGGAAGCACCGCACAGGAGCATCTCCCCGATATCGATGCAGAGGGTCCTGACATAGGTGCCTGCGTCGCAGGAGATGCGGAACAGCACATCCCTTCCGCGGATGTCGAGGATCTCCAGCTCCTTGATAGTACGGATACGGATCTGCCTCTTGACGGCCGACCTGACCGGCGGGAGCTGGTATATCTTGCCCACGAACCTGCCCATAACCTCCCTGATGCGTTCTTCGGAACGGTCGGCGTGGAGTCTCATGAGGCAGACATACTCCTTGTCGGAGGACAGGACGATATCGGTCAGACGGACGGCCTTACCGGTACAGATCGGGAGCACTCCGCTGACATAGGGGTCGAGAGTTCCTCCGTGTCCGATCTTATCGAGATGGAGCGCGTCGCGGGCCCATGCGGTGGCCTGATGGGACGTAGGTCCCGAAGGCTTGTCGAGAGCGATTACTCCGCCCTGCAGGAGTTCTCCTACGGTACGGTCGGAGGGACGTTTGCCCCACCTGTCAGGGATTGCATTGGGGTCCTTGACCAGCATTGTTCGGACGCGTACGGCGTCCAGGATCTTCTGGAGGACCTCATCGGGAGTCAGGTTGTCCGTGTTGATGATGAGGTCGTAGACGCTGAGATCGGTGATGTCTATGCCGTAGTACATCTTGTAGCGCTTGGCCTCGGATGCCTGGCGGGCATTGGTCTCCTCGATGGCGTGCTGTAGTTCTTGCTCCTCGCGGATTCCGATCCTTGCGAAACGGACCTCGGGGCTGGCCTCCAAAAATACGCGGAGGGCGGGGATCCCGTTCCTGGTCAGCATGTATGCGGACAGACGGGATTCCAGAATTATGTCGGGACTGCTGCGGGCAGTCTCCACGATCTTGGCGTCGATGTCGGCGTCGATCTGAGGATCTTGCTCGGCGAGCTTCCCGAGCTCGACGAGGGTGAGGCCCTTCTCTGCGGCAAGCTGCCTAAAGACCTGACCGAAGACGACGGCCTTGAGGCCGAGGGCCTCAGACAGTTTGCCACAGACAGTGGTCTTCCCGGAACCGGGAGGACCACTGATGGTTATTCTCATGCTTCACCTGCGTTGAGGGCTTTAAGACGTTTCTTGAACAGTATGTGGTTGATGAGCTTGTTCTCCAGCTGTCCGATAGGAAGGCTGATGAGGGTGTAGATGACGATCCACAGAGGCATGAAGCCCATCACGTTGTCCATCAGGTTCGCGGTTCCCCAGGGCATGGATATGATCAGGGGAGTGGTGTCTCCGTGCATCGTGAAGGTCACGAAGTAGAAGATCCACGCGTAGATAGGGATGACGAAGACCATGGTAAGAGGCATGAGCTTCATCATCTTGGTGCTCTGCTCCATGGAGGCAGCCATCATCTGAGGCTGCATTTCCTGCAGCTTCTTCAGCTTGTACAGATTGTTCTCGGTACGGGCCGTGCGCATCTCTGCGTTGTACTCGCTCTGGATATGCTGGGTCTTGGCCTGTGCGACAGGGTCGGACAGGAATCCCCTGACGACGGTACTCAGCGTGATCATGATGATACCTGCGACCATCAGGGTCAGTACGGGGTACTGGCCGCCGAAGTCGATGTATTTGAACACGTAGTTGAGCGCCTCGCCGATCTGGACCCTCCACATCATGACGACCATCATGATGACGAGGACCCCGAGCATACCGATCATGGTACCTTTGGGCATCGGCTGCATGTTCTGCTGTTGCTGCTGCCTCATCTGTTCAGGGCTGCCTGGATTTGCCATTATCATTCACCACCGAAGAATCCCCTCATCATGGGGTTCATCTCCATCATCTGTTCACGTCCGAGCGCTTCGTAGAAGCGTATGATGATTCCTACCGTCAGCAACAGACCGGTACCGGATGCGTTTCCGGTGGTTCCGATCATATCTGCCACAGCTGCGAGCAGACCGATCAATGCTCCCGAGAGCACTGTGATCGTGGGAATGTATCTCTCCAGGACCTTGGTCAGGACACGGGGGTCCCTCCTGAATCCGGGAATCTGCATTCCACTTCTCATGATGTTCTTGGCCACGGACTCCGCACCCAGGTTAGTGGTCTCGACCCAGAACTTGGCGAACATGATCGATCCGATGACCATCACGGTCAGATAGATCAGCACATGGCACACGTTCTGTATCACGCTGTGTCCGTTACCGTACGACGCTGGGTTGAGGATGGGCATCAGCCAATCTGTCAGACCCTGCGGCGTCGAAAGATACCATGCGATACCTCCCGAGGCGGTGGTGCTTCCGGTCTCGTACGTTCCTATCGCTCCGTTTCCTCCGATGAGGGGGATGGAACTAAGGAAGTCGTTGGTGTACAGGAGCAGGCACACCATGCTGATGTTGGCCAGCAGGGCTGACATCAGGATGACGGGGATGTTGCTCGCGTACATCAGTTTGATCGGATATCTGCCCCTGGCTCCCCTGGCGTTACCGTGGGATAGAGGCAGTTCGATACGGCTGGATTCCAGATAGACGACCACCAGGAAGATCACAACCGTTCCTATGAGCGCGATGAGCGGGTTGGGCGAACCCAACAGGATCATCTCGTATCCTCCCGACGCCATCTCACCGGAGCTGGTGTGGGTGAGGATATAGATTGCCTTAGGGATGGTTCCCGCAGGCGGGTTGCTCAGCGAGTATTCGGTTCCGAGCTGAATCGGATACCAGTTCAGCGCACCGGTGAAGACAGCCTGTGCCACACCTGCCGCGATGAACAGGGAGATACCGCTGCCGATACCCCATTTGGAGATAACCTCATCGAAGAGGAACACCAGATAGGAACCGATGAAGAGCTGAAGGATGATCAGGGCCTTGGATCCCCCGTTACCGAACTGCGATACGAACGCATCGGAGGGAACGAGATATCCGTAGACCTGGGGAAGAGCCTCGACGAGGATCATCACCAGGACCAGGACCTTCATCACCGATTGATAGCAGGCCTTGTCCTTCTTATTGCTCAGATCAAGTTTGATGATCTTCGCACCGACGAACAGCTGCATGATGATGGACGCGGTGACGATCGGTCCAATACCTAACTGGAGGATCGTACCGGATGCCCCGGCCATGATGGTCCTGTACTGCGCGAACATATCCAGGGAGCCCGACTGGTCGAGTCCCCAGATATACACGTTGGACATCACGAAGTACAGGATCAGGATGACCGCGACCCACATGATCTTGGTCCTGAAGTGCACGTGCCCTTCGGGACGCTTGACTGCGGGGAGCCTGTCGCCTATAGGTTTCACCTTGTACAACAGGCTCGGTTTTGCATCATCCATTTGAACTACTCCTGATGGAATCACTCAGCGACGGATCCGCCGGCTGCCTCGATCTTCTCTTTGGCTTTGGCGGAAGCTTCGGCAACGATGACATCGATGGCAACATCGACGTTTCCGCTTCCGAGAAGCTTGTCGATGCCGGCATCGGTCAGGTTGACGGAGTACTTGTCCCCGTCCTGCTTGGCGAAGCCCATGGCCACGAAGCGGTCCATGCTCTTCTGGAGCTCAGCAACGTTGATGGTGCTGTTGGCCTTCACGACGCACTGGGGCCTCTTGAAGCCGTGGCGTCCGTAGTGGTTCCTGTCGTATTTGAGCATCCAGATCTTGCCGGTCTTTCCGAGACCTGCTTTACCGCGGCCTCCGATGATACCTGCTCCACGTCCGGATTTCTTTCCGCGTCCGTGAGTCCTGGAACCCCTGAATTTCTTGGTTCTGCTAGGCATTTATGACACCTCAGAGCATCCTCATGACGAGGTCGTTGATCTTCTCCTTCCTGTTTCCGAGAGCTCCGCCCTCTGCGAAGGCGTGCTTGTTACCCTCGTATCCTTTGATAGGGGGGTGGAGACGGAAGACGGGCTTCATGCCCTCGACGTCCTTGATCTTGTACTCGCCGGCGACGATGGCCTTGGCCAGGTCGTCGATGGTTGCGAACTCGGTGTGCTCCTTGACGTACTCGTCGGTGACGGGTGCGTCTCCGACGACCTTACCGCGGGCCTTGATCATGGCGGCGAGGGTTTCCTCGTCAATCAGACCGAAGGTGCAATAGTCCTTGACGACCTGGAGCATTCCTTTGTAGGCATCGTTGACGGGGACCACGGTTGCGTGGTTGACCCTGTTGAGTCCGAGGAGGTGCATGGTGTGCTGAATGTTGTAGTTGACATCAGCCTGTCCCAGCACGCGGATTACGACGTATGCTGCCATCTTCACTCCTCCATGTTGTCAACGTCGGTCTCGGTCTCTTTGAGTCCGATAGGTCCGGCGACGATGTTCAGCTTCTCGGCCTGCTCGTCGGTCACCCTGACGACTGCGGTCTGCCTGAGTGCGTCGAAGGTTGCGACACAGTAGTTGACCTTGGTCTTGGTGTTACCGCGGGCAAATCCCCAGGAGTCGTGGACACCGGCGAGGGTGAGCAGGCTCTTGGCGACATCTCCGACTGCCAGTCCGATACCGCGGGGTGCGGGACGGAGGTAGACGGTGACGGATCCGGAGCGTCCGATTACCTCGAAAGGCAGAGAGTGGACAGAGCCACATCCGCACTCCCAGGAACCGCAGCCCCTCTTGATCTCGATGATGTTGAGCTTTGCGTTGTCGATAGCTTTCTTGATGGTAGGTCCGACTTCCTTACCCTTTGCACGGCCTACACCGATGAATCCGTCTCCGTTTCCAACGATGCAGGTCACTGCGAACCTGACCCTCCTTCCGGAGTCGGTCATCCTCTGAACCATGTTCAGGTCGATGACCTCATCCTGCAGGTCAGGCAGGAGAATGTCGACGATCTCGGGCTCACGCAGAGGCAGTTTGGTTGCCAGAGCTTCGCTCATCGTGGTGACTTCTCCGTTGAGGACCATGTGTCCGAGCCTAGTTTTAGGTACCCAGTCAACCATTTCACTCAGCCTCCAGTTTCTGTTTCATGCTGCTAATGTCAGCCTCGATCTTGTCGTCGATGTGTTTTCCGTTGATCCTGTCCTCATCGGGGAGCACGTCCTCGCTGCAGGGGACCTCCAGTCCGGCATCGATCATTCCCTTGGCGACAGCGAAGAGGACTCCGCCGTGCTGGGGGTTCTGCATACCGAGGTCGAGCACTGCGTACTCGATCTCTTCCTTCTTGGCCCTGAGGCCAGCCGCATAGCCGACAAGGTATGCCGCGGGGACGGAGGAGCAGGAGTGCTCCCAGCCCATCTTGGCGAATTCCTTGGTGTCAGCTGCTGCGACGACAACGTCTCCGTTCATGGTGAAGTCCACGAACTGGACGGTGATGTTCTTGTTGGACCTTCTAACGACTGCCCTGGTCTCGTGGCTCGCAAGGAGCTTCTTCCTGGTGTAGTAGTTAGTGCGGCTTTCTCTTCTTCTGCGGAACGCAACTTTGTATCTAGGTCCTGTAGCCATCAGATCTCCTCCTCTTTCAGGTTGCCATCGGCGATCATGTGCTGCTTCAGGTTCCTGCGGGAAGTGTAGACTCCTCCCTTGGCCTTCCTGTAGTACAGCCTGTACACGGAGGGCGAGATCTTGCCGGACTCGCGGAGCTGCTTGAGCTCGTCACGAATAGGCCTGATGGTTGCGATCCATGCGCGCTTGGACGGAACGCGTGCGTTTGCTGTTCCTTTCCTGCTTCCAGGTCCCTTGCGCTTACCGCTGGCTTTCTGTTTGGCTGCGTATCTTATCCTACCTTTGGACGTGCCCGCCTTGGGTTTGGCCTTGATCATGCCAGACTCGATGGCGTTGCGGATGTCTCCGCGGGTGATGCAGTCCTGGACCTCATCCTCTTTGGTGGGGTCGATCCAGACCCTGTTCTCACCGCACTTAAGGATCTCGGCTGCAAGCCTCCTCTGGTTCTTAAGGTCGGACATGTTCAGGCCCTCCTCTTGTCAGTGGTAGGCATCTTGTTGAGCACACGGATTCCGAGCTCCTTTGCCCTGTTCTCGATAGCGATTCTCTTCTTGACTCCGACAGTTCCGCCGATACGGGCTGCCTGGGTCTTGGGGTCGATGTTCTCGAGTCCGTCGATGTTGTAGACCATGACTTCCTCGAATCCGGACGGGTGGAGTCCCCTAACAAGGGCGGGTCCGCCGTATCCGATCTCGACCATCGGGGGCCTCCTCTTCATTCCCCTCCTCATCTTGGAGTGGATTCCCCTGGGCTTCCTCCATGCCTCGCCGAGCTTCTGGTACCTGAACCACTCCTGCCTCTTGAAGGCGGGACGGTTGCCGGAAATGACAGCCCTCTTGGCGAGTGCATCGATCTGCTCTTCGCTGAGCTCGGGTTTGGGCTCGACGGTGTATGCGCCGGCCTCTACGACCTCAGCCTTGGGTGCATCGGTCTTGGCTGCCTTGGCGGCCTCCTTGGAGTCGAATGCATCCTTCCAGTTCTCTACGGTCTTGGGTCCGACACCGGAGAGAGTCTTGATGATCTGCTTGGACTTCTCCTCGTCGTTTACAGCGTCCTTCAGCTGCTCGACAGAGGTGATTCCGATGGATTCAAGCTCTGCGACGTTGGCATCCTTGAAGCCGGGAAGGTCCTTGAACTCTTTAACGCTCATTCTTTCACCTTGTGAGATTTGTGGACGATGTAAATTCCATCCTCGAATACCCTCTTATCGAATCCGCCCCTCATAGTGGAGCGCTCGATGTTGGCCGCGGTCTGTCCGACATCCTCTATGTTGATACCGGTGACAGTGACATCGGATCCGGCGATCTTGACGTCGACGTCTCCGATGATGTTGGCGTAACGGGTGGCGTGGCCTCCCATGTAGTTGTTGACCTCGACCCTCTTCTCCTTCTTGTTGACTGCAACCTTAAGGGGGAAGTGGTTGAAGACGATCTTCAACTGGTAGGTGTAGCCCTCGGTGACTCCCCTGATCATGTTCCTCACATGAGCGTGGAAGGTACCAACCATGGCTTTGTCTTTGATTCTCGGGTATTCGCAGCTGACGACTACCTCGCCGTCAGCGACGACTACATTCACGCGGGGGTGCGAGAAGTTTCTGCTCAATTCACCTTTAGGCCCTTTGACCTTGAAGGTGTTCCCGTCCATAGTGACGGTGACCCCATCGGGTATGGCGATGCGGCTTTCGATTATCCCTGCAAATGTCATTGTTCATTCCTCAGTACACGTAGGCAAGTAGTTTTCCGCCGATGCCAAGTTCTTTGGCACGGGCCTGTGCGACGACACCGTCGGTAGTGGTGAAGATCAGTACACCGAAATCCTGGGCAGGAAGGTACCTAGCCTCGTATTTCTCGATGTCAGTGACCTTAACGGAGTACCTGGGCTTGATGACGCCGCAGTCGTTGATTGCTCCTTTGAGAAGGACGCGGAATTTTCCAGCTTTTCCATCCTCGATGTACTCGAACTGGTTGATGTATCCGTAGTCCTGCATTACTTTGAGCACACGGCCGATAAGTTTGGACGAGGGTGCGATTTCGCATTCCGCCTTTCCGTTGAGGGAAGCGTTTTTGATCACGCACATTGCGTCGTTAAGTGGATCGCTCTGCATTTCTGTTCACCTCACGAATATTTCTTGAAGCCCAGCTCTGGGGCCATGTCCCTGAAGCACTGGCGGCAAAGGTGCATTCCGTACTTCCTAATAATACCGCGCCTGCGGCCACAGCGGTCGCAGCCGACCTGCCTTCCGAACTGTTTCTTAGGTTTCACTCAACCACCTCTACGCTGAATTTGTCTTTCACGAACTGGATTGCTTCGTCCCTCTGGACGCGGTGCTCCTTGGGGATCCTCCTGCTGAGGAGGGCCCTCCTCTCGACACGGCAGCCGCCAACCCTGCGGATGACGACGTTGACGTCCATTCCGAAGATACCGATTTCAGGGTCGTATTTCATACCTTCGAAGTCGGTGTAATCGGAGATACCGAAGGACATGTTACCCTCCTTGTCGAAGGAGTAGACATAGACCTTGTTCTCCCTGATGCTGAGTGCCTTCCTGAGGAAGTTCTCGGCCTCCTCTCCGCGGAGGGTGACCTTGCATCCGAGGGGCATTCCGACACGGATTCCGAGATCCCTGTTGACGGTCTTGGAGACGGTCTGGACAGATTTCTGGTTGGTGACCATCTCAAGGACCTTCTGTGCCTTTACGAGCTTCTCTCCTGCCTCGCCGACACCGATATTGACGGTGACCTTCTCGACACGGAGTGCCCTCATGGGGTTCTCGCTCATTCAGAGACCTCCGGGAGCTCAGACTTGCCGCTGCCGATGACGAAGACGTTCTTCTTCACGGTCTCGGTGTTGTCCTTGAAGGTGATGGTGTTCTCGGTGGGCCTGTTGACGACGGTGTACTTGTCGACGGTCTCGATGGCGCCGATGTGGCGTCCGGAGATGACGAGCACGACTGCGTTCTCGGCGAGGGGGTAGTCTGCGACAATCTTGTTGTTCTCGAGGCAGAGCTTCACGCTGTCACCGGTGCTGTACTTGTTCTCGTCGACGAGGATGTTCCTTCCGCCGGACAGGTTGAGCTGAATCTTTCCGCCTGCTACCTTGGTCTTGTTCTCGATCCTGCAGAGAATCCACCTGGCCTCGTCCGCGTTGATGGGGACGAGGGTCAGCTTTCCCTTGCTGGTCAGAAGGACACGGTAGTTGGCTCCGCTCTTGGGGAGGGAGACGACATCCATCAGTCCGACGGGTGCCTTGGCGTCTTTGATTGCCTTTCCGTTGACGATGAGGTCACGGGCGGCAATGATCTTCTTTGCTTCTTTGGCGGTGTCACAGACTTTCAGTATGTCCCTGAGGATCATAGCTGCGGGCATGGAAGAGTCGACGGAGTGTGCTCCTGCGCTCTGTTTGGTTGCCCACAGGTGGACCTTCTTAGGGATAGGCCATGTCTTGGGCATGGCAAGTCTCTTCATGTGGTCGCTCATTCTGCAGCCTCCTTCTTCTTTCCGAGGGCTTCAGCCCTGAGGGGATCCTCGAGATTCAGTTTGGTGATCACGAGGTTCGACGCGTGGATGGGGCGCGCCACGGCAGTTCCGTCTGCCTGTTTGATGGTTACTCCGTCGATGGAGACACGGCCGGTCTTGGTGAAGACCTCGATGACCTTGCCTTCGGTTCCGCGGATGTTCTCTTCACCGCGGAGGACGGCGACGGTGTCGCCTGCGCAGACCCTGGCGGTGCGCTTTCCGTATTTCTCTGCAAGTTCCTTGCTGAGGTGTGCGGAGAGCATCTTTCTCTTTACGTGGGCAGAGGCGTTAGCCTGAGCTTTCCTCTGTACCCTTGCTTTGCTGCTTACCATTCATCTCACCTCAAACAATAGTGCTGGCGGTGGCGGCAATCCTGGGCCACCTGTCGGCTGCTTCCCTTGCAACAGGGCCTTTGATGTCGGTACCCTTGGTCTCTCCGGTGTCAGTCACGATGACTGCGGCGTTGTCCTCGAAGAACACCATGGTTCCGTCGGGGCGCCTGAAGGGCCTCCTCTGGCGGACGATGACTGCGAAGACGATCTGCCTCCTCATGGCGGGGGTTCCCTTCTTGACAGAGGCGATGACCATGTCACCGACTGCTGCCTTGGGGCTCCTCCTTGCTACTCCGTGGTAACCGGGGACGGTGATGATCTCGATCACCTTGGCACCGGTGTTGTCGATGACGGTGAGCTCGGACTGCTGCTGGAGTCCGCGGGTCTGAGTTCCTGCGATTCCCTTCATCTCTGCTCACTCCTTCTTCTCGATGACCACGAAGGCAACGGTCTTGGAGAGGGGCCTGCACTCCATGATCTTCACGGAGTCGCCAACCTTGAGGTTGAGGCAGGGTGCGGCGTGTGCTGCATACCTGGCGGACCTCTTCTGGTACCTTTCGTATTTGTTCACAAACTGGAGGTAGTCGCGTTTGACGATGACGGTCTTGTTCATCTTGACTGCGTCTACGACTCCGTCGATGATCTGTCCCCTGACGGAAAGGGTTCCGTGGAAGGGGCAGTTGGGGTCGCTGCACTCGCCCTCGGGAGCGGCAACCTCGATTCCGATGTTTCTAACGTTTGCTGTCATAGTATTCTCACCTAACCTTTTTCATTCTGTTCTCAGGTCGGTGAAGGATCTTGCTTCCTTCAATGTCTATCTGCTCATTGTGATACGTGAACCTGAACTCATTCCCCGACTTAGGGACCATTCTCTCAGTTCCGGCCGATTCTATGGTGAACGTGTTCTTGGTTTCGTCGACCACTCTGCCGGAGATTCCGGAGAACGGCGCTGACAGCACAAGCACGTCGAGGCCTATGAGTTCAGATCTCATGATATCGCTCTTGTTCATCTCGCTTACCTTACTTCGGTACGGAATCCGATCTCTTCCAGGACGGCTTTCACTTTTTTCTTGTGATCGCCCTGGAGTTCGATGCGTCCATCCTTGCAGGTACCGCCGGCCGCGCATCTGCTCTTGAGAGTCTTTGCGAGGTCAGCGATGTCGATGTCGTTCCCGTCGATACCATCGATGACGGTTACGGTCTTTCCGTATCTGCGGCTGTCGATAGAGATCCTAACGCTCTGCTGCTCACGTGCGATCTCCTCGCACATGCACAGTTCTTTCGGCAGGCCGCATTTAGGGCAGATCTCAGACATCAGAGCTTCTCCTCCTCCTTCTGTACGGTCAGAATGCGGGCGATGCTGGTCCTGATGGAGCGGATGATGCCGGGGCTCGAGGGAGCGCCTCCCATTGCGGAGACTCCCCTCTCGTGCATGAGCTCGTTGCGAAGCTCTTTGAGCTTCTCGTTGCGCTCCTCGGCGGACATGTTCCTGATGTCAGCGATTTTCAGTGCTGCCATCTTCACTCCTCCTTGACCTGGGAAGCTGCCTCGACCTTGAAGAGGTCGGGGAACTTCTCAGCGGCGACGTCCTTGCCGACAACCTTGATCTCGGCGGGCAGCTTGGATTCGCCTTCCATGATCTCGACGGTGACACCGATGACACCCATCTTGAGGGTGGCTACGGCGAATCCGTGCTTGACGAACTGGATCTTGGGGTCTCCACAGTATTTGATGGATCCCTCTTTGAACTTCTCGGTCCTGTGCCTCTGTCCGCTCAGCTTTCCGGCGAGGATGATGTAGCATCCGCGGGCACCGGCGTCCATAACCCTCCTGAGGGTTGCGTGTCCGGCCCTGCGGAAGTGCCAGCCCCTCTCGAGGGAGAAGGCGAGCTTCTCAGCCATGATCTGTGCGTTCAGGGAGACATCCTTGACTTCCTGAACCTCGATCTGGGGGTTCTCGAAGCCGAAGCGCTCCTCGATGACGGTGGTCAGGTTTTTGATGGTCTGACCGCGGCGTCCGATGACGAGTCCGGGCCTCTCGGTGGTCAGGAGTACGCGGGTTCCGAGAGGAGTCCTCTGGACCTCGAGTCCTCCGAATCCAGCGCGGGAGACCTCTTTCATGAGGTACTCCTTGAGCAGGACCCTGCGGACGTTCTCTGCAACGAATTTTCTCTCCGATGCCATTTCACTCAACCTCCGAGATGATGATTTCGATGTTTACGGTGTCCTGGTTCCACTCAGTGGCACGTCCCTGTGCCCTGGGCATGTGACCGGGAATGACCTGTCCCCTGGAGGTGGTGATGGTGGTGATCACCATGCTCGCGGAGTCGAGTCCCTTGTAGTCAGCGTTTGCCACCGCACTGTTGAGGGTGGCAAGGATGGCCTTGGAGACTTTGACGGGGTACCTTCCGGGGCCGACTCCCTGTTTGTGGGAGACGCGCTTGTTGTACCTCCTGAGCTTGACAGGGGTCTCTTTTGCGATGACGCTCTCAAGGAAGGCCTGGGCCTGGGGGACAGTCATTCCCTTGACTGCGCATGCGACTTCGCGTGCGAACTTGGGGGAGATGGGCTGCTCCTTGGTCAGTGCCTTGGCAGAGGTGTCGGGGTCAGAAACAGTGGTGTAACCTTTGTTGATAGCCATATCCAAACACCTCACTTAAGCGGCATGAACTTCGAAGACCTGGTAGCACCGACTCCGGGTCCGGAGTGAGCGGGTTCTTTCCTGTTCATGACGAACTCGCCGAGGAAACATCCGATCATCTCGGGTTTGATCTCGACCTCGACGAATTCCTTTCCGTTGTAGATCGCCACAGTCTTTCCGACGAACTTGGGGAGGATGGGGAGGTCCCTGCGGTGGGTCCTGATGACTCCCTCGAATTCGTCAGCGTTCAGTTTGTCGTAGACGAGCTGCTGCTCGTAGTTCAGTCCGCGGAGGTAGGTCCTCCTGGACCTGGAGGGCAGGAGCTCGAGGACTTCGTCGAAAGGCATAGCACGGAGCTGTTCCATGTTGTATCCACGGAACATGAACTCCTTCTTCCTCCTAGCCTGGATTGCGGATGCCTTCTTCCTGGATTTTCTCCTGGAAGCTTTTGCGGATCCCATAATTTTCTTTGCCATTGAGCTCACTTCCTCTTAACTTTCTTCTTAGGCGCAATGAATCCGGCTTTCTGTCCCGGAGGTGCGTTCCTTCCATGGCAGTTGGGTCCACCGACGTGCGGGTGGCTTCCTCCTCCATTGGGGTGGTCGACTGCGTTCATTGCAACTCCCTTGGTCTTCTTGTTTGCGACGGACCTGGACCTCAGGGTCAGGTAGTTCTTTCCTGCCTTTCCGAGGGGCTTGTCGATCCTTCCTCCTCCTGCGACGACACCGATGACGGCGCGGCAGTTGGGATTGAACTCCTTGAGCTCACCGGAGGGCATGGTAAGGACTACGACCTTACCCCTGCTCACGACGAGAGCGGAAGTTCCTGCGGTCTTGACGAATTTTCCTCCGTCTCCGGGCTGTCCCTCGACGTTGTGGACGAGAGTTCCTTCGGGGATGTTGGCGAGGGCCAGGATGTTTCCTGCCTGTACAACGTCTCCGCCGAGGGAGATCTTCTGACCTACCCTGGTACCCTCTACTGCGAGCTGGTAGCTCTTCTTTCCCTCGAAGTCGATGACTGCGAGAGGGGAAGTCCTTCCGGGTGCCTGGATCAGGTCCTTGATGGTTCCTTCCGCTTCGTAGTGGGGAATCCTGATGTCATCCACGTGCCTGTGGGACGGGGAGCGGTAGTGAGAGCCTCCGCGGGCCCTCCTCTGCGGTATCAATCTTTTTCCCATATTTTCACCTCAGAATACTCCGACCCTCATGCCCACGTCCTCTGCAGAGTATCCCTCTGCGAGTTTGATGATGGCGTGCTTGCCGTCTTTCTGGATTCTGGTCCAGACACGCTCGACCTTGACTTCGAAGCGCTCTTCGAAGGCGGCCTTGATGTCTGCCTTGTCTGCGTCCCTGTTGACGATGAACTCGATCTTGTTACCGTCCTCGTAGCCCTGGGCAGCGGTTCCGCCCATGAGGTTGAGGGCTTTCTCAGTGACGTACGGCCTTACGAGAATGTCGCTCTGCTTCATTCGGTCCACTCTCCGATCTTTGCGATAGCAGATTTGGTGTAGACAGTGAGCCTTCCTGCGTCTCCTCCGGGAGCGAGCAGGCTGGTGTTCAGGGTGCTGATCTCCTCGACTTCGACACCGGGGAGGTTGTTGGCGCCCTTGAATACGGCTGCGGTCCTGTCTTTATCAGATACTACAATAAGAACAGATACAGGGGTCCTGTACTTCCTGTTCCTCATCTTTCCCTTTCCTGCGCGGATCTTGGTTCCTTCCTTTGCGCGCTCGACATCGTATCCGATTCCGATTGCGTCGAAGAGGGCCATGACCTCTGCTGCGGTCTTGACGTCGTTGAGGGCGTCGTCGACAACGACAGGGAAGGTGACCTTGTCGTCGAACTTGTGTCCGCGGGCCTTGACGCAGTCTGCGCATGCGGTTGCAGCGAGTGCGGAGAGGCGGGCGATCCTCAGTTCCTTCTTGTTGACTTTCTGTTCCCAGATTTTCTCGACCTTCGGGGGGTGTGCCCTCCTTCCGGTGACGTTGTTAGGGGACTGGGTTGCTCTCCTTCCATCGTGGAGACGCTGTACACGTGCGACACCGCGTCCCTTACCCCAGGTGCTGACAGAGTGCCTCATACCGGAGAGGGGGTTGGGTCCGTATGCCTGCCTCTTGTTGGCGGCTGCGGCGAGGATGGCCTTCTTGATGATGTCGGGCCTGTACTCGGTGTTGAATGCTGCGGGGACCTCGATGGTGCCAGAGACCTCTCCCTTAACGGAATAAACGTTGGTTGTGGTCATTTTAATCATGCTCCCTGCTTGGATTCGGTCGAGACGTAGGTGACCTCAGCGGCGCCGGTGTCTGCCTTCTTGGGCAGCCTTGCTGCGTCCCTGAACCTGATGAGCCTCTTGGTGGGTCCGGGAACAGATCCTTTGATGAGGACGTAGGTGTTCCTGACCTCTCCGTAGTTCATGAAGCCGCCCTTGGGGCTGACTTCCTTTCCGTCGGTTCCGACCTTGATGATCTTCTTGTTGAGCTCGGTCCTCTGGTGGTATCCCATCTGTCCGGGGAGAGGCACGGTGGACCTTACGTATCCAGGCCTCTTGGGACCAAGGTTACCGATTCCGCGGCGGTGCTTGCTGTTCCTGTGGGAAAGCAGCTTGATACCCCACCTCTTGGTGGCTCCCTGGAATCCTTTTCCTTTGGTGATGGCGATAACATCGATGATTGCTCCCTCGGGGGCGAAGTCGGTAACGGTGACCTCGGTTCCGAGAATGGTCTTGGCGTACTCGATCCTCTCGCTGATAGAACCTCCGCCGATCCTGAGCTCCATGAGGTCGGGGACCTTCTTGGGGACTCCGCTCACGAGCTTGGGCTGAGTGTATGCGAGAACACGGACGTCGTCGACGTCGATGTTGTCGAACCTGGAGAAGTCGGGTGCTGCCCTCTTGGGGACGTTTACCCTCCTGTCAAGCAGGGGGTCGACGTCAGCGGCCCAGACTTCGCCGGCGGTCCTGAGGCCGAGGATGTCGGACTCGTAGAACCTGACTGCTGCGATCTTCATGGGAGGCACCTCGACAACGGTGACGGGAGTCTGGACTTCCATACCGGAGGTGGTGCTCTTTGCTCTCTTGTCTACGACAAACGCGTGGGTCATTCCTGCCTTGTATCCGGCGAATCCCTGAATCTTAGGGGTTCCCTGGATCTCGGGCCAGGAGTCTAACCTGGGCGTCTGCGATTTTGCTCTCTTCCTAGGGCCGAATGCCCTGGATCCCTTCTTTGGGCGTCTTCTTTGCGGCATATTTTACACATACCTGCGAGGGTCTCTTCGCTAACCTCGCGCTATATTTCAGACGAACGCCTTCATGAACCGACCGTGACGCCTTATTTGTCCCCAAAAGGCCTCGGAGGCCGGGGATCAAGCATGGGTTGCGATGCATTGCCCGATACGTCTGGTCGGACATAGAGTATGTCCAATCTAAGCCTTCGTAAGCCGATGTTATATATAAAACATCCCTACGCGTTCCTTATTATTATAAGGGCGTGGGGAAGGAGTTTTTGCGGAAAAGGTTTGGGAAGGTTTGCCGATCTCAGAGCTTGCCTTCTTTAGCCTTCTTCTTCGCACGGTCCATACGCTGTTTAGCGGTGAAACCGGTGGATTCCTCGAGGAACTTGTTGAGCATCCTCTTGGAGTTGAGGATCTCCTCGTCGGAAAGGGACTTGGTGTCCTCGACATTGATGGTCAGGAGTCCCATCTGGGTCTTCGAGATCACCTTGGCCTCGATCCTAGCCATGACACCGTAGGAGGATACGAAACAGCCGTTCTCTTCGGACACATTGCCGAAGACTTCCTTCATGAGTGCGCCCAGTTTTGCACCCTCGATCTTGTCGTAGAATCCCCTTTTGATATCGAACTCGGTCATTTCTCCTGCCATGGTGTCACATCCTGATGGTGAGGTCGCTGTCGAACGCCCTGCCGATATCGGCAGCGGTTCCCAGATACCTTTCTGCGTCCAGGTATTGCTCCCAGGTTTTTCTACATTCGCATGCGACGTTCAGGTCGGAGGGGTTCTGGCTGAAGGAGAAGCGCTCCACGGCGGCAAGCGCCTCCGCATCGCATTTACCGCAGTTGTGGACGCCCCTCTGCGAGCCTCCTCCGGAAGGGGAAGATATGATACGGGAATCCACTGTGCCAGACACCTTCTTCATTACCTCCATCAGAGACCATATCCACGGGGGTCTGAAGTCCCCTCTCTTCCACAGCCTCTCGACGTAGGTCCCGTGCTGGATGTTGAGGGGATTGATGGAGATCTCGTCGGAGAACGGACCCGCGAAGCGTACGGAGGAGATGACATCATCCATACCGGCCTTCTCGGACATGAACGGGGGCTTCAGGAGCAGGTAGGTCCTCACCATGAGACCGGCCAACTTGAGCCTCTCCCCAGCCGCTTTGCTCTGTGCCGCGGTAAAGCCCTTGTTGATGCTGGTCCTGAGGATCTCCTCGTTGGAGGACTCAAGACCCAGAGCTACCGTAATGTTCTTCGGGAGGGATGCCACCAGCTCATCGGTTATGAACTCCGGACGGCTCTCCACAAGGAGTCTCCTGCATCCCGCGAATTCGCGGAACACGCGCTCCCTGACGGGCACGGGAATCTCCTCGGGGTCGAAGAAGCTCCCGGAGGTGTAGATTTTCACGAAGGGTTCGCCCTTGTACTTGGCAAGGGCCTGGTCTATCTGTGCGTTGAGGTCGGCCTCGGTCACTCCATTCAGAGATGCGGTGCGGTATCCGCACATGGTGCATCCCCCGCTGCCGCTCTTGGCCCAACAGCATCCGTTGGTGCGCATGATGAGCACCAGGGCGTTGACTATCTCCCCGCCCGCCATGTCCTTCTCTACCCACGATGCCTCGAGCTCGTTGGGCATTCTCTTTCCTTTCATCAGCTCCCCCACGTACGGGTGCGTTAAAAACCTATCCCGGACGGGCGCGGGCGCGCAACTTTTAACCGAGTTCGACAGTTATCAACAAGATGACTGTCGCACTACTGTGCCGGTGCACCTTGGGGCGCCCGGCTATTCTGTCCCTTACCGGGACAGGGATGACCGGCCCATCCCTTGGATCTTCAGCCTGAGGGCACGTTGGAATACATTCCGGGATGCGTTCACATCCCGGTCCTCCGTATACCCGCAGTGAGGACATACATGTATCCTCACACTGAGACCCTTCTTCACCATGCTTCCGCATTTCGAGCACAGCTGCGACGTATCCTTGGGAGGCACCGGGACTATCTCGCGACCGGCGCTTGAAGCCTTGTCCTTTATCCTTCTGATTAGTGCTCCCAATGATGCGTCGTTGTATCCGTTGGTCATGAACCTGTTCTTCGATTTATTGCGCAGGGCCTTGACCGACAGATTCTCCATCCCGATGAAATCGTGGTTCTTCACGATGTACGCCGAGATGTTCTCTATGTTGTTCTTCCTGTGGTTCTCTATCTTCCCGTATGTGTGATTTAATTTGGTTTGTAACTTATTGTAATGCTCGGAGCCGTACAGGGCACGGCTCATCTGCCTTTGTATCTTGGCGACCTTCTTCGACATCTTGGCGAAGACGCGGTCGTTCGGGAACCTGGTACCGTCCGAAAGGGCCGCTATGTTGGAGATGCCGATATCCACGCCTACGGGACCCTTGAGAGGATCCACGTAGGATTGGGGAGTCTCCTCATATGTTATGCAGGCGTAGTACTCGTAGTGGCTGCCCATGTCCTTCCGTTTGATCGTACAGGTCTTGATCTTCCCGTCGATCCTTGTCCCCTGGTTATAGCACCTGATGAGCCCGGGGACCTTCCCGAATCTGAGAAGACGTCTCTTCTTCCCGTTGCGCTTCTCGGTAACTATCGAGAAATCCCTTTTGTACACAGGGTAGGTGTATGATCCCGAACCCCCTCCAGTACGGAATCTGGGGAAGTGGTCGCCGCGCATCCTGAACATGTAAGGTTCGAAGGTCAGCGTCCCGCCTTCTCTCTTGTGGGTATCCAAAGTTTTCTTGCAGGCCTGAGCAACCTGTACGGAGGTCGCGGTGAATGTCATGGCCAACGCTTCCCGGAGGAATGGCGAATTGTTCCTCATCCTGGTGGTGAGCTTGTTCAGGTCGAACACCGAAGGCAGTTTGTCGGTCTTATTGTACACCTGTCTGCAGGCAGTGACCAAAGTGTTGAAGACATAGCGGTTCGCCTCGATATTGTGATCAATCACCTTCCTCTGAGCGGAATTCGGTTCGATGCGTACCTTCAGCGTCTTCATGCGTGAAATCACGTGATGTCGGCTATATAAAGTTAAGAGGGGGAGGTCGCCGAAAATACCGAAAGTGACCGAAACTGACCCACTCATTAAAAGTCGGCCTTGCGTTAGGTAGTTTACCACAACAATCCAGACGCAAAGGCCGTCTGAACATAGGCCAAATCGCATATAATACTCTTGCTGGCCAATACGTCGGGGTTGTGGTTATGGAGTGAATAACATGACCATAAACATCGGTGCGGATGTCCATTCCAAGACGATTTCCGCCTACGCAATGCCCACTTTCGACACCGAAAGTGAAGAATTGGAATACTGTGAGGAATTCAATATCCGTTTCGGAAAATTCCGGAACGATTACGAATCCTTATCAGATCTTGCGAACTTTGTCAGGGATACTGAACATGGTATCTTGATAGAGAACACAGGGTTTACCAATGTACTCTATTGGACCCTACGAACATGGGGTGCACTGTGATAGTGGCACTCCCGGTCGATCTTTATGAGATCAACCAATCCAAGCAGAAGACGGATGCTAACGATGCCAGGAAACTTGCGAATTATATGAGGAGACGCACACTCGGCGAAACACGGTTTGCCGAGTGCCTGATGGTGGACTCTGTATGGATGAACCGCAGGCTGATATGCAGGAATTACATGACCGAGTCGAATATCCTCTCCGATACCCGCAGACAGTTGAGGTCCTATATCCTCCTGAAGAATCTGAAACCGGGGAGAGTGACGAACGATATCGCATCCGCGACATCGCTCGCTTCTCTTTCACAGTGTGCGGATAAACCGTTGCTTCTGCTGATTACACGTGCGAAGGACTGTCGGAAACGTATGGACAAGGTCCTGGAAGATATCGAGGAAGAGTTTTCCGGCGAACCGATGTACGAATCCATGAAGAGCATCAAGGGATTCGGACCTGTGGTCTCGGCATACCTCTGTTCCATGATAATCGACGTCAAAAGATTCAGGACGCCCAATCAATTCGCAGCATATTTCGGAATAGTGCCAGGACAGAGAGAATCAGCCGAATCATCCCCTCACTGCAAGATAACCCGCCGTGGTGACGCCGCGGCTAGGCACCTGCTGCTGAGGGCTACCATGCTTCACATTCAGTTTGATAAAGACCGGGAATCCATGGTCTCTCAGATGTACGATCGTCTGAAAGGCCGTGGGTTCCCCACCAAGAAGGCCTACATGGCGTGCACCAACAAAATGGCACACCGCCTGTTCTCGGTTCTGAACGGATTATCGGACGGAAAGGAGGTCTGAAGAACTCAGCTCTTCAATCTGGAATCCACCGCGGAACAGCAGCTGATACATAATCCGCAGTCTCACTTTTGATCGGGAAACCGACCGTAGCCGAAAATTACGGAAGTACAGCTGTATGGCCGGCGCCCGTAAGAGCTGCCAACTGGGCAGCCCGTAGAATAAAATGACCGTTCCGTGACATTTCAGACTCAGGAAAACCTCTTCTGATTCATATCGTGCAGCGGACGCTTTCTTCAGAATCTGTTAAATCCGAGAATTGAGATTACTCTTCACTCACGCAATTCCGACTTTTAATGAAATAAAGTGAAGGGATTTTCCTGTTTTTGTCATTTTTTGCCCATCCTGAGAAGTACCCTCTCTTCTCTTCCGTCCGTCGGGCCGAGAATCTGCACGACCGGACTCTTCTCCGTACGGGCGGTCTCGCCGTTATTTCAGTATTATCCATTCACCTGAAACCCGCCTCGTTCTCACTTATTATTTCAGCATACCCAGACAGTTGAAATCAGGCCCGTTACGGAGAAAATTCCCATCGTTTTTGGTGCTTTTGACAGGCATTCCGTTCTCACTTAACTTGAATCAGCCCGGATACCGTCAATGAACGCCTCGGGGACCTCCCGAAAATGATAACTGAGAACGAGACCGACCCATCCGAAAACCGTGTTTATTCCCAAAATCTGTCGGAGTTTCCTCCATAAATGTCAAACTCAAGTTTTAATAAAAGCCGTCACTACCGCCATACAGAATAAACATGTCGAAGAAAATCGTCATCATCGGTTCCGGAGCCGCTGGAATGTCGGCAGCTTCGGCCGCCAGGGCCGCAGACCCCGAGGCGGACATCACCGTCTTCACCGAGGACAGGGACGTGGCCTACTCGCCCTGCATGATCCCCTGGGTCCTCGAAGGGAAATCCACCTGGAACGAAATGATCATGCACGACCCCGCCTGGTACGCCAAGGAGAGGAACATCAAGGTCATCACCGAGACCAAGGTCGAATCAGTCGTCAACGACACCCCCCGCGGAGCTCCCGCGGTCAGGACCGTCACCGCCGGCGGCAAGACCTATGAGTACGACTCCCTCGTGCTCGCCACCGGAGGAAAGGTCTTCATCCCCCCGATCGAGGGAACTCAGCTCCCCGGAGTTTTCACCGTCAGGACCGTCAAGGGCGGACAGGAGATCGAAGCCTACCTGAAGAAGTCCCAGAAGGTCGCAATCGCCGGAGCGGGAGTCATCGGACTCGAGCTCGCACTGGCACTCGTCAACATCGGAAAGGATGTCACCGTCATCGAGATGATGGACCAGGTCATCCCCAGGATCGCCGACAAGGACATGGCCGAGCCCATGCAGGCCTACCTCGAGACCAAAGGCGTCAAATTCATGATGAAGACCCCTGTGCAGGGTGTCATCGGAAATGACAAGGTCGAAGCCGTCAACGCCGGCGGAACCGAGGTCCCCTGCGACATGGTCATCTTCGCCACCGGCGTCAGGGCCAACACCGACATCGCCAAGGAACTCGGTCTCGACATCGGACAGCTCGGAGCACTCTGTGCGGCACCCACCCTCCAGGCTTACAAGAGGGGAAGGCTCTGCCCCGACATCTTCGTCTGCGGAGACGTCCTGCAGTGCCAGTCCGCCGTATACCCCGGACCCACCATGAGCCAGCTCGGATCCTCGGCCGTCAAGGAAGGAAGAGTCGCCGGAGCCAACGCAGCGGGAGCCAAACTCGAGTTCGGCCCCGTCGCCAGCCCCTGGGTCAGTGTCATCGGCGAGAAGCAGATCGCAGGAACCGGCATGTCCCTGGGTCTTGCCTCCTGGTACGGCGTCGAGGCCGTCGCAGGAAAGGCCAAAGGACTTACCCGCGCCAGGTACTACCCCGGCGCCAAGGAGCTTATCGTCAAAGTCCTCGCCGACAAGAGGACCCACCGCCTCATCGGTGCCCAGATCATCGCCGGAGAGGAAGCCACCGGACGCATCGACTGGCTGACCTCCGCCATCCTCAGCGGTGTCACCGCAGAGGAGTTCCTCGTACGCTCCGAGAACGCATACTGCCCTCCCACCTCCCAGGTCAGAGACGTCGTCTTCGCGGCGGTGGAGGACCTCGTGAAGAACCTGTGATCCGATGGACCCCGGAGAGTACAAGAGGCTCTACTACGGCCTCAACAGACCCGAAGACATCGACGCGTTCCGCGAGGAGGGTTACGACCAGCGTCTCCTGGAGACCCTTTACAACCAGAAGGTCAACAGGAACGTCAAGAAGAAGTACCACATCGTCAAGAAGAACGCTCCCAAGATGCTGAGGATGTGGAAGAAGGGAAGGTCGATCTGCCAGATCGCGGACGATTACGGCTTCCCTCCGATCCTCACCGCCATGCTCATCTTCCAGGAGGACGGCACCAGCAAGAAGATCTTCTGGGAATATGTGCGCGACCCCTCGCTGCTTGACAGCGAGGTCACCGCCGACGAGCTCCGCAAGGCTTCCGCGAAGGACCTCGTGTACTCGCTGGAAGGCAACGAGAAGAGCAAGGAGCGCGGCAAATGGGGAGAGGGACTCCTCTGGAAATGGCTCGATGCCCAGGGCATCGATTACATGACCGAGGAGGACGAGCGCAGGGAGGACGGAAGCCAGGGCTCCAAGACCCCCGACTGCCTCCTGGCCGAGCCGATGGACTTCTGCGGCAAGAAGATCTACTGGATCGAGAGCAAGGCCTCGTTCGGAGACGCCGCCGAGTTCAAGATAAACTCCAATAAACAGCTCATCCCGTATACCGAGCTTTTCGGTCCCGGGGTAGTGGTCTACTGGACCGGTTACCTCGACGGCCTCGCATGTCCCGAAGGAGTCACCCTCGAGGACATCGGAATTCTTGAAAAGAAACTGAGCAAGTGGAAGGACGAGTGAGGGGGATTAACCCCTCTCCCGCCTTCACTGCATCTTGATTTTCTGTGCGAGCTCTTCCCTGAGCTCACCGAGGGTTGCGGTCCTCTCGGCATAGGCATTGTGTTTGTGGATGGATTCTTCCGAATCGCTCTTGACGACTACCTCGGTGTCATCGGGCAGATTGGAGTACTTCTCGGTGACGAGGGTGAGTCCGTTCCTGACGACATCCTCCACGAAACAGGTCTTGGTGTGGGCATTGATGACGACCCTTCCCTCGTCCTCCCTCTTAAGGAGCTCGAAGGTGGGGGTGGACACGGCCTTCTCCGCGAGTTCGATGAGGTCATCGGCCTCGATGACACTTCCGAGCCCGGTGGTCATGTAGATGGAGCAGATGTTCCTCTGGTTGTGGGACATCATGGGGAATCCTGGGTCAGTGACGTTGAGCAGCTCGCCGACAGTCTCCTGGGCGCAGGGACAGGCGGTCATTCCGCAGGCATCTACACCGATGGTCTTGCGGATCTCGCCGTCGCGGACTCCGTGAGCCTTTGCGTGAAGGGTGTAGTACTCGAGGGTGTCTCTGCCGGAAGGGGTCTTGTTGGCCTTGAAGTATTCTCCGGTGATGTCGACATACGCGTTGACTGCATACTCGTGCTTGACGAGGAGCTTCTTCACCATGCTGACAGCCATGTCTTCGAGACCAGTGACGGGCTGCTTGACGCTCTCGTCCGCGATCTCACGGAGCACCTCTACGTTCCTGGAGAGATGGGAACCCCTCTGGGTCGCAGGGAGATCGACGAAAATGTCGATGGTGCAGTTAACAACGCTGTTCAGGGGACTGGTGAACCCGGGCCTGCCGATGAGGACAGGTTTGCGGACCTTGGACACACCGACCTTGGTGAGTTTGAATCCGGAAGAACCCTTTCCGTACTGTACGTCACACTTCAATGCCATGAGGACGTGTAAACTTAGCATTACTTAAAATATCTACGTCAACCACATTTCGGGTAATAGTCAGACCCTGCAAGTATTTGAGCTACGAAGCGATGCATCATGCATGATGCAATGCGGCGTGGACGAAGCGGGAAGAGGCCCCATGCTGGGCCCGCTCGTGGTCGGAGCAGTATGGTGTGACGACGAATCCGTCCTGAAGGGGATAGGCGTGAAGGACTCCAAGAAACTCACCCCCTCGGCACGCGACCGCATGTACGACGAGATCGCGGCCTCGGTTCCGCATTGGTGCACTGTGCCCATATCGGCCGAACAGATTGATCTCCGCATGAAGACCCAGAGTCTGAATATGATCGAATTGGACGTGTTCGTGGAGGCCGTATCGAAATACCCCTCGGAGACCATCTACGCCGACTGTCCTGATGTGGATACCAACCGTTTCGCCAACATCATGAAGGCGAAACTGGAGGGTGGCGACGTTATTGCCGCCCACAAGGCTGATGACCTGTATCCGGTGGTATCTGCCGCATCTATCATGGCCAAGGTCACCCGCGACAGGATGATCGAAGACATCCAGAAGGAATTCGGCTGCCCGGTCGGATCCGGCTATCCGAGCGATGCCGTTACGGTCGCATTCATAGAAAAATGGATTAAGGATAACGGTTGTGCCCCACCACATACCCGCACATCCTGGGAACCTGTCAAAAAGATGATATCCGCAAGACACATGACCAGGATCAGCGACTGGTGATAACATGACCATGGAAGAGCAGCTCAGAGGCCTCATTGACAAGTTCAACAAGAAAATGGCCGAAGACGAAAAGATGAGGGATGAAGTAAAACACCTCACCAAGACCGTCAACATAGACCTCGACACCGAGAAATACTCCTTCAAGCTGGAGAACGCTGAGATCTTCGATTTCAGCTGCACCGCCCTCAACGAGGCGGACGTCGTCATCACCAGCACCCCTGAGAACCTCCAGAAGCTCCTGGACAAGGAACTCAGGCCCATGAGGGCGTACCTCACCAAGAAAATCACCATCAAAGGAAAGATTCAGGACCTTATGTTCCTGAAGAAATTCTTCTAAGATAAACCCCTTCCCTACGTAGGAATTAAATATTATATCCTGCGTAGGGCAATTATAGCGAGGTAGGGTAGCCAGGATATCCCGTCGGGCTCATAACCCGGAGATCAGACGTTCAAATCGTCCCCTCGCTACCACTCTTATTACATTAAAATTGAGCGCGCAATGCTCGAATTTCTAACAGTTTCGGCGTTTTTCTGCATCCGAAGAATCAAAAAAGGGGATAAAGAATAAACTGATTCGTAGATACCGATACTATGGGAAACATCAAAGAATCAGCAATCAGCATTGTTGTTCTTCTAACCATTGTAATCCTCGCGGGCATAATCTTAATATGGGATGGAAGCGACTTAAAATGGATAGTTTTCCTGTGTATGTTGTTTTTGGGATATGGGGTGTTAAGGGAGATCTTAACATAATCCAATCAGAAAACTAAGTCGCTTAAGAGTGGCATGGGTGCTATATACCATCGCTTGAATACTTCCCCATGGATAGAATCCGCCTCGCCATGGCCTGCATAAACTCCCGTGTAGGGGAAGTAGAACGCAATGCTGGCACTATGATTTCTTTCATGGAGAAGGCGGCGGAATCCGAAGCTGATCTCGTCTGTTTCCCGGAGATGTGTCTTACCGGTTATTCCATGCCCCACAGTTTCGATTACTGTCTCGGAGAGGATTCGCCTGCAATCGGGAGGATAGTGGATGCCTCCAAGGATCTCGGCCTCTGTACCGTGTTCGGATATGCGGATTCCGAGAAGGGTATCGCTCAGGCCGTGACGGAGAAAGGAAAACTCCTCGGGACTTACAAAAAGACACATCTGGGTCTAAAGGAAAAGGAGTTCGCGAAACCCGGTGACGGCCTGCCCGTATTCAGGACATCGAAAGCCACCCTCGGGATTCAGCTATGCCTCGAATCCCACTTTCCAGAGATATCCGGTACATTGGCTCTCAAGGGTGCGGACATCATCCTGATGCCCCATGCATCCGGTCTGGAAGCCGGGCGCAGGAGAATGACCTGGAACAAGATCCTGCCCGCAAGGGCGTATGACAACACTGTTTTCGTGGCGGCCTGCAATCAGGCAGGAGACAACGGACTCGGTACGGTCTTCGGAGGAGGCTCCTGCGTGATGGATATCAACGGAGACCTCCTGGCAGAGGATTACAGCGGCGAATGCCTCCTCATGTGTGATCTGGACGGCAAACGGCAGGATGAGCTGCGCACATCCGGCAACAGGGATATGCACAGCCTGTACTTCCTGGACCGCCGCCGCCCCGAACTTTATCAGTGATTCGACTGGTCATCCAGGTAGTCGCTTATCTTGTACGAGTTCTCCACCGGGATCACGAACACCCTGCCGTCCCCGGGATGCCCGGTCCATGCGGCTCTGCGAACGGTATCCACCGCAAGATTCACGTCGCTGTCGTCTTCCAGAACGATCTCTACCTTCATCTTCTCAATCTCGTCCACCACGAAATCTCCGACCCTGCTAGTGAACCTCACTCCGGCCTGCTGGCCTCTGCCGGTAACGCGGGTGAAGGTCATCCCGATGATTCCCACCTCCTTCAGGGCTTCCTTCACCTCTTCGCACTTCTCCGGACGGAATATCGCTATCACCATCTTCATCATCTCACCTCAGCTGAAATATGCGGGCTCCCCATGCTCGACGACATCCTGTCCGATGCTCTCCTCCTCGGCGGGAATGCGTAACGGCATAACCTTCGATAACAGCAGTGCCAGCATGTACGAAACTGCAAAACAGAAGACTATGGTGATAGCAATCGCACAGAGCTGTCCAACGAACAGATCGGTACTGCCGAAAAGCAATCCTACCGTCCCTCCGGTGTACTTGCTCTCGGCAAACAGCCCCACGGCGATTCCGCCCCATATTCCGCCCACCCCGTGGACTCCGAAGACATCGAGGGCATCATCCAACGAGAACCTGGCGCGGATGATCCTCACGGACCAGAAACACAGGACTCCGCCCACAAGACCGATAACAAACGCTTCAGGAGTTCCTACGTAACCCGCACCGGGTGTGATCGCAACCAATCCGGATACCGCTCCCGCAATAAGACCCAGCACGCCTACGCGTCCCACCACCATATACTGGCACACGGCCCATGCGATCATAGCAGCTGCTGCCGCCAGCTGTGACACGAAGATTGCGTGTACGGCCTGACCGTTGGCGAATATTCCGGAACCTCCGTTGAAACCGAACCATCCGACCCACAGCATCATCGCCCCCAGGAATGTCAGGGGTACGCTGTGCGCCCGCGACCTGCGGATACTGTCCTTCCTGTTGCCGACGAACATCACCAATGCGAGACCGCTCACTGCGGCACAGATGTGGACCACGTCTCCGCCTGCGAAATCCAGTACGGTCAGTCCGATGCTCTCGAAACCCCCGCTCCATACCCAGTGTGCCATCGGGACATACACCAGGAGGCCCCAGAACAGCAGGAACCATGCGATGGCAACGAACCTCACGCGCTCCGCACAAGCTCCCAGGATGATGGCCGAGGTCAGCACTGCGAACATCATCTGGAACAATGCAAATTCCATAGCCGAGTAATCGCTCTGACCCTCGTCCAATCCGTTCATGAATACGAAGTCGAGATTGCCTATGATGCCTCCCGAAGAACCGAATGCGAGCGAGTATCCGAGGATCACCCATGAGAGGGTCATGATACCTGCGGCGATCAGGGTCTGAGCCATGATCGAGGTCATGCTCTGCTTCCTCAGCATGCCTCCGTAGAAGAACGCCACACCGGGAAGCATCATCGACACCAATATTGTGCAGATAAGGATCCAAGCAGTGTCTCCGCTGGATGCCGGTTCGCTTCCGGTGAATGCGGCGTCCGCGGATGGCATAACGGACATCAGTATAACCGATAGTACAGTTATACTCAGAATTCCTGCTGTTATTCTCGCTGTTCTACCCATATCACTCACCATTTGTACAGACATTATGCCTTTAAGCGAACAAATATACAAATGTATTTTAATGTATCCATTAAACGAGTGGATAAAAACGATAATTTACATTTAAAAACCGTCAAAATGACTGTTTTGTAGATGTATTTGACGTATAACATGACGGTAATTAGACATATGTCTAACGAACAATGAATGAAAAATATGGGGCCGAAGCCCCGGGAATGGTTTACTGAAGGAGGCTCTTGGCCTCGTCCTCGGACATGTCGAGAGCCTTGAGCATGTACTCGAGGGCCTTCTTGGCGTATTTTGCACGGGCTTTGGGATCGTCGAGGATCTCGCCGTAGCTGCCGAGGATGTGATTGTAGTACTCGATTGCGAACTCGGAGTACAGGGAAGGTGCCAGGGATTCGTCGATCTGGGCTGCCTCGTTGTAGGCGGTCTCGGCCTCCTCGTACTTTCCGATGGAGATGCAGAACAGACCGTAGGCCTGGAAATACTGTGCGTTGGAGTCGTCGAGTTCCATCGCTTTGGTGTAGGCCTCGATTATTTCCTCATCCTTCACCTTGGCTCCGAACATTCCGGATGCATAGTTGCCGCACTCGGCCTTACAGTACCAGCCCTCAGCATCATCGGGGAATTCCTCGACGTACTTCTTGAATGCGGAATATGCCTTCTTGAAGTCGCCCATGTCCATGGGTTTCATGGCCGCATCGAACTTCTTCTGAGCCGCTGCGTCCCTCTGATAGCCGGTGGCTTCGATCTCGTCTGCCATGCGGTACGAATCGAAATGCTATATATAAAGAGAATTCAGGACGGACAGGGACGTTCCGCTGTCTGGGAAGGGTTCTCTTTCATATAATATAAATAAAGAGGGCGTTTAATCGGTTTAGGTCTTCCAAATGGACAAAGATATTGTGGCGAGAGTCGCGAAAGCCGCTCATATCCGGCTCACCGACGAAGAATTGGAGAAATACAGCAAGGACCTCGGAGACATCCTGGAATACTTCGCAATCCTGGATGAGGCTCCCAACCACGAAGGCAACGGAATCAATCCCGTGGAAGTGGCCGATGTCCTCAGAGACGATGTGCCCGAGGAGAAGTTCGAATCCGAGAAGCTGCTTGCTGACATGAAGACCTACGAGAACTACATCAGGGGGCCCAAGCTGGTATGAGCGACGCTGACACCCTTTCGAAACTATCCAAGTTGAACGAGAAATACCAGATGTTCAACGATTTCTGCCGTGACGGAGAGCTCGGGGATGCCAAATTCCTGTTCTCCGCCAAGGACAACCTCACATCCGAGGAGTACGAGACCTGCGCCGGCTCCCGCATCCTCGGCGGATACCATCCGATATTCGATGCGACATCCATCGCCAAGCTGAAAGCAGCCGGAGGAAAACTCGTCGGGAAGACCAACATGGACGAGTTCGGATTCGGTACCTTCTCGACGAACTCCGGATTCGGCATCCCCAGGAACCCCTTCGACCTCTCCAGGTCCTGCGGCGGTTCTTCGGGAGGTTCGGCCTGCGCCGCAGCCGTCCTCGACGACCACATCTCCCTCGGAGTATCCACCGGAGGATCCATCTGCTGCCCCGCCAGTTTCTGCGGAACCTACGGTATCGTTCCCAGCTACGGACGTGTCTCCAGGTACGGACTCATCGACTACGGGAACTCCCTCGACAAGATCGGAATACTGTCAGTGGACCCCAAACAGATGACCAATTACCTCCCCATCATCGCCGGGAAGGATAAGGAGGACCCCACCTCCTGCGTACAGCCCGAGCTCAAGATCACCCACAAAAAGATGAAATCCGTGGCCGTCCCCAGGGAGGCCGTGGAAGGCATCGCCAAGGATGTCCTCGAAGCATTCAACAAAGCCCTCGAGGACCTGAAGAGCATGGGAATCGACGTGGAATACGTAGACATGCCCGAGCTCAAATACGCCATGCCCGCCTACTACATCCTCGCCACCTCCGAGGCCTCCACCAACCTCGCCAGGTACGTCGGTATGAGGTACGGACAGCAGGAGGGCGACCTTACCCTCGGATTCGACGATTACTTCACCTCGTTCAGGACCGAGTACTTCGGCGACGAGGCCAAGAGGAGGATTCTGCTCGGAACCTACACCAGGATGGAAGGATTCAGGGACAGATACTACGCCAAGGCTCTGCAGGTCAGACTGGTCGTCATCGATGCATACAAGAAGATGTTCCAGAACCATGATGCGGTCCTCACCCCCACCATGCCTTTCGTGTCCCCCAAATTCGACGACATCTCCAGGATGACTCCCGTCGAGTCGTACAAGGCGGACTTCCTTACCGTCCCCGCCAACCTGGCGGGAACACCCCATCTCAACTGTCCCTGCGGATACAACGCGGACGGCATGCCCATCGGAATGCAGTTCGTATCCGACCACTGGAACGAGGATGTGCTCCTCACCATGGCGGAGGAATGGGACAAACAGTTCGAGGTCAGGAAAGCGGAGGTGAGCCTGTGAAGATCGGATTGGAGATCCACGTGCAGCTCCCCACCAAATCGAAGATGTTCTGCTCCTGCCCCACCACCGATGCTCCGGCACCCAACACCCACGTGTGCCCCACCTGCCTCGGTATGCCGGGATCCAGGCCTGTCCTCAACAGGGAGGTCCTGGTCTGCGGAATCAAGCTCGCCAAGATGCTCGGATGCAAAGTGGCCGACACCACCTGGTTCTCCAGGAAGACCTACTTCTACCCCGACATGAGTAAAAGCGTTCAGATAACCCAATACGACCACCCTATCGGAGTGGGCGGAGTGGTGTATCTCAACGGCAAACCCATCAGAATCACAAGGATCCATCTCGAGGAGGACCCTGGAAAGACCAAGAGGACCTCCGACATGCATGCCCTGGTCGATTACAACAGATCCGGTATCCCCCTGGCGGAGATTGTCACCGAACCCGACCTTGCCACCCCCGCCGAGGCGAGGGCATTCCTGGCACAGCTGATCGGGGACATCAAGTACACCCTCGACCTGGGAGAGAACTCCGAGAGGAGTATCCGCTGCGACTGCAACATTTCGGTCGGAAAGGAGAGGTGCGAGATCAAGAACGTCACCGGTCTGAAGAACGTCGAGACCGCCCTGACCTACGAGATGATCAGGCAGATCAAGATTCTCAAGGCCGGAGGCAAGATCGAACGTGCCACCATGAACTTCGACGAAAGCAGGGGAGTCACATACGGCGCCAGGAAGAAGGAGTTCGAAGCGGACTACGGTTACATCGACGAGCCCGACCTCGGAATCTTCCACATCAAGGCACTGGCGGATTCCATCACCATCAAGGAAGCACCTGCCAAGATGATCCCCCGGATCGCGGACCAGTACGGCATCGACCAGAAGATGGCTAAGCAGCTGGTCTCCACTTCCGCCGATCTGGCACAGTTCTTCGAGACCGTCGCCGGGAAGTACGGCAAGGATGTCGCTGTCAAGTGGGTCGCAGGCCCCGTGACATCCAACTGGAAGAGATTCGAGGAGAGGGAAGGCAACACCGACGGTATCCTCGAGATCATCGGCAAATTCGTTGCCGGCACCATCAACGACAGCGAATGCGGCATCGAGATCAAGGCCCTCATGACCGGAGAATCTGCAGAGGCCGCCGCGGAGAGCTCCGCAGGTCTTGAGACCCTCATCACCGAGTTCCTTGACGCCAACCCCAAGATCGTCGAGGATTACGGCAAAGGAAACACCAAGGCCGCCAACAGCGTCATCGGTTACGTGAAGAAGAACACCGGAGGACAGTACTCCTCAGCCGATGTCGTCGAGACCGCCAAGAGACTTATCGAAGCGCGTCTCCAGTAAAACTCCATTCCCGGTGCAGCGATGCATCGGGTCTTTCTCATTCTTCCCAATTGATAAAAGGTAATGACCCAGACGCGCTCGGCGTCCAGGTCTTTAATGGTTTTCTCACTCCGCGTCGGGGTTGAATTCTTCGGCATCGGAGATGTCGAAGTCTCCTGCCAGGGAGATGATCTGCAGCTCCTGGAGCTTGTCATCGTCCACGGGCGAGGGGGAACCGTCGAGCAGGGACACGGCCTTCTTGTTCTTGGGGAAGGCGATGACCTCTCTGATGGTGTCCTTGTTGAGCAGGATGGCGCACAGCCTGTCGATACCGATGGCGATTCCTCCGTGAGGGGGTGCACCGTAGGAAAGTGCCTCCACGAAGTAGTCGAACTTGGCCTCGATCTGCTCGTCGGTGAGACCGAGCTTGTGGAAGACGGCCCTCTGCATCTCAGCGGTGTGGATACGCTCGGAACCGGATCCGAGCTCGTTGCCGTTCAGACAGAGGTCGAAGCTGGCTCCGCCGCACTTGGGATCGTCGATGTCCCCGAGGGGCAGGACGAACGGGTGGTGGAACGCATCGTACTTGCCGGAGACGGGGTCGATCTCGAAGAGGGGGTTCTGGTCCATCCAGAAGAACATGAACTCGTTGTCGGGGACCATATGGAGGTCCTCTGCAATCTTCTTCCTGAGGAATCCTCCGCCCTCGTAGGTAGCCTTCCAGGGTCCTGCGATGAGGAACACCAGGTCTCCTTCCTCAGCTCCGAGGGTCTTCTTGATGTTCTCGAGGATCTCGGGGGTGAAGTACTTGGTGATGTTGCTGGTGAGGACGCCGTTCTCGCACCTCATCCAGGTGAGTCCTCCGAGTCCGACCTTCTTGGCGTACTGGATGTACCTGTCGACCTCGTTCCTGCCGACCTCTCCGTACTCCTTCTTGACACAGATTCCGGCCACGATTCCTCCTTCGGAGAGGATGCTCTGGAAGATCTTGTAGGGAACGTCCTTGACGACGTCGGTGAGCTTAACCCACTCGAGTCCGTACCTCATGTCGGGCTTGTCGGATCCGAACCTCTCCATGGCGTCGCGGTAGCCGATGTGGGGGAAGGGGGTCTTGAGGTCGGTGCCGTAAAGGCCCTTCCAGATGTGGGCGACCATTCCCTCGATGAGGTCCTGGATGTCCTTGCTGTCGACGAAGGACATCTCGAGGTCGAGCTGGGTGAACTCGGGCTGCCTGTCCTTACGGGAGTCCTCGTCACGGAAGCACCTGGCGACCTGGTAGTACCTGTCCATGCCGCCGACCATGAGCATCTGCTTGAACTGCTGGGGGGACTGGGGCAGGGCGTAGAAGGTACCGGGGTGGACACGGGAGGGGATGATGTAGTCCCTGGCTCCCTCGGGGGTAGACCTTCCGAGCATGGGAGTCTCGATCTCCAGGAATCCCTGGCTCTCCAGGTAGACCCTGGCAAGGTGGACGAGCTTGCTCCTGAACTGCATGCTCCTGATCATCTCGGTCCTCCTGAGGTCGAGGTACCTGTATTTCATACGGGTGTCCTCGTCGGGAAGGACCCCTTCCTTCTGGTCTCCGATCTCGAAAGGAGGCAGCTTGGATTTGGCGAGGAGCTCGGCTTTGGTGATGAGGACCTCGATCTCTCCGGTGGGGTTGCTCTCGACAGCGGTTCCCTCGACCCTCTTCCTGACGGTTCCCTCGATGAGGACGCAGGACTCACGGGAGAAGGTGGGCATGACGTTCTCGATCTCCTTCCTGTCGGTTCCGGCGGGAAGATCCTCAGGGTCGAAAACGACCTGGGTGATTCCGTACCTGTCGGCCAGATCGATGAAAGCGACTCCTCCGTGGTCCCTCGAAAACCTTACCCAGCCTTCAAGACAGACCTGTTTTCCGATATCGGAGGACCTGAGTTCTCCGCAAGTGTTAGTTCTTCTCATTGAGGTACCCCAATCTAATCAATGCATCGCGCTATACCAACGCTATAAATAATACATGCGCCCGCAGGCGCGTCTAGAAAGATGTGCCGAATCACTTCTTGGCAGGGCCGAACAGCTCGGGAACGAACTCGTTCTCGGACTTGACGACGTTCAGCACCACGGAAGTGTTGGTCCTGGCGACACCGTCGAGGGAGTTGATTCTCTTCACAACTGCGGAGAAGTCATCCCTGTTGAGACAGGTGACCAGGACCACGATGTCGGCCTCTCCTGTGACATCATAGACGGCTACGACCTCAGGAATCTCGACCAGATTCTTCTCCACCTCGACGACGGAGTCTGAATAGATGTGGACGAGTCCGGTGTAATCATATCCCATGGCAACATAATCGATCTTGGCACGGTATCCCTTGACGACACCCTTGCTCTCGAGGTTCTTGACCCTCTGGATGAGAGTGGTGGGGTGTACGCCCAGCTGCTTAGCAAGCTGTCTGTATGATCCCTGGCTGGAATTGCACAACATCTCGATGATACGCCTGTCGAGTTCGTCAAACTCTTTTAAGTCGCCCATGCGGTAACCTTCTTTTGAACCTAATAGTGTTAACTGTTTATAATATCAACGTACATTTGTCGACTCATAAACTATTTTTTCGCTCAAGTGACGAAAAAAACCATTAAAATATAAGGGCGTGAATGTCAGAGATATGGCTGACGAGGTGTTCAGGAACGACGGATATATGTCCGTCTTCGAAGCAGGGATCGTAGCGGTCGACGGAGACTCGATCGTTTTGGACTGTACCGCATTCTACCCAGGAGGGGGAGGTCAGGTCTGCGACACAGGTACCATCAACGGATTCCGTGTCACCGACGTCCACTACAAAGGCAAGGAGATCGTCCATGTGGTCCCCGGACACGACCTCAAACCCGGCATGAGGATTTGGGGCGAGATCGATTGGGAACGCCGTTACGACCTGATGATGGGTCACACCGGAGAGCACCTCCTCTTCTGCGCCCTGCACAGGCAGGACCCCGAACTCGCCATCACCAAGATCTACATCGGCCCCGACGAGAAGTACGTTATCGTCAACCACGACATGGATTGGGAGACCATCGGCAAAGCCCTCGACTTCGCCAACCAGGCCATCCGCGACAACCTACCCGTCCGCAAGGCCGTCGTAGCAAGGGATGACCCAGACCTCGAAAAGGTAAGGATCAAACTCGACCGTATCGATGAGAATGAGGAGATTACCGTGGTCTCCATCGGAGACATCGATTATTCCGCATGCAGCGGTATCCATGTGGTCGAGACTTCCGAGCTGGGTATGCTGTTCGTAGACAGGAAAGTCTCTGCCGGAAAGGACGGAATCGCCATACACTTCAAGGTCGGAAACGCAGCCCAGGACTCCGCCAGGAAACTGGCGAATATCTGTCTGCAGGTCATCGACGAGGCCAACAGCAAAGCGGAGGACATCGTTCGCAGCGTAGCCAACATGAAACACGATCTGGCACTTGCGGCTGAAGCAAGCAAGGCCATGGTGAAACAGCAGCTCAAGGAGCTGAAACCCGAGAACGTGAACGGTACCGATGTCTACCTCGGCAAATTCAGCGGTGCGGACAGAAAGGTACTCACCGACGCGGCCGAGGGATTCAAGTCCAAGGGCGGAGTGGTCGCATTCGTCTCCGTCGCTGATACGGTATCGGTCATGATCGCATCGGGCAGCCCCAAGGTGGACTGCAAGAAGCTGCTCCCCGAGGTCCTCGGAAAGTTCGGCGGCAGGGGCGGCGGCAAACCGGACTTCGCACAGGGCGGAGTCCAGGATACGTCTCAGGCCGATGAGGTCTACAAGACCCTCGTCGAGTCTGTAAAGAACCTTCTTTGAATTCACCTGCGGGGGTAACCCCCGCACCTTTCTCACTGGAACCTGCGGAAGTCGTACCTTCCGTCCCTGATCCTCTCCATAACAGTATCGGACACTCTTTCCAGAGACTCCGCGTCGAAGACTCCCGTAACGACCGCGGTGGCACCGGCGGTGGAGAGCATGTTGATCCTACACCTGGCGGCCCCGTACCTCCTCTGGATGGGGGTAGAGTACACATTGGCGAACTGTACCTTGTCGAACAGGATGTAATTGGAGACCCTGTCGAAGGAACCGGTCACGACCAATACTATGGATTCGTTCATGGCGATGCTGCGGTTGCGGTAGGCGAGTACGAACCATCCGATACAGAGCATGTAAAGGAACACTACGCAGGCGTTGAGGAACATTCCGAATCCGGAAGGAATCTCAGGCACCAGCAGGTATGCGAACGTCGCGATGGCCGCAACCGACAGGAAGACCCAGAATCCGAGACCGACCATGGAGACACGGGACTGCACGGACATCTGCTCGTCGCAGACGAACTCCGGGAGCAGGTCCTTGAAGAGACTGTAAGCCACGTCCCTGTCCTTCAGGGGGCAGAGCAGGGGCATGCCGTTTTTGTTGGAGGTACCGACGACCTCAGCCTCCAAAATGGATTTCCCGAGGATCCTGCACAGGAGCGGTTCGCGGATCTTGACGAAGTTCACCTTGTTGAGCTTGAAACAGTCGGTACGGGTACTGAAGAATCCCGAGGATACTGTGACTGTCTCCCCCTGCCTCACGATGCTGTAGTTGTAATATCTGAAGAAGGCTGCGAAGGCAGGCATGAGGAATTCCACCAGGAAGAGGATGATCGGGAAGATTGTCACTCCGTCCCCGAAATAGAACGAGAGGATACTGTATAATGCCATCACGATTCCGAACAGAAGCTGGTAGGTGGACATGCCGATGAAAGCATGCAGGAAGATGTCCCAGGTGCTCACATCCACCAAGGATATTGCCTCCTCCTGAGATTCGTCGGTCTCATCCTTCACGGTCTTCACCGTATCGAACATGCGGCTGTTCAGGCTCTCGCGGAGACGGTCGGCCTCATCCTTTTTCAGAACTATGTATGCCTCGGCCTTGGTCACGTTCATACTGGAATTGAGATTGAACGAAAGCTTGGTGGCGTTGAGTATACGGCAGATTATATCCCTCTCGACGTTGACCGATGCCAGCCTGTCATACTGGATACGGGTCTCCGAACGGAATATCGTGGTCCTCATAACCACGATCTCGTCCTCCAGGAAGTAATACTTGGTCTTCAGCCAATAGATTATATTCACCGCTACGGCGAATACGAACATGATGAGAACGACGGCTAGATAGTACCTCATGTCAGCCTGCCCGTCGGAGTTGCTCCACCAGATGAGTATCATGAAACCGAAAATCAGGATCGTGCGGAACACGTTGCTGGCGACGTACGACCAGTGGTTGCGGAGGAAGGGCTGTTCTTCGGTCATTCCCTGGCCTTCAGCATCTGGATGATCTTCTGGTTGAGGTGCTCGGCAACATACTCGGCGATTTCATCATCGAGATACTGCATATCAGCAGTTCCGCCGGCCGTGGTCATCGTTACATCGGCAAGGCCGAACTTCCTGAGGATGGGGCCCTTGCTGACCTGCACCTGATGGATCCTCTCCACAGGGACCAGAGAATGCGAATGGAATATCACTCCCTTGCGGACCTCGATGCAATCCTCATCCATACGGTAGCGGTAATGACGGTAGAAGATGCCGGGGGCTATGAGCCAGTAGATGATTATCACTGCGAAGACGGGAGTGATGACGTAGAAGAGCCAGGACGGGAGTTCGCCAACCTTTCTGAGTCCCTCGAAAATACCGATGTATATCGCAGCCATGATCAGAATCTTGATTGCGTTGGCAAAATACATCGCGTTTTTTGCTACAGGATTCAGCATCCTGTACTCATCCAGGTCCCTATTTTCCGGGGATACCTGCACGTCTTCTTCAACCATGCGAGCCGATATCGATGCCCCGATAAAAAAACTAGCACGGATTCTGGCCAATTTTTATAAAAGGGATGTCATACGGAGAATCATATGGCAGGCGGAATGAGGGGAGTGAACCCTCGTCAGATGCAGCGCACCATGCGCTCAATGGGAATCAAACAGACCAACATAGAGAACGTCGTGGAGGTCATCATCAGGACCAGGGATCAGGACATCGTCCTCAGCCCCGCGGAAGTCGTATGCATCGACATGAAGGGATCCAAAAGCTACCAGGTATCCGGAGTCGAGACCGTCATGGCTGCCGGTTCCGCAGGAAGCTCCAGCGGACCCGTGTTCCCCGCAGAGGATATCGAACTCGTCATGTCCCAGACCAACTGCGACAGGGAGACCGCGATCTCCGCTCTCGAGGCCTGCGACGGACAGCCTGCCGAAGCAATCATCAAACTGATGTCCGAGTGATAACATGTGTCTAGCCATACCCGGAAAGATTGTCAAGATCGAAGGCGACCAGGCCGATATCGACTTCGGAGGCGCCATGAAGACCGCCAACGTCGCCATGGTCGACGCCAAGGTCGGAATGTGGGCGGTCGTCCACGCCGGTTTCGCCATCGAACTCATGGACGAGGAAGAGGCTCTCGAGACCCTCAAACTCTGGAACGAGTTCGTCGACAGCGGTACCGCCGAGATCAAAAACCCCAACTGATTTTTCATACGGCCCTTCGGGGCCAATCACTTATTTTTCGAGCTGCTGGCTCTATTAAAAATTGGAATGGGGGCTGAGCCCCCGAATGAGTTTACTGCTGCTCCTCGGTGGAGTCCTCGGTCTGAGCCTCGGTCTTGTTCGAGTGCCCGGCCGCGGCCTCTGCCAGGAGCTGGGTGGTGGTTTTCGCCTTGATCAGGAGTCCGATGACCGCTGCACAGAGGATGATGCATCCGCCTGCGATGAAACCGAAGTCGACGGACTTGATGAAGGCCTGGAGGACCTGGTTGGCAGGCTCCACAAATCCACCCATCAGATATGCGAGCATGGGCTGGATGAACTCAGTCGCCTTGTCGGTAACGTAAGGCTGTCCTGCGAGGTTACCAAGATTGTTCACGTACTGGGAGTTGATCAGCATGGTGAAGATGGCGGTTCCGAGAGCGGTACCGATGGACCTCAGCAAGTTAACGGCGGAGGTGTTCATTCCGATTTCCTTAGGGTCGGAGCTGTTCTGGACGGCTGCCATGACAGGGGTCATCATGCATCCGAGACCGACACCGAGGACGAACTGCGCGACGCAGAACATGGTGAGGGGCTTACCGAGGATCTCATAGTGGTACTCCTTGGTGAAGCTGAACGCGACACTGTCCACCTGGAGAGTGGAGAACAGGTACAGTCCGATGAACACGATGATGGGTCCGGCGACCAGCCAGGGCCTGTAACCGGTCCTCTCACAGGCTCCTCCGGAGATCATGGAGGTAAGCATGATACCTGCCACCAGGAACAGGGTGTAGTAACTGGCGGTGAGGGTGTCGAGCTCGAAGAGGATGAAGGTTCCGAAGTATCCTCCGAAGGTCATGGCACCCATCATTCCGATTCCGAAGATCAGCATATACATTCCTCCGGCCATGACGGTGCGGTTCTTCAGAAGCTTGGGGGACAAGATAGGCTCAACTGCCCTCTTCTCAATCATGACGAAGAGGAAGGCACAGACTGCGAACACAGCGATGAGCGCGAAGGTGGTGACGCTCATCCATGCGAACTCGTTTCCTCCGCACTCGAAGAGCACGATGAGGGCGGTGAGGAGAGCGGTCAGTGCAACGATTCCCTTGTAATCAATGACGGGTTTGTTGGGGATGACGGGTGCGGGGAACTTCTTAATCGTCAAGATGAAGGAGATTGCAGCGAGAGGGACGTTGATGTAGAAGCACCAGCGCCAGTCGATGTTCTCGGTGATGAATCCTCCGATTATGGGGCCGATACCGGAACCGATACCGAAGATTGCAGCAAGCATTCCCTGCATCTTGGCCCTGACCTCAGGAGCGTAAAGGTCGGCAATTGCTGCGGTAGCGACGGGGATGAGGATACCTCCTCCAAGTCCCTGGACTCCACGGCAAATGACGAGCATCTCCATATTGGTGGACATTCCTGCCACTATGGATCCGCCGACGAAGAGTGCGAGACCGATCAAGAACAGGGGTTTCCTTCCGTAAAGGTCGGAGAGTTTTCCTGCGATAGGGATGGTGATACACTCACAGAGAAGATATCCTGTTACCATCCATGTGAAAAGACCGTTGCCATTCAACTCGTTTGCAATCTTGGTTCCACAGGTGCCGATAATGGTACCGTCGAAACAAGCGCAGAGCATGGCAAGACAAAGCCCGATCATGATCGATTTACGAGTCCTCGGGTCGATGTTTTTGTATGTAACTTGTTCGACTGCCATAGTAAACAGGTGGGCTAATTTGCTATACTATTTAATACAGTACCATGATTCGAAACTTCGAAAAATGACAATTGTTTATCACAAAACAATTTCATCTCACATTTGTTAAGAACCCGTCCAAAACGGATTATAATCGGTTTGTCCCCGGAATTCGGAGTCATCCGAATTGTTTATATAGGATGTACGTCTGCAATGTTTTGGTCTGACGGCCATAGCGGAGGGGTTCACCCGGTCCCATTTCGAACCCGGCAGTTAAGCCCTCCCGCGTAGATGTCGCGTACTGTGTTGCGCAAGTGCACGGGAAAGCATCCACGCTGTCAACCACTTTTTCACTTCTCTCTGGTGGGCTTCGCCATAAATCCATGTGAATTGTGTTCGTCGATTGACGAATTGAGTTGACGGCACTATTATATCATATCGCGCGATTGTTCGTACGATGATACTCATAAAATTCGGCGGAAGCGTAATTACCGACAAGGCCGAGTATCGCAAATTCAACAAGGAGACCGTCGCCAGACTGGCTGACGAAATCAAACGCTCCGGACAGGAGGTCATCATCGTCCACGGAGCAGGTTCTTTCGGACACGTGGTCTCCAAACAATACAACCTTCAGAAGGGTTACGAGAACGATTCCCAGATTCCCGCCATGGCAAGGGTCATGTGCGACACCAGGGAACTCAGCTCCATGGTCGTGGAGGAACTCCTCGCCAAGAATATCCCCGCCGTATCGGTGCCCATCGGATCCTGTTTCGTCGCGGACGGAGGCAAACTGGTGGTCGACAACGAGGAGCCCCTCAGGAGGCTCACCGACCTCGGGATCATGCCTGTCATGTTCGGAGATGTGATTACCGACAGGAAGACCCGTTTCTGCATAGTTTCTGGCGACCAGGTTATGGAGCTCCTGTGCTGGATGTACAATCCCGAGAAAGTCGTGTTCGTATCGGACATCGACGGACTCTACGACCGCAACCCCAAGACAGACAAGGCCGCACGCATGATCGGCACCGTCACCAAGGAGAAGATGGCGAGTATCGCCACCGATTCCAACGTGGATGACGTCACAGGTGGGGTGCGCAACAAGATGGAGGCCATGCTCCGCATGACCGACGGCAGCAGGAAATGCTACCTGGTCAACGGCAACGCCCCCAACCGCCTGTACTCGCTGCTGAAGGGCGAGACAGTCACATGCACAATCGCAAAAGGAGGCCTGGAATGACAGGAGAACCTATCAGAAGCAGGAAAGCCGACCATATCAAGATCTGCGTGGAGGAGAGGATCGCTCCCGACCACTGCTACTGGGACGATGTTAGGCTCGTACACAACGCAATGCCCGAGATCGACATGGATGAGATCGACATGTCCGCCGAGGTCCTCGGAAGGAAACTGGAGTTCCCGTTCATCGTCACCGCCATCACAGGCGGATTCTCCGGGGCGAAGAAGATCAACGCCAACATCGCCGAGGCCTGCGCAGAGCTGGGCATCGGTATGGGTGTGGGCAGCGAAAGGGCCGGTGTCACGGGAGTTGACCCGGAATCGTACAGCATCATCAAGGATTACGACGTTCCCCTGGTCATCGGCAACGTCGGTGCACCGCAGCTCGTCAAACAGAAAAGCAAGGACATGTTCTCCGCCGAGATGGTGGGACAGGCCAAGGAGCTCATCGACGCAGATTATGTCGCAATCCACCTGAACTTCCTCCAGGAGGTCGTGCAGCCCGAGGGCGACTGCAACGGAAAAGGTGTCAGGGACGCCATCCGCGACCTGGCGAGGCAGTACCCCATCATCGTCAAGGAGACGGGTGCCGGCATCGATGCTTTCACCGCCGAGAGACTCAAGGGCATCGGAGTCCAGGGAATCGACGTCGCGGGCATGGGAGGAACCAGCTTCTCCGCCGTGGAGATGTACCGTGCGGAGGACCAGGGTGACGACATGCACGCCGAGATCGGCAACACCTTCTTCGACTGGGGAATACCCGCACCTGTCGCCCTGCAGGAAGCAAAAGCAGGCAAACTACCGCTCATCGCATCCGGAGGCATACTCGACGGTGCCCATGTGGCCGCCGCCATCGCCATGGGTGCCACCGCCGCCGGCGCTGCCAAGGCCGTCCTGAAGGAGGCCACGGAATCCGCCGAAGCGGTGAAGAACAAACTTCTCTTGATCAAGGAGGAACTCAAGGTAGCCATGATGCTCACCGGTTCCGCCAACATCGAACAGCTCTCCAAGGCGAGGTATGTGGTCCTTGGCGAAACCAGAGAATGGTTGGAGGGATTGAAATGGACGCAAAACAGTATCTGAAGAAGACTTCCGCAGAGCTCGACTCCGCTATCAAACACTACATCCCCGATGAGGAGCCCATGAGGCTCATCGAGGCCTCCAGGCAGTACCCGTACGCCGGAGGAAAGAGGATGAGACCCGCCATCGTCATGGCCGCCTGCGGTGCGGTCGGAGGGGACAAATCCAAGGCCGTCCCCCTGGCTGTCGCCATCGAGTACATCCACAACTTCACCCTGATCCACGACGACTACATGGACGGGGACGAGATGAGGAGGGGAATGAAGACCATCCACGTCGGATACGACATGCCCACTGCCATCCTGGCCGGTGACGCCCTCTTCGCCAAAGCCTATCAGATCATCGCAGACCTGGACATCCCCAGCGACAACATGAGGGGCATCCTCCAGTTCGTCTCCAAGGCTGTCTGGGACCTTGCAAGGGGCCAGCAGTTCGACATCGAGAACGAGCACCAACTTGTCTCTGAGGCCAGGTACACCGAGACCATCTTCCTGAAGACCAGCGTGCTGTTCGCAGCGGCCGCTGCGGGAGGAGCACTCTGCGGAAACGCCAAACCCGAGGTCGTAGAGGCTATCAACAAATACGCACTCGACATGGGACTCGGATTCCAGATGTTCGACGACTACCTCGGTATCGCAGGAGATTCCTCCAAAACCGGTAAGTCCGTCGGAAACGACCTCCGCAAGGGAAAGTGCACTCTCATGGTCACCTACACCCTGGAGCACCTCAAGGACGAAGCCAAGCTCGCCAAGTTCAAATCCATCCTCGGCAACATGGACGCCACCGAGGAAGAGGTCCGCGAGGGAATGCAGATCATGAAGGACATCGGTGCCATCGACTACAACAAGAAGGCCGCCGAGGACAAGATCGCATCCGCCAAGGCATACCTCTCCATCCTCCCCGAGAGCGAGGACAAGGAGTTCATGCTGGCACTTGCGGATTACGCCATCAACAGGGACGTCTGAAAGTCAAGAAAAAACCACTTACGGGTCACCGACCCCGTCGGCGGTGATCCGGAACATCGCAGACCTTCCCTCGGGGAGGCTGCGGTGTTTTATTATCACGGCGTTGCGGAGACCGTTGCCGCGCATGTCGAGACGGATGATGGTCTTGGCATTATGATGCATGGCATGTCCGCCCAGGAATTCTATGGCGCCTGTGGTGATATTGGTGTACACCTGCGAGGTGATGAGAATAGGGACCTCGTAATCGCGGGCCAGATTGAGAAGCACCTCGGTCTGCCTGATGAAGTCGTTCCTCATCTCCATGTTGTCGTAATTGAGACGGTAGAACATCGTCATCGAGTCCACGACGATAAGACCCAGAACTCCGGTCTTAGCAATCTTCGCAATCTGGTCGACACGGTTGGACTGCTCTGTGAAACTGTGCACCTGGAAGATCAGAAGATCCTTGACCAGGGACTCATCCTTGAAGATCTGCATGATACGCTCGTAGGACAGACCCTCGGTGTCCACATAGGCCACCTTCTTCCCGCTCTGGATGATGTTGCGGGCCATCTGCATGCAGATGTTGGACTTCCCACACCCCGCCTCTCCGTAGAAAAGCGTGACGCTGCCTGCTTCGATCCCTCCTCCGAGGAGGGCATCAACGTATTTGCAGCCGAGCGGGATACGGTTCACGTTAAGGGTTATGCCACGTCCGTTGATAATACTATTTTTAGTCGGGACACATATGCGTGGCCATGGACGGCGCCGCGATAGCCAAAGGAGCGGAGGGAAGCGTTTACCTCTCCACGTATCTGGGCAGAGATGCCGTCACCAAAGTGCGCACCCCCAAAGGGTACCGCGTCCCCGAATTGGATAGGAGGATCCGTACCCAACGCATCCGCTCAGAAGCAAGGCTCATCCGCGAGGCCCGTGCCGCAGGCATACGCACGCCGATCATCTACGATATCGACACGGTGGAGTGCAGTATCACCATGGAACGCGTGAAAGGAGTCACCGTCAAGAAGTACCTCGACGAACATCCTGAAGAGGCAGAAAGGATCTGCAGACTCATCGGAACCAACATAGCCAGACTCCACAATTCGAAGATCTGTCACGGTGATCTGACCACTTCGAACATGATACTTACCCCCGCAGGCGAACTGTGCATCATCGACTTCTCCATGGGTGCCTCGCTCATCGGCGTGGAGGATATGGGCGTAGACCTGCGCCTGCTCGAGAGGGGTTTCACTTCGGCGCATCCTGACATCAAGGACGCTTACGAATATATCACCGAGGCGTACTGTCAGGAGAAGACCGGTGCGCAGGAAGTCCTGGATAAGGTCCAGGAGATCAAAGACAGAGGAAGATACACATGAAGCTCAACGTCGTCACCCACAATCCCGGAAAGGTCAAGGAATACCAGGCAGAGTTCTCCGACTTCGGCGTGGAGATGGTCCACGTGAACAGGGAATATGACGAGGTCCAGACCGCCTACCTCGAAGAGGTCGTCGACAAGGGTATGAAGGAACTCTACAGGGATGGTCTCAGGGATTTCATGATCGACGACTCGGGACTCTTCGTCAACGCCCTGAAAGGCTTCCCCGGAGTCTATTCCGCCTACGGTCAGAAAACCGTCGGGAACAAGGGTATCCTGAAGCTCATGGAAGGGGTGGAAGACCGTACCGCCGTCTTCAAATGCTGCATCGGCTGCATGATCGGAGAGGAAAGAATCATCGTTACTGGCACATGCCCCGGATACATCCTCTTCGAGGAGAAAGGAGACGGAGGATTCGGATACGATCCCATCTTCACCCCCGACGGCGACAGGTCCTTCGCGGAGATCCCCGTGGAGGAGAAGAACGCCATCTCCCACCGCGGCAACGCCACCAAACTGCTCATCGACGAGCTCAAAGCCAGAAAGCTCATCTGAACTTTGATATAGTTACGGAGATTAATCCTGATTGTGGGCCTGTGGGCTAGCTTGGTATACTTGTGGCTTTGGGAGCCATTGACTCCGGTTCAAATCCGGACAGGCCCACCAGCTTCCTCAGATGAAGTGCACATTCTCTGAATCTGCTTTGCGGACTTTATTACGGACTTTGTATCCTTCGGTAGCGTAACCCACCGCGACGATTATCTGGATGTGGGCATCCGTTCCGAGAGCTTTCTTGACCTGGTCGATCCTGAATCCCCCGAGGATGCAGGTATCTAGACCCAGATCCTTCGCTTGAAGTGTAAGATAGGCAATGGATTCCCCGATATCCTGCGTACGGTAATCGATCTGCATATCCTCGGCGAGACCTTCCAGTTTGGGATTGGTGTAGGGTGCATCGGTGAATACGATGAAAGTGTTCACGTTGTCCGTGAAACCGTTGAAACTCGATTTGGCGTCCTTTATCGCCTGTACCTTGGCGGGAGAACGTACCACCCATATGTCGTAAGGCTGGGCATTCATGGCAGACGGTGCAATCTTGGCAGCAGCCACCAGTTTGTCGATCTTCTCGTCCTCCACGGGCCTGTCGGCGTCGTAGGAGCGGCAGCTCTGCCTCTCTTTGCTCAGCTGTTCGAAATCCATGAGACTGCAACGCAATCGGGGTTGATAACTCATCCGCCGAAGTATGCGCAGATGACCGTGAAGAACAGACTGATTCCTGCGGTCGTTAAACCGGTCGCCAGACGGGATTTCAGACTGTCTCCAGGTGCCATGAAGTATCCGACGAAGAATATGAGCACACAGGATATGACGCTCGCGTTCAGGATCGCTACAGAGAATTTGTCGATGAACTGGAGACACAACACCGGAGGGATTGCAGGTACGGCTGCGAACACGAAGGTCGTCGCCGCATTGAATAGATAATGTCTGTTGGTCTTTTGGAAGTTCTCGTTTCCTGCGAATTTGGCATCCAGGAACACATCTTTCATCTTATCCTGATCTTCGCTGCTGATGACCTGGAAAACCGTACCGTAGAACTCTGGATCGAGGGCTTTCTTCTTGGCCTCGCGGTCGGAACAGTTCTGAATGTCCCAATAAAGTTGGATGGAACGCCTCCTCGACATGAGGTCTCCTCTGTAGAAAATGTACATGTCGATGATTGCCCATATCACATCCATACCGAGAATTGCATAGATAAGGTGCATACGGTCGGAATACTGGATTATCCCAATGTAGGCGGTGAGCATGAGCGTGAGTGCCATTATGCACCCGTACATCGCCTCTTGGATGACAAGATCCCTGTCGAGTCTGTCCCAGATTGCCGACAAAACCATCATGGTAATATCGTAAACCACTAGAAAACCATAGCGCAGGATCAGGATATCCTGCGGGCGGGATTCCCTGCGTATGCTTCAGAATCCGAATCAAATACATGTGCCAGAACACTGTAGAAAAATAAAAGGTGGTGAGCCCCCTCGAATCTGGACCAAGATAGGCCAGATCGGGAAAATAAAAGTCAATGACCCCTAAAAACAGGGCATTGAAATTGGTCAAATCCATCCTAATCAATGGCGTTCTTCCGTAAAAGAAGAATGTGTTCAGGTTCACTGGTTGTCGTTTCTTTTCAAAGAGAACTTGGAATTGGTCTCGTCAAAAGTGATCTTAAATTCACTGAAGAAACCATCTCTTCCTAAGAGCGGGACGAATGACGGACTGTCCGATTCATCGACGAACAGTATCTTGACGGGGATGTTGAACTTATACGTCTCGTGATCCTTACCGAATGATATATTGATTCTCTTCTCGACAGATTCCACCTTTCCTGCAACACCACGGCTGACCGATCTGGGGCCGCCCGTGTCTATTCCAATTAGTTCTGCGATATCACTGCTGATTGCCGAGACATCGGCCCCCGAATCCAGTAGTGCCATGGTTTTGAACACATTCGATCCGTTGGAGAACGACACACCGATCATCGGCCTCCTCATCGGACGTCCCTTGGTGCTTATCTGATGATACCTGTAATTCAATGTCATGGAATCACAGGAGATAGGTCTCATCGCCCAATACCGGGACGAAGAGTAAAGAAGACATGTTATACTGAGCACAGGCCTGCTTATGGACTTCCTTGAGTGATTTAGAATGTGCAACCACGGACTCACCGTGTATAGCAATCCATTCGCCTTTGTAGGGGCTTGAATCCATTCTCATGAAGTAGTCGGACTCTATGCTCATCTTATCACAATAATTGATTATTGATCCCTTAATTTAAAGATATTCCTTTTTTGTTACGTGGTTGTATATAGAAAAGAATCCGTCGCCCGTAGGCGCTAAGGGCCTACCTATGGTGACCAATCCTACGGGTCTTATCAGGACAATGTACTATTATCTATGCAATATAGACATCTCCTTTTTCGAGCGGATGATCACATAGACTGTAATGCTAAATGGATTTGAACCACAGAAGAGCCAACAATCAGAATTTTAGAGATAAATGGTGGGCCCCCTCGGATTTGAACCGGGGTCACATGCACCCCAAGCATGAAGGATACCAAGCTACCCCAAGGGCCCGTGTAAGTGGGGATAAATGGTTTAGGTTAAATAGTTTGTTGTGTGCCAGCTGGATGTTCATCCAAGCTGGGATATCTCGCCGATGAGATCGGCATGGGCCACGATCATCCTGCGGCAGCAGTATCTCTCGAAACCCATATCGTCGAGGATCTTCTTGGGGTCCTCGCCCATCTTGACGCGCTTCTCGTACTCAGGGTAGGCAGAGCCGACCACTTTTCCGCAGGTAAAGCATCTCACCGGTATTATCATGATATCTACTCACCTGTAGGACTTCTGCTTCTTTGCGCGAGCGCCAGGTCCCATGGGCTTCTTGGGGAGCTTCCTCCTGTCATCGTTGATGATGAGGGTCCTGTCGTATGCCCTGAAGAGAGCCTCGAGCTCTTCGTCCTTGTAGTAGTCCACGAGTCCCCTGGCGACAGCGGTCCTGACGGCTGCTGCCTGTCCCATGACTCCTCCGCCCTGAACGGTGACGGAGATGTCGACCTTGGAAGCCTTCTCAGGAACGAGCTGGAGGGGCTCCTCGATCTTGAGCCTTGCGAGCTCGGGGGTGTAGATTGCGAGGGGGATCTTGTTGACGGTGACCTTTCCAGTACCCTCTTTCACGACGGCCCTGGCGATTGCGGTCTTCCTTTTTCCACTAGTGTTGACTGCATCCATTTAAATCACCTGACTTTGGAACCCAGGAACTCGGAGATCTCGCCCAGGGTTATGAATTTGCAGTTGGGGACCTTGCAAGCTGCCTCGACCTTGACCTTCTCGGCGGTCTCGAACTGCTTGGGTGCTCCGACGAAGACGTGGAGCTGCCTGTAGGCTTCCCTTCCGGTGGTGGTGTAGCGGGGAATCATTCCCTTGACGCACCTCTTGAACAGGAGGTCTGCCCTGCGGGGGTAGAACGGTCCTTTCCTCTTGGTGACTTCTCCGACGTCGACCTTGTGCTTGAAGTCGGCCAGAACTTCGCTCCTCTCACCGGTGACGATAATCTGCTCGGCGTTGAGGACGACGACTTCCTGTCCGTCAAGGATCATGGTGGCGACCTCGCTTGCGAGCCTTCCGTAGATGAGTCCTTTTCCATCGATAACGGTAACCATAGAAATCATCCCATAATCCTTACTTTGGAGCCGGTGGGGTTCTCGTCCATGAGCTCTCTGATAGTCATGGTCTTTCCGCCAGCGGCGACGATTGCTGCAGCTGCCTTGGCACTGAAGCTGTAGGCGGCTACGTTCACTTTCTTGCTGATATCGCCGGCGGCGAGGACCTTACCGGGAACGATAACGGTCTCTCCCTCTGCGGCGTATTTGTCGATCTTGCTGAGGTTCGCCTCGGCCCACACCCTGCTGGGTGCCTCGAGCCTGAGCGCGATGTCTCGCCAGATAGCAGCCTTCGGATCTTCCCTGGTCTTGGCCTTAAGATCTGCGATCAAGGCAACAAGCTGGGGGTTAGTCTTGAAGCATTTGTTGCTCATTTTTCTGACTCTCCCGACATTGCGGTAGAAAGGGCCTATGTGGGACTTATTTATAAAACTATGTCCCCCTTGCTCTTTTCTTTACTTAATATAAATGGGAGAACAGGCGAAAGATTATAACGATTGGCACGGTTGTCGGGGCATTAGTGATTGGCCATGATAAGATACGGTCCCGCCGGAATCCCGCTGTCCTGCAAGGGTCGCACCCTGAAGGACGGAATCGAGGATGTTCACAATCTCGCACTCACTGCACTGGAAATCCAGATGGTCAGGCCCAAGACCTATCCCCGCCCCCCGGACGAGGACGAGGAAGTCGGCAAGTCCATCAAGGAACTCGGTCCCGAGTCCGAGTTCGTCGTAGCCATCTCCAGGGAAGGGGAGGACCTCATCTACGACCCCGATGAGTGCATCGAGGAGACCGACGACCTGGTCGTCATGCCCGCCGGAGTGGCCGCATGCTTCAACGACCTGTATGCGCTCGGCAACATGGCCAAGAGACACGATGTGAAACTCTCGCTCCACACCCCTTACTACATGGACCTCGGATCCGACATGGGTTCCGAGAACGAGGAGGAGGCTATCATCGCCGGACAGTACTTCGACACTCTCAGGCAGGCGGGAGTCATTCTCAACGCCCTCGACGGAGACATCGTGGTCACCAACGTCGGACTCTACGACGACAAGAAGAGGAGCAGGGAGCAGACCGACGAGAACATCTACAACAACATCGCCGCCCTCACCGAGTGGTGGCATGACATGGGACTCAAGCCCCGCCTCGGAATCGAGGTCACCGGACAGCAGGATGTCTTCGGATCCCTCGAGCAGGTCCTCGACCTGTGCGACGAGTTCGAGGGCCTCGTACCCGTCCTCAACTTCCCCCACTACCAGGCCAGGACCAAGGGTTCCCTGAACACCGCGTCCGACTTCGTGGACCTCATCAACCAGTTCGTGCCCTACAGCAAGGACGGGGTCTACGCATCCTTCTCCAACGTGGAGTTCACTCCCGACGGCAACGAGAAATGGCTCACCCCCCTGAAGAAGGGAGAGCTCAGGTTCGAGAGGCTCGCCGAGGCACTGGCGGACCTCAAACCCGATATGACCCTCATCTCCTCCTCGCCCCTGCTGGAACATGACGCAGTCTACATGAGGACCCTCACCGAGAGGGTGCTCTCCAAGAAGGCCGCCAAGTTCCTCAAGGACAAGAAAAAGCAGGAGCTCGAGGCCTCGGAAGCCCCTGCGGCGGCTGAGTGATCCATTGGACGGCATCACCTACCTGACCGAGGCCTGCAAGAAAGCCCTCGGAGGAATCTCCGAGAAAGAACGCACCGACCTGACGGCCCGCATACTGTCGGCTAAGAGCATTTTCATCTTCGGGGTCGGACGTTCCGGACTGGTAGGACAGACCTTCGCCATCCGTTTGGTACAGCTGGGTCTTCAGGTCTCCTTCGTCGGAGAGATGACCACGCCTATCATCAAGAAGGACGATCTTCTCATCCTGATCTCCAACACCGGCAACACCATGTCGGTGGTCACCACCGCCAAGATCGCCAGGCGCATAGGCTCCCATGTGATCTCCGTCACATCGGATGCGAACAGCAATCTCGCCAAAAACTCCGACAGCGTCATCCTCGTGAAACCTGATGAGAACAAGGAGATGGGGGAGATGGCCCCTCTCGGTACTGTCTTCGAGGATGCCACCTTACTTTTCTTCGATACCCTTGTGCCCGGACTCATGAAACGTCTGGACCTTTCCGAGAAGGATATGCGTAACAACCACGCTATCTGGGTCTGATCACAGATTCTCGACCATGGCCGAGGGGATTTTACGGGCAGCCCCGTTCTCCACAGCATACATCGCCATGGAACCCTGTGCATAATCCACGGCTATGGCATAGATGCGGATGTACCCGAAAAGCGAGACCATGCGGCCGACATCCTGCTGATTTATTTCGCAGGACTCAGAGGATTTGAACCATCCCACAGCATCTTTGACATTAGTCATGTCCTGCGTGACACCACTGATTATGACATACTGCCCCAGGTCATCGCGGTACCTGCGCCCCAGCAGCAGGCCCTCTGCATAGCCCTCCTCTGAGAATACGTCGTCGGAGAGATCCGCCAGGTACTGTGCGACACTCTCACCGAAGAAGAGCTCCGCACCCGGAACCGTACGCCTGCTGTCTGTCTGGGTCATCCTTTCACATGTTCCCGAGGAACCATTCCGCTGCCTTGGCGCAGGTCGGTGTCCTCAGGGGATCATGAGGGTTGGGATTATTAATCAAATCGGTGAGCGCACACACGAACGACAGCAGATTGGAATCGAACGTCCAATGGTCCAATGCCATCACGCATACCAATCCGCCTTCGTCGGGGGACATGATATTGGGATGAAAGATCGCTGATTCCCACCTTACCTTGGGACGCTCGTAAGGGAAATCGTCCCCGAGGATGAGGGTGAACGCCTGCTCCTCAGCCTTGACACCGGGTGCGGAATAACCCTTGGTCCCCTTCACGCTGAGACGGATCTCCAACGGGAATTCCGCCTCACTGGGTATTTCGGGTACGGGTATCCACAGCTCCTCCGACAGCATCGTCAATTCGTTCCTCAGACGCTTCAGCAGCAGTGCTCTCGGAAGGCCCATTTCATCCACCCTGAGGATCGGGTACGAGTTCGACCGAGTCTCCGTCGGCGACTCCTGCCTCACTGAGCGTGGCACTCTCCGGGATCAGCCTGTTGCCGACCCTCATGATGAACGCACTGCGGTCTTTCTTCCAGTATTGAGCTGCGAAGACGATCACATCCCCGGCCGAATCCCCGGGTTCCATCTCGGCGGTTATCTCCCCACCGTCCAGCGTATTCACTATTCTGATTCTCATTCACTCATCTCTCCTTCATGATGCGGGCATCCCTTCCGGAATCCCGTCTCCAGCACCTCCGTCCTCCCGGAGATTCCATCGTAATAGCTCACTCCCGGGACACACAGATCGGCCCTTCCGCACACTATCTTCAAGACCTCCCTCACGCACATGGCCGCAATAACGGCAGTAGTCGTGATTCCCGAGGACAGGATAACCGGGTCCTTGACAGTCTCCCCCGGAATGCACGAAAAGGTCCTGTGCAGCGCATCGAGATGCGTGGTGTTCATCCCGCACTCGAGACACGGCCCTTTCGGGAAGACTGTCTGCATCTTGCCGCGGAAACCATCGGTGGCACCGTCCACATAGGGTATTCCGAAGAACCTCGCATGGGCGTTCAGATGCAGTCTGGCACTTATGCTATCGAGGCATCCGATGAGGACTCCGAAGCGGGACAGATCAGTTCTCTGCATGACGTCAGGAATGGGTGTTATCCTGCATCCGGGATACAGTTCGGCGGCGGTCTCGGCGATGACCTCCGCCTTGTTCCTCCCTACCGATTCCTCCCTGAAAAGGACACAGCGGCTGAGGTTGCTCCTCTCCACAGTATCGGGGTCGGCCACGGTGATGTCGCGGAAACCCGCCAGGACGAGGTTCTTCACGACCTCGTTGCCGAGGGCACCCGCACCAGCTACGAAGACCTGGGTCCCGTGGATGCGGGACATGTCGATCCACTCAGTGCGTTCCATGCGGTCGAACCTTTCGTCTTTCGGCATTCGGATACCTGTTGAAAACTCGGAGAGATGATTTATAAGGGAACCGCCATGGATTTTTACATGTGTCCTGAAGTGTCAGACCACGACCACTGCCGCTACTGCGGCGACTGCGTCCCCTCCGACCAGGCCTACTGCTCGGTGGAATGCTATCACAAGGACCAGGCCGTGATCCGCAAGGAGAAGTACAAGGACCTGTTCTGGAGTGCGGCGGCACTGATTGGGGTCGCTGTTATACTCGCATTGGGCATTATATTCTGAGGCGCGTGCGCGCAATACTATATAACTACAATTTGATAACAAATTCGTGATTACCCGTGAACGCAGGTAAATTGGTTGCTCAAATTGCCGTCGTCGCGATCGTTGTGTACTTCACCTACACCGCAGTGGCCGCTGCAGTGCCTACCGATGTGCACAACATGAATGATCTATTCAGTGTCACTGATGATTTTGCAGTGAACACCGAATCCATCGACGACGGAATGAACATGAAAATAACCGTGAGCGGAGCTGTCGCCACGAAACTCCCCCAAAACCTCGAAGGAGTCTACATCGACGTCTTCATCGGGGAGAAGAACATGCGGACAGAGATCGCCCACGCCGATATAGGTGCGATAAAGGCCAAAGATACGACGGTGATCAATACCACGTCGATCATACCGACCTATGCCCTCCTGGCCTATGCCGTCAACGGCACAGACGCGGAAGGAAACATCACCGTTCCCCTTGTTCTTTCATTCGGTTTCAAGTACATGGAATGGTACGGAGTGTATCTTGTCGACCTCGGAATGAACATCAAACAGACCATGACCGTGGCCACGGGTGTCGGTATGCCTGAGAAGGGTGCCGGAGATGGAGACCGTTCCGCAAAGGTGAAGGTCGTCATGGACGGTTCCGCGAATGAACTCATCGACGGAGTCACCGAGAAGCTTACCGAATCCGGAATGACTGATTTCACCCTCGATGCCAACGGAGCATCCATCAGTGTGAAAATCACCGATGAGGGCGGAGGAAAGACCGGTCTGACCATCAATGCAGCCGGTGCCGGAGACAAGTCCGCTGTCGCCCTGCTGACAGAAGCGGTCGGAGAGGACGGGCTCACCCTCAAACACGGAGAGGACTCGTTCACCATCACCAAGGAAAACGCCGATGCCTTCATCGCACTCATAACCACGCTCTACACCACTGCGGGGGTAGACCCATGAGCAGGAAACCTCGTGTAGACTACGACTACGAAGAAGAGAGGATGAACCTCAGCAAAGAGGAAAAACAGTACCTCAACAGCAAGGCCAGGATGTTCAAGTCGATCATCTGGGATATCATCGAGTACATCCTCATCTTCGTAGCAGTGATCATCATCATGGGTTACGTACAGACCGGAAAGATTGCGGATTTCAACGAAATCAGCAAGGACATAGGCACCTGGCTTAAACCGGGAGGAGTCCTGTTTAACGCCATCGTTGGTTTCCTCCCCATCCTCATTCTAAAGAGTATCGGAAGGTACTTCGGGCTCGGAACCTACGGCAGGATGATCTTCGGAATCATCAAGTGTTTCGCAATCATCCTCTGGCTGTATCTGGTCGTCACCGGAGCATCCAACTCGCTGAACCTCATGGACAGCATGGGTGAGATGGCAATCGGTGCCGGCGTATCTGTCGAAGGAATAAACGTCGGACTTGAGGGACTTAGGAAGTACCTCACTTTGATCATGCTCTGCTGTGTCCTCATTCCCATCGGTGAGTTCTGTGGTGCCCGCAAGAAGCACAGAAGAGCCCTCGCCAAGCTGAAGAGCATCGAGGAAGAGAAAGCAAGGGAAGAGTCTTCCTGATCAAACACTAAACCTGCTGGCGGTGGCGGACACGTCGTGGACGCGCAGAATATCTGCGCCGTGTTCCGCCGCCAGCACACACACTTCCGCCGTGGCGGAATCCGCATCTAACTGCGGATATGTTTTTGCAAGAAAACGTTTCCTGGAAGGTCCTATCAGAACGGGATACTTCCCGAAGGAGAACTCGGAGGTATGGATGATCATCTCCATCGCCTGTTCGGGTGTGGTCCCGAATCCCACTCCGGGATCGAGGATTATGTTGTGCTCCTTCACGCCTGCGTCCATTGCCTTCCTGATGAGATCAGCGAGCATATCGCAGGCATACATTACAGGATCTCCAGGGATGAACTGGGTCTTGAAGGTGGCAGGGGTTCCGTAACTGCTCATCAGAACGAGGGGAACGTTCAGTTCCGCAGCGGTTGCCGCCATAGCCGGGTCGGCAAGACCGCTGACGTCGTTGATTATCGATGCCCCGTGCTCAACGGCAGCCCGTGCGACGGAGGCCTTCATGGTGTCCACGGAGATCGGCACTGTACAGTCAGAGACCGCTTCGAGGGCGGTTATCACGCGCTGCATCTCGGTGTCCTCGGGGACCGGTTCGGCGCCAGGACGGGTGGATTCCCCGCCGATGTCGATGATGCCCGCACCCTGTTCGATCATATCGAAACAATGACGTCTGGCACTGTCCGGTTCATTCCATCTCCCCCCGTCGGAAAAGGAGTCGGGGGTGACGTTGAGGATGCCCATCAGCACGGGGCGGGAGGCCCCGTGCCTGAGCAGTTCCGATGCACGCATGCTCAAAGGTGCTCGTCGACCAGCTCGGTCAGGTCGACCACCTTGATCTTACGGTCGCCGACCTGTGCGGACAGATTGGTGACGCAGAAGGGACAGGTGGTAATCAGGAGATCGGCAAAGGCAGCCTCGTCGAGTCTGGTGGTGGCGATTTCCGCAGCCTCCTGGGGATATGCGGCGCGGACTCCTCCGCCTCCTCCGCAGCAGTGGCTGGTGGACTTGCTGTACTTCATCTCCTTGAACTTGACCTCGGGGAACTTCTTGATGACGTCCCTGGGGGCATCGAAGACTCCGCAGTGCCTGCCGAGGTGGCAGGGGTCGTGATAGGTAACGGTGACATCACCGAGGGATTTCAGCTTGACATCCTGCTTGGCGAGGAACTCGGTCATGTGAAGGACCTCGAAGGGAACCTCCACGTGCTTGGGGTACTCGATCTTGAACATCCTGTAGCATCCGGCACAGGAGAGGACCAGGGTCTTGACTCCGAGTTTGACGATCTCGTCGACGTTCTTCTGGTAGATCTTCACGAGATCCTCCTCGGACCATCCGACACGGCCCATGACAGAACCGCAGCAGATCTCGGGAAGGACGGTGAAGTCGACTCCGAGCTTCTTCAGGATGGAGAGCGAAGCGTCGGCGGTCTTGGTCGCCCTGTAGGTGGCGGTGCATCCGGCGAAGTATGCAACGGGTGCGTTGTGAGGTACGTAACCTTTCTTGGCCATGACCTGTGCGACGGTCTCCTTCTCTGCGAAGGGGTTGTTGTAGTTGAGGATGTTCTCGCACATGGCCTTGTGCTTGGGCAGAATATAGCCGTTGGCGACGAGGTCCGCACGGGCAATCTCGATGATATCGACGATCTTGACCTTGGAAGGGCACCTCCTGACACAGTCGGCGCAGGTGGTGCAGGTGTACATGCTCTGAACTACGGAAGGGTCCGCCTTCAGCTGTCCGGTGGCGAGACCGTAGGTCATGACGATACGTCCCCTGGAGAGGTCGGTATCCCAGTTGATTGCCTTGAAGGAAGGGCAGACGCTCTTGCAGAATCCGCACATGGTGCAGGACGAGAGGGCGTCCCTGATGAGGTTAATCTTCTCGGTGGTGAATACTGCGCTGCTCATCTTCAGGCCTCCGGGGGCTTGGGGATGGTCACGCTTCCCTCCATGAAGACCTCAACCCTGGCGTCAGGGTTGGCGGCAAGGGCGTCCTTCAGGGCCTCCTCGACGGTCTTGTAGGGAGTCATGTTGGCTCCGCTGATGATGGCGGGGTCCAGGTCGGTGACGGCACAGATCTTGGCCCAGGTGGCGATCTCAGCCATCTTGGCGGCCTTGTGGTATCCGAGCTTGTATCCCTTCTTGATGTTCTCGATGACCTCTTTGGGGTCCTTGGAGGAGGACAGGAGCTTGAGGAAGTTGTCGCTGCCGGTTCCCTCCCTGCACTTGGAGACCATGATGATGGTTCCGCCTTCCTTGAGGGCCCACTTTCCGTTGTCGAGTGCCTTCTGGGACTGATAAAGATCAACGTCCATCGGGTAGGGCGCGGCGGAGATGACGATGTCGGCCTTTTCGGGGACAGGGACGATGAATACCTCTTCTCCCCACTTGACGGCCTGCTCGAATGCGGGGTTCAGGTCGCCTGCGGCGGACTTGTAGATGTTGTGGTGCCTGTCCATGACGATCTGGACGGAGAAAATCTTCTTGCCCCTGACAACCTCGAGGGCATCCATCATGTCCTCGTGGACGGGGTTGCCCTTGAGGGCCAGAGCCTGGGCGTCCATTCCGACCGCCATCTTGTGGTTGGCCTCGACGGTCTTGTAGGAGGCGACTCCGGGAAGGAAGGACTTCCTTCCGCCGGTCCAGCCCGCGAAGTAGTGGGGCTCGACACTGGTGATGACGATGAGCCTGTCGGAATCGACGGCAATCTTGTTGACCTCCATGGGGGTGCCGTTCTTGGAGGTTCCAAGGTTCACGCACTCCGAGGTCTTGGCGTCGTGGACGACGATCCTGTCGCGGAGTGCCCCCAGGTGCCTGCCGAAGATGTTGCGGTACTCCTCCTCGGTGGGTCCGCGGTGGGTGCCGGTGGCGATGAGGTACCTGGCTGCGTGAAGATCCATCCTGCTCTCGAGTGCGTCGAGGACAGCTGCGGTGGGGGTGGGCCTGGTTCCGTCGTTGACGATGAAGACGATATCCTTGCCTCCCTCCAGGAATGCCTCCAGGGATTCGTATCCGAGGGGGTGGTCGAGCGATTCGTTGATGACCTTGTCTGCCGGTTCGCACACGACATCCTTGGGATAATACGTTCCGACATAGTTCTTCTCGGGAATGTCTACCCTCTGGTATCCATCCTTACCGTATCTGACGTCCACGATCATTTGTATCAACGGGTTATCCCACCTCATCGCTTATAAGGGTATGTCCGCGCGGGAACCGTCGCGACAGTCCGAAATGGGACACAGACCTGGCAAATCGGACATCCTTTCTGAGGAATAGATGCGGAAAACGATTGTGCCAGACATGGATTAACGCAGGTGGGGCCTCCTGGCAAACGATTTAATGGTTGTTTCACGGTTATGAATACATGAGTTCGCTGAAGGACGTGGGCGAAAGGCAGCTGGTGGAGACTGTCAGGAGTATCATCAGGCCACGCTCCAAATCCACCGTCATCGGACCCGGCGACGATGCCGCGGTCATCCGGAACCCTTCAGGCGACATAGTTGTGTCCTCCGATGTCGTGACCAAGGAGAGGCATCTCCCGGAGACCATGACCTACGAGCAGTTCGGATGGACCGCCGCGGCCGTGAACTTCAGCGACATTGCCAGCATGGGTGCGAGACCTCTCGGTTTCCTCCCGGCGGTGACGATACCCGAGGATGAGGATGAATCCGTCCTCTACGACATCATGAGCGGAATCGACCAGTGCTGCGAGTTCTGCAACACGGAGGTCGTCGGCGGTGACACTAAATTCGGTTCCCTGGCCGTTGCTGGGACCGCACTCGGTACCATGGAAGGCAGGAAGCCCATGACCCGCAGAGGGGCTCAGCCCGGCGACATTGTCGCGGTGACCGGCATGCTCGGAGGTCCGGCTGCCGGATACTATGCCATCAAGAACGGTTTCGAAGCCGAGGATCAGGTCTTCTCCCTGATGGTCCCGGTCCCCCATGTGGAAGACGGAATCAAGCTGTCTGGCACAGGTGCAATACATTCCTGCATGGACCTGTCCGACGGACTTGCCAACGCTGCCACCGAGATCTGCAAGCAATCACATGTCGGCATGGAGATAGAGTGGGAGTTCCTGCCTATCGACGACGAGGTCAAGGACATCCTGGAAGCGAGCCACGCGGACCTGAGGGATACCGTTACCAGGTGGGGAGGAGAATACGAACTCCTGTTCACCCTGGACCGGGGAGACCTCCAGAAACTGTATGATGCAGGTATCGCATTCTCGATAATCGGTCTGGTGACCAACGGTGAAGGTCCCGTTCTCAACGACGGGGACGAGAGGAAGGTGATGGAGAACGGCATTTATTAATCCGAATCTGGAAGCCAAGTGCTATCACGCCGACGGCGACAGGATCGTATGCGACCTGTGTCCCCACAGATGCGTCATCCCCGCCGACAGGTTCGGCCTCTGCAAGTCCCGCAAGAACGTGGAGGGTAAGCTCGTGGCATACAACTACGGCCGTATATCCACCATGGCGGTCGACCCCATCGAGAAGAAACCCCTCTATCACTTCCATCCCGGCACCAGCATATTCTCCATCGGCGGAATAGGATGTAACATGCACTGCGATTACTGCCAGAACTATTCCATATCCCAATCGCCGATCGGCAAGAAGCGCACCACCTACAAGTCACCCGCAGACCTGGTGGCATTCTGCAGGCAGCAGGGCTATACCCAGATGGCCTTCACATACAACGAACCCTCCATTTGGTACGAGTACATCCGCGACACCATGGACCTGGCACCCGACCTCGATGTGGTGCTGGTTTCCAACGGTATGATCAACGAGGATCCCCTGAAAGAGCTATGCAAGGGTATCAAGGCCATCAATATCGATGTCAAATCGTTCAAGGACGAATTCTACAAGAACCTCTGCGGAGGAGACCTGGAGGCTGTGAAGTCATCCTGCGAGATCGCCTATGCATCGAAGGTTCATCTGGAACTCACTTACCTCGTGATTCCCGGCTACAACGACACCGTCGACGAGGTCCTGAAGTTCGTCAAATGGGCCCACGAGCATCTCAGCCCCGACACCCCCATCCACTTCACCCGCTTCCATCCCGATTACAACATGATGGCCGTGAGGACCACTCCCGTGGACACCCTTCTGAAACTGCAGAAGGTCGCCGAGGATAACGGCATGCATCACGTCTATGTGGGCAATGTGCTCACAGACGACGGATCCAACACCTACTGCCCCGAGTGCGGAGAGATGGTCATCAGGAGGACCGGCTACCGCGTTCATGTCTCGGGACTCTCCGGAAACCGCTGCAGCTACTGCGGACACCGTCTCAACATAATACGCTGAGCAGCGGATCGCCGATCAGCAGCACCAGTATCAACGATATCGCCATGGGCAGGATGAACGGCACCATCGGCGTGACGTAGATCTCTTCTTCGCCTGCCTCTTCGAACCTTCTGCAGATGTCCGGCACGGATTCATCGTCCGGGATCTGACACCTCGTACGGACCCCGTCCCGGATATCCTCGGAGGGCCATACGAACGATCCGCCCACATCCGCGACGGGCATCATGTAACCGTGGGTGGCCCCGGGGAAAGGCATGCCGCGGTTGCGGATCAGACAGTAGACCATGACCCCTGCGACCGATAAAACCGAGGACAGGAACAGCACCGACACCGAGGGAGAGAACACCTTCGTCAGGATGTCTGGCACATTCCCGTTCGGGTTCATGAGGAACTCCGGCAGGGATGGGATTGCGATGGACAGCGACATGAGGCACTTTGCATCGGCTCCTCCGCGAACGATGCCCAGGACATACAGCAGATGGTAGAACATACAGAACAGGACGGAGGCAGCTCCTGCCTCGGTCCCGGGATCACCCGAACCGTAAGAAAGCAGGGTCAGAGCGAGGAGAATCGAAGCACCTTCGATGAACAGCGGGGGTATCTTCGTCTCGCAGAGGACCGAATACATGAACAGGAGCTGGGCGAAAGCAACCGCCAGTACTTCCCACAGGAGGCTTCCGTCCAGGATACGGACGGCAACACCTCCGGCGGCACCAGTCAGCATGATAATCATCCAATATGTATCCGAAACTACCCTCGTACGGAGGTCCGAACGGGCGGCCATCAACATAGCCAGACAGGTTATTCCGATAACGGAATATTCGATAATCGGGGTGAATGACATGTGTACTATGTCGCGTATGTATTTTATAAAGTCGGGTATTGCAGTTAATCATGTACAGGGGCAAGGGCAAACTCTTCTTCAGTCTGTTCGCAGTCTGCATGCTGCTCACGGTGGCAGGTGCCGCATACAGCGACGACTCCGAGGCAGCTACCGATATGAGCGGTACGAGCCTGAACGTGATCTATGACGCCAACAAGAGCATCGAACTGAACGCCAGCTCCTCCACGACCCTGTCGTTCTTCGTGTACAACGGCTATACGGAGAATGTCGTCGCATACGTTGCAGCCACCTCGAACAACGAATCGACGAAGGTCAACACCAGTACCGCCCCCATAGAACTCGTCAAAGGCGAGAACACATCCATCAAGATGACCGTCACCGCCGACAGATATGCCCACCAAGGAAACTACTCGGTCACCCTGTCCTTCAAGATTTACAAAGGAAGCGACCCCGCCTTCCTAGAACAGGGAACCTATGACTTCCCCCTGCACGTGATGTCCAACCTGTCCTCCGACAAATACAACAAATTCCTCGGATTCTTCGACAATACCTACACCGGAATCATGGGCAACGTCTGGTTCACCGCCGCGGTATCTTTCCTCGGTCTGCTAGCCATCGGTTACGCAGTCATGTTCGTCGCGGTACCCGTCTGCTCCAGGATCGTCATGAAGAAGGACGATCCCCAGAGGAAGACGCTCAAGAAGCTCCTGTACCGTCTCTGTCAGGTCATCGTCTGGCTGTGGGTCATCGGACAGGTATTCCGTATCCTCGGTGCGGACGAGGAGCTCATCGACCTGATCAACAGGCTGTTCTACCTCGCCTACGTCGTGGTAGGAATCATCGTCGGATGGCAGCTGTACAAGCTCATCGTGGACACCCTCATCAGTAAAGCGGCATCCAGAGTGGGAGATTACAATCTCAACGATACGGAAGCGGATATCAAGAGCTTCCGCCCCCTGTTCCTCTACATCGGAGAGATCATCCTCGCCATCGTCGGAACCATGCTCATCATGAGTCTGCTCGGATTCAACCTCGCTGCAATCATCACCTCCGCGGGACTCGTATCCCTGGGAATCTCCATGGGTGCCCAGGATGTCCTCAAGCAGTTCTTCAGCGGTCTGGAGATCCTCGCCACCCGTCCCTTCAAGAAGGGGGACCTCATCGCAGTCGGTGCTGACGCCATGGTCTACCGTGTCCGCAGGGTCAATGTCATGAACACCATCCTGGAGAACTGGGACAACACCGATGTGTTCGTCATGCCCAACAGCCTCATCACCACCAACAAGATCAGGAACATCACCCGCGAGACCCTCATCAGCAAGGTCTACCTCACTGTGGACATCGCCTACGGAAGCGACGTGAACCTCGCCCGCAAGCTCATGCAGGAAGCGGCCACCGAGAACCCCCACGTCATCTCCGACGGAAGCGTCAAGAGGCCGTACACCCGTCTCGAGGCCTTCGAGGACAGCAACCTGCTCATCAAGATGGGATTCTACGTCGACGAATACGGAAGCCAGTGGGCCATCTGCGGACAAATCAGGCAGGGCATCATCGCCAAGTTCGCAGCCAACGGAATCGGCATCGACTACCAGCAGATAGTCATCCACGAGGCCAAGAATCCGGAGACCCGCGAGGGCGCTGCGAAAACCGCAGACGATTCGGAGTAATCGTAGAATCTCCTACGATAATCGTAAACATCACACTTTTTCCCCACCCAAACACCGTTTGGGAATGGGGAAATCGTAAGTTGTCCCGCATTTATTATATAGAAAAGACAACTACTCCCGCCCGTTAGATAAGCACGGGTGCAATCATGATTGACAATCTTGACAAGCGTATTCTCGAGATAATGAAGAAGGATTCCAGATGCCCGTACGTCGAGATCGCGGACAAGCTAGGCGTGTCCGAGGGAACCGTACGCAGCAGGGTCCACAGGATGACCGAGGAAGGCATCATCCGCGGATTCACCATCAAGACCAGCTCCAAGAACGTCAAGGCACTGGTGGAGGTCAAGATCGACGTCAATACCGATACCGAGGCAATTGCAAGGGAGCTTTCCACCTACGACGGTGTCACCGAGGTTTTCGAGGTCACCGGAGACCAGGACATCATCGCCATCGTCGACGTGGAGTCGTCTCAGAGCTTGAACGAGATTATCGAAAGGGTCCGCAGGTACGACAACGTACTCAGCACCCGTACCCGCCTTATCTTAAAGGAACACTTTGGAGAGAACTAAATCTCATTTGGAGAGAAATATTCATGCTATTTGGAACAGGAACTGCACTCATAACCCCTATGAACAGGGACGGCAGCGTCAACGAAGAACAACTGAGGAGACTCGTCACCTTCCAGGAAGAGAACGGTGTCGACATGCTCCTGCCGTGTGGATCCACCGGCGAAGCGGCTACACTCAACACTGAGGAACACCTCAAGGTCATCGAGATCGTCATCGACCAGGCCAAGTCGGCCAAGGTCGTGGCAGGAGCAGGAAGCAACTGCACCCAGGAGGCCATCGAGCTGAGCAAGGCAGCAGAGGATCTCGGTGCAGACGGAATCCTTTCCATCTCTCCCTACTATGTGAAACCGACCCAGGAAGGCATCTTCCGCCATTACGAGGCAATCGCCAAGTCAGTGGAGATTCCTGTCATCGTCTACAACGTCCCCGGCAGGACCAACAGCAACATCACCGCCGACACCGAGGCCAGGCTCGCCCAGGTCCCCAACATCGGAGGCGTCAAGGAAGCCAGCGGCAACATCGACCAGATTAGGGAGATCATCGACAGGACTCCCAAGGACTTCTCCGTCCTCTCCGGCGACGATGCCATGACCTACGACGTCATGTGCTCCGGCGGAGCCGGTGTGTTCTCCGTGGTCTCCAACTGCCTGCCCAAGGAGGTCTCCACCATGGTGGACCTTCTCCGCGAGGGCAAGAAGGAACAGGCCAAGGAGATCCATGACAGGCTCATGCCCCTCTTCAAGGGCGCATTCGTGGAATCCAACCCCATCCCCATCAAGTACATCATGTCCAAGATGGGCTTCGGAGACAACGTACTGAGGCTCCCCCTCACCCCCATTTCGGCAGGAGCACAGGAGAAGCTCGAACGGATCCTCTCCCAGTACGATCTATGAAACTTTACAATCAAACGGACGCCGCGAGGCGTCCGCTTCCCAAGGAGGCATTATACAATGTTAACTGTAATGAAATTCGGCGGTACCTCCGTCGGATCCATCGAGGCCCTCGAGAGGGTCGCGAACATCGTGGTAGGAACTGAAGGCAACAAGGTAGTGGTCACCTCGGCCATGTCCGGCATCACCAATTTCCTGGTCGCATGCTGCGAGGACCTGGAGAACCAGAGAGAGGAGACCATCGAGGTCTTCGAGAAGAAGCACGTCTGCGTTGCCAAGGCCATGCTCGACGAGAAGCAGTTCGCCGAGTTCATGGAGGAATTCACCCCCAGGATGGAGGCATTCAAGGCACTCCTCTACGATGAAAAGGCCGCCAAGAGCCCCTACTACCAGGATAATGTTACCTCCCAGGGAGAGAGATTCAGTTCGCTGCTCCTCTGCCACAAGATCAGGTCCCTCGGATACAAGTCCGTCGCACTCACCAGCGAGGACTGCGGAATCATCGCCGAAGGCAAGCCCCTCAACGGAAACGCCAACCTCAGAATGACCGAGACCCAGATGGGAATCAACCTGATGCCCTACATCAACAGGGGCTACATCCCCGTCATCACCGGATTCTACGGAGTCACCAAGGACGACTGGATCCCCCTCACCTTCGGAAGGGGAGGATCCGACTACGCCGCTGCGGTGGTCGCCAACGCCCTCAACGCTGACATGCTGGAAATCTGGACCGACGTGGACGGATTCATGTCCGCCGACCCCAGGGTCGTTCCCAATGCTGTCAAGATCGACGAGATGTCCTATGCGGAGGCCGCCGAGCTCGCCTACTTCGGTGCCAAGGTCCTGCACCCCAGGACCATCGAGCCCGTCAGGAAGAAGCACATCCCCCTCAAGGTCAGGAACTCCTTCAAGCCCAAGGAAGAGGGAACCCTCATCTCCAGGTTCAGGGAGTACCGCAACGAGCTCCTCAGGAGCGTTGCCACCAAGACCGATCTCTCCATCATCAGCATCAGCTCTCCCGAGATCGCCTACAGGCCCGACATCGTCTCCAAGATCCTCAACAAGATCTCCGAGAACGACGATGCCATCTACTCTATCTCAACCTCGCTCTCCACCGTGGCGTTCCTCATCCACAACAACGACGTGAAGAACACCCTCATCAAGCTCAACGAGCTGGACAACGACGACGTCGAGAAGATCGACGTCACCTCCGATGTGGCACTGATCTGCTGCGTCGGCGACGAGCTCATGAGCGAGACCGGTGCCTGCGGAGACATCTTCGGAGCTGTAAAGGCTGCCGGTGCCAACATCAATATGATCTCCGAGGGCGCTTCCAATGTGGCCATCAACTTCGTGGTCTCCAACGGCGACGCACTCTCCGTCATCAAGATTCTCCACAGCAAGTTCGTAGAGGGGGACTCCTGATGCCGATGAGGGATTTCGAGAGCAAGGACGGCCGTATGGTCTTCGCCGGCATGGACGTCGTCGACCTGGCAGACAGGTTCGGCACCCCCTGCTACGTGACCGACGAGCAGAGGCTCAGGGAGAACTACCGCAACGTCTACAAGGCATTCTCCAAGTACATGGAGACCGAGATTCACTACGCCTGCAAGGCCAACACCAACCTCGCCATCCTGAGGGTACTCCAGCAGGAGGGAGCAGGTATCGATGCCGTCTCCATCGGCGAGGTCAGGGCCTGCCTCAAGGCCGGATTCAGCCCTGACAAGATCATGTACACCGGTGTCTTCGTGAGCACCGAGGAACTCAAGCAGGTGGCCGAGACGGGAGTCATGATCAACCTCGACTCCGTCTCCGAAATGGAACGTCTGGCACAGATCAAGCCGGGAGCGCCCGTATCCTTCAGGATCACCCCCGGGATCGGTTCCGGACACGGTGCCAAGGTCATCACCGGCAACAAGGGAGCCAAGTTCGGCATCCCCAAGGACAAGGTCGTCGAGACCTACCTGAGAGCCCAGGACCTGGGACTCAACCCCATCGGAATCCATGCCCACATCGGATCCGGCGGCCAGAGCGTCGAACCCTTCGTCGAGGAGGCGGAGGTCCTGGCTGAACTCATCAACCAGATCGGCGAGGCCGGCATCGACCTCGAGTTCGTGGACATCGGAGGAGGAATCGGAGTCCCCTACAAGCCCAACGAGGACGAGATGGATCTGGGACAGATGGCCTCCGAGGTCACCGACGTGTTCGAGCAGAACACCAATATCAAGAAGATCATCCTCGAGCCCGGAAGGTACCTCATCTGCGATGCTACCATCCTGCTCACCAGGTGCAACGACGTCAAGGACGCCGGCACCAAGAAGTACATCGGAGTCGACGCGGGATTCAACACCCTCATCAGGCCCGCCATGTACGATTCGTTCCACTACATCCAGAACGGAAGCAAGTTCGGAAAGGCCTGCACCTCCAAGTTCGATATCGCGGGACCCATCTGCGAAACCGGAGACTATCTCGGACACGACAGGGTGCTTCCCGAGCCCGACGAGGGCGATGTCATGGTCGTCTACAACGCCGGTGCATACGGATTCTCCATGAGCAGCAACTACAATTCCAGGCCCCTCTGCGCAGAGGTACTCGTGAACAACGGCGAGGCCGAACTCATCCGCGAGAAGGAACAGATCGAGGAGCAGTGGAGGCACCAGATCATCCCCAAGAGGCTCATGCAATGAAGTTCTGGAAGTATCAGGGCTGCGGCAACGACTTCGTGCTGGTCGACGGCATCTCCGAGGAGCTGGAGATCGACGTCCCCTGGTGCGTGAAGGTCTGCGACAGACACTTCGGGGTCGGTGCCGACGGTGTCCTCTACCTCTTCCCCGGAGAGGAGGGATGCGATGTCACCATGCGCATCATCAATGCAGACGGCTCCGAGGCCGAGATGTGCGGTAACGGCATCAGATGCCTCGCCAAGCACGCCAGCGACTTCGGCTTCGTTAAGAAGGATGAATTCTCAATCCTGACCGGCAGGGGCAAGCTGATCGCCACCGTCTTCAAGACCGACGGCAAGGTCAGCACCGTCCGTATCGACATGGGTGCCCCCATCCTCGAAGGAAGGGAAGTGCCAGTCAACTTCGACGGCCGCTTCATCAACCAGCCCTTCGAGATCGAGGGCGTGAAGTTCAGGGCGAACGCTGTCTCCATGGGCAACCCCCATTTCATCACATTCGACGACATCGGCGAGGACAACGTCCGCCGCCTCGGACCCATCCTCGAAAGCTACCGCGAGTTCTTCCCCCGCAAGACCAACGTGGAGTTCTGCTCCGTGAAGGACGGGAAGATCTACGTGACGGTCTACGAGAGGGGTGCGGCATGGACCCTTGCATGCGGAACCGGCGCATGTGCCAGCACCACTGCTGCGGCACTCAACGGACTGGTCCCGTTCGACACCCCCGTGGACGTTCACCTCCCCGGAGGATGGCTCAAGATCACAGTAGACAAGGACCTCGGCTACGTCTTGATGGAAGGACCTGCCGAGTTTGTGTTCGAAGGAAACACCAACTGATATAGGCGATAATATGGCAAAATACACACAGGCAGAAAGACTGCAGAAACTCCCTCCCTACCTCTTCGTGATGCTGGAGGAACTTGCCGCCCAGAAGAAGGCGGAAGGCGTGAAGATGATCGACTTCGGAATCGGAGACCCCGATCTCCCCTGTCCCAACGAGGTCCTCGACGCCATGGACAAGGCCGCCCGCGTCAACGAGAACCAGAAGTACTCCTCCTCCAAGGGAGAGAGGGACCTCAGGATCGCCGTCGCAGAGTACTACAAGAAAAGGTTCAACGTCAACGTGGACCCCGACAAGAACGTCTGCATCACCATCGGTTCCAAAGAGGGAATCTACAACATCGCACAGGCCTTCGTCAACGACGGAGAGAAGATCGTGGCCCCCGCCCCCGGCTACCCCGTTTACTCCGGAGCCGCCACCCTCTTCAACAACGCCGTATGCGACAAAGTGAAACTCAAGGCGGAGAACGACTGGCTCCTGGACCTGAACGAGGTCCCCGAGGACGCCAAGCTGCTTTACCTAAACTACCCCAACAACCCCACCGGTGCCGTTGCCGATCTCGACTATGTAAAGAAGGCATACGACTGGACCCAGAAGCACAACACCATCTTCGCCTACGACAACGCGTACTGCGAGATGACCTTCGACGGATACAGGGCACCTTCCGTCCTCCAGGCCGGAATGGATGCCATCGAGTTCGGATCCTTCTCCAAGACCTTCTGCATGACCGGCTTCAGGCTCGGATTCGCAGTCGGAAACGAGGAGCTCGTGGGCGGACTTACCAAATGCAAGGGACAGATCGATTCCGGTGCACCCATCTTCATCCAGAAGGCCGCCATCACCGCACTCAGCATGTACGACAGCAACGGATTCCTCACCGGAACCGCCAAGTCCAACAACGACGAGTTCGGAGAGAGAAGGAAGGTCCTCGTAGAGGGTCTGAGGGAACTCGGATTCGATGTGAAGATGCCCAAGGGAACCTTCTACGTATGGTTCGACTGCGGCAAGTCCTCCATGGACTTCACCAAGGAAATGATCGACAGGGGAATCATCGTCACCCCCGGAACTGGATTCGGCGGTGAGGACGGCTACATCAGGATGGCAGTCACCAGGAACATCGACTCCATCAAGGAAGCCCTCCGCAGGATGGGTAAGAGGAACGACTGAAACCCTCACGGGGCTCTGCCCCTACGGAATAGGAAATGACCGGCGCAGAATCCGACAAGGCCGTTATCGCAGGCATCCTGACGGAATTCGTCAGCTCCGCTGATTACGGCAACTGCGCCGATCTCCTCTCCGAAGAGAGTCTCTCGGCTCTCGAATCCCGGGTCTTGGGATCCGGGACCTCTCCCGCGGATTCGGTGAGGAAGGCTCTGACCTGCCTCCGCGGGGATTTTTCTCTGGATTACGACGACCTCCTGTTCGGAGGGAACTATGTCGCACGCATCCCCCAGGCCATCGCACGCAACCACCTCCTCGGGAGATTCATCGTCCTGGGGAACGGGTTGGAGGACAGGGAGGAGCGTTTCGGCGACCCCACCATGAACTCGGTCGCCGAGGATTACACCAGCCTCATGGACCTGGTGGTCTGCAAGATCGAGAAATACTCTGAGGAACGCGATTACGCCCTCAGCGACGCGGACATCCCGGAAGTGGTCAGGTACCTGAACGCCATACAGCTCCTCCTGAAATACTGCTGGGACATGCTCGATATGAGCAGTACGCTGATGCCCACGCTATTCAAGAAGAGATGCTTCCGCATGCGCGGTAAGCTCAACAGCCTGCTCGACATGTCGATGTACGGCAAGGACCTGCCTGCTCTCTCCGAAGCTCTGAAGGATATCTCCGATACAGTGGACGAGATTATAAACGACCAGAGGCTCAACGACCTGCAGAAGGCCAGGAACGACAGGTACATGCAGTCCAAGATGCGCCTGTACAAGTACACCATCAGGGTCAGCGAGGAACTCAACAACCAGCTCGAGGCCTGCGACCCTTACGATTTCACGCACCGCAACGATCTGAAGAAACAGCTTGAAGCGGTGCAGAGATTCATGCACAGCTTCGAGAAGGATAGATGAGTATCAGGGGCCGAAGCCCCTGTGATTGTGGTTTTACTGTCCGTTACCGAACTTGGATTTCGAATGTTCCAGCGCGACGATGACGGGGAGGGGATCCTTCAGCAGGAAGGTCTCGAGTGCTCCTCCTCCGGTGCTCACGTAGGACATGGAATCAGCGAGATCGAACCTCTCCGCTGCCGCAGAGGTGTGTCCGCCTCCGAGAACGGAAAGACCTCCGCTCTCGACCATGGCGGTCATGATCGCTTTGGTTCCGACTTCGAATCCGTCCTTCTCGAACATTCCGGCGGGACCTGACATGAACGAGGTCTTGGAGACCTGCAGGACCTTCCTGAACTTCTCCACGGACTGGTCTCCGATATCGAGAGCCGCTCCGGCGGTGGCCATGTCTCCGATGTTGACGCTGACCCTCTTGCCGTCCTTCTCGACTGCCACATCTGTGGGGAGGAGGATCCTCTGTCCGTACTTGGCCATGACATCCTGTGCCTTCTTGAAGTTCTCCTCGGTGAGCTCCTCCTGGAGGGGTACCTTGGATGCCTCGCCGATGTCGACGCCCCTCGCCATGAGGAAGGCGTTGCCGGCGAGTCCCACGACGATGACGGTGTCTGCGGTGTTACTTCCGAGGACACGGTCGATCATGTGGGGGACATCCCCGAACTTGGCTCCTCCGAGGATGAATACGGAAGGCCTGCGGGGGTTGTTGAAGATGGTCTCGAGAGCGTACATTTCCTTGGCCATGAGACGGCCGGATGCGGAAGGCAGTACGTCGTCGAAACCCACGAGCGAGCACTGGGACCTGTGGGCGGCTCCGAATGCGTCGCAGACATAGACATCGAAAAGAGGTGCGAGGGCGGTTACGAGCTCTCCCTTGGCGTGTTCCTCCATGGGCAGGCTCTTGCTCTCGGAATCCAGCTCACGGACGTTTCCGAGCAGGAGCACCTCTCCTTCCTTGACTTCCTGGATGGCTTTCTTGGCTTCCTCGCCGAGGACATCGTTGACGTACCTGACGGGGGTGTTGAGGTTCTTGGAGAGCAGCTGGGCGTGCTGGGACAGGTCGGTGAAATCCCATTTTCCCTTCCTGCTCTGGTGGGCAAGGATCACAAGCTTCGCTTTCTTTCCGAGCAGTTCCCTGATGGTGGGGATGACTGCCCTGATCCTGACGTCGTTGATGATCTTCAGGGTCTTCTTGTCCATGGGGCAGTTGATGTCCACCCTGAGGAGGACCCTCTTGCCCTTGAAGTTCATGTCGCCGAGGGTGTTGTATGCTCCCATGGTACTGCCTCAGTGGTCGATTCCAAGGGCCTTGTTGGTCTTGGCCACGGACTCAGGTCCCTCCATCGCCTTGCACATGGACCTGATACAGTCGATGTTCTCGGGGATGACGTCGGACTCCTGGTGGACTGCCTGGTAGTAGTAGAGGGTGTCTCCGACAACCTTGATACCGTCGGACCAGACGCAGATCTCGTACATGTCGGACCTGGACCTTCCAAGCTCCCTGGCGAGCTCCATGACCTGGGCGGTGGACTTGATGCCGTCCTTGGAGGAGACGAGCCTCACACGGGGTGCCTTCTTGAAGAGGTCGAGGACCTCCTCGGTGGTGACCTCCTTGCCGAGTTTGACGACGACGGCCTGGATGTGCATGAGGGTGGTGGAGCACTTGATGGCCATGGAGGTGATGTCGAGCCAGGGCATGATGCTCTTGACGTCGAGACCGTGGTGGGTAGGCAGGGAAACAGAGGGCTCGAGAGCGTTGACGGGTCCAGTCTTGCTGTCTCCGGGATCGGCTGCACGCCTGACGATGGTGACGTAGGCGTTCTCGATCTTGTACTCCTTGTCGAGCAGGCTCAGGGTCCTCAGCAGACCGGTGGTGTTGCATGAGACGACCCTGGAGAACTGGACTCCCCAGCTCTCCTTGTAGTTGGCGGTGGAGTTGAAGGAGACTCCGGTGAGACCGTGCTCCTCTCCTCCCTGGAAGATTCCCTTGATTCCGGCGGCCTGGTACTTGGCCTTGTACTCCTCTCCGAAGTCTCCGGGGGTGGCGTCGACCATGATGTCGACCTTGCCGATGAGATCGTCGATGGTTCCGGCGACCTTGATTCCTGCTTTATCGAATTTCTCCACGTTCTCTGCGGGTACGTAGAGGGCGATACCGGCGGCGACGGCGGTCCTGGCCTCGAATGTGGGCCTGGTCTTGGTAACTCCGACGAGTTCCATGTCGTCCTGCATGCTGACTGCGGTTGCCACCCTCTTTCCGATGGTACCGTATCCGTTTACTCCGACCTTGATTTTAGCCATGGGGATTTCACTTGAGCATCCGTATCCCGTGACCTATTATAACCATTCGGGGGGGCGCGCAGGAACGAAAGCAAGAGAAAGGGTCAAACCTAACACGGATGGGCACATGTAACGGCAATCCAGCCTTTCCCACCATCCCCTTTAATACTGTTAGAGGTATTCGCATCCAGAGGCTATAAAATGAAAGGCTCGAAAGCACTGTTAAAAATGCTTGAGGACAGAGGGGTCAGCAGCGTATTCGGCTACCCCGGTGCCACCGTCATCCCCATCTACGATGAGTTCCTGGAGTCCAACGTAAGGCATATCCTCGTAAGGCACGAGCAGTGCGCCGCCCACATGGCCGACGGTTACGCGAGGGCTACCGGAACCCCCGGAGTCTGTCTCGCCACCAGCGGACCCGGAACCACCAACCTGGTCACCGGAATCGCCACCGCCTATGCGGATTCCGTCCCCATGATTGCACTCACCGGACAGGTCGGCACCAACTTCCTCGGCGCCGAGGCCTTCCAGGAAGTCGATTCCTACAGCCTCATGATGCCTGTCACCAAGCACAACTTCAGGGTCCTCGACCCCGAGCGTCTTCCCCATGCCATCAACGAAGGATGGAAGATCTGTCAGTCAGGAAGGCCTGGACCGGTCCACATCGACATGCCCGTCGATCAGATCAACTCCGACATCGACGAGGACCTGCTCACCAAGGAATGGGGAGTCAAGGAACCTGCCACGGATGTCTCCCGCATCAACGACGCGGCCCTCCTCATCAAGAACTCCGCCCGCCCTGTTCTTCTCATCGGAGGAGGTGCCATCAACGCCTCCGAGGAAATCGTCAGACTGGCGGAATTCGCCAACATCCCTGTCATCACCACCCTCATGAGTCTCGGTATCGTACCCTCCGGACACCCCCTCAACATGGGACCTCTGGGTATGCACGGAAGGATGGGTGCGCTCGACCTGTTCCAGTCGGCCGATCTGATCATCGCCATCGGTACCAAGTTCTCCGACAGGACCTACAACCCCCACACCATGCCCGCCGAGAACTGTAAGGTCATCCAAATTGACGTGGACGGAACCCAGTTCGGCAAGAGCAAGAGGGCCTCCGTCGACATCCTCTGCGATGCCAAGCGCGGAACCAAGCTCCTCCTGGACGCCCTCAAGGGATACAAGGACTGCAAATCAGAGTGGAACGAGAGGTACGCCAAGCTCAGGAAGAGGTGTCAGTGCAGTTTCGACATCAACACCGACCCCATCGCACCCCAGAAGGTCATGTGCGAGATCAACAAGCTCCTCGACGGGGATGTCATCGTCACCACCGACGTCGGACAGAACCAGATGTGGTCCATGCACTGCCTCGACATCAGGAGACCCAGACAGTTCATCACCTCCGGTTCCTTCGGAACCATGGGATTCGGGCTGCCCGCAGCGCTCGGTGCCAAGGTCGCCAAACCCGATTCGAAGGTGCTCACCATCGTCGGAGACGGTGGACTGCAGATGGTCTGTCAGGAACTCGCCACCTCCGTGGCAGAGGATATCCCGGTCACCATCGTCCTGCTCAACAACGGATGGCTCGGCATGGTCAGGCAGTGGCAGAAACTGTTCTGGGACAAGCGTTTCAGCGGAACCAAGCTCAACGCCGATCCCGACTTCGTGAAACTCGCCGAGTCATTCGGAGCCACCGGTATCCACGTGGACAAGTCCTCCGAGGTCGGAGACGCCCTCAAACAGGCCATGGATTCCGATGTCACCTGTCTGGTCGACATCCACACCAACCCTGAGGAGGATATCTGCCCCATGATCCTCGCGGACCCCAAGGTCCCCATCGTCAAGGGCAGATGCCCCTACTGAAACTCCTGCCTGGGTCCTTCCCAGGCCCTTTTTTACCCCTTAATATATAAACGACATGCCCGATTACAACCCGATTCAAATGAAGGGCTCAAGAGCTTTGCTCAAAATGTTGGAGGACAGAAATGTCGAGACCATGTTCGGATACCCCGGAGGTGCGGTCATCCCCATCTACGACGAGATCCGCGACTCGTCCATCAGGCACGTCCTCGTGAGACACGAACAGTGCGCGGCACACGCAGCAGACGGTTACGCCAGGGCATCCGGAAAGACCGGAGTCTGCCTTTCCACCAGCGGTCCCGGTGCCACCAACATGGTCACCGGAATAGCCACCGCTTATGCTGATTCGATTCCCATGCTGGCACTTACCGGTCAGGTCGGTTCCAAGGTGCTCGGATCGGAGGCATTCCAGGAAGTGGATGCATACAGTCTGATGATGTCCGTCACCAAGCACAACTTCCGTGTGACCGACGTCAAGAGGCTTCCCCACGCCATCAACGAGGCATGGAAGATCGCCCAGTCCGGCAGGCCCGGACCCGTCCACGTCGACCTTCCCGTCGACCAGATCAACGCACAGATCGATGAGGAACTGCTCTACCAGGAATTCGGAATCAAAGAGCCCACCGAAGACGTTTCCGGACTTGCTGATGCAGTAGCCCTCATCAAAAGCTCGGTCAAACCCGTCATCATGGCCGGAGGAGGAGTCATCGCAGCCAATGCGTCCGAGGAACTGGTCCGCTTCGCCGAACTGATCTCCGCTCCCGTGGTCACTCCCATGATGGGTATCGGCTCCATCCCCACCCAGCACCCGCTCAACATGGGTCCCCTCGGAATGCACGGAAGGATCTGCGCGAAGGAGGCCTTCACCGAGGCCGACCTGGTCATCGCCGTAGGAACCAAGTTTTCCGACAGGACCTACAGCCCCCACACCGCACCCGGCATGAAGTGCGGCGTCATCCAGATCGACATCGACGGAACCCAGTTCGGTAAGAGCAACAGGACCTCCGTCAACCTCAAATGCGACGCCAAGAAGGCCCTGCAGATGCTCATCGACGCTGTCGGCAACACCGCCGTCCACGATTCATGGGCCAGGACCGCCAAGGGATACAAGGAGCGCAGGAACGTCGACTTCAACTACTTCACCCATCCCATCATCCCCCAGAAGGTCATGTGGGAACTGAACAAGTTCATCGACAACGACACCATCATCACCACCGACGTCGGACAGAACCAGATGTGGGCCATGCACTTCCTCGATATCAAGAGACCCAGACAGTTCCTTTCGTCAGGTTCCTTCGGTACCATGGGATTCGGACTGCCGGCCGCCATCGGCGCCAAGGCCGCCCGCCCCGACTGCAAAGTCGCCACTGTCGTGGGAGACGGAGGACTGCAGATGGTCATCCAGGAACTGGCCACTTCTGTGGCAGAGGACCTGCCCGTGGTCATCGTCCTGCTCAACAACGGATGGCTCGGTATGGTCAAGCAGTGGCAGAAGCTCTTCTGGGACAAGCGTTACTCCGAGACCCTTCTCGAGGACGACCCCGACTTCGTGCAGATCGCCAAGGCATACAAAGCAGAGGGAATCACCGTCGAGAGGGCGGGAGAGGTGCAGGACGCACTCAAGTTCGCCTTCGACTGCGGCAAGACCTGCATCGTCGACATCCACGTCGACCCCGAAGAGGATATCCTCCCGATGCTTCCCCCCGACCCCAGCATCCCTCCCATCGAGGGCCGCTGCGCATACTGAAACTCCATTCCGGGGCCCTGCCCCGGTTCTCTTTTTACTTCCGGCCGATTAAGCCCTATTAGGAGACACGCGCACGCGTTACAACGTTCGATAATTAATTCGCAACAATGATTGCTGCCAGAACCGATGCCGGCATCAGGATGATGCCAGGCATCCGCTCAGCAGAATCGCCCTCTGTTCCTTGTACCGGCTGAATGTCTCCGTCTTCATCAGCAGCTTGCGGACAGCCCCTTTCATCGTGAACGCATGTATCGACTCTCCGAAGAGACGTTTCACGTCGCTGAATCCGCATTCCGATTTCCAACGGCGTCCGTAACCGCTTTTCTCAACCCATTCCGCATATGGCATGCTGCACCAGAGTCTGGTCGCCTCTCCTCTGTAACGAGAACCGCCGTTCACAGGCTTCGTGTTCACTTTGAAGCTGGTGACGAATCTTGACCCGAGTCTTCCGCAGACGTGATCGAAGTTCTCCGCCGAGCTGTATGCCCCGTCGGCATACACAGTGCCGATACGGTGGCCTGCGGCCACCGCCGCATCCAGCAGGGGGATCATCAGCGGCGAATCGCCCACGGTCTTGTCCGTCACCGCGAACGCGATGACTTCTCCCGTATCCACATCGGACAGCACATGGAGTTTCAGCCATCCCCTGCGTTTCGGACCAGTCCCCCATTTCTCCTTCCTCCAGAGACAGGTGTTCGAGAGGTTGAATCCGGAAGAATCTATGCCTACGTTGCGCGGGCGGCCGATGACGTTGCTTCCTGCCCTGAGGATGTACGTTCCGCCATTCTCTGAAAGAAGCCTGTCCAGTATTTCCGCAGAACGTTCGAAGAGTCTGGAATACGAAGGTGCCTTCATGCCGTGGCCCTCCAGTATGGCCGCCGCCAAGCCGGCGGCCGTACGGTACGTGCCCTTGATCAGTGTCTGGAGGGAGATGATCCAGAAAATCATCGAATCACAGAAAGAATAAGGTCTCCCGACCTTCCCCGAGTTCATCTCCGCCAGTTCCTTCCGGAACAGCGGGATCCAGTTTCCGACCGAAGCCGATTCCCTGGAGAATTCGACCGGGGCGAGGTTGTTCGCCCGCTGTTCCTCGGAAGTCGGTTTCCTCGGCGGAAGCTTCTCTTTCTTAGGCGGTTCGGCGAATGTGCCCTTAACCTTCACATCGTAGGGGGTCATCCGAGCATCGGTCTTTAAATTCCTCTGAGCCTTATTCCTTCTTGTCATCTGTTGTCATCTCCAGGTGGCCGCCCGCAAGGTGTGGTAATCGATACGGGCGTACTTCTGTTTTCGAATGAGCCAGCAGTTGTTTTTACTGGCAGTATACGGTATGCATTTCTACTATTTAATACCGAAAAAACTAAATATTAGAAGTGCACACGAAACGGTGGTTTATTTAAATACTATTTCCACTGGAAACTAAAACAGGCGGTCGAGATTACCGCAGATCGGGGCCGTCACAAGTCATTCGGAGAATTGCCGAACGTTGTACGCACGCGTGCAAAACCTATATACCGTTTAGGTAATCGCACCCCCAAGGTAATTACCATGGACATGAAAATCTACCACGACGAGGATGCCGACCTTGGAGTCCTCAAAGGCAAGAAGATTGCAGTTCTCGGATACGGTGCACAGGGCCGCGCACAGGCACTCTGTTTCCGCGACTCCGGCCTCGACGTCATCGTCGGAGTCAGGGAGAACGGAGCATCCTGGAACAAGGCAAAGGAAGACGGCGGAATGAAAGTCACCACCATGGACAAGGCCGCCGCTGAGGGAGACATCGTCATGATGCTCCTGCCTGATGAGGTCCAGCCTGAGATCTACGACAAATACGTCAAGGACAACCTCAAATCCGGAGCAGCCCTCGAGTTCGCCCACGGATTCTCTATCACCTACAAGCTCATCGTTCCCCCCAAGGACGTCGATGTCATCATGATGGCACCTAAGTCCCCCGGAGACGCAGAGAGGCAGCAGTTCCTCGAGGGATTCGGAGTTCCCGCCCTCATCGCTGTCCACCAGGACTACACCGGAAAGGCAAAGGACATCGCCCTCGCTCTCGCAAAGGGAATGGGCTGCACCCGCGCCGGAACCTTCGCTGTCGACAACTTCGACCTGGAGACCAAATCCGACCTGTTCGGCGAGCAAGCCATTGAGTGCGGTGGTCTCTCCAAACTCATCGAGGAAGGATTCAACACCCTCGTCAAGCAGGGCTTCCCCCCGATTGTCGCATACTTCGAGTGCTGCCACGAGTGCAAACTCATCATCGACCTCGTCGTCAAGGGCGGTATGCCCTACATGTGGAACGTCTGCTCCAACACCGCCAAATACGGTGGACTGACCCGCAGGGACCTCATCATCACCGACGAGTCCGTCAAGGGAATGCAGAAGGTCTACGACATGATCGAGTCCGGAGAGTTCAAGAAGGAGTGGCGCGCCGAGTACGAGCAGAACCACCTTGCCAAGCTCCACGCCCTCATGGACGCTGACTCCAAGACCCTCCTCGAGACCACCGGTAAAGAGGTCAGGGCTCTCTTCGAGCGCAAGAACTGATTAAACTCCAAACGGAGGACCGGACATGCTGAAGATGAGGATCGTCACCAGGTGCGGCGAATACGAAGCCGAACTTGACGATTCGGAAATATCCCAGGCAGTCTGGTTCTCCGCATCGCATTTTACCGTCGCGGCCAATGATCTGACCGGGACTCTTTATTTCGAGATGCCTGTCGACATCGAGAGCGACGCCGAGAGGCAGACCGTCTTCGAGGTCGGGGACATCGCATGGTGGCCCGGCGTCAATGCACTGGTAATCTTCTATGGACCCACCCCGCTCAGCGGCGAGGACGGAAAACCCGTATGGAAATACAAGTGCATCAAGATCGGAAGAATCATAGGAGACTGCAGCACCCTGGAGGAATCCGGGGACAGGCAGAACATAACCCTCGATCAGATAATCTGATCACTCGGACAGCTCATCGAACTCTTTGGGAGTCAGGGGCTTCACCGATTTGAGATCCGCATCGCAGTAAGGACATACCGCAGGGGAGTTGAAACAGAGTGCCTGGCACTCCGGACATCTCTTGGTATTATACCTCATCGCCATAGTGTCCGCATCGGGCTTGTCAGCAGCTTCCTTCTTGGCGGTACCCCTTTTGGTCGAGGTGCTTTTGGCCACGGTCGAGTTACCTGAATCCCTGCTCTTGGGCTTGGTCGTTATGGACCTAACGATACCTGATGCTACCTTATCCGCGAGCTTATTGGTCGTCTTGGTAGCGACCTTGTCAAGGAAACTCTTCTTCTTGGCCGTTAAAATCCCATCCTTTTGTGATTGGTGTATGGAAACACCGAGATATAAACAGGGTGCCCCCAGACAAGAGAAGTGAAGAAGTGGTTGACAGCGTGGATGCTTTCCCGTGCACTTGCGCAACACAGTACGCGACATCTACGCGGGAGGGCTTAACTGCCGGGTTCGAAATGGGACCGGGTGAACCCCTCCGCTATGGCCGTCAGACCAAAACTCCAGATGTGCATTCCCTATATATAGGTTGCCAGACGATGTACAACGTTCGATAATTAATTCGCAACAATGATTGCTGCCAGAACCGATGCCGGCATCAGGATGATGCCAGGCATCCGCTCAGCAGAATCGCCCTCTGTTCCTTGTACCGGCTGAATGTCTCCGTCTTCATCAGCAGCTTGCGGACAGCCCCTTTCATCGTGAACGCATGTATCGACTCTCCGAAGAGACGTTTCACGTCGCTGAATCCGCATTCCGATTTCCAACGGCGTCCGTAACCGCTTTTCTCAACCCATTCCGCATATGGCATGCTGCACCAGAGTCTGGTCGCCTCTCCTCTGTAACGAGAACCGCCGTTCACAGGCTTCGTGTTCACTTTGAAGCTGGTGACGAATCTTGACCCGAGTCTTCCGCAGACGTGATCGAAGTTCTCCGCCGAGCTGTATGCCCCGTCGGCATACACAGTGCCGATACGGTGGCCTGCGGCCACCGCCGCATCCAGCAGGGGGATCATCAGCGGCGAATCGCCCACGGTCTTGTCCGTCACCGCGAACGCGATGACTTCTCCCGTATCCACATCGGACAGCACATGGAGTTTCAGCCATCCCCTGCGTTTCGGACCAGTCCCCCATTTCTCCTTCCTCCAGAGACAGGTGTTCGAGAGGTTGAATCCGGAAGAATCTATGCCTACGTTGCGCGGGCGGCCGATGACGTTGCTTCCTGCCCTGAGGATGTACGTTCCGCCATTCTCTGAAAGAAGCCTGTCCAGTATTTCCGCAGAACGTTCGAAGAGTCTGGAATACGAAGGTGCCTTCATGCCGTGGCCCTCCAGTATGGCCGCCGCCAAGCCGGCGGCCGTACGGTACGTGCCCTTGATCAGTGTCTGGAGGGAGATGATCCAGAAAATCATCGAATCACAGAAAGAATAAGGTCTCCCGACCTTCCCCGAGTTCATCTCCGCCAGTTCCTTCCGGAACAGCGGGATCCAGTTTCCGACCGAAGCCGATTCCCTGGAGAATTCGACCGGGGCGAGGTTGTTCGCCCGCTGTTCCTCGGAAGTCGGTTTCCTCGGCGGAAGCTTCTCTTTCTTAGGCGGTTCGGCGAATGTGCCCTTAACCTTCACATCGTAGGGGGTCATCCGAGCATCGGTCTTTAAATTCCTCTGAGCCTTATTCCTTCTTGTCATCTGTTGTCATCTCCAGGTGGCCGCCCGCAAGGTGTGGTAATCGATACGGGCGTACTTCTGTTTTCGAATGAGCCAGCAGTTGTTTTTACTGGCAGTATACGGTATGCATTTCTACTATTTAATACCGAAAAAACTAAATATTAGAAGTGCACACGAAACGGTGGTTTATTTAAATACTATTTCCACTGGAAACTAAAACAGGCGGTCGAGATTACCGCAGATCGGGGCCGTCACAAGTCATTCGGAGAATTGCCGAACGTTGTACAGACGATGAATCCGTACGGCGAGAAACATGGATCTAAGAAAGATGCTCGAAGATTCCTACCGTGAGAATTACCGCCTTCTCACAACGGACAAAAAGCTGCAGACGTTCATGATCTGCGTTTTCGCGTTACTGTTTGCGACTATCCTCTGGTGCGGGTTCTTTTCCGGGTTCGGAGATGCGAAATCATATTACCAAGTGGCCGACCGGTTCCTCAGCGGTAGGTTCTCGTACTGCGAGCTGGGAACGGATCTCCCTCCGCTCACGGTCCTGCTCCTAATCCCGCCCAAACTGTTCTCATGGTCGGTCGAGGCGTACTGCGTGCTATTCTCCCTATACGGATTCGCGTTCTACATGCTCGGAGGACACTTCATGCTGAAATCCTGCAGGGCTACGGGATACTCCGAGAGGGATGCGTACATCCTGCTGCTGATAACATTCCTTTGTGCTCTATCCTTCCTCACGGTCGGTACCGGACCGTTCTGCGCGGCCTTCGTGATCATGTCGCTGTGGTTCTACCACATCCGTAACTATACGGTATCATTCGTCATGCTGGCACTTGCGGTCATGACGGGATTCTACCCGGCCCTTCTGTTCATCATCCTCCTGTTCGTCCTGCTGCGTTCGCATAGGCTCACGGAAGCAAGGACCGGCATCATGCTGTTCCTCATAATCTGCATCGTATTGTGGTTCTTCCCCACCCATGCGTTCGGCGAGATACCTTTTATCACACTGCCCGACAGAGCCGCGTCGGATTCGGTCCTCGGATGGCTGTACGACTTGGTGAACTGGGCTCCCGACGCGAGTAGTCAGTTCGGGACGGTGATCGGCGTCACCTCCGTACTCGCACTCTTTTCAGCTGTCCAGATAAGAAGGGAGGAACTCTCCATGAGAGCGCCGGCCCTGATTCTGGCCGTATGCCTGGGCTTCGCGGCGTTCCTGTTCCCGGTCTTCACCCCGATGCAGTACGTCTGGATCGCCATGCTACTCCCCATGACCCAGATGACCTCGGAGCCTTACAGAAAACAAAAATGGACTTATGCGGCATTCGGACTGTTCTCCGTCGCATCGCTGCTGTGCGGATTCGGCGGACTGGAAGGTTCGGTATTCGATGCGATGGCTGTGATCCGCACGGTCGGCCTGCTCGCAGTAATCCTGATGCTGGCAGGTGAGGAGAACAGCTCCCCCGGATCCTTTGAATTGCCTGTCAAGAAAGAATGATGGGGGCCGAGGCCCCCTTGAAAGGTTTCAGTAGGCGATGCCCTGCCACAGCATGGCGTCGGCGACCTTCTCGAATCCGGCGATGTTGGCACCGGCCATGAGATCGATCTTGCCTGCGGGGGTGGTCATGTTGTACTTCTTGGCGGCTGCAACGGAGTTGTTGTAGATGCTGACCATGATGTCGTGGAGCTTCTTGTCGACTTCCTCGAAGGTCCAGGAGTACCTCATGGAGTTCTGGCTCATCTCGAGTGCAGAGGTTGCGACTCCTCCTGCGTTGGCTGCCTTGGCGGGACCGTAAAGGACTCCGTTCTTCTGGTAGACCTCGATCGCACCGGGAGTGCTGGGCATGTTAGCTCCCTCAGCTACGGCCCAGCATCCGTTCTTGACGAGGATCTTGGCGGACTCCTCGGAGATCTCGTTCTGGGTTGCGCAGGGCAGAGCGATGTCGCAGGGGACAGTCCAGATTCCCTTGGAACCGTTCTTGTCCTCGAAGTATTTGGCATCCTTCACGTAGTTGGTGTAGGTCTTGATCCTGTCCCTCTTCTGCTCTTTGATGATCTGGAGAGTCTTGTAGTCGATTCCGTTCTCGTCGACGATGTAACCGTTGGAGTCGGAGACGGCGATGACCTTTCCGCCGAGCTCGGTTGCCTTCTGGCATGCGTAGATGGCGACGTTTCCGGAACCGGAGATGACGACACGGGCACCCTTGAAGGACTTGCCCTCTGCTGCGAGCATCTCGTTGGTGTAGTAGCAGAGTCCGAATCCGGTTGCTTCCTTCCTTGCGAGGGATCCGCCGGAGGGGATGGCCTTTCCGGTGAGGACACCGGTGTGGTCGTTCCTGAGCCTCTTGTACTGTCCGTACATGAATCCGATCTCCCTTGCACCGGTTCCGATGTCTCCTGCGGGGACGTCGGTGTCAGGACCGATGTGCTTCTCGAGCTCGGTCATGAAGGACTGGCAGAAGCGCATGATCTCGTTGTCGGACTTGCCCTTGGGGTCGAAGTCGGATCCTCCCTTTCCTCCTCCGATGGGAAGGGTGGTGAGGGAGTTCTTGAAGATCTGCTCGAATCCGAGGAACTTCAGGATGGAAAGGTTGACGGAGGGGTGAAGCCTGAGTCCTCCCTTGTAGGGACCGATGGCGGAGTTGAACTGGATACGGTATCCGCGGTTGACCTGGACTTTTCCTGTGTCATCGACCCAGGAGACACGGAACATGATGATCCTCTCGGGCTCGACAATCCTCTCGATGATTCCGGCCTTCTGGAGCTCGGGCCTTGCCTCGACGACAGGGACGAGGGTGGTGAGAACTTCCTCGACTGCCTGAAGGAACTCGGGCTGGTCTGCGTTACGCTGCTTGAGGCCGTCGAAGACGGACTGGAGATATGCGTTCTTGATTGCCATTTTGTATCGCCTGTACGATATGTACGAACGCTAAAACTCATATGTAGTATTTATTTGTATAGTTTTTATGGACATAACGTTATATTTGTAGGTATTCAAATATCTAAATTATTTCTAATTATTAGATAAATATCTATTTTCGTACTTAGAAATCTCTGAAATGGTAGAAAAACCCCACGAAATTGGGCAGATTACCCCGAAAGTTGCGTGATGAACTATCCATTAGATATTTGTCTACTGATAATCCATTGTTTGAAAAATTCGTCTAAAAACAGTATTCCGACGCCTCAGCAGACGCTTTTACAGTTGATTTATGGTAATAAGAAAGGATTCACGCCCGTATGGGCATGTAAGAAGTTCAGATGATCGTGAGCTCGTGAGGGAAACTCGTGAGTCTCTCGCAGCCATTCTCGGTGATGAGGATTGTGTCCTCAATCCTGATACCCCCCACTCCGGGGATGTAGATTCCGGGTTCGGCCGATACGATGTTCCCTGCTTCCAGGATCTGCTCGGATTTGGGGGATACGTGGATGGGCTGATGGACATCCATACCGATTCCGTGTCCGAAGGAATGGATGAACTTGTCCTTGAACTCGGATTCATCGATGATCTTTCTGGCCGCCAGGTCTGCCGCATTTGCTTTGGCTCCCGCACGGTACTCCGCGATTCCGGCCTCCTGGGCCTCGAGGACGACCTCGTAGGCACGTTTCATGATCTCCGGAGGCTCTCCGAGGAACACCGAACGAGTCATGTCGGAACAGTAGCGGTCGTATTTGGTGCCGAAATCGAAAAGGGCGACGTCTCCCTTCTTCAGCCTGTAATCGCCTGGGACATAATGGGGCATCGAGGCGTTGGATCCGAATGCAGCAATTGTATCGAATGCATTCCCGGATCCGCCGAGTTCCCTCATACGGGCATCCATCCTGGCAGCGACCTCCTTCTCGGAGACCCCTTCGGACAGGTAGTCCGGGATCTCGCATGCGACTTTGGAGGATATCTTACATGCCTTGCGGGTGGCCTCGATCTCCTTCTCGTCCTTGATGGCATAGGTCTTCGCCAGGGCGTCGGAGGCATCGGCAATCTCGAACTCGGTCCCGGTCAGCTTCCTGATTCCGGTGACGGCCGCATAAGAAACGGAATGGGTGTTGAACCCCACCTTCTTGCAATCCTTCAGAGAGGATTGGAAATGCTCAACCAAGTCATCCCTGTTGTGATAGACCTTGACGTCGCCCTTGCCGCAGCGGGCGGCCTCCTCTTCCAGAATGGATACTATGACGTCGAGGGATCCATCCTTCTTCACGATGGCGTACGAACCCTCGAAGACTCCCGAATTCTGCTCCGTCAGATACCAGAATGCAGAATCGAGGAACGGCTCCCCGTCGTTGGCGATGACGATAGCATCGAGGTCGCCGGCGTTCTCCATCAACCTCTCGGTCCTGGTGCTTTTCATGTGGCCCTGAAGTCCCTACGACCGTATAAAACTGACTGTGCCAGATATGAAAAAAAGTGAGGCCCCGAAGGGCCGTTGGAGTTTCAGATTCCGATCCACTCGTTCCTGCAGATCCTCTTCAGGGCGGCGATGGCCGAGAGGGCGGCAAGATACGAGGTCTTGGGGTTGTCGGGCGAGGGAACGTTGTAGGTGTGAGAGGTGAACTTACCGAAGTTACCCTCAACGTCCAGCTCGTGGGAGTTGCTGGTGGCCATGGGGTCGAGAACAATCTTGACCTGGGTCCTGTCGAAACCAATTCCCAGCAGGGAGACGGTGGCGGCCACGTTGATGTTCTTGGGGAATATCTTGACTGCTTCCCTGGCGGGACCGGAGTACACGACGGTCTTCTCCTTCACCGCGTTGACATCGATTCCCTTGTCGATGAGGTACTGCACGCCTGCCAGGGACTTGGGTCCCTTAGTGGTGGTCAGGGTGACGGAAAGGATCTCGTCACCGGAAGCGGACCTGAGTCCGTCGACACCGCACAGTGCACCGGTGGGGATGAAGATCTTCGCCTCGTGCTCTTTGGCCTTCTGGAAGAGGGCCTTGCGATAGTCGTCGTCTACGAGGGATCCGACGGACATGATCATCATGTCTACTCCCCTGGAGACTACCCTGGGAGCGACTTCCCTGGCTGCTTCCTGGGTGGAAGCCTCGATGACCAGGTCGCAGTGGTAGAGCTCATCTTCAATGGAATCCACTACGATAGCCTTCTTCAGACCGGCAGCTACCTTGTCCGCAATATCCTTCTTGATGTCGACGAGGTAGATCCTCTTGACCTCATCCATTTCATCGGCGGCCTTGGCCAACTTGGAGCCGATAGAACCGCATCCGACGATTGTAATCCTCATGAAAGGCGGAATAACGGTTGCTTATTAAGGTATTTCCCCGATTCCGATATTGCCTATGCGTAATTCGAAATTATTTAGACCTTTTCACTTAAAATCAACCATATATTCTACGAATTTCGAAACGACAAAACTAAATCCGCTGGAGCGATACGGGTCGGCATGGAGAGGTACGAGGTACTCGATCACACGGCGGACCTGATGATAAAGGGATACGGTTCCACCCTCGAGGAATGTTATGCCAACCTCGCCTACGGGATGTTCGACCAGACCGTGGATCTCAGGGACGTCACTCCTACGGAGACCCGCGAGGTGAACGTCACCGGATTCGACGACGAGGATGCGCTTTACTCGTTCCTCTCGGAACTGCTTTTCATCGAGGCCTACGAGAACATCATCCTGAAGGAGTTCGAGGTGAAGATCGACGGGTTACACATCACCTGCACGGCGCGCGGAGAACCCCTCGACCGCTCGAAGATGAGGATCCGCGGCGAGATCAAAGCGGTAACCTTCCACATGATGGACATCGACAGGGAGACTCCGTCGGTGACCGTGCTTTTCGACGTGTGACCGCATCAATAAATACGGATTTCGGGTTACATCCACTATGCTTAAACTCGGTTGGTTTTCCACGGGAAGGGGCCCCGGTTCCAGGAATCTTCTCAAAGCTGTCATGGACGAGAAAGAGAAGGGCACCCTCGACATCGAGATCCCCTTCGTATTCTGCAACTGGGACAACACCGAGGAACCCAACTCCAGGAAGGAGCAGAGGGAGATCTTCTTCGACATGGTCAGAGGATACGGCATCCCTCTCGTCACCGAATCCTGGAAGAAGTTCAAACCCGAGCTCAGGGCCTCCGACGAGGTCGCCTGGGGATTCGAGTACGGCAAGGTGCTCAGGGAGAAGACCGGCGTCTACGGACAGGACCTCGGAATCCTGGCGGGATACATGCTCTGGATGGACGACGACACCTGCGACGCCTACGACATGCTGAACCTCCACCCCGCTCTGCCCACCGGCCCCAAGGGGACCTGGCAGGAGGTCATCTGGCAGCTCATCTCCGAGGATGCGAAGACCCAGGGGGTCATGATGCACATCTGCACCAAGGAACACGACCGCGGCGACGCACTCACCTACTGCAGCTTCCCTATCCGCGGAGGGGACTACGACGCGCTGTGGGAGCAGATGTACGAGAAGCTGAAGACCTCCACCCTCGACGAGATCAAGGAGAAAGAGGGTACTGAGGAGCCGCTCTTCAAGAAAATCCGCGAGGACGGCGCCAAGAGGGAACTGCCACTCATCGTGGCCACCATCAGACTGTTCGCCGACGGCAAGGTTTGCATCAGGGACAAGAAACTCTGGTGCGACGGAAAGAAACTGGACGGCCCCTACGACCTGTCCGATGCAGTCGATGAGGCGATCTGATGGACGAAGTAAACCCCATGGCCGAGATGGGCCTGGTCCACGACAAGCAGATCATCATCGAACCGCAGGGATTCCTGACCCCCTGCAACACGCTCAGGAACCTGGCCGCCGAATTCATCGACCGCGGTGCCAAACTCTACGATATGTTCGAGCGCTACGACAGCGTCATCACATACATCCTCAACAGGGACAATGTCGGCAACGGCTCGGATGCCGGAAAGCTCCTCGCCCCCTTCCTCAGGGCCTTCGAGGCCGGCGACTACGACCTCTCGAAGTACTACCGCGAGAACCTCCCGGTCATGCCGGGTGCGGCAGAGGCCATGAGATACTTCCTCAACACCCTGCCCACTTTCATAGACACCAGGATGTACGAGCATGCTGCCTATGCCCTCTGCGAGGCTACTGACATCCCCATTTCCATCGTGAACGCGTCCACTCTCGAACTGGACAACACCAACCTCTCCCGCCAGACGGCCCGCGACCTCAGGAAGATCGCAGGGGACCTCGGAAAGCTCAGGATCTCCAAGACCCAGTACGAGCTGAACGTGCCCGTGGAACTGGATGAGGACGAGGTCAACATGATATCCGCCCTCGACGAGGTGTTCCTTAGGAAACTGCAGAAATCCGAGGCCGGAGAACTCATGCAGAACACCAGCATGGTCGGTTCCAATGAGAAGGCTTATGCCCTGCTCGACATCAGAAAGGGGACCCAGGTGGACCTGGACGGCACCGCCTACGTAGGCGGCGAACAATCCGACTTCCAGGTACTCGACCTGGTCAAGGACGGCAACGGTCTGGCTATATCGTTCAACGGTGCTGAGTTCGCCGTTCACGGAAGCAACATCGCGATTCTTTCCGAGGATGCCACAGTGGTCACCGTACTGGTATCCAAATTCTACGACACCGGTATCCAGGGCGTGTTCGATCTGGCCGACAACTGGAACAGGGAATACCTGGAGACTGCGGACTTCCCCGACCGCAACCTGGTCGACGACATGCTGAGGAGGCATCCCAAGAAACTCCCCGAGGTCTACCGCGTCACCCGCGACAACGTTTCCGAGATCGCCGCCAAGAGCGACGCTTTCCGTACCAAACTGTTCAAGAAGTACGAGAAGAAACCGGTCAAAAATAACTGACCCAGACGTACGTTTTTTCGATACGCTTGGGAATCGTTCTCACAAGGAACGCGGCATAGTCCTGTCAGGAACCGAAGAATGTGAATAGTGCTCTAGACGGGATTTGAACCCGGGTCGCGGCCTCGAAAGGGCCGCATGATTGGCCGCTACACCACTAGAGCGTAATTCCGTCTTATATGTGGACCGAATAAATACTTTACGAACGGGGAAAACGCACGCTTTTGCCCCTTTTATAAGGAAATGTGCGTGTTACGCGCTCCATTTTACAACGATTTATACACTAAATCGTGGCAAGTATTATAAATAAGGGAGACGGATGGGCGGGAAAGGAGAATTACCATGGTAGATGGACCATTTGAGAGCACTGAAGAGGACGTAACACGTGTACGTCTGCCCAACATCAAAGAAGCAGAAATGTTCGGAATCGCCGATCAGCTCCTCGGAGCATCCAAGATCCGTGTCATGTGCGAGGACGGACAGTCCCGCGTAGGACGCATCCCCGGCAAAATCAAGAAGAGGATGTGGATCAGGGAGGGCGACCTTCTCATCATCTCTGTATGGGATTTCGAGCCTTCGAAATGCGACGTCAGGTTCAGGTACACCAAGACTCAGGCCATGAACCTCAGCAAGAAGAACAAGATCCCCAAGAACCTCGACATATTCTGAGGAATCCTATTGCCCTCCACATCATACGACGAGAAGTACGCCTATCTCGAGCAGCGCATCGACGCCCTCAAGACCAACAAGACAGGCGACGAACGTCAGACCGAAGGTGAGGTCTTCGACAGGAAGACCCTGATGACGATCTACACCTTCATGAAGAGAGGGCTGATAGACAAGGTCCACTACCCCATTTCCACGGGGAAAGAGGGCAACGTGTTCTACGCCACCGACGAGGATGGCGAACCCGTGGCCCTCAAGATATACCGCACCTCGACCTCCACCTTCAAACGCGTCAGCAAGTACGTGGAGGGAGACCCCAGATTCAAGGGGACCACCGGCAACCGCTGGAAGTTCATCTACACCTGGGCCGCCAAGGAGTTCAGGAACCTGGAAAGGTACTACGATGCCGGACTCCCCGTGCCCGAACCCATCGCCAACGACAAGAACTGCCTCCTGATGGAGTACATCGGGGACGAGGGCAGGCCCGCACCCCAGCTCAGGGACGTGGCGATGGAGAACCCCACCGAGGTCTACGACGAGGTCGTTTCATTCATAATCGACGGCTGGAGGGACGCCCACCTGGTCCACGGCGACCTCAGCGAATACAACATCCTCATGATGGACGGCGAACCCATCGTGATCGACGTGGGCCAGTCCATGACCAACGACTTCTTCAACGCCAAGGAGCTGCTGGACAGGGATATCGTCAACATCAACAGGTTCTTCAAGAACCGCGGGGCGGACATCATCGACCCCGAGACCATCAAGAAAGAGGTCTTCAAACCCAAAAGCGAGGACGAAGACGAGTACGATGATGACTCCGACGATGAAGAATACGCGGAGGGCGAAGAGGAGGAAGAGGAATGAGATCGATAAGAATCCCGTCCGACCGCGTGGGAGCTCTCGTGGGCAAGGACGGAAGTTCCAAGAAGATGATCGAGGAGAGGACCGGGATCAAGCTCCAGATCGACAAGGAAGGAGAGGTCGTCTACGACGACAACGCCGAGGGCGTGGAGCCCATCATGGCACTGCAGATCATGGATGTCATCAAGGCAGTCGGCAGGGGATTCAACCCCGACAAGGCCATGAAACTCCTGGATGACGATGACATGTACTTCGAGAGCATCGATATCAAGGATGTCATCGGCGACCGCCAGAACCAGGTCGTCAGGGCCAGGGGACGCCTCATCGGAAAGGATGGCAAGACCAGGAAGCTCATCGAGGACCTGGCCGATGTCTACATGAGCGTCTACGGCAACACCGTCTCCCTCATCGGCAACAGCATCAGCCTCCCCATCGCCAAGAACGCCATCGAGATGCTCCTGCACGGCAGCGAGCACTCCACCGTCTACCACTACCTGGAGAGCCAGCGCCCCAAGCTCAGGATCGCTGAGATGGGATTCGACCTGTGAGGTTTTCTCATGGAACAGTGGGTTTCCGACAATCTCGAAAAAGCGGCGAAGATCGCGGCACTCGGATACTGCGACCACTGCCTCGGCAGGATGTTCGCCAAATGCGGGGAGCAGCTCACCGACCTCCAGCGCGGACAGATGCTCAGGGCCGCCCTGAAGGAGAACGGACAGGAGTTCGAGCCCGAGGAGATCTGTCCCCTCTGCGAGGACCTGTTCTCCATGCTGCCCCGCTTCGCCGAAGCGGTGGCCGAGAAGGTCAACGAGGTGGAATCCGAGAACTTCTTGGTCGGATGCAAGATCGACCCCTCCCAGGCCAAGCTGGAGAAGGAGGTCATCGAGGAGTACGGACTGGCCGAGACCGCCGAACCCCTCAAGACCGAACTGAACCGCGAGATCGGAAAGGTCGCACTGCCCATGATCAACAGGGCGGTCAACTTCAAGGACCCCCAGGTCGTGGCCTGCATCGACACCCGTTTCGCCGACGTGACCCTCGACATCACCCCCATCTTCATCGCGGGACGCTACAACAAGTTCAGCAGGGAGATCCCCCAGACCATATGGCCCTGCCGTATGTGCAAGGGCAAAGGATGCCCCCGCTGCAACAACACCGGCAAGATGTACCAGACCTCCGTTCAGGAGATCATCGGTGACATCGCCCTCAAGATGGCTGACGGAGACGAGCATTTCTTCCACGGAATGGGAAGGGAGGACATAGACGCCTGCATGCTCGGTACCGGCAGGCCCTTCATCCTCGAGATCAGCCATCCCCGTATCAGGGACATCGATCTCGACGAGCTCGAGAAGAAAGCAAACCAATCCACTCTGGCACAGTACAACAGCCTGCGCTTCGTACCCCGCAAATACGTGAAGGAGTACAAAGAGGCCGAATCCGATAAGACTTATCGCGCGAGAGTACGTGCGGAGAGCAAAGTTAATAAAGAAAGAGTAGTTGAAGCCACTGTATCATTCGAGAACGTGCACCTTGCCCAGAGGACTCCAACGAGAGTCGAGCACCGGCGTGCGGACCTTGTCAGGGACAGGGTCGTCTACTGGGTAAAGGCGGAGAACATCGAGGAAGACACCTTCGACCTCGTGCTCAAGACACAGTCCGGGACCTACGTCAAGGAATTCGTGTCGGGCGACGACGGAAGGACGACACCCAGTTTCTCCGAGAGACTCGGCATACAGTGCCGCGTAGAGCTCTTGGACGTCTTAGAAATTGACTATCAACAACCTGAGGACTGATATACATGCAGAGATCCAGAGGAACAAGATCAAAAACCCGCCAGATTCTGAAGAAGAAGCCCAGGGCACGCGGTCTTTCCCCCATCACCAGGGGATTCCAGACCTTCGAGCCCGGAGAGAAAGTCAACATCGTCATCGACCCCAGCATTCACAGCGGAATGCCCCACTCCAGGTTCCACGGCCTCACCGGATTCGTTATCCAGGAGAGGGGAACCGCATACGAGGTCAGGGTCAACGTCGGCGGAAAGACCAAGATTGTCGTCTCCCGCCCCGAGCACCTCGTGAAGGCAGTCGCATAAACGGATTAAATTACTGACGGGTGAAGACAATGGCAGAGGGCAAATACGTATCTGTAGCAGAAGTTAAGGAAATGCTTACCGCGGAGAATGAGAAGAGAGGAGAGCTGATCCCCTCCCTTAAAGCGGCAATGAACACTGCTGTCGACACCTGCCCTCTGTCCAAGGAACAGGCGGACGAGATCATCGCGAAGGTCACCGAGATCATCGCGGATCTCTCCCTGACCGAGGATTCCAGGGCCATGATCCCCGTCAAGATCGCGGACACCCTCCCCAAGTACCCTGTGGAGGTCCGCGCGATTTTTGCAAAAGAGAGGGGAGTCACCCTTTCGCCTGATATGATCCAGCAGATTCTCGATACTGTCGCTGAATACGCAAACTGAACGCGAGGGACAGAAATGGAAGAATACGCATACATATTAGACATACCGCCGCAGTCCCACGGAAGGCGCGAGAACATCTGCTACGCCGTCGGAGACAGGGATTTCAAGCTCTTCGAGCTCGTTTACAAAGCAGGTGTCGTCCTCCAGTTCGAGGACCGCGTCTACATAGGAAAGGAAGCTGAGCAGAGGACCGCCATCGACCACGTCAAGAGGAGGATCGGATACGACGAGCTCTCCCCCACCGCGCAGTCCGAACTGGAATATGCCGTCAGCCTCGCAGTGAAAGCAGACGAGGCACGTTTCGTCAAGTTCTTCAACACCGCCGGACCCATCAACATCAAGAAGCACATCCTTGAGGAGCTCCCCGGACTCGGAAAGAAGAGCATGATGGCGATCATCCAGGAGAGGAGCAAGGAAGAGTTCAAGGACCTCGCCGACATCGCCGCCAGAGTTCCTTCCGTCAAGAACCCCGAGAAGCTCATCGTGGCCCGCATCATGCTCGAGATCATGGATGCGGACAGGAAGCGCTACCTCTTCGTGGAAAGATGAATCCCGGAGAGACCAGCAGACTCATCGCCGAGACCGGCGTCGTACCCACCAAGAGCAAGGGACAGAATTTTCTCACGGACGGCCGTGTGGCTGACCGCCACATCGGCTATGCCGAGATCGAACCCGGAGACAAAGTACTCGAGGTAGGGCCCGGCCTGGGTATTCTGACGCAGAGACTCATAGGCAAGGGCGAATCGCTCACCTGCATAGAGATTGACGACATCCTCGCCAAGTACATCGAAGAGACCTATGGGGATCAGCTCACCCTAATCCACGGCGATGCCGTGAAGGTCCCCTTCCCCCCGTTCGACAGATTCGTCAGCAACCTACCTTACAGCGTCTCGACCCCCATCATCTTCAAGCTTCTCGAGTACCCCTTCAAGAAAGCCGTGGTCATGGTGCAGAAGGAGTTCGCCGAGCGCATGGTCGCCGACGTGGGCAGTCCCGACTACTCCCGCCTTACCGTGAACCTGTTCTACAAAGCAGAGTGCCAGATAGTCGAAAACGTTCCCAAATCCAGGTTCAAGCCCCAACCCAAAGTGGACTCCTGCCTGGTATCCATAACCCCCCGTCCCGCACCCTTCCAGGTAAAGGACGAGAAGATCTTCTTCAAGGTCACACAGGTCTGCTTCGACCACCGCAGGAAGAAGATCGGCACCTCCCTGAAAGCGGCCAGGCTGATCGATTCCGCCGACCAGATACCCTATGCCGACGAGCGCATAGAGCATCTCAGGCCCGTGGAGATCGGGGAGATCGCCGATGCGATAGCCAGCCTGAAAGACAAGCATTAATTCTGTGAACCTGCATCACCCATTGATTATATGCAGATTGGAATCGTCGGAAAACCTAACGTAGGAAAATCCACGATGTTCGGTGCCGCCACCATGGCCCCCGTCGAGATCGCGAACTACCCCTTCACCACCATCGAACCCAACAAGGGAGTGGGTTACGTACGTTACGAATGTCCCTGTAAACAGCTCGGAGTCACCTGCAACCCCCATAATTCTCTTTGCGTGAACGGCACCAGGATGATTCCCGTGGAACTGCTGGACGTCGCGGGACTGGTCCCCGACGCATGGCAGGGCAAAGGACTGGGAAACAAGTTCCTGGACGACCTCAGGCAGGCCGATGCCTTCGTCAATGTGGTCGATGCCAGTGGAAGCACCAACATCGAGGGTCTCCCCGGCAAACCCGGAGAGTTCGACCCCACCGAGGATGTCACCTTCCTCCGCAACGAGATCGACTGCTGGATGAGGGAGATCATCAAGGACGGACTCGGAAAGATCGCCAGAGCAGCCAAGATGAACGGCAGCAAGCCCGAGACCATCCTGGCAGAGAGGCTCGCCGGACTGAAGGTCACCGAATCGCAGATCAAGGAGGCCCTGCAGAAGGTCCCCCTGCCCCAGGATCCCACCAAATGGGACGACGAATCCCTGCTCAAACTCACCACCGAGATCAGGAAACTCTCCAAACCCATGATCATCGCCATGAACAAGGCCGACATCGCACCCGAGGGCAACTTCGACAAACTGAAGAGTCTGGGCGAGGAAGCGGTGCCCACCATGGCGGAGACAGAACTCGCTCTCAGGAAAGCCGAGAAAGCGGGACTCATCGAGTACGTCCCCGGCGATGCCACGTTCACAATCAAAGAGGGCATCAACCTCAACGAGGGTCAGAAGAAAGCCCTCGAGTACATGAAGACCAACATGGAGAAGTACGGCGGAACCGGAATCCAGAAGTGCCTGGAGGACGCTGTCTACAAGACCCTTGACTACATCCCCGTCTACCCGGTGGAGGACGAGAGCAAGCTGTGCGACCACTTCGGACGCGTGCTGCCCGACTGCCACCTGGTCCCGAGGGGATCCACCGCCAGGGACCTGGCCTACAGGATCCACACCGACCTGGGCGACAAGTTCATCAGGGCGGTCAACTGCAGGAACCACCGTACCGTCGGTGCCGACTACGTCCTCGAACCCGGGGACATCATCCGCATCGTGGCAAACAAGTGAAATCGTATGACAGGCACATGGGATGTAAGGATTCTGAACGCGTCTTACGCCAGCGACGAACAGGGCAATCCCTATATCGAGCTGTTCGGCAAGACCCGCGACAGGATGTCCATCACCCTTGTGGTCTACGATTTCAAACCCTATTTCTTCATCGTCGACCCCACGCCCTCCGCCGAGGAAGGTCTCAAAAACGATGCCCAGGTAGACAGTCTGGAACATGTGAAACTGGAGTACCGCCGGGATGTCCATGACACCCTCAAGGTGGTCCTCAAGAGCCCGTGGATGGTTCCCACCTACCGCAACCGTCTGTCCTCCCGTTTCAAGATCCTCGCAGGTGACATCCAGTATCAGGACAGGTACATCTACGACATGGATATGGGCTCCTGCATCAGGGCCACCGGCGAGGATATCGAGCTCAAGAAGTACACCACCGACATCGTGGCGAAGATGACCTCCTTCGAGAACATCGACTCCTTCGACCCCGGACTCAGGTTCCTTTCGTTCGATATCGAGAACAGCATCGAGGACCAGACCATCTACTGCATATGCACCAAAGTGGAAGAAGGTGGGGAATTCTTCACTCCCGAGCCCGTGTACGGCACCGAGAAGGAGATCATCAAGAGGTTCTCCGACCTCATCACCGAGATCGATCCCGACGTCATCACGGGATACAACATCTACAATTACGATATCCGCAAGATCGTCGAAAGGGCCGAGGCCAACAAGATGAAGGATGCCCTTCCCTGGGGAAGGGACGGCGGTCAGCCCAAGATCTTCTCCGAGAGATTCTGGAGGGTCAAGGGAAGACTCATCGTCGACGCCTGGTGGGCGGTCAAGAGGGAACTGCGCCCCAAGCAGGAAACCCTCAACGCCGTCTCCATGCTCCTTCTCGGCGAGCAGAAGCTCGACGTGGACCCCAAACACATGGACCGCGAATGGAAGGAGAACCGCGACAAGGTCATCGAATACTGCATTCAGGATGCCTTCCTGGCACTTAAGATTCTGCTGAAGGTCGGTACCGTCAGGAAGGGTATGGATTTAGCCGCGGTATCTAAGCTCCCGGTCGAGGATGTACTGGTGTCGGGAACCTCCACCCTGGCGGATTCGCTGCTTATCAGACAAGCCGACAGGTCCGGCGTGGGAGTGCCCATGAACGGCCGGAGACTGGCCCGCGGAGAGGAACAGATCGAGGGAGGATATGTGCACACCATGAAACCGGGACTGTACCACTGGGTCTGTGTCCTGGACTTCAAATCGATGTACCCCTCGCTGATCATCGCCAACAACGTCTGCTTCACCACCCTGTCCGATGACGGGGAGATCGTGGCGCCGTCCGGCGCACGCTATATGTCTCCCGAAAGGAAGAAGGGTCTGCTGCCCACCATCCTCTCGAACCTCATGGACCAAAGGGATTCCATCAAGAAGAGAATGAAAGCTACCGATGATCCTGCCGAGCACGCATACCTCAACGGTCTGCAGGCTGCAGTCAAGGTTGTGATGAACACATTCTACGGTGTTTTCGCCTCCTCATTCTACAGATTCACCGACAAGAACATCGGTGCCTCCATCACCGCCTTCGCCAGATCCAACATCCTGGGTATAATCAATCAGCTGGAGATCGACGGCATCCCCGTGATCTACGGAGACACTGATTCGGTGTTCGTCCTCTCCCCCTACCACAACCTGGAACAGGCCGTGAAGTTCGGTACCGAACAGGCGGAGAGGTTCTCCCAGGGCGCCAAGGTCCTGGAGTTCGAGAAACTGGTGGAACCCCTGTTCTCCCACGGAAAGAAGAAGAGATACGTGGGCAGAATCATCTGGCCCGAGAAGCAGGAGGAACTCCTCGTAAGGGGTTACGAGATCAGGAGATCCGACTCGTTCGACCTCCAGAGCAGGATGCTCACCGAGCTCTTCGAGAAGGTCCTCGATGAGGACAAAGACGGTGCGCTGGCACTTGTGAAAAACACCGTCAAGAACACCCTTCAGGGAAACGTGAAACCCGATGACCTGGTCATCTCCCGCAGCTGCAAGGGACTCGACGCATACGAGAACCCGGAACGCATGGCCAACGTGCAGGCAGCCAAGAAGATGATCCAGATGGGTTACAACTTCATCCCCGGGATGAAAATCTCGTGGATAGTCACCGATGCCAAGTCCACACCCCAGCAGGTGGAACCGTTCATCAGCGGCGTACCGTTCACCGCCACCCCCGATTACAAGTATTACGCGGAACGTCTGGCACAGATGGCCGGAAGGATTACCGAGGTATACGGATGGGCGGAAGATGATCTGCTCAGGGGATCCCAGCAGACGACCTTGTTCAGCGACAGTTTCTCAGCACCGCGTCCCGCACCTAAACCTGCGGAGAGCAAACCTGCTGAGAAGAAACCCGCTCCCGAGGAAACCAAGCCCAAGAAGAAGGTCTCGCTAGACGACTTCTTCTGAGTCGCGCGCATCATTTTATTATATAGCGCGGGAGCACGGTTTATATACGGGATAGTAATGCTTTCGATTCACGGAACCGTAGGCTCCGTCGGAAATGTACCCTAATGGGCGAATCCGCTATAGGTGATTTATATGGCAGACGAAAACACTGCAGCACACCCCCAGGGAAAAAGCATGTACAGGTACATCGCTGAGGCCTGGAACGTCCCTTCCAAGACTTACGTGAAGGAACTGAACATTGAGAGAAGGATCCAGTGGAGGAGGGAAGAGAACTTCCTCCGCATCGAGAAGCCCACCAGGCTCGACAGGGCAAGGGCTCTCGGATACAAAGCCAAACAGGGATACGTCCTTGTCAGGGCAAAGGTCAGGAAAGGAGCCTTCCAGAAGAGGCACATCAACCACGGTAGGCGTGCCAAGAGGAAAGGAGAGGAACAGCTCATCGTCGGTAAATCCCTTCAGAGGATGGCCGAAGAGAGGACTCAGAAGAGATACAAGAACCTCGAGGTCCTGAACTCCTACTGGGTTGGCGCAGACGGACAGAACGAGTGGTACGAGGTTATCCTCGTTGACCCCGGACACCCCGTCATCCAGCACGACCCCAAGATCAGCTGGATCTGCAACAACAAACACAAGAACCGTGTGTACCGCGGACTCACCTCCGCCGGTGCCAAGGGCCGTGGACTCAGGAACAAGGGCCACGGAGCCGAGAAGGTAAGGCCTTCCGGCGGTGCTAACGGAAACAGGAACAACTGAGCCTGATTCCACCTGCCCCTTCGGGGGCAGGCCACACTCAGTACTTTTATCTGAAATCAACTGAAAAGACGATTTCCCTGTCGCGGGTATCGCGGTACGGATTCACTGTGCGAGACGCCTGCGGGGAGAGGCCTCCGCTTCCGCACGGTAGACCTTCATCTGCTCTGCGACCTCGTCATCGGTCATTCCGATTGAAGGGAAGAACACAGGCATATCGCCCTGCTCGAAATCGGCAATCTGATTGATGTCCAATCCCATGGAAATTCCCAGGTACTTGCTTGAGAAGATTCCGTCGTCGACGACCTTAAGGTTTGGATCGAACTCACGGAGCACGTCGAGGCCATAATCGCCCTTGACGTATACCTTGCATCCTCTCTTCATCATCAGAAGCGCTGAAAGCAGACCGCGTTCGTTCTCCACCTCGGCAAGTATGTGTCCCTGCGTTCCGATGGGGAGTCCTGCGTGGCAGTAGATGTAATCCTGGAAAATGTAAGTCTCCCTGGGCCTTGCCTCCACCCAGAATATGATGTCGGGGTTGTGGAGGTCTACCTTGGGATCCTTGTCGAGGTTGGCGTTCCAGATGGCATCGCCGCACGCCTTTGCGAGTTCCATACTGTTGAACTTCTGGTTCCCTTCACGCCTGGCACGGACGGCGAAAGTCTTTCCCTCGACCATCCTGCTCTTGGAGTATTCGGCTACCTTGGCGGTGATCTCCTCCATGGCGGTGCCTGCGGTCTCGCAGAGTGACACAGAACCCACTCCGAAGACCTTCTTGAGCGAATTGACGGCAGCCTCCACATCAGCGGTCTCAATGAAGAAACGGGCCTGACCACGGATGACGAATGCCTCCACTCCGTCGGCTGAAAACATCTGGATGATGTTGTCCTTGAGACGGTTCTCCCAGTTGTTCCTAACCTTGATGCCTTTGAGGCCGATTTCAGAATAACGCATCAGGAGGATTGCCATGTTTCACCTACATGGAAAACAAGGGCAGAGTTATTATAACTTATGACACTAGACGGCAAATATGGAACCTATGATGCTCTTGGTGCTTCTGCTCATCTCCGTGGGAGCGGGTATCGTAGGTGCGCTTTTCGGATTGGGTGGCGGAATCATCTTCGTCCCCGTCCTGACCATCATCTTCGGACAGGATGCCACTACTGCGGCAGCCGCGAGTCTGGTAGGTATCGTAGCGACGTCTACCGGGTCTGCCAAGAGATATGTCAAAAAAGGTTTGTCAAATGTTCGTCTAGGCATGCTTATGGAAATCACGACCACCGTCGGAGCCATAATCGGAGCGATTATAGCCACTTACATGGCAAATTGGGCCCTTCTCGTGGTGTTCTCCATGGTCATGCTATACAGCGGAATCAAGATGGCAATGTCTCCCGAGAAGATCATCGCAGAGGAGGAAGGTTCCTCAAATATGACCTTCATGTACTCTGATCCCGCATCGGGAGTGGAGAACAGACCGTACACGGTCAAGAACTGCAAGAGCGGAATGGCGCTCTGCACCATCGCCGGAGCTGTATCCTCCATGACCGGTGTCGGAGGAGGGAGCATCAAGGTCCCCCTGATGAACATCTACATGCACGTCCCCATCAAGGTGGCGAGCGCCACCAGCAACTACATGATCGGGATCACCGCATTCTCCGGTGCTATTATCTATTTCATACAGGGAGCGATTTCATATCAGATCGCTGCCACCGTTGCCATCGGCGCTTACTTCGGAGCCATCCTCGGAACCAAGATATCCGAGAGGGTCAACGCCTCCGCCATCAAGAGATACATGTCAGTGGTGTTCTTCTTCATCTGCATCATCATGCTGGCAAAGGCAGGAGGATACCTATGAGCCTCAACGACGAGACCTCATGGGTCCTGAGATGGGGCACCGTGGTCGGCCTTGCGATCATGGCTGTCGGACTCGTCCTTTCCTTTGCAGGATTCAGCGAGGACATCATCGCAGCGGGAATCCTCGTGCTGATATTCACCCCTGCGGCAGGAGTCGTAATCTCCACCAAATGCCTCATCCAAGAGAAAGATTGGAAATGGGTAAAGGTCGCAGTCCTGCTGATAATAATCCTCGTGGCAGGCAGCCTGCTCAGTTACTTCACCTGATCACTTGGGCGGGTCCTCGCGTTTTCCGGCACGCCAATCCCTAATCGCGTCGAGCTTCTTGCGGTAATAGACCTCGTTGCCCCTGTCGCCGGGTTCGTAGTATCTCCGGTCCTTGAGCGAGTCGGGAAGGCATTGCATGCGTGTGATCTTCTCCTCGGTTCCTTCCGCATATTCATAGCCCTTCCCATAACCTAGATTCTTCATCAGTTTGGTGGGGGCATTGCGAATATGCAGCGGGACCGGTTCCGCAGGACTGTTGCGGACATCGCTCAGGGCCTGGTCGATGGCCATGGCGATGGAGTTGGAACGCGGTGCAAGTGCCAGATATGCCACAGTCTCAGCCAATGCATACCTGCATTCGGGCATGCCCATGTTCTTACAGGCGTAGAAACAGGATGTTGCCATGACCTGAGCGTTGGGGTCGGCAAGACCGACATCGTCACCGGCGAACTCGATGAGACGGCGGGCGATGTAGATCGGATCCTCCCCTCCGTCGAGCATGCGGGCTAGCCAATAGATGGCTGCGTCGGGGTCGCTGTTCCTCATGGATTTGTGAAGCGCAGAGATGATGTTGTAATGCTCCTCTCCGTTGCGGTCGTACAGGAGGGAACGGCGGGAGATGCAGTCCTCCACGGCCTTCTCGGTGACGGTTACTTTTCCATCTTTGACGGGACAGTTGGCGACCGCTGCCTCCAAGGTATTGAGGGCGGTCCTCGCATCCCCGTTGGCGTAATTAGCAATAGCACTGAGGATCTTCGGATCGATGTCGACCTTCAGACCCGGGAATCCGCGGGGGTCTGTAAGGGTCCGTTTGAGCAGAAGTTCGATATCCTCTGTGCTGAGACCTTCCAGGACGAAGACCTTGCAGCGCGATAGCAGAGCGGAGTTCACCTCGAACGAGGGATTCTCGGTGGTGGCACCGATGAGGATGATGCTGCCCTTCTCCACGAACGGCAGGAAGGCATCCTGCTGGGCCTTGTTGAAACGGTGGATCTCATCCACGAAGAGGATGGTGCGGCGACCCATGGAACGTCTCTTCTCGGCGGCCGCCATGATCTCCTTGACCTCCTTGCTTCCGCCGGTCACTGCGCTGTAGGGCACGAACTCGGCCTTGGTGTAATTGGCAATGATGGTGGCCAAAGTGGTCTTTCCCACACCGGGCGGACCCCAGAAGATCATTGAAGTTATACGGTCCTGCTCAATCATGTTGCGGAGGATCCGTCCCTCGCCGATCAGATGGCGCTGACCGCAGAACTCGTCGAAGGTACGGGGACGCATACGGCCTGCCAGCGGCATGCTGGCATCGGGCTCGGATGGTTTCTTCTCCTCTTCGAACAGCACGGTCTGTACCATGGATTATCGGATATGGGATAACGGGAAAGGATATAGAACTTGACCGAAGAAACCGAAATGCGGAAAAGGGAAATGGTGCAAGGGACGAGATTCGAACTCGCGGACCGCTATGGATTAGACCCTGAATCTAACGTCGTTGGCCAGGCTTGACTACCCTTGCGTTATGTTCCGTCAAACCACAGTACTATAAAAAGTGTGGTGAAATGGTTTGGTTTTGGCATCGGAACGACCCGATGCCGATGACAATGAATGGGCCCTATCAGGCTTTCATGATCTTGAGCCAACCGTTGCTGCGGTAGACTGCGAGATTCCTCTTCTTGAGGAATGCCTCGAACTCTTCCCAGCTGATGACGACGAGCCTGTTGTTGGTTCCCTTAGTGAACTGGATTCCATCCTCGGTGTCGCGGACACGGCCTGCTTTAAGACCTTTCTTGGTTGCGATCTTGATGACTTCATCCATATCCTTGCATTTGTCCATTGCCATTTCTAATCCCCCAGCCGTCCATTGGCTGAATGTGTTCATATCCGCTTAGCGTATATATATTGTTTTTTGCTGTTTTCTAATTGCCAGCATCCCCATAGTAACAATTATTGTTGGATACGTAACACATTAACACCTTTTTTTACACACCCTATGTCCCAGATTTAGATGGAATATTCCTCCAACATCAAGATTTCCACAAACCACCCTTTTTATAAAGAAAAGGCTCTCACGAACGTATGGAAGGACGTCCGAAACTATCATTGGATTCCGATAAAGACAACAACATGACCGCAGAGAGAGCGGCCGCTATCGGAATCAAATTCGGACTGAAATTCCCCTCGGTCGCAGTCATCAGAGACTCCGACCCGAGCAGCGAGATGATCTCGCAGGCACTCATCTCCGGACTTCTCGCAGCTGGTGCCACTGTCTACGATGCCGACCTCATATCGGTACCGGAAGCCTTGGCAGCATTCTCGGCCGATTGTGGATGCATCCTTTCAGTGGGTGACCCGGACGAGGACGGCAAGGTCAGCAGCATTGTAGCTTATTCCTACGACGGTGCGCCTTTGGACAATGAGGAGATCCACGAGATCCTCCGTCAGGAGGCCAAGGAACTTCCTGATTACAAAGGCGTGGGACGCTACGTCCGTGTGACGGATGCAGAGAAGAAGTACCTCAGCAAGATCGCGTCCACCGGTGTGTCCTCCCAGGGTTATGTGATCATCGACTGCGGTTGCGGAAGCACCTCCAAATGCGCCCCGCAGATGCTGAAGGCCATCGGAGCCGACGTGGTCACCTTCGACGCATACGACTGCGCAGGTAAACTGCCCCGTCACCCCGGACTCAGCAAAACCAACCTGATGAACATCGCCAACTTCGTGAACGCCAGCATCGGAAGCATCGGTATCGCCTACAACGGCAACGGTACCCGCCTCGCACTCATGGATGAGAGCGGAAAGTACGTCCCCGGTGACAGGCTCTGCGCCCTCATGCTGATGTATCTGCAGCCCACCGTGGCAGTCATCCCGTTCGATTCCCCCTGTGTGGTGGAGGATGCCTTCAACCACCCTCTCGGCCTCAAGGGAGAACTCGAACCCGACAGGAAGCTTATCAGGGCCAAGAATGACCTGCAATCTATCATCACCGCCATGAAGGAATACAATGCGGACTTCGGCGCACTGAACAACGGTACCTTCATCTTCCCTGAACTCGGATACTGCCCCGATGCCCTATACGCTTCCGCGGTCATCAGCGAGCTCGCAGGAAAGAGGAGCATACGCAACGTCCTGGAAGACATCCCCGTATACTCCAACAGATCGTTCAGGATTGACTTCGACGGCGACATGAAGAAATTCGCCAACAAGCTCGAGGAAAGGATCGGTTACTACGACATTGTGGACCGCAGCATCGCCGGAGACGCGTGGAAGATTATCCTGCAGCACGGCACCTATACCATCAAGCGCAGCGATACCGACCCCAAGAAACTGGTCATCTTCGCTGAATCATCGGACCTAGTCTATCTCATCACCATGCTGGAGCAGGCCAAGGACATGATTGGATTCTGTATCTGAAGTCGTTGTCAATTTTTAGTTGACTTCTGTGCCATCCGCATAAAGAAGAGGGATTGTGATTTCGTCCCCGAAGGAATTGTAGGCCCTCCAGCTGTTACGGTCGTACGGCTGGCACGTAATGAAATGAATGCCTCCCATGTGCCCGAACACCTCGTAATCATCCTCCGAGGCCTCCGCTGAAAAACCAGGATGGGAGTGTGCCGAACCGGAACGGGAGTAATCGATGGGATCCATCCACTCCATGATGAAGCTGTGAGAATCCCCGAAGATGGTGCCGGGCAGCATCACGATCTCATCAATGATTCCGTCGTGAGCCCGATGGAGACAGATGAACTCGTCGGGATAGGTCGACTTGGCGGCCTCGTTGAGTCCGTCTATGAAATCGACACTCACGCCTTTGATCTTCATATCGCGTTCACCAGTTTCTCCCTGACACGGGAATAGAAGTCCTTGCCGAACATGACGAAGCGCACCTTCTCCTTGGAGCGCTGGAAGTCGATCTTCACCTGTCCGGGCACCTGATGCTCCGCCTGACCGTCGATGACCAGCAGACATCCTCTGTCGAGAACACATTCCACGGTAATGTCCGCATCGGCAGGGACCACGATGGGCCTGCAGGCGAACTTGTAGGCGGCCATGGGCACGATGACGAATGCATTGACATTGGGATCGATGATGGGTGCTCCCAAACTCATAGCATAACAGGTGGATCCGGTAGGGGTGGAGATGATTATTCCGTCCGCACGGAGTTCTGTCGCGAGCCTTCCGTCCACATAGACCTTGAACTGCCTGATCTTGCCGACGGTGTCGGTGTGCACCACGGTCTCGTTGACCGCGGGCTCGAGTTTCTTGCCGTTGTAGAACGTGTCAAGCTTGAAACGCTCGTCGATGGAGAACTCGCCGCGGATGAGGCGTGCCAAGCCTTCCTCGATGTCGTCGATGTCGATCTCCGCCAGGAATCCGACTCCCCCAGCATTGATGCCGACAATGGCTGCTGAATTGCTCATGGCGGTCCTCAGGATCGTTCCGTCACCGCCGATGGTTACTATGATGTCCACATCCATGTCGGGAACAGGTACGGACTGTATACCCAGCATCTCTCCCGCCACGGGATCGACGACCACGTCCTGTCCCTTCAGACAGCTGTATGCCCTCTCGACATATTCCTTGGCCTTGGGGACGTTCGGATTCACCAGCAGACCGTATTTACGGTCCTTCTTGATGAACGGATGTCCGTTCACGGCGAAATCGAAGAGCTCGGGCTGTCCGCAGGCGAAAAAACTGGAACGGGCGTCCAGAGAGAACGGCATATCCAGGGGGTTGCCTTCGAGGTCGAACACATGTCCTCCCGCCTCCTTGAGGAGGAGATAGCTGGCGGCTATGTCGACCACCCTGATGCCGCGGTTGAAATTCTCGGAATGCATGTAGAATCCGTCTGCCTGTCCCTCTGCGACCAGCGCCATCTCGATGGATGCGCAGCCGTAGGAACGGGAGGAATGCACCCTCTTGGCCAATGCGAATGCCTTGGGGTCGGCGCCGTTGCCGAGATAGATCATCATGAACATATCGCGGGGATTGAGGTCGCGGACATGCACCTGTTTCCCGTCTTTGTAAGCACCCTTTCCGCGGAGAGCCCACATAGCTTCTCCGGTAGTCAGGTTGCGCAGGTAGGCGGTGTGGATGTCAGACAGTTTGGACTTTCCCACGGCCATCGAGATGGTGAACATGGGCACTCCCGCGATACAGTTGGAGGTGCCGTCGATGGGGTCGAGAACCAAAACTTCCTCGTAACCGTTGTCCACATAGCCGATCTCCTCGCTGAGGACGTTCAGGGGGACGTTATGGCGCGCGATGTAATCCAGAACGGTATTCTCCGCTATCTTGTCCACCTCGGAGGTCGACGTGCCGTCGGCTCCCATACCCAGGTCCTTACCCCTTTCCTCGAGGGTGGGGATGAGGTCGACAGCTTTCTTCACGGCATCCGCGATAGCGGACAGTGTCTCCAGCAAAGAATCCATGAATGGTTATCATGCGCACGGTTCTTAACAATATCGCGTGCGAATGGCTATTAAGAAGAAGACCATCAAAGGAGCATGGAACCCCTGGCATTCACGGACGGTACGGTATTCTCGGAGCGGAGGAAGCTCTACACCGTCTCGGCCGCCCCCGGGAAGCGCACCTACGGCGAACGCACCCCTGTCATCGACGGAATCGAATACCGCGAGTGGTCGCCGATGCGCAGCAAGCTTTCCGCATACCTTACCAACGGAGGGAAGGTGCTTCCTATCAGGAAAGGGACCAACGTCCTCTATCTCGGTGCATCCAGCGGAACCACCCCCTCCCACGTGTCGGATATCGTCGGGGACGGGAAAGTCTACTGCGTGGAATTCGCCCCCCGCATGTTCAGGGAACTCGTGAAGAACTCCGAATCCCGCCCGAACATGATGCCCATCCTCGCGGATGCCACCAAACCCTCGGAATACGAGTTCATGGTCTCCGGGATCGATGTCGTCTACCAGGATGTGGCACAGAAGAATCAGGCTGATATACTGGCTGACAACATGGACAAGTTCTCGGCCAAATACGGCATGGTCGCCGTGAAAGCCCGCTCAGAGGATGTCGCCGAGAATCCGAAGGTGATCTTCCAGAGGGCGGAGGCGCGTCTGAGGGAAAGAGGGTTCAAAATAATCGATACCCTGAGCCTCGAACCCTTCGAAGACTCGCACGAGATGATCGTGGTGGAGAGAGCATGACCCAGACTGATACGGATCAGACCGTTTACGCAGTCGCTTTCAAAGAGGGAAGATTCCTGATGGTATGGAATCCCAAGCGCAAAGGGTGGGAGATGCCCGGCGGACACGTGAAGACCGGCGAGACCCTCGAAGAAGGTGTCGTTAGGGAATTCGCGGAGGAGGCGGGATATGCTATCAGAGTGGTCAAAATGAGGGATCTGGGATATTGCCACGTCTTCGCCGCCGTACTCGGCGAGAAACTCCAGGAAACACCCGAGATGAGGGTGGAACTCTTCGACGAGATCCCCGAGGAACTGTTCTTCGACAGGGCCGAATACGAGGATGTGGTGCCCTGGGCAAAGAAGGAGACGGAAGGATTCTGACTCCTCTATCTTTATATATACCCTTATAATAACGAGGTTCAGCCTCGCCGCCTAATGGAGTGAAACATTATGGCAAGAATGCACACAAGAAGAAAGGGAAAAGCTTGCAGCAAGCGCCCCATGATCTCCGAGAACCCCTCCTGGGTCCCCCTCAATGCCACCGAAATCGAGGACCTGGTCGAGAAGTTCACCAAAGAGGGTGTCAGCCCCGCTATGATCGGAATGATCCTCAGGGACCAGTACGCAGTTCCCAACGTCAAGCTCGCAACCGGCAAGACCGTTACTGAGATCCAGGCCGAGAAAGGAGTCAAGGAAGACCTTCCCGCCGACCTCGCCCAGCTCATGGTCCGCGCCATCAACCTGAACAACCACCTCAAGGTCAACCACAAGGACATCTCCAACAAGAGGGGTCTTGCGATGATTGAGGCCAAGATCAGGCGTCTCGAGTGCTACTACAAGGAAAAAGGAGTTCTTCCTGACACCTGGAAGTACTCTCTCGCTAACGCAGAACTGATGCTTAAGTGAGGTACATGGACGATTCCGTCCTCCCTTCCAAACTTCTTACAGACCTTACACTGGCCGCGGAGATCATCCGCGGCCACGACTTTATTCACATTTATTCGCATTTCGATACCGACGGTCTGACCGCCGCCGGCATAGCCGCCAAGGCACTCGCCAGAGCCGGGAAGGAGTTTATTGTCACCATCTTCCCCACGCTCACCGAATCGCAGATGCAAGTCATCGAAGAAGCGGAAGACGAATGCGTCCTGGTCACCGACCTCGGTGCTTCGTATGTGAAGCGTTTCGATGCCATGAAACAGGATGTCGTGATTCTCGACCACCACACAGTCGGGGACCTTGCAACCAGGGTTTGCTACGCAAATCCCCACCTCTACGGCATCGACGGCATGACCTCCGGATGCGGAGCCAGCATGTCGTTCCTTTTCGCAATCACCCTGGACGAGAAGAACTGGGACTTGGCGCCCCTGTCCATCATAGGTATGGTAGGGGACAGACAGCACCTCAACGGCATGTCCGGGATCAACTCCCACATCTTCGCCGAGGCCTCCAAGAGAGGCATGGTGAAGACCATGCAGGGATCGCTCATCCCGTACGGCAACATATCGACCGAGCTCTACATGAGCACCGAACCCTTCATCAAAGGAGTCAGCGGGGATTCCGACGGAACCAGAAGATTCCTGGAAGAAGCCGGGATCGGTCCCGACAAGAACCTGAGCAACCTCACGCCCGAGGAGTCCATCAAACTATCCTCGATGATTGCCGTGAAGCTCATCGAACAGGGGGTCACCAGGGACAAGTTAGAGGAATGTGCCAGGACCAGGTATTACCTGCCTTCCTGGGGCACCGACGCGGAGACCATGTCCTCGGTCATCAATGCCTGCGGCCGCCAGGAACAGCCGGGCGTGGGCGTATCGGTATGCCTGGGAGACGGAAGTGCCCTTGAACAGGCCAAATACATAGACGCCGACTCCAGGAAGAAGGTCATGGACGCGGTCTGCGATATCGTTAACAAGTCCAAGATCCAGGAGATGGAACACATCGTATGGTTCGATTCCTCCGACTCGGGTTATACCGGAATGCTGTGCGGTGTCGTCATGAGCTTCCTCGGAAACCCCAACAAGCCCACCATCGGGGTCAACTGCTCCGAATCCATGGCGAAGGCCTCTTCGAGAGGTACCTTCCCTCTGCTCGACAGGGGAGTGGATCTCGCCGATGCCATGAAGCGCGGATGCGCCTCGGTAGGCGGAGAGGGCGGGGGACACAGGATCGCCGCGGGCGGCTCTTTCGACAGTGCCAGACACGACGAGTTCCTGAAGAATGTCGATAAGATAGTCGGCGAGCAGATCTCCAAACACTGATGCCTGACGTCGGCAATTTTTTCTACCCCCTATTACCTGGATAAAATGATGCCCCAGGTCACGATCTATGCGGATCCTTCGCTCGAGGAACCTATCCATATCTCGATAGAGGACACCCAGTTCGGAGTGACAGCCGGACCGGGGGAATTCGTTAAGCTCCCTTCGGTAGGCGGGAAACGGAAAGTGTTGGTGACCTACAAGGATGTGGAAACACCCATACTTCTCAACATGTGCATCCTGGGAGCCATACAAATCATGCCCCCTGCCGGGATCGATTCGGGCGGATTCGTCCGTTACAAGAACTATACGAGACCGCTTCCCGAGCTATTAGTTCATGTTGAACTAAAAACGATGAATAGGGTGGATTCCATCAATCCCGCCAGGTAACGGGCACCGCATCGGTCCTGTACCTCTGCATGACCTCGGTCTCGTCGATGTCCATCCTCACACCGGACTGGTACATGATGTTGCCGAGCCATGCGATCATGGCTCCGTTATCCCTGCAGAACTGCCTCTCCGGAACGAACATCTTGGCCCCGCGTTCCTTGGCCATCTCGGCCACCATCTCACGGAGACGGGTGTTCTGAGCCACCCCTCCTCCCAGAAGGACCTCGTCCTTCCCGATGTGGGCCATGGCGCGCTCGGTGACCTCGGTGAGCATGGAGAAGGTGGTCTCCTGCACCGAATAACAGATGTCCTCGATCCTGCAGCCCTTGTCGCGGTACGCCACCGCGGCGGTCAGGATGCCGGAGAACGAGATATCCATACCTTTTACGGAATAGGGCAAATCCAACAGCTTGTCGCCGTCAAGGGCCATCTTCTCGATGGTCGGACCCGCATAGTAACCAAGACCCAGATCGCGTCCGAGCTTGTCGAGCATATTGCCGATTCCGACATCCTGGGTCTCTCCGAAGATACGATACCTCTGATCCGAATAAGCGATGATCTGGGTATTGCCGCCCGAGGCGTACAGGAGGCAGGGATCGGTGCATCCCGTGAGGGCATTGCCGATCTCGATATGCGCTATACAATGGTTTACTCCGATGATGGGAACACCCAATGCACAGGATAACGAACGTGCTGCGGTTCCCGCCACACGGAGACACGGACCCAATCCGGGACCCATGGAGAAGGAGACCAGATCCACATCCTTGAGGGATATGCCTGCGGTCTCCACCGCCTCCACAATGGTCTTGGCCACGGCATCGGCATGGTGGTTGGCCGCCTCGCGGGGATGCAATCCCCCCTGGGGCGGACGGAACAGGTCGATGATGTTGGATAGCACATGTGCCTCCGAATCGACTATTCCCACGCTCATGGTGTGCGCAGTACCCTCTATGCCGAGCGTTATCATCGTTACTTTGATTGAATCGGTGTATTAAGTTTTAGTCAAAGGAGATTTTTCGCTGGCCTCATGGGCGATAAGTAGGGTATAAATACATCAAGCCAATATGGTGGTTTACTGGGCTCGTGGTCTAGGGGTTATGACGTCACATTGACATTGTGAAGGTCGCCAGTTCAAATCTGGCCGGGCCCACCATCCTTTCTACCCCTCACTTAAAATCGGATTGATTCGGATTTGATCAATATTCCGACTGCCAGATTAACAGGCCCATAATGGTTTTACCGTTTATCCTGACTCTTCCGTTCTCCGAATGCCTTGATACCACAGACATTACGGCATTCCGGATTTCATCGGTGATTGGGCGGAAACGTGCCATAGAGGCCAGATGCCTTGAGGTTACAGCAGTCTCGTCCTCATCGATACTATACTCCTGACTATAGAAGATCAGTTCCGGTTTCCTTCTCTGGGACTGCAGAAAATGACGGGGATATTCCGTGTGATACCCCATATAAGAGTAGTCCTCTCCGAGTTCGGACCAGATCTCGGTTTCTATGGAAGTACCGATGTTTGCCGAGGATAGATAGGCACACACTTTGCCGTGTTTCTCCATGGAGAGAATCGATTGGGGATTATTCATAGGCGGACAAAGGGATGAAAATGCCAGGTCGCAGCGGATATCTTCGGGAATGCTTTTACAGTCTGCCTCGACAGGATTGATGTTGGTAATCCCCTCGCTTGCACAGGTCTCTTTCAGGCGTTCGAGCATAGGTCTGCTGGAATCCAAAGCTATGATCTTGTTTGCTCTCCGCGAGAAAGGGATTGCGAATGTGCCAGGTCCGCACCCTATATCCAAAACGGTCCCCGAGAGAAGCCCTTCGGAATGGAGTTTTGCAATCACGTTACTGACAATACTCGCATAACGGGCGCAATCATAATGCGCGGCACTGTCGTCCCACAAACGTTCAATGTCTGCTTCCGGCACATGCTCCCCCAGCAGAGGGTGTCTGAATCTGTCACGTTCCCACGCCTCTACGGTCCAACAATTTGTCACGAAACCACCATGTTCTTGTTCCTGATAAGCAGATAGATTAGCACAGGAGCACCTACCACGGCGGTGATTGCGCCCACGGGAAGTATGATTGGAGCAACTGCGGCTTTAGCGACGAAATCCGCGATAACCATCAGAAGTGCACCTGTTGCCATTGACGCTGGCAGCAGATACTTGAGGTCTCCTCCGATGCAGATGCGCGAAATCTGTGGGCCGAGAAGGCAGATGAAGCCGATTGCGCCCACGAAGCTGACAACGACTGCCGCAGAGAAACATGCCAGGATGATGGATCCGGTACGGATGAGCCTGACATTCACACCCAATGAGGCTGCAGTATCGTCGCCCATCTTCATGATATTGATGTCCTTGAGAAGGAAAACTGCAACGATTGTTGTCATTACCAACGTTGCGGCGATATAGGGTATCTGTGAAAGTAATGCACTGTTCAAGTCTCCGACTGTCCAGAAAAGCGCCGCTTTGACTGCATCGGCGTTGCCGAAATACTGGAGCAGGGTGTTGGCTGCACTGAATAGGTAGGATATAGAGACGCCTATCAGAATAAGCGTCGTAGCCATCATATTACGCCTGATCGAGGTGAGCAGGATGACTGCTGCAGGGATCATGGAGAAGAGGAATGCATTCATCACCATCGGAAAACTTCCGATGGAAGTCGTGACTCCCAGGATGATAACCAACCCTGCTCCGAACGAAGCACTTGACGACACACCCAGTGTATAAGGGGTTGCCAGAGGATTCTTCAGAATGGTCTGGGTAATGCACCCCCCGATGGCAAGTATGGCTCCGGTCAGGATGGCCATGATGACACGCGGTGCGTAGACATTCATCACGATGTACTGCGTCTTGGCAGGGATATCGAAGGTGTTTGGAAGAAGCTGGTTAACGAAGGTACCGTATACCTCCGAAAAAGTTACTCCCGAGGAGTTGAAAGTCACCGAAAATGACGCGATAACGGCCATCAGTACCGTGACACCTACGATGTAGGCGATTTTGAACAGTCTCATCCTGTCCAAGGTCTGAACGGCAGAATCGACTTCTATCGCATCATTCTGATTTTCGATGAACATCACCTCCCCGGGATCTGTTTCAAGCGGTCAGTCCAGGATATACGTACTGTCCGTGTACTCCTGCATCGAAATCCTTGATTCCCATCCATCCAATGTACTCGTTCATCATCTTGACAGGATCGATGGTCTTGTACGCCTCAGGATTGATCTGTTTACCCATGAACGCTCCGAGGAGGACTCCTGCCGAGCATCCGTTCCTGAACTCTCCGGCGATGAGCTTAACGCTCATGTCGTCTTCGACCAGCTCGAGAGCTTTCATCTTTGCAAGACCTGCTGCGAGTTCGGTGGTATCATCGATAAGATATCCGTGCTTGGGAGTGCTTTCCTGCTCCATTCCCCCGTAGGTGTATTTGACCATGTGGAGGTAGATGTGCTTGACAGTCGTATTGGTACCCAGAACGGTATCGATGTTGACGGTGGCACCGTAAAGGCTGCTCTTGGTAATGTCGCCTTCCTTGATGTCTTTGTAGACATTGTGTCCGCCGGCGAGTTCGATGGCCTGACCGAGGGGATCTGCAGGCTTGTAAACGGTTACGGTCTTGTTGGAACCGTCGTTGAAATAAGCAGTACCATAGGTGGCGCTCATCACAGTAGGCTTGTCGGCCTCGGGGATGCCGTTTGCTATGCTGAGAAGCTGATCCCTGTAGTTGAGGAGCCAGTTGGCGTATTCTTCCGCACGCTCGACCACCTTGAAGATGTATCCCGCTTTCAGGATTCCCTGGATAAATGCGGATTTCTCGGTGTTGGTGATATCAGGGTTGTAACAGCCGAGGTAAAGAACGTCACAGTTGTAGATCTTGGTCTCCTTGGCTTCCTGGTTGCTTATGTAGAAAGTGAGGAGGGTGTCCAAATCTAGTTTGTTTACCTCATCGTAGTTGGGTTCGGACATGTTGCCCAAGTCACCGATTGTCTTAGCCTTCTCCTCGGAGAAGTAGAAGCTCCTGTACTTGTAAGGGGCGAAATCGACAGCCGCAATCCTGTCGGAGAGACCCAGGATGAGGCAGAGTTCGGTGTTGGCGAAGTATTCGCATCCGATTCTCTTGGATTCAGCATTGACCTTTTTCACATTGCCCTGGCCGTCGAGAATCCAGATATACTTCTCGGTACAGGCCACGATTTGCCTAATCAGATCGGCGTCTGCCTGTTCGATCGAACCGTTCCTATCGGCGTCGGCGAAGTCCGAACTCATGGTTATGGCGAGCTCGTCGAGAACGGTCTTGTTATCATCAGCTTTGGCCTTGATGTATTTCTCGACCATCTTAGCATCGTCTTCGGTAATCTTTCCGTCCTTGTCGGCATTGCCGAAGACCTCCAGATTCACATCTATGTTAATTGATTTGGAAGAGCTGCCATGGCTCTTATACAGGGCGTACCCGCCGACCCCTGCTCCGACCATGACCGCTACAATCAGAATAGCAACAATCTTGGTATTCATGGTAGCACAAAAATTAAAAAAAGTATTAAAAGGTATGTTGTTAAAGATTAAATAGTATTATTAAAGTCGGGTAGTGTGTCATTATCGATTGACGGAGTGAGATTTTCCTACGGTAAAAACGCAAAAAAGGAAATACTCAAGGGCATAAGTTTGGAACTGGAACCTTCTCAGATACTGGGAATATTAGGCCCCAACGGATCCGGTAAAACAACGCTCCTGAAATGTATCAACAGACTCTTGATACCTCAGCAGGGAAGCATTCTCCTAGATGGCAATAATCTCTCTGAAATGTCTCATCTGGATATATCGAAATGCATCAGTTACGTTCCGCAGAACGCAAAGATGGATCTTTGCACCCCGAACGTCTTCGAAATAGTCCTGATGGGAAGAAGACCACACATAACCTGGCAGTACGGAAAGAAAGATTACGACATAACCTGGCAGTGCTTGGACGAAATGGGTGTAAGACATCTTGCTGCAAACCCGTTCGACAGTCTCAGTAGCGGTCAGAGTCAGAGAGTCCTTATGGCCAGAGCTCTGGCCCAGGAAGCAAAAGTACTCCTGTTGGACGAACCTACCTCCAACCTCGATGTCAAATACCAACGTGAGGTCATGGACTCGGTCCGCACTGTTGTTGATCAAAAGGGCATCAGTGCATGCGCGATTATCCATGATCTCGATCTGGCACTCAGGTTCTGTGACAAATCCATCCTGCTGAACGAAGGTAACATTGTATGTTTCGGCAGAACCGAAGATGTCCTCACCTCGGAGAACATAAAAGAAGTGTTCGGAGTCGATTCCTGCATCGAAACAATCAGGGGCTCAAAGCACCTTATCATCCTCTGAACTGCTGCTCGGCTACCGGCGTGATGCGTAACCTATCTGCGCGAAATTACATATTCCCACAGCCCGATTCATCGGTCATGACGGATTTCTGGGAGTCCGAGAAGGAACTGGTCGAGGCTTTCGACCGCGGGAAGATTCCCCTTATGACATTCCTCCGCGAAATGGAATCCAAAAGAGGCACTATCTCCAGGGATCCTGCCTTGGGCACTGCCGTGGTGGCATCTTTCAGCCGCCACACCGAAGGCCGTGACCTCATCTCTATGTTGCTGGAAGCCAACGGCTTCCGCACGGTACGTGTGGAACGCGACACCCCCATCGAAGATATAGTGAAACTCTGCTGTGACGAAGAGGTCACGGTCCTGTGCCTGTCGGTACAGGCCACCTGGGACTTGGAGAATATCGGAAAGGCAGACAGACTTCTGAAGGAGATGGGCATCCGCGACAGGATACTCCTGAACGCAGGCGGAGGCGCTGTATCCGAACAGGTGGCCGAAAGGTTCGGGTGCGACGTATTCGCAGAGACCGCTGTGAAAACCTGTACGCTTATCCGTAAAACGGTCGCTGATAGACGTAACTGATCAAGGCATCAGAGCAATGTTCTCGCTGAGGATGATGTCCTTGTGCTTCATCTTGGGTCCGAGGACGTTCTTTGCAACATCGGAACGCATTCCGCGGACGCGGTTGATGTCCTCAGAACCGTAATCGGGACATCCTTTTGCCACGACGGTGCCCGCACATTCTATATCGACGACCTCTCCAGGCTCGAATGTACCCTCGGCGAATTTGATTCCCACCGGGAGCAGGGAACGATGTTCCAGCAGTGCTTTCATGGCACCGTCGTCGATGATGATCTTGCCGTTGGATTTGGCGGATTTCATCCAGCGCCTCTTCTTGGTGATGGCGGAATCCGCAGTGAACAGAGTACCGATCTGCTCTCCGAGCACTGTGCGGGAAATCACATCGTTCTCAGAACTGGAGGCGATGATCATCATGCATCCGGCATCCTGACAGATCTTAGCGGCTTTGATCTTGGTCTTCATACCGCCGGTACCGAGTTTGGTGCCGGGCCCGCCTGCGATGTCCTCGATCTCCTGGGTAATCTCGCCGACAGTGTCGATGAGCTTTGCGTCAGGGTCTGTGTTGGGATTCGCGGTGTACAATCCGGCAACATCTGACAGGATGACGAGAAGGTCCGCATCCGCCCTGCTCGCGATGACTGCGGAGAGAGTATCGTTATCGCCGAAGGCGGCTCCGATCTCCTTGATGCATATCGCATCATTCTCGTTGAAGATGGGTATCACATCATACTTCAGAAGAGTAGTGATCGTATTGTTCAGGTTGAGTACGGTGTCACGGTCCGAGTAGTCGTCAAGGGTGATGAGGATCTGCGCCACGTTGAGCCCGAACTTCTGGAAGCTGTCGTTCCACTTCTGCATGAGAATGCCCTGACCTACGGAGGCAGCGGCCTGCTTGATGGGGATCTCGTTGGGCTTGGGGGTGGCGTTCATCGCTTTGAGTCCGATACCCACGGCACCGGAAGACACGATCAGTACCTCGATACCTGCCTTTTTGATCTCGGCAATCTGCTTGGCGACCAGATCCATGAAAGCTTCCGAAGGAGTGCTGCCACCCTGCGTGATAGAAGACGTACCGACTTTGATTACCACTCTTTCCACATTGGCGAGCTGCTCCTTCCTCGAGACCATGCTCAGTCCTCCCTGAGGTCGATCTTGCGGTGGGTGTAGGGTTTAGCGTTCTTGCCGACATAATCCTTGACCATGTGGCCGTTGCCCACAAGGACGTACTTGTAGATCATAAGTCCCTCCATGCCCATGGGTCCGCGGGCATGGATCTTATTGGTGGATATTCCTACCTCGGCACCCTTGCCGAAACGGAATCCGTCAGCGAAACGGGTGGAGGCGTTGATGAACACATCCGCGGAGTCTACCCTGCGGGCGAACTCGTCCTGTTTCTCCTTGTTCTCAGTGATGATGCAGTCGGTGTGGTGGGAGCCGTTGCTGTTGATGATGGTGATTGCCTCTTCAAGATCCTTCACAGACCTGATGGCTATGGTGAGACCGTCGTATTCCGCAGTCCAATCCTCTTCGGTAGCAATCTTGTAATCGAATCCGAGCAGGTACTTGGCGAGGGATTCCTCCACCCTCATCTCCACACCGTTGGCCTTGAACTGGTCGGCCATGCGGGGAAGGAAGTAAGGTGCGATGGCCCCATTGACCAGCACCTTCTCCACGGCATTGCATGCTGCGGGATATTGGATCTTGGAATCGAGCACCACTCCGAACGCCTTGAGAAGGTCTGCGTCTGAATCCACATAGATATGGCAGACCCCTGCGGAGTGCCCCAGGACGGGGATGTTTGTATTTGTCTGAATAAATTTGACAAAACTGTAGGAACCGCGGGGAATGAGGAGATCGATATATTCATCCATCTTCAGGATCTCGGAAATGTCCTCCCTGGTCTCCATCAGGACGAAGGCCTCGCGGGGAACCCCTGCGGAAGCTGCTGCTTCCTGAAGGATATCGAAGAGGATCCTGTTGGACCTCTTGGCCTCGGAACCGCCCTTGAACAGGACGGCATTCCCGCTCTTGAGGCAGAGCGACATGATTTGAGGGACCACCTCGGGTCTCGCTTCGAAGATCACTCCGATCAATCCTATGGGACACCTCTTCTGATAGAGCTCGAGACCGGCATCCAATTCGATGGCGGACATGGTCTCGCCTACCGGATCCTTCAGACGGGCGACGTCAAGGATACTGGCGACCATATCATCGACCTTGTCGTCGTTGAGCTTCAGCCTCTTGAGAATCTCGGGAGGGACGTTGCCTTCGGCATCCGCCACGTCGGCTGCGTTCGCTTCGAGGATCTTCTGCCTGTTGGCGATTATGGCGTCTGCCATCGCCTTCAGCGCATTATCCTTCGTCCCGGTATCGAGTGCGGCCATCTTAAGAGCCGCTAATTTTGCATCCTTCACTTCGGATACGGATGTCGCCATGGGGCTCGCATCGTGATACGGTTTATAGAATATTCCGTGGTGTAGTAAGCACCCAGTTCGTGAGAATGTTGTTAGTCCGCGGACGAACAACATTCTCGACGATAAACTTAAGAAGCGGACTTCGCAGTGTTAGTTGGTCACAAAATGCAAAGTCCGATACTAACTAGATACGCAGCAACACAAATACTTAACGAAAGATTCGACGAACTGTTTTAGAAACAAGATAAGTTTACAGCAGAATGAATCTGAGCGAACAGACACGAGTGAGTGAGCTGACGAAGTCGCGAACTTACGAGTGTCTGTTCGCTCCTGCAAAGACTTATCAAAAGTTAGGGTTTTTTCCAGGTTGTCCAAACATGCAAAAAACCCTAAGTCATCATGAGAAACAAAGGTTAAAAAAGATAGCCTTGACCGAGCGGAAAAGAGCCCTCGTTTTGGAGATGTTCTGCTTTGAAAACGGGCGTTCCGATAAGGAACGCTCCTCGCTGAGGGATATCGGAAAGCAATTCGGATATTCCCACACGCACATCCGTACCCTTCGCGACCGTTTCCTGAAGGCAAAGCATTACCACAGATTCGGAGTGCCCTACACCAAATACACCAAGATCGAGGGCTACACGAAAATGCTGGCCCCGAAACGCCCGGGGCCGGCAAAAGGGCAGTACACTCCGAAACGCGATGAAATCAGGGACGCTGTGATCGAAACGAAGCAAGCCCACATGAAACTGGGTGCGGCTAAGATCGGCAAGATCTCCGGAGTGAACGCTTCCCATCCCACAGTACATGCGGTGCTCCGGGAAGCCGGATTCGAGAATGTCACGATGCGTCTCGGGAAGGTCTACAAATCCTTCGAGATGCCACATGCCAACGACATGTGGCAGATCGACTACGTGGAGCTGGGAACAGACAGAACTACAGGCAGGAAAGTAGAGTTCCTGTCGGTCATAGACGACAAGTCACGCAGGATGCTGTCGCATACCGTCGACGTGTATGCGACGACGGATAACGTCCTCAGGATACTGGAAGAATGCATAGAGGAATACGGTACACCCCGGATGATATTATCAGATCACGGTACCCAGTGGGCAGCCAGTAACGGAGGGGACACGAGATTCGACGAGTGGTGCGAATCCAAAGGTATCCGCCATGTTATGGGTGGCGTACGCAAACCGACGACCCAAGGCAAGGTGGAACGCTGGCACGGGTCGATTCGCCGCGAGGCGAATCTTCCCGGAGAAGCAACTCTGGAGGAATATGACGCACTCATGAGCCAGTATATCGAATTCTACAACGAAACGCGCCCGCATTGGGCATTGGATCTGAAGACTCCTTCTTCCGTATTCTGTGAAGACAGATAGCTGCAGTGTGCGATTTTGATTGCACAGTGAAGCCCTGCATCGATTTCTGTCAGCGTGAGCTATGGAGTTTTTTCGCCGGATGCGGTTCGAAAGAGTAGATGCACGCGTAGAAAGACCGTGTTTACTCACTCGCGACTCCGTCAGCTCGTTCGTAAACACGGTCTTTCTATGATTCTGTTTTATATTTCCAACTGAATCACTTCTTCTAGAAACAAATCCTCTTTCTAAAACAAAAGATTCGACGAACATATGGGGTCCGTATGGGACCTAAAACCGTTCGGCAAGTCTCAGGAACCCCTGATAAACCTGCGGTATACCGTCGCCGTGGCAAGGATCGAATTCAACAAGACCTACGGGCAGATCCGGCAGCAGTTCGGAGTCTCCGACGGATTCACTGCGAAGTGGTCTAAGGTGTATGCGGCGCACAAGACCCTGGTCAGAACTTCGGGAAGCTGGCCGAAGGACCAGATACGCATGCGTTTCGCATCCATATCCAACCGTCCCAAGAACGTATCCTCTCCTGTCCAGGACAGGATACGTCGGGACGTTCTGGAAAGACGCTGGAAATACGGTTTCGAAGGTGCGGACAGGATCAAGGGGATAACCAAGGTCGCAGCTTCTACCGGCACCATCAACAAAGTCCTGCGCAAAGCAGGACTGATGGGCATCCCGAAGAAGAGGCACCGCAATCTCTCATACGGCAGATACGAGAGAGCGATACCCAACGATCTATGGCATACCGATTTCAAGACCTGGGAATTCGACTTCGGTACCGTTCACACGACCTGGATAATCGACGATGCATCGAGATACATCCTCAATGCGCGCATAACATTGGAGACTTCAGCAGATATCGTCATAGATATGCTGGGGCAGGCCATAGATCTCTATGGCCAGCCGAACCAGCTGATGACGGACCACGGTACAGAGTATTATGCGGTCAACGGAGGAAAAGGGAAATCGAAACTCGACAGATATTGCAAAGAACGCGGAATAAAGCATATTTACGCCCGCATAAGGCATCCCCAGACCAACGGGAAGATGGAGAGGACCCACCGTTCCGCTAAGGAAGAGACACCCTATTTCGGAACGATACGCACTTTCGAAGATGCCAAACAGACGTTCATGAAGTGGATAGAATACCATAACACCGACTGCGCACACAGAGCACTCGGTTACGAGATACCGATCAATGTGTACTTTGCGGGTTCGATGGTAACGGATCTCATCAGGGAACTGGCGGAATGAGGTGAGGATCGAAGGTACGGCGTTTTTTACGAACACACCGGCAGTAGTACTCTCACTTCGTTCGTGTACCTGCCGGTGTGTTCGTGATTGAATTAAGAAGAATTATCTATCCGTGAAGTTGTTTCCCGATTACACACTCACGAAGTCTGTACTTACTACACGTGGGATTATGATTTTATAATCGGAAAAGATAGCGATGGATAAGCCGAGATGGCCCAGCCCGGTAAGGCGGCGGTCTCGAAAACCGCTGGTCTCTGACCTCGGGAGTTCGAATCTCTCTCTCGGCGCCATTTCATCTTCTCCTGACATATCTCGTGCTTCTGGCGGCCCCGATTTTCTTCAGCTCACCGGCATCTGACATCCGTTTCAGCACCAATTCCACAGTACTCTCGGAAACGTCAGGGAACATGGACATCAGCTCCTTCTTGGAAACGGGCAGATTGCTGAGTCTGAGATAGACCTCGAGAGCGTTCGACTTCTTGTTCCCGGACAATTCGATTCCCAGGGACCTGTCGAGTTCCCTGTAGCATAAAAATAGCTGTCCCAGGAAGTAGGAGATGAATGGAGTGTAATCGTTTTTGTTATCATCCCATTCTATCTCCGACTGTTCCAACGCCCGATAGTAATCGTTCTTGCCCGCATTGATCTTCGATTCCAGGGATACGTATCTGCAGATGTCATATCCCTCCTGATAGAGGAGCAAAACTGTCAGGAGTCTTGACATCCTCCCGTTACCGTCAAGGAACGGATGAATCCTCAGAAAATCCATGATGAAACATGGTATCAGAAGAAGCTTGTTGATATCCGGATCGTTCCTTGCTTCCCAGAAGGCCCATATCGCCTGCTCTACTGCCCACTCGGTTTTCTCCTTCGGCACAGTAGGGTGTATCTTCAGAATGGTTCCCTCTAAATCCCTGTCGACGATGACATTATCCCTCGTCTTGAATCCCGGTTCATTGAGCTCACTGTACCTCATCAGGATGCTGTAAATATCCAGTACAGACTCCTTGTTCAACACAATCTTCTCATGGTCGGTATGGATGAAACGCAACGCATCGCGGTATCCCGCAATCTCCTTCTCGTCGTGTCCCAAGGGAGCGGTCCTACCGGATATCAGACCGACCAGTCTCGTCTCACTGGTCCGGATGCCCTCGATGGCGTTTGAATCAGCAACGGACATGATGATTGCCCTTCTCTCCAAACCCTTCAATACAGAGTCAGCCGTTTTCCTGGCTATGACAGTGCGCCCCATGAGAGCTTGTATTTTCACCGCCCGGTTCAGAATATCCGGATCTACCTTGAAAGTCTTCAGGAAACGGTAATCAAATGTGTGCACATTTCACTATTGATATTTATGTTTATAAATATGTCGGAGTATCTGCATTAAAATACAATGAAAATTGTGCAGATACTTCTCTACACGATGAATAAATAGATAGGATACCTGAGACATAGCAAACCATCCGGCAAGCGATATGTCCTCTCAGCACCTCGGCGAAGTGTGTGAAAAAATGATAGATGTCACAGTCAACGGAATAAAAAAGCAGTTCCAGGAAGGGACTACGGTAGCAGCCATGCTCAAATCCGAAGGATTCAGCGGAGGCCGTGTGGCGGTCGAGATCAACCTAGACATCGTTCCGCAGAGGATGTTCGAAGAGAGGAAATTGACCTCCGGAGACAGAATCGAGATTGTCAGTTTCGTAGGCGGGGGATGACCTTGCACATTACAGTCGACGGAAAGAAGACCGAACTGTCCGAAGGTACCTCTATCTCCGAACTGAAGGAGACCCAGACGTCCGATTTCATGTACGCTCTGGTCAACGGAAGACATGAGGAATCCGATTACGTTCTCAGCGACGGAGACACCGTCCGTATCGTGAAAAAAGGAGACTCAGAGGAGGATATTTCGGACCATTCCCTGATACAGAGGTACTCCGCCGAGAAATACGAAAAGATCTCGAAAGCGAGGATAGGAATAGCCGGTCTCGGGGGCATAGGTTCCCATGTGGCGGTGAGCCTCGTAAGGGCCGGGATCAGGGACCTTGTCATCGCGGATTTCGACCGTGTAGACATTACCAATCTCTCCAGACAGAACTATTCCATGAAGGATCTGGGTCTTCCGAAATCCGAAGCCACCGAGCGTGTTCTGAAGAGCATCGCACCGTGGATAACGGTGGAGGCTCACAACATCAGACTGACCGAGGATAACGTGGCAGAGATCTTCGGGAACTGCGACATCGTCATCGAAGCGTTCGATTCTCCCGAGGCGAAGGCCATGCTCGTTTCTGCCATGTACGAATCCCATCCGAAAAAATGGATAGTGAGCTGCTCCGGCATGGCTGGTTTCGATTCCACCTCGACCATGGACATCAAACAGAGGTTCGGTCACGTCGTCATCGTAGGCGACGGAATCAGCGACAAGGATGAGGTCGGCCTCGTAGCCACCAGGGTCATGACCTGTGCGGGGATGATGGCCCACACAGCAGTCAGATTAATCTTGGAAGAAACAGTCTGATATTCCTTATAGCATGAAACGAATGCCACCGGCATGAATGATGATCTCGTGATCGGAGGACATCGTTTCCAATCAAGGTTCATACTCGGTTCGGGGAAGTTCTCCCTCGACATGACACGCGCCGTCATCGAGAACGGCGGAGTACAGATGGCCACTCTGGCCGTCAGAAGGGCCAATTCCACTGGCGAGGGCAACATCCTCGACCACATGCCCAAGGGCATCACGCTGCTGCCCAACACCTCCGGGGCAAGGGATGCTGAGGAAGCACTCAGGATTGCCAGGCTGGCGAGGGAACTGGGCTGCGGGGATTTCATCAAGATCGAAATCATCCGCGACTCCAAATACCTCCTTCCCGACAACCGCGAGACCATCAAAGCGGTGGAACTTCTCGCCAAAGAGGATTTCATCCCCATGCCGTACATGATGCCTGACCTCACCGCAGCCCGTTCCATGGCTGAGGCGGGTGCCGCGGCTATCATGCCCCTGGGCGCACCCATCGGCAGCAACAAGGGCGTTCTGACCAAGGATTTCATCAAGATGATGGTGGAGGAGATCGACCTCCCTATCATCGTGGATGCGGGAATCGGCAGGCCCTCCCAGGCCTGCGAGGCCATGGAGATCGGCTGTGCCGCCGTCATGGCCAACACCGCCATCGCCACCGCAGGGGATGTGGCACTCATGGCCAAGGCCTTCAGAACCGCCATCGAGGCGGGCCGCATGGCATATCTGGCAGGCCCCGGAAGGGTGCTCGACAGGGCAGAGGCATCGAGTCCTCTGACCGGATTCCTGGAGTGATCCCGTGGCCATAGACAAGAGCGTGGATGCGGAACCGTACCACGAGGGTATGGAAGACATCGGCACCGACACCCTCGACTGCGTCCTCGAGAAAGCCTCCAAACTCGACCCCTACTCGTTCTCCGACAGGGATGTGAGGAGAGCATTGTCCTCGGAGACCGTGGACGACGCCGGATTCGCTGCTTTGCTGTCTCCAGCCGCCGAGAAATACATGGAGAAGATGGCTGAGAGGGCCCGCGACGAGAGATTGAGACATTTTGGCAACAGTGTCTGCCTGTTCACCCCGCTCTACATCTCCAACTACTGCACCAACGGATGCGTCTACTGCGGATTCAACAGCAAGAACCACATCAACAGGGCGAAGCTCGACCTTGGACAGGTGGAGGCGGAGCTCAAGGCCATCGCCGATACAGGTCTCGAGGAGATCCTCATGCTCACCGGCGAATCACGCACCCACTCGGATATCGATTACATCTGCGAGAGTGTCTCGCTAGCATCCAAATACTTCACCAATGTCGGTATCGAGGTCTACCCCATGAACTCCGATGAGTACCGCAGGGTTCAGGAAGCGGGTGCCGATTATGTGACCGTGTTCCAGGAGACCTACAATCCCGAAAGATACGCGGAACTCCACCCCTACGGCAACAAGAGGATCTTCTCCTACCGTTTCGACGCACAGGAAAGAGCACTCATGGGAGGCATGAGGGGAGTGGCCTTCGGAGCACTTCTGGGTCTTGACGATTTCAGGAAGGATGCGCTCAGGTGCGGACTCCATGCGTCCGAACTCCAGAGGAGGTATCCCCATGCCGAGATCTCGCTTTCCCTACCCCGCCTGAGGCCGTTCAAACACCATGAGGACGAACAGATCCCCGTCGGAGAGAGGGAACTCCTGCAGGTCTCTCTGGCATACAGGATTTTCATGCCTTACGCAGGACAGACCATCTCCACCAGGGAACGTCCCAGATTCAGGGATGGTATCATAGGTCTCAGCGCCACCAAGATGTCCGCCGGTGTCAGCGTCGGTATCGGCGAACACAGCGGCAAATCCAAGGGTGACGGACAGTTCGTAATCTCCGACCCCAGGAACCTGGAGGAGATCGTCGGCTCCATCAGGAACGCCGGCCTCCAGCCCGTGATGAACGATTACGTGAGGACCTGAGATGATAGTGGTCACCGACCGCAGCCTCTGCAAAAGGCCGTTCCTGGCACAGCTGGAATCCATACTCTCCGGACATCCCGAGATGGTCATCCTGAGGGAGAAATCCCTGTCCCGGAACGAACTCGTTCCGTTGGCCTACGACTGCCTCATGCTCTGCGAACAGTACGAGGTCCCGCTCTCCGTCAACGGGGATCTCGATGCCGCAAGGGAATTGGACATCTGCAGAGTGCACCTGCCGCTGCCGGTCCTGAGGACTGCTGACCTGTCGGGGTTCACCATAGTCGGTGCATCCGTGCACAGTCCCGAGGAGGCTGTCGAGGCAGAATCCCTCGGAGCCGATTATCTCATTGCGGGCCATGTATTCGAGACCGCCTGCAAACCATTCGAACCGAGGGGGTTGGAATTCCTCAGGAAGGTCTGCGAAGCGGTCGATATCCCTGTCTACGGTATCGGGGGCATCTCCCCCGCGAACGTGGATTCCGTGGCCGGTACCGGGGCAGCGGGAGTGTGTTCCATGTCGGGGGCAATGGTCTCCGAGGACCCGCAGAAACTGATTCGCGACCTTACCTCGCCGTTCTGCCGATACCGATTTTTACAATATCGCTGATACCTATCCCATGGCAGAGGAAGAACAGTACCAGAAACCCGTAGGCGAAGAGGGTAAAGCAGTCATCGCCAAGATGTACGAGCACCACCGCGAGCTCACTATCTGGGGCCTTGCCAACATACCCGCCAAGACCACCATGACTGTTCTGGACGTGGGATGCGGCGGAGGTATGGCAGTCAAGATGCTTGCACTAAAATATCCCAACGCCAAGGTCACTGGGATTGACATCTCGGAAGACTGCATACAGGCCACCCTCGATTACAACAAGGTCTTCCACCAATGGGGAAAGGTCGATGCCAAAGTGGCATCCGTCGAGAATGTCCCCTTCGAAGATTCTTCTCTCGATATCATCACCGCCGTCGAGACATACTTCTTCTGGCCCGATCTCAAGGCGAACATCGCACACCTCGCATCCAAGCTCTCTCCCAAGGGGTGCCTGTGCATCATTTCCGAGCAGTACTTCACCGACGAGAACCGCGAGAAGATGAACGCGGCCTGTGAGAAGTACCACATGAAGCTCGTGGACAACGACGTCATGCTCTCCTATATGGAAGCGGCAGGACTGAAGACCCAGATGATCCTCAACCCGGACAGGGGCTGGGTCACATACCTCGGATTCAAGGAGTGATTCCATGCAGCCCAACATGGAGAAGTTCCATCTTTCGGATGACGAAATCTACGCTCTTCTCGACCGTGTGAAGGAAGGCGTTCTCGGTACCGTAGGGAAGGACGGATATCCGTATTGCATCCCAGTCAACTTCGTCCGCATCGGGAACAAAATCTACTTCCACGGAAGGAAATCCGGAGAGAAAAACGAGAACATGGAGGCCTGCGACAAGGTCTGCCTCACCGCCATGGAGACCGGGGGATTCGAGATTACCGGTCCTAACGGATGCAACACCACCACGGTCTACGAGTCGGTTATCGTGCGCGGAACCGTCAGAACCATCGAGGATCTCGACAAGAAAATCGCTGTTCTCAGAGCAATCATCGCGAAAACTGTTCCCGAACGTGCCGGATTCCCGATGAAAGAGGAACGTGCCGCCGCAGCTGCGGTATTCGAGATAAGCATCGAAACGGCGACCGGAAAGTATCACAAACCTATGCCTGACCACAAGGTAATGCACTGATTAAAGTTCCATCTTGGAAAGGACTTTCTGCCTAAACTCCTCGGCCTCTTCTTTCGATTGGGTTAGAAGAAGGAAACTCTTTTCCTTCAGGAGTTCCTCGTCCACATATGCACCGGAGACCCTCGCCAGGAACAGCCCGGGCATGAAGTCCCAGATCTTGTTGACGAACCTTATGTGTATGTCGATCCTGCCAGCAGCGAAGAAGGCGAAATCACAGCAAGCCGCACCAAGCATGCGAATCCTTGCCAATTCGTCCCTCATCGCTCCGATAAGTTCGTAATGCTTGTCTCTCCACTCTTGCTTCTTCCTGGAGAAGTCGCCGGTGGACACCACGCATTTCCTGAGCTCGCGGGAGACGTTGTTTCCTATGGGATTGCCGTTGAGACGTGCTCCCGAAACAACGGTCGCGGTATACATCTCCTTCAGCACAGGAACATAGATCACCGAGAGCACGGGTTCCTTGCGGATGAACAGTGCCAGCTGCGTTCCGTAGATGGGCATGCCGCGCTCATAGCTGAGGGTCCCGTCGATGGGATCGATGACCCAGGTACGCTCATTGGTAAGGGTATTGCCCTCGCTCTCCTCGCAGTAGAAACGGTCACCCGGGAATGCATTGCGCAGTGCATTAACGATAGAATCCTGCGCCTCCACGTCGGAATGGGTAACGATGTCGAAGGACCCTACCGAATTCTGCTTCTCGTCGGCATCGCGGTCTCCGTCAGAGACATACCTGTCGGCTGCTTCGCGCACCGCCGCCGAAGCGACTTCCAGTTCCTTACTGTAAGGGTCCTGCATGATACGATGAGGTCAGCCCAGGGATATAACCTTATCACAGACCTGTACCGCACGGTAATCCGGGAACTCACGGTCCTCAGGGCCGGCGAAGAACCAGCTTCCGTAATCAGTCTGGAAGGCCAGCCTCTCCAGGACTTCGGATCCTCCGGGACCTCCCCAGCCGCGGGGACGGTCGCTGGTGAACACGTAATCCGCCCTCCAGCCACCTTCCAGAAGGTTCAGCTCCGCCTCCTTCTCATCATCTGGGGAGATGTCCTGCTCCGGCCACCAGGTATAGTATTTCCCGGTGTCGTCGCGTCCGGGAGTGGGGGCCCCGCCCATGGTCAAAAGCGACCGCCCTCCCAGGGAGAACAGCTGCCCCCTCGCCAGATAGGTGATACCACGGGAGATGTTCCTTGTTTTTCCTCCATTCCAGGGGAAGAACGGATATTCCGCCAGGAGATCGTAGTCGTCGGTGCTGCCGTCGATGAACAGGACGGAACACGGCAGGTCGCGGTACTGCTTCACCCGTGCATCGACATCGGTGCGGGCCTCGGTGATACCGCATCCTCCCAGGATGACAAGCTGGTCGGATTTGGACATGGAAAGGACGGTCTCGTCCTTCAGAAGCCTCGCAGTCCCGTTCTCTCCGACCGTACTTCCCGTGACCGCGATCATGTTAGCGCACCTCAAGTGCCAGATATGAAAAATGAAGGGTGGCGGGGGTTCCCGCCCCTGCTCACTTGAACAGGCCCTTCTTCTTGGAAGTGGTTTTCTTGCCTGCGTTGGCATCCAGTTTCATGAGGAGTTCCTTCTCCTCTGCCGTTACCCTCTTAGGTATCGTCACGCCCAGACGCACATAGAGGTTTCCGCGGGTGGTGCGGCGCATCTCGGGAAGACCCTGACCAGGCACCTTCAGGACGCTGCCGACAGGGGTTCCGGGGGAGATGGTGATCTCCACGCTCTTGCCTTCCAGGGTGGTGATGGTGATGCTGCCTCCCAGGACCAGCTTGGGGTAGGAGACGTCGCACTTCATCCACAGGTCGGCTCCGTCGCGCTCGTAGTTCTTGTGCTCCTTGACATGGATGACCACATAGAGATCTCCCGATGGACCTCCGTTATAGCCGGCATCTCCTGCACCGCCCACGCGGATACGCATACCGTCCTCGATTCCCTTGGGGATGCTGAGGGATACCTTGGAATCCTTGTTGACACGGCCCCTGCCGTTGCAGCGGGGACACATCTCCACAGGGATCTTTCCGGTACCGTTGCAGCGGGAACACTCGCTGACGGAGATGGTGTTGCCGAACATGGTACGGCGCATCTCCTGACGCTGTCCCTGACCGTTACAGGCCGGACACTGCTGGGTCTTGCCGCCCTTGCCTCCGGTTCCCCGGCAGTCAGGACAGGCCACGGTGTGCTTGACGGTGATCGGTACTTCCTTCCCGTTCAGCACGTCGAGCATGTCGATCTCGAGATCGTAACGGAGGGAGTCCCCCTGACGGGGGGCGTTGGGGCGGGAGGAGCGGCCAAAGCCGCCGAATCCCCCAAAGCCTCCGAAGATCTCGCTGAGGATGTCGTTGAGATCGTCGCCGTGGGTGAAGTCACTCATGTTGAAACCGCCGGCTCCGAAGGAACCGTCGACACCGGCATGACCGTACTGGTCGTACAGGCTGCGTTTCTCGGAGTCGGAAAGGACCTCGTAGGCCTCCGAGATCTCCTTGAACTTGGCCTCTGCGACGTCCTTGGGCTCCGTCGACACATCAGGATGGTATTTCTTGACGAGTGTACGGTACGCCTTCTTGATCTCGTCGGCGGACGCAGTCTTGGAGACCCCGAGTACCTCGTAGTAGTCCCTTTTCGATTCTGCCATCTGAACTTACCTTCTCAGTTCTTGTCGTCATCATCGACGATCTTGTAGTCTGCGTCGATGACGTTGTCGTCGTCAGCCTTCTTGCTGCTGCCGGCGGACTGGTTGCCCTGTGCCTGCTGCTGGGCCTGCTCGTATGCCTGCTGGGCGGCCTGCTGCTGCTCAGGGGTGGCGTTCTTGTAGATCTTCTCGCTGATGGGCTCGACAGCCTTCATGACGGCATCGGTCTTGGCCTTGATGTCGTCGATATTGTCGGAGTTCTGCACCGCCTCGAGATCCTTGATGGCGTTCTCGACGGTGGTGCGCTCTTCCTGGGTGACCTTGTCGCCGAGTTCGTCCAGGGTCTTCTTGGTGGTGTAGACGATGGTCTCAGCCTGGTTGCGGGCGTTGATGAGCTCCTCCTTCTTCTTGTCGGCCTCTGCGAACTGCTCTGCGTTCTTGATGGCCGCGTCGATCTCCTCTTTGGAGAGCTTGTTGGAGGATGCGATGGTGATCTTCTGCTCCTTTCCGGTACCGAGGTCCTTGGCGGAGACATTGATGATTCCGTTGGCATCGATATCGAAGGTGACCTCGATCTGGGGGACTCCGCGCCTTGCGGGGGGTATTCCGTCCAGGGTGAACCTTCCGAGACTGGTGTTGTCTGCCGCCATCTTCCTCTCTCCCTGCACGACGTTGATCTCGACGGAGGGCTGGTTGTCCACTGCGGTGGAGAACACCTGGGACTTCTTGGTGGGGATGGTGGTGTTCCTCTCGATCAGCCTGGTAGCGACTCCTCCGAGGGTCTCGATGCTGAGGGACAGAGGAGTGACATCCAGCAGAAGGACGTCCTTGACGTCTCCGGAGAGGACTGCTCCCTGGATGGCTGCACCCTTGGAGACGCACTCCATGGGGTCGACACCGCGCTGGATCTTGGGTCCGACGATGTTCTCGACGAAGTTCTGGATGATGGGCATCCTGGTAGGTCCTCCGACCATGATGACCTTGTCGACCTTGTCTGCGGTGAGTTCGGCATCCCTAAGAGCCTGCTCGATAGGTCCGCGGCACCTCTCCACGATGGGGGTGACGAGCTCCTCGAGTTTGGCACGGGTGAGGGTCTGCACCAGGTGCTTGGGTCCGGAGGCATCTGCGGTGATGAAAGGCAGGTTGACCTCGGTCTGCATGGTGGTGGACAGCTCGATCTTCGCTTTCTCGGCGGCCTCCCTGACACGGACGTATGCCGCGTGGTCCTTGGAGAGGTCGATGCCGGTCTCGTTCTGGAACTGCTTGATGATGAAGCTGGTGAGTGCCTCATCCATGTCGGATCCTCCGAGAGCGGTATCTCCGGAAGTGGACATGACCTCGAACACTCCGTCGTCGAAGTCCATGATGGTGACATCAAGGGTTCCTCCTCCGAGGTCGAAGACCAGGATCTTCTGGGACTGTCCTGCTTTGTCGAGTCCGTAAGCCAGTGCTGCGGCGGTGGGCTCGTTGATGATACGGACGACGTCGAGTCCTGCGATGGCTCCTGCGTCCTTGGTTGCCTGCCTCTGGTTGTCGTTGAAGTAGGCGGGGACGGTGATGACTGCTTTCTCGACTTTCTCGCCGATGAAGGCCTCTGCATCCTTCTTGATCTTTCCGAGGATGAAGGCGGAGATCTGCTGGGGGGTGTACTCTTTTCCGAGTGCGGTCACTTTCTCGCTGGATCCCATCTTCCTCTTGACGTTCTTGATGGTTCCCTCAGGGTTGGTGACAGCCTGCCTCCTGGCGGGCTCTCCGACGAGCAGCTGGCCGTCTTTAGTGAATGCGACGTAAGACGGGAAGGATTTTCCTCCGACGCTGGTTCCTTCGGCGCTGGGGATGATGGTAGGTATACCTCCCTCCATGACGGAGGCGGCAGAGTTGCTGGTTCCGAGATCAATTCCGATGATTCTAGACATATTCTTTCACCTCAATTTTCTGTGTTTTCTTCAGCAGTTTTCTCATCCTGCTCAGGAGCCGCTTCCTGCTCCTTCTTCTTGGTGACCACGACTTTGGCGAACCTCAGCACGCGGCCGTTCATCATGTATCCTTTCTGATACACCTGAGCGATTTTGTTGTCCTCCTCTCCGTCGACCACCATCAGTGCTTCGTGCATGTTGGGGTCGAACTTGTCGGTGGGAACCTCGCTTACACCCTGTGCTTCCAGGATCTTCACCAGGTTTCCCCTGACGGCCTTGACTCCGACGACGAAGGAGGCTTCGGCGTCGGGAGCGGAGTCGAGGGCCCTCCCCAGATCGTCCACCACGTTCAGCAGCTCGGTGACGAGCCCGCTGTTGGCGAACTTCCTGAAGTCGGCCATCTCCTTCTCGGTCCTCTTGCGGTAATTGTCGAACTCGGCAAAGGTGCGCTGCCAGCGGTCCAGGTTCTCGGCGGCTTCCGCCTTGGCCTGCTCCAGCTGTGCTTCCAGAGAGGGTTCTTCCGGAGTGGCTTCTACCTCTTTCTCCTCGGAGGGCGCTTCTGTTTTTTCTTTAGACTTGCCAGTCATACATTACCACTTTTGAGATATTTTGAGAGGTTTTCGGGGGGCTGAAGCCCCCCTTGATAGTTTAGAAGCTTCAGTCCGTTCCGGGTGCTGCGGGTGCAGGTGCGGATTTGGAGGCGATGACATCGTCGATCCTGAGGATCATGACCGCGGCATCGGTTGCAGAGTTGATGGCCTGTTTTCCGATCCTGTAGGGCTCGATGACATCGTTCTTCATCATGTCCTCGACCTTGCCGGTGAAGGGGTTGATTCCGGCGTAGGTCTTGCCTGCCTTATGCTTCCTCCTGAGCTCGATGACCATGTTGATGGGGTCGAGGCCGGCGTTCTCGGCGAGGGTGGTGGGGATAATCTCCATGGCAGAGGCGAAGGCCTCGATGGCGATCTGCTCCCTTCCGCCGACAGATGCGGCGTAGTCCCTGATCTTCATGGCGAGTTCCATTGCGGTGGAACCTCCTCCAGTGCAGATGAGACCGTCCTCGATGGAGACCTTTACGACAGACCAGGCGTCGACCAGAGACCTCTCGACCTCGTCGGTGACGTGGTTGGTTCCTCCCCTTACGAGGATGGAGACGGTCTTGGGGTCCTTGCATCCGGTGACGAAGGTCATCTGCTCGTCGCCGATGAACCTGAGCTCGACGGTGTCGGCTGCTCCGAGGTCCTCTGCGGTGAGTTCGCTGATCTTGCTGACGATGTTGGCGTTGCAGGATTTGGCGAGCCTCTCCATGTCGCTCTTCTTCACACGGCGGCAGGCGTAGATGCCTTCCCTGGCGAAGAAGTGCTGTGCGAGGTCGTCGATTCCCTTCTGGCAGAAGACGACATTGGCTCCGGCCTTCTTGCATGCGTCGACCATGGCCTTGAGGGTGTTCTCCTCTTCCTTGATGAACTGGGAGAGCATCTCGGGGTCGGTGATCTGGATCTTTGCGTCCATCTCGGGCTTCTTGACCTCGAAGGCTCCGTCGATGAGTGCGATCTTGGCGCCCTTGACTACCTTGGGCATGGTGGGGGAGACGGGCTCCTTGTCGATGATGAGACCTTTGATGAGCTCAGACTCTTCCATGTTGGCTCCGGCCTTCTTGACGGTGCAGATGTTCTTCAGGTTGGCGAAGTAGTTGCCCTGGTCGTCCTTCTCGACGATGGTCTTGACAGCGTCGACGATCATCTTGGAGAAGAAGTCCTTGGCGGAGTTGATCTGCTTGCTGTTCATGGAGACCTGGGCGATCTTCAGGAGGAGATCCTCGTCTTTGAGGGTGACCTTCTTGGAGACCTGTTTGAGGATCTCCTGAGCCTTCTCGTTGGCAAGCCTGTATCCAGCGGTGATGATGGTGGGGTGGACGTTGGAGTCGATCAGGTCGAGGGCTTTCTTGAGGAGCTCTCCTGCGATGATGACGGAGGTGGTAGTTCCGTCTCCGACCTCGTCGTCCTGGGCCTTGGCGACCTCGACGAGCATCTTTGCTGCGGGGTGCTGGACATCCATCTCTTTAAGGATGGTGACACCGTCGTTGGTGATGACGACGTCTCCGAGGGAGTCGACGAGCATCTTGTCCATTCCCCTGGGTCCGAGGCTGCTCCTTACGGCGTCAGCGATGGTCCTGGCGGCAGTGATGTTGTTGAACTGCGCGTCTTTTCCTTTTTCTCTTTTACTTCCTTCTCTGAGGATAAGTACAGGTGCGTTACCCATTCCCATTGTGTTATACTCCTATGGTACCGCCTTTCGCGGTTGATGCGTAGTTATTATTTGTCCTTCTATATAAATGTTTGTAAGGTTCACAACTGCAAGTTACAAACAGCATGGATGGGTTATTCCATTTATCTGGCTCAATCTGTATTCGGCATTTTTTGTAATATTTTTACATATTCCTTAAATGGATACTTTTGTATAATCGTTATCCTAATTGTAAAATGAACAATGATAATGGAATCCCAAAACAGGGGTCCGGATTCTTAATAGAATAAAGAGAATAGAAGTAAGACGGGCGGGAGTGACCCGCCCGATGATTAAGGTTTCAGTGGATGAAGAGCAGCTCCCTGTACTTGGGCAGGGGCCACATCTGGTCGTCGACCATGAGCTCCAGGGAGTCCACGTGCTTACGGATATTCTCCAGCATGGGGACCACTTTGTCATGGTACTGAACGGCTGCTGCACGTCCCTCTCCGTTGGCTTCGATCTTCTCCACCAGGATGTCGAGACGGTCGATCTCCGACTCAGCGGCGGAGATATCCTCGGAGATGCACTTGATCAGGTCGAGCTGCGAAGCGGCGTACTTCTTGAAGTCCTTCTCCCCGTAGATGTCCTTGAGGTTCTTCACATTCTCCAGCAGGATGTTCTGATACCTGATCGCCACGGGAATGACGTGGTTGGTCACCAGATCGCCCAGAGTCTTGGCCTCGATGGAGATCCTCTTACAGTAAATCTCTAGGAAAACCTCCTTCCTGGATTCCAGCTCGACCTTGGTCAGGACCTTCTCGGTCTCGAAGATCTTGACAGTCTGCTTGGTGGTGTAGGCGTCCATGCACACGGGGACTGAGCTCTCGCAGTCCAGTCCGCGCTTCTTGGCCTCCTCCTTCCACTCGTCGGAATATCCGTTTCCGTCGAAGCAGATGGCCTGGCAGGACCTGTAGGTCTCGCGGGTCTCGTCGAGGATCGCCCTGAGGGGGTCGACACCGTTCTTGATCTGCTTCTTGACGGTTGCGATGAACTGCTCGAGCTGATATGCCAGCAGGGTGTTCAGGATGGTGATGGGTCCGGAGCAGTTGGCGGACGAACCGACGGCCCTGAACTCGAACCTGTTACCGGTAAAGGCAAAGGGAGAGGTCCTGTTCCTGTCGGTGTTGTCCACGATGAGCTCGGGGACCTGCGGGATTCCGAGACTGTATCCTTTCTTTCCTGCGATCTTGACCATGTCCTTGGATTTCAGGAGCTCCTCGAAGGCCGAGTGGACCTGAGTTCCGAGGAACGAGGAAATGATCGCGGGAGGTGCCTCGTTGGCTCCCAGCCTGTGGGAGTTGGAAGCGGTCATGACGGATGCCTTCAGCAGTGCGTTGTTGTCGTAGACCGCCTTGAGGGTGTTGGCCATGAAACAGAGGAACCTGAGGTTCTCGTTGTCGGTCTTGCCGGGGGAGAACAGTCCGATTCCGCTCTCGGTGCCGATGGACCAGTTGCAGTGCTTGCCGGATCCGTTGACACCCGCATAGGGCTTCTCGTGGAGCAGCACGGCGAAGCTGTGCTTGGCCGCCACGGACTTCATGACGGACATGAGCAGAAGGTTGTGGTCGATGGCCAGGTTGGAGATTTCGTACACGGGTGCGATTTCGTACTGTCCCGGTGCCACCTCGTTGTGCCTGGTCTTGACAGGGATTCCGAGCTTGTAGCACTCGAACTCCAGGTCTCTCATGAACTCCATGACCCTGGCGGGGATGGAACCGAAGTAGTGGTCCTCGAGCTGCTGGTTCTTGGAGGATACGTGTCCGATGAGGGTACGGTCGGTGAGCACCAGGTCGGGACGCTGCGAGTACAGGTCCTTGTCGACCAGGAAGTACTCCTGCTCCCATCCGAGATAGGAGTGGGTGACCTCGCCGGGCATGCCCATGATGGTCAGCAGCTCGCTGGCGGCCTTGGTCACGGCGGCGTCGGATTTCAGGAGGGGGGTCTTGTAGTCGAGGGCCTCTCCTGCGTAGGAAACGAACACGGTGGGGATACAGAGGGTATCTCCGATGATGAAGGCGGGGGAGGAGGGGTCCCATGCGGTATAGCCCCTGGCCTCGAAGGTGTTCCTCAGTCCTCCGCTGGGGAACGAGGATGCGTCAGGCTCCTGCTGGCACAGCAGCTTTCCGCTGAACTTCTCGATGGATTCGTCACGGGCGCGCGGGTCGGCGAAGGAGTCGTGCTTCTCCGCGGTACCGCCGGTGAGGGGCTGGAACCAGTGGGTGTAGTGGGTTACCCCGCGGTCGATGGCCCATCTCTTCATACCGGCCGCAACATACTCGGCAATGGTGGTATCGAGGGTTGCACCCCTCTCGATGGTCTCGTAGATGGTCCTGCGGGTGTCGGCATCGAGGTACTTCCTCATAGCCGCCCTGTTGAATACGTTGCATCCGTAGTAGTCGGATGTCTCCCTGGAAGGAGCTGTCGCTTCGATCGGTTCTTTCGCAGTGGCCCTCTTAACGGCGTCGAACCTAAAATTAATCATGACCTGTACTGCACCAGTATATTAATAAACCTTTCGAGCGCCATAATCAAAAATATATTCCCAGATATCTTTATTATCGATTCGTATAGTTTTACACATAGAAAATAGACAAATGACTATAAACACCTAGAAAATCACCGTGAAAATAGACAATAGGACAGAAGTACTGTAGTATTTTCTGTCCTAAATCCGTCCCGTTATGTAAATAACCGGGGAGTTCATCCGGGGATGCCCCCAACATAGCCAGACTTACATTATCTACACCCTTCGGAGAAAAATAACGGCCGATAGTTTTAGTATTGGATAAGGATATTCCGTACTGTTAAAGAAGGGAGAATCTTGGCGTTCTTATTCAAAAACGGAGAACAGCTCTACACCGAAGGCCTCGATATGATCGGGAGGCGCGACTTCAGCGGAGCTAAGAAAAAATTCACCGACGCCACCCAGAAAGGGTACACCAACGACGGTCTGGCACAGGTCTACATAGGCATCCTGGACGTTGGGGCCAACCGTTCCAGCCTCGGCTGCTACAAGACCCTGAGGAACGCTCTCGGAGATCTGAAAATCAATTCTTTCAAATTCGGACTCACCGACATAGATGTGGCGGACCTCATCGCAGAGACCGAGCTCGACATCAAGGAGATCGAGGCCAACAACCTTCCCGACTCGCTCTATAAGGAGAAGAGCGCCGCACTCATCGCCTGCGCGGGGGAGTTCATGGCCCGCATCGGGGAGAAGAACCTCAAATTCGACGAGATCTTCAAAGGCACCACCGCCGCCACCGGAAACAGGGAGGCCCTCATCCTGCAGGCCGAGGGATACTACGTCCTCGGAGAGGGCAGCGTATCCGAGGACCCCAAGATGGCCTCGGAATACATGCAGATGTCCTACAACTTCCGCCGTCAGCTGGGAGACAGCGGAGACCAGGAACTCAAACTTGCCCAGGATTATGCCAGATCGGCCAGGTGCTGGATCTGCGGCAGGCCTGCCAACGGAGAGGGCATCCACTTCCAGCCTATGAGGAGCACCATCGCACCAGTTTTCGCCAAGGAGACCGAGGGCGACATCGTCAAACCCATTTCCGAAGATGTGAGATCCATCTACGTCTGCGTCCCCTGCTATACCGCCATCTCCAACAGGTCCGACGACATCTCCAGGGTATACTACGAACGTGCCATGGCAGAGGTACATGCCATTGAGGCCCGCCTCGAAGCGGAAATCGCTTCCGTGAGGTTCAGCGCATCGATGCACAGGTGATCCGATGGATGACATGATAGCGCTAAGATGCAAGTACTGCGGAGCCCCGCTCGATGCCTCCGCCGTGAAGGACGACAGCCCCTATATCACATGTTCCAGCTGCGGTACCACCCAGCAGAAAATGGATGCCCGTGCCTACCTTGATCAGCTGATGGGACAGGTCCGCTCATGGGTCAGTCAGGCCATGCCCGGAGGCATGACCCCCGCCATGACCGAGAACGTCGACAGCGTGGCAAGGCACAACATCTTCATGACCAACTTCAAACCGAAGGTGGACATGGAGTTCGCCGCCTACAAATTCGGCATGAACAACCTCCTTTCCCAATCACTGATGGTGATGCCCTTCACCACCAGGAAGATCGTGACGAGCCACACCTCCAACCAGGCCTTCGAGTTCGGCGCCAAGATGAACGAGATCGCGCCCCTGGCGGTCAGCGGCGAGACATCCAAGGTAATGACAGAGGTCACGAGGGTCACCGATGCCTATGCGCTCCTGATCAACAACTGCGCCCTCATCGGCGAGGACAAACCCGGCAGGTTCACCCTCATGGCCAACAACTTCACCCTGGCCTCCGCCGACTTCGGACACATGGACGACTATGCTCCGGCACGCGACCGTTTCGACGCGCTGGCACAGCTGTGCAACGGCTGCGAGATGCTGATGAACGGCGACGTGGCCTCCTCCCGCCCCCTCTTCGAAGCGGGCAGGGACAAACTGAAGAGCGCTTCAGCCGCAGTCATGGGGAACATCAAGGTCGCAATCATGGGTCAGGCGGTCAACCAGGAGGCCAAAATGGCCGAGGTCCTGATTGAACTGACCGATTACGTCAACGGAATGGGCGGCAGCAAGGAGATCTTCGATGCTGTCAGGCGCATTTTCACCTTCCAATATCCCGCCCAGGGCAACTGGGCGTTCCTGCTCAACAACCACGACCGCCTCGCCGAGATATTCGGTTATATGGCGGAGTGCGTAAAGGCCAAGAACGGTTCCGGAACCCTGCCCATAACCGCAGGATCCGGAGACATACTCGTACCGTTCTGGCACATCGATCTGAAATACAGTTTCCAGACCGGTTCCCTGTGGAAGAAGCACAGCGTGGAGGTCAGCGAGATCCTCCTGATTCCGGCCGACTTCGTCATCGACGGGGACTGTCTCAGCTCCCCCCGTCTCGCGGTCACCGACGTCTTCAGCGTCAAAGGATCCAACGGACTGTTCGCCGGACTCACCGGCAACGAGACCAGCATCAGCAACTCCCAAGGACTGGGAAGACTGGCCGAATCCGCCGCCCAGAACTCAGCCGCAGGCAGGAAGATCGTGGCCCCTCTCAGCACGAAACGCGAGGCGGAACGCATCGCCGAGACCTACATCCAGTGGATGTCCAAGACCCTGGACAAGCTCAAACTCAGCAACCCCGATGTGAAGGAGCTGATATACATCCCCTTCGAGAGCTCGGGCAACAGACTTACAGTAAAACCTGAATTCGGTGTCCTGACCCCCGAGAGAGTCAAACGCACCGACCTCGGACAATTGATCGTATTGTGAGGTATTGAAATGGAAAACACCGGAAACGCATACAGGACCCGCCAGGCACTGGTGGGTGCATTCATCCTGATCGCAGCGGCCCTGGCCATCGTAATATACGGTGCCACCGACCTGGGCGCCCTGGCTGCCGCAGGAATCTTCATCCTCGTGGTCGGCATCGGCATCGCAGCCCTGTCGCTCATGTTCAGCGGCACCCCCGACAAATTCGGACCTTCCGAGAGGGTCTACCGTCTGGTCGCAGGCGTCCTCCTGGCGATCATCGGAGCGGTCCTGCTCCTCCACGGATTCGGGGCCGCATGGTACATACTCATCGCCGTGCTCCTCATAGGCATCGCCATCCTGGGAGCCCTGACGGCAATCTCTAACAGCAAGCAAGCAAAATACTGAGGTGTGAAAATGGGAAACGCACTCGAAAACAGTGCCGAGGCATCCATCGGCAAGAACAGGACCCTCATCGAGAGGATCCAGATGTACATCCCCATCTACAGGGGTTACAAACAGAAGAACCTCCGCAGGGACGAGGACCGTGCCATCAGGGACGTTGTCGCCAAGGTCCTGACCGCGGTCAAGAACGATCTCGCCAACGCCGCCAGGGCCACCCTGGGCGATGTGAACGCCATGAGAGACATGGAAAGGATCAGGACCAAAGTCGACAGATACTGCACCGATGTCAAGAAGGCGGTCGGAGGATACAGCGGAGTGCACGCCTCCGTGAAGGTCCTGGAGAGCGAACTCGACAAGGTCATCGAGTGGGATGCTAATCTCATCGACGACGTGGAACTCCTCAAGGAGCAGTCCGCCAAGATGCTGCAGAACATCGACGAGGGACTCCCCATCAAATCCGACATGAGGGTGATCGAGCAGACCGTCGACGAGATGATCAACACCTTCCGCGAGAGGGACAACGTCATGAAGAACCTGGTAGAGGAGGAATGAAGATGGCACTATTCGGATCCAACGCAGAGAAGAAAGAGAACGTGGTGTTCTGGAAGGACCAGGGCCCCGACGACATCATTTACGTTTCCAAAGACGACGACCTCAGGACCCTGACCTCCGTCACGGTCCCGGAACACGCTGTCGCCCTGTTCCTCAAGGACGGACAGCTCCAGGGAGTACTGGAGCCCGGCAGGCACATCGTGACCTCCAACAACATCCCCTGGCTGACCGCCATCTACAACAAGGCCCTCGGTTACAGGGACACTCCGTTCAAAGTGTGGATCGTCTTCATCTCGCTGAAGATGTTCAACGGCAAATGGGGAATCAGGGGAATGATCAAGGCCGCCCCCGGCTACGAGGTCCCCATCACCCTGATGTCCAACGGAGAGTTCCAGTTCAGGATCTCCGACACCTCCGTGTTCTACACCCAGGTCCTCGGAGGAATGAAATCCTACTCCACCGGCGACGTCAACGCCTTCATGAAAAGCTTCATCAACGAGCAGATTACCCAGCAGCTGTCCCAGCAGTACTACATGGATGTCATGCAGAACCTGGAGAAGGCCTCTTCCACCACCAAGATCCTCATCGACCCCTACTTCCAGCAGAGGGGTATCGAACTGCTCTCGCTGAAGATCAACGAGGTCTCCACCACCGAGGAGGAGAAGAAGAAGGTCTTCGAATATCTCCAGTTCTCCAGCGCCAACGGAGAGGCCTACAAGAGGTACGAAGTCATGGACAGGATGGCGGATGCCATCGGCAATTCCGAGGGAGGAGCCGCCATGGGAACCGGTATGCTCCTGTTCCCCCAGATGTACCAGCAGCTCCAGCAGCAGCCCGTCGCAGGAGTCCAGGCGCAGCAGGCCCAGCCCCAGGCACAGAAAGTCATGTGTCCCTTCTGCGGAGGTCTCAACGACTATCCCTACAAGTTCTGCGGCAACTGCGGAAAGCCCTCGCCCCAGATGCAGGCACAGCAGACCCCGGCTCCCCAGCCCGCACCTCAGCCTGCTCCCCAGCCTACCGGCGGAGCACGTGCGTTCATGCGCTGCCCGTACTGCGGAGAGGACCTCAGCACTCTGAAGAAGACCCCCAAGTTCTGCCCTTACTGCGCGGAAGAACTTTCCTGAAACCCTCCCGCCGGCCCTCCGGGGCCGGCATACTTTTACGTGATTCCATGGAAGGACTGAGAGAGAAGGTCATTGCCATCGCCGAAGCGGCGGGGGAGATCATGCTCACCGAACAGGATGTGCATGTGGACACCAAAGGCACCAAGGAGAACTATGTAACCTCCACCGACCTCAAGATCCAGAAGTTCCTCAGGAATGAACTGACCGCCCTGCTCCCGGGATCGGGATTCATGGGCGAGGAAGAGGACATCCCCTCCGACGGAGATACCGATCCGGACCGCCTCATGTGGGTGGTCGATCCCATCGACGGTACCGCCAATTATGTCCGGGGGATTCCCATGAGCGTGGTCTCGATAGCCCTTGTGAAAGACCGTGTCCCGATCCTCGGGGTGGTCCGCCATCCCCGTCTGAACGAGACCTTCTCGGCTGCCGTGGGCGAGGGCGCCTTCCTCAACGGAACACCCATACACGTATCCGAGCGCACCAGGGAGCACTGCATGGTTTGCACCGCCTGGTCCTGCTACAACAAATCCCGCGCGGCACTCTGCTTCGACGTGTCCCAGACCCTGTACGATATATGCGAGGACATCCGCAGGATCGGCACCGCAGCCTACGAACTCTGCCTGCTTGCGAAGGGTTCATGCGACCTTTATTTCGAAGCGTTTCTGTCCCCCTGGGACTACTCCGCCGCGGCCTGTATACTGAAGGAAGCGGGAGGAACTATCATCACCGCTTCCAGCGGTCTTGACTGCACCCGTCCGAGCCCAATCCTTGCCGCTAATCGCACCGATAATCTTGATTTCCTGAAGGGTGTCGTCCGCGAAGCCGTAACCCGCCACCCAGAGGCAAATATTGATATTGCCTTCTGACGCTACTGAACTTCATGGCAAAACAGCTCAGCGACTTCGTCACCACCATCCCCGACTTCCCCAAGCCCGGAATCATGTTCAGGGACATCACCACCATCATCCAGAGTCCCGAAGGATTCAAGATGGCCGTCGACCAGCTCTGCGAGAAACTCAAAGGACTCGATTTCGACTATGTGGTCGGCAGCGAATCCAGGGGATTCATCTTCGGAGCACCCGTCGCCTACGCCCTCGGCAAGGGATTCGTCCTCGCCAGGAAGAAGGGAAAGCTCCCCAGGGAATGCATCTCCGAGACCTACGACCTCGAGTACGGACAGGCCACCCTCGAGATGCACCTCGATTCCTTCCCCAAAGGAGCGAACATCGTCATCATCGACGATCTCATCGCCACCGGCGGAACCACCAAAGCCATCTGCAACATGATCGAGAAGTTCGGAGGAAACATCCTCAAGATCGGTTTCGTCATGGAGCTCGAGGGCTTCAAGGCCAAGGAGACCGTCCTCAAGGACTACGACGTCTTCAGCCTCATCAGCTACCCCGGCGCCTGAAACTTCAAGGGGGCCTCGCCCCCAATCACAATTTATACGCTCCTGCGTGCACCCAGATTTCCGATTGGTTTTATTATTTGCATGTACTGTCCCGTCTCGGGATGCATATATGCAGGATGTTCACGAGAACCTCTATGCGGAAATAATGTCCATGGCCTCGATATTCGAGAGGATGGACTGCCACAACTCCGCCAACTTCATGAGACAAAGACTTGACAACAGGTTCCTCTCCGGTGCACTGAGGAGCCTCTATTCCGACGCCAGAACCGTCAGGTTCGCCGGCGATATCAGCGGCCTCGACCAGCGCCTCATCGGAGGCATGAGGAAATCCGCCATCTCGGCCCTCGATCTCCTCTCCGACAGGATGGCTGCCGAGCCCGGCAAGAAGAACAAGTACCGCCAGATCGGCATGATGCCTTACGACATCGAGCGCGCATGGTTCATGAACCGCTTCAACGCCGACGTCGAGAGAATCAGGGAGAAGATGCCCAGGCCCGTCGATGACCCGGAAACCTATCTCAGGCTGGTCTTCAAACTGTACACATCCTTCATGAAGAACGTCTACCGCCCCTATGCGGATCTTTACAGGATATTCATGAAGAACCTGCTCGGCAGCAACTGCAGGAATGTCGGGACCCTCATCGAGGAGAACTTCTCTATGGACTCCGTCTTCCTGGTCAACGGCAAGGCGGTATCCGATATCCGCTGGCTCCGCAGGATGTACAGGGAGAAGAGATACAAGCTCAAAGGCGACACCATCTCTTTCGACGGCGTCGACGGCATGCCCAAACTCACCTACACGCTGTGGGAGCTCATGGTCATCATACTGTTCATGCAGAGGAAGGTCCTGCTGCTCTGTTCCATGTTCTGCCTCATCGATATCGAGAAGATCAGACAGGTTGCCGAAGCCTGGACCGAGTTGCCCAGGAAGGACTCCAACTACACGGCAAATCTTAACAAAGTTAACTCTGTCAGGCTCAGGGCCACAATCTGAAATAGGGTAATGAGGTACGGACACTCATGAAGAGGGAATTCGGCCGTATCAACGGAACCCCCGTGGAAGCAGTGAGACTCGAATGCGGAGAGATGTCCGCCGAGATCCTCACCTACGGTGCGACCCTGAGATCCCTCAATGTTCCGGATGTGAACGGTGCCCCGGTGGACGTGGTCCTCGGATACGATTCTCTAGAGGACTACACGTCCCGTTCCGGCAGGTTAGGTGCCACCATAGGGCGCTTCGCCAACCGCATCAGCGGCGCCAGCTTCCCCCTCGGCGGAAAGGTATACGACGTCACCATGAACCGCGGGAAGCATCACATCCACGGCGGCAACCACGGCTTCGATAAGAGAGTCTGGGAGATCGCATCCCTGAAGGATGATTCCGTCACCCTGCACCTTACTTCCCCCGACGGGGACGAGGGCTACCCCGGGAAACTGGATGCCGAACTCACTTACATTCTTACTGAAAAGTCTCTCAGATTGAAGTATCTGGCACAATCCGATTCCGACACCGTCTGCAGCCTCACCAACCACTCCTATTTCAACCTCGGCGGTACGGGCACCGTGGAGGACCATACCGTCGCCCTCCCGCTAGAGAGATACACCGAGGCCGACTCCGAGGGTATCCCCACCGGCAGGATCCTGCCCACCGAAGGGTTCTACGACCTCAGCTCCCCGGTAGTTATCGGCGACAGGCTGAAGGAGGGTAGCTACGACGTCAACTACCTCCTCGATGCGAAAGGCACCTGCGCCCTGGCGTACTGTCCCCGCACCGGCATCCACATGAAGGTTGACACCGACATGCCCGCACTCCAGTTCTACACCGCGGGAGGCCTCAAAGACGGTACTCCCGGCAAGAACAGTGCCGTCTACGGAAGATTCTCAGGCATGTGCTTCGAGACCCAGTTCTGTCCCGATTCCCCCAACCGCCCCGAGTTCCCCTCCTGCGTACTGAGGGAGGGAGAGGAATACCGCCACACCACGGTGTTCTCCTTCGAGGCCAAGCATTAACAACAAGTCCGCCGATTAGATACCCATGGCAATACTTGTGACCGGAGGAGAGGGCTACATCGGATCCCACTGTGTTATCGCGCTTCTCGACGCAGGATACGACGTGGTGATCTTCGACAACGAATCCACCGGGCATGCGGAGACCGGCGAAGCCCTGATGAAGATCGAGTCCAAAGGAAGGCTCGAGGCTGTTTACAAAGGGGATCTGCTGGTCCGCGATGATATCGACGCCGCCTTCGAGATCTACCGCATCGATGCAGTAGTCCATTTCGCAGCATTCTCCCAGGTCGCCGAATCCATGAGCGACCCCGCCAAGTACTACCGCAACAACGTGGCTGGCACCATGAACCTCCTGGATTCCATGGTCGCCCACAACGTGAAACGCATCGTGTTCTCATCGACCGCCGCCACCTACGGCGAACCCGACTACACCCCCATCGACGAGAAGCACCCCCAGAAGCCCATCAACCCCTACGGCAGGACCAAGCTCGACATCGAGTACATGATGGACGACTACGACCGTGCCTACGGCCTGAAATCGGTCAGGCTGAGATACTTCAACGTGGCCGGTGCAGATTCCCAGAACAGGGTCGGAGAAGTGCATGTGCCAGAGACCCATCTGATCCCCAATATCCTGAAATCCCTCAGGGGCGACGGGAAGGTGTTCCGCATGTACGGCACCGACTATCCCACCAGGGACGGGACCTGTGTCAGGGACTATGTGAACGTGGAAGATCTCTGTGATGCACACGTGCTCGCCCTGCATTATCTCGAGAACGGCGGCAACACCGATTTCTTCAACCTCGGAACCAACGAGGGCTCCACCGTCAAAGAGGTATTCGCGGAATGCGAGAGGGTCACCGGAAAGAAGATCCCTGTCACGATCGAAGGCCGCAGACCTGGGGACCCGGCGGTCCTGGTGGCCGACAACGCCAAGGCTCAGAGGGTGCTCGGATGGGCTCCCAAAAGGAATCTGGCACATTCCATTGAGACCGCTTACAAGTGGGAATTCAGGAACGATTGATCCTCCCGTAACAGACGGAAAATAGAGGGCCTGCCGGGATTCGAACCCGGGTTCTCAGTTCCGAAGACTGACAGGATATCCTGGCTACCTCACAAGCCCTTATCACGAAATCAACAGTCCACTATATCTATCCTTTTTATGTGAGGGGGTGCATTCGGAACTCATGTCCAAAGTCATCATGAACGACGGAGCCGGCGGCGACATCATGCAGGAGTTCATCTCCAAGCATATCACCAGCCACTTCCCCAGGATGAAGACCGAGATCCCCCTCGATGCCCTGGATGATTCTGCGGTTGTGGATGACATCGTATTCACCATCGACGGCCACACCGTCAACCCCCTGTTCTTCCCCGGAGGCGACATCGGAAGGATCGCGGTCTCCGGAACTGTCAACGACATCTCCGTGATGGGTGCCAAACCCGTCGGACTCGGAAGCTCGGTCATCCTCGAAGAGGGCCTGGACTCCGACACCGTCGACAAGGTCATGGAGAGCATGGGTAAGACCTCCCAGGAATGCGGGGTCCCCGTGGTCACCGGCGACACCAAGGTCATGGGCGCCGGCGAACTCGACAAGATGATCATCACCACCTCGGCCATCGGCATCAGGCCCGACTACCTGGACCATGACATGGAGGTCGCCAACAGCTACAGGAAGGTAGACAACCGCTGGTGTGCCGATTCCAACACCCGCCCTGGAGACGTCATCATCGTCTCCGGTTACATGGGAGACCACGGAATCGCACTGCTCTCCTTCCGCGAGGGATACGGATTCGAGTCCGATGTCAAATCGGACGTGCAGCCACTCAACAAGATGATCGAGAAAGCCCTCCGCGTCGGAGGTATCGTGGCGATGAAGGACCCCACCAGGGGAGGACTCGCCAACACCCTCAACGAATGGGCTGACAAATCGAAGTGCCAGCTTGATGTCAACGAAGCAGACATCCCCATCAGGGACGGTGTCGAGAACGCCTGCGAACTGCTCGGTATCGAGCCCCTCAACATCGGGAACGAAGGCAAGTGCGTCATCTCTGTCGTCCCCGAGATGGCAGAGGAGGTCCTCAAGGCACTCCGCGCCACTCCCGAAGGAAAGGACGCCGCCATCATCGGCAGGGCCGTCGAAGGTCCCTCCCGCGTCGTCCTCAAGACCGAGATCGGAGGCAAGAGGATCCTCGAGCCACCGTCCGGTGACCCTGTTCCCAGGATCTGCTGAAACTTTACCGCGGGGGTTTCCCCGCATCTTTTTTCCATTCTACCGCCACTCTACCGTTACTACTGCAATCTATTGTTCGTTGTTATGTGGTTTCCATAGCTAATTTACGAATTTCGTAGAAAAATACGAAATTCGTTACGAAAAGATTAGTTTATATATGATAATCAGATTATAGTAAACATAGGAGGCGCACAACAATAGGCAAACAGAATACGCTGGAAATCTGCCCCGAATCGTACCCGATCTCGGAGACGGAAGTAAAAAGCGACGCAGGGCCAGTTGGCGCGTCTGATTACTGAAGTCGCGGAGAGGTCGCAGATCGCCCGGACGGCAGCCAAACTCCTTCACTTCCTTTTCAATATCCTGATTCTCTTTTTATAGGATTGTTTTCTATCGCAAATCGATACCATGGTAACGTTCCTTCCTTTCAAGGGCTACAGGCCCAGACTCCAGGCAGGAGAGAAGATCGAGAGCAGGATCTCCCCTCCCTATGACGTGATCGGCGACGAGTATCTGAAACAGCTGCAGTCCAACCAATACAACGTCACCAACCTGACCCTTTCCCCCGATGCGGACAAGAGATATACCGCATCCAGGAAACTCCTCGATAAGATGATTGCACAGGAGATCCTCCTGCCTGACCAACCCTCCTTCTACATCTACGACCAGAGATTCACCTCCGGTGGCAAAGAGTACAACAGGAGGGGACTCGTCGGAATCCTGAAGACCGAGGAATACTCCGAAGGACACATCATTCCCCATGAGGAGACCTTCTCCAAGGTCAAGGCAGACCGTCTCAATCTCCTGAGGGACATGGAGACCCATCTAGAGTCCATCTTCGGAATCTTCCCCGGACTCGGAGCGGACCTTGCCAAGAAAGTGGACAACGCCGCCCGCCTCTGCTACAGGTACGTCGACTCCGACGGCGTGGAGCACAGGTACAGCAGGGTAGGCGATGAGACCATCTGCAAGGAGATCACCGAGAAGCTGAAGGACCAGAACATGCTCATCGCGGACGGACACCACAGGTACGAGACCGCCCTCAACTACGCCAAGGAGAACCCCGACTGCGAAGCGAAGCAGTACGTTCTCTGCACCATGGTCGCCGCCGACGACCAGGGCCTTGTCATCTGGCCCACCCACAGGCTCATCGACGCCGAGGACATCGGCGAGACCAGCGCCCTCAAGAAGATGGAGAAGAAGATGGTCATGAAGGAGGTCGCCGAGGAGGAGATGGAGGCCCAGCTGAAGGATCACCTCTTCGGAATGATCTTCAAGTCCGGCAGGTGCTTCCTGTTCGACAACAAGGAACAGAACGAGAACATACTGTTCGAACTCGACACCTACTCGGCACAGGAGAACATCCTCAAAGGCATCTACAAGTCCGATGAGGGTAAATCCAAGGTCTCCTACGACGCTGAGCTCGAGTCTGTCAAAAAAGCAATGGCAGAGAAGAAGCACGACGCCGCCATCATCCTCAACGACCCTCAGCTTTCCACCATCTGGGACTTGTCCGAGAAAGGCAAGAGGATGCCCAAGAAGACCACCTACTTCTTCCCGAAGATCTGGTCCGGATGGGTGTTCTACCTGATGCACTGACAATCGCAAAACGTTACCGAAACGCCTTACTGCCGGGGCACAGCCCCGGATTCACTTTTTTGAAATTTCAAAAATCGGACGGAAATCCATAGCTCCGCCCACCGAATTGAAATGAAAATGGAGCCACAGGAGGGAATTGAACCCTCGGCCTACGCCTTACCAAGGCGTCGCTATACCCCTTAGCCACTGCGGCAGCATAGCCGAATAATAGGCTGGCATAAATAAAGGTTTCTGAATCGGCCAGAAAAAGATAGATGAGTTTTTGAAATCGAGCGTTATCGGGTACTGTATGAAGAAGGAAATGAGCTCTTTCGATGTCAGTTCGCTGGTCACCGAAATGGCCGCGCTCGAAGATGCGCACCTGGACAAGACCTACCAATGGGACAACAACGTCCTGTTCCGCATCAACGCCAAAGGCAACGGTAAGGTGGACCTTTTCTTCAAGGACAAGAAATGGCTGTTCCTATCCCCCGACAGGCCCGAAACACCCACCACGCCCACTTCCTTCGCCACCTTCATGAGGAAATACCTCACCAACGCACGCATCGGCAAGACCCGCCAGGTGGGCTTCGACCGTATCGTCATCATGGAGGTTTTCAAAGCCGAGGCAGACTACAGCCTCATCTTCGAGATGTTCGGAGGAGGCAACGTCCTCCTGGTGCAGGACGGCAAGATCGTGAACTGCCTGACGCAGAGGACCTTCAGGGACAGGGCAACCCGTCCCGGCGAAGACTACGTCATGCCCAAGGAGCGTTTTAACCCCCTCACCTCCACGGAGGAGGAGTTCAGCAGGGTGTTCAGGACCTCCGAATCCGATACCGTCAGGACCCTCGCCACCGTCAACAACCTTGGAGGTCAGTATGCCGAGGAGGTCTGCAAACGTGCGGGATGCGAGAAGAACGTGCCCGCCGCCGAAGTCACCGACGAGGCGCTGTCCCAGATGTACAAGGCGATGAACGACATCGTCTCACAGATCAACGTCAAATCACAGCCCATGATCTTCCGCAGGGACGGCAAGATAGAGGATATCGCACCGGTGGATCTGCAGATCTACGAGGACTGCGAGAAGGAATCCGCCGAGACCATGTCGCTGGCCATCGGCAAGCTGATGGCGGAGACCGCGGCCACCGAGAAGAAAGAATTCAAAGACCCAGAGATCGAGAAGCTCAAGAAGAGGATCGAGAAACAGACCGAGACCGTGCAGGCATACAGGCAGTCCGCAGAGCGTCTCAAGGCCCAGGCCGATGCCCTCTACACCGAATACCAGAAGGTGACCGAACTCCTGAAGGTCCTCGACGAACAGAGCAAAAAACTCTCCTGGGAGAAGCTCACCGAGGGTGCGCTCAAGATTCCCTATGTGGATTACATCAACCCCGAGAAGCTCATCGTCGCCGTGAAGATCGGATATCTCACCATCGAACTCAACTACACCAAAGGAATCGATGCCAACGCCTCGGACATCTACGCCAAGGGCAAGACCGAGAGCGAGAAAGCCGATAACGCCGAGAAGGCACTGACGGACAGCCAGGCCGAACTGGAGAAGAAACAGAAGGGATTCGATAAGAAGGTCGCCGCCGAACTTTCCAAAGCGGCACCCACCAAGAGGTTCTGGTTCGAGACCTTCAAATGGTTCATCACTTCCGAAGGTAAACTTGTCATCGCTGGAAGGGACACCCACTCCAACGACAGTATCGTTAAGAAGCACCTCAAAGACCCTGACGTATACGTTCACGCCGATATCCACGGTGCCCCTTCAGTCATCCTCAAGGACGGTTCCAAGGCCTCGGACCAGGAGCTCAGAGAGGCCTGCTGGTTCGCTCTGGCACAATCGAAAGCTTGGATGGCCGGATCCTCCGAAGGAGGCGCCTTCTGGGCCTATCCCGACCAGGTCTCCAAGACCCCCAACGCGGGAGAGTTCGTCCCCAGGGGAGCGTTCATCATCCGCGGTAAGAGGAACTGGGAGTACCACCTTCCTCTCGAACTCGCAGTGGGAGAGATCACCTACGAAGGCAGCAGGAAGATCATGTGCGCACCCACCGAGGTCATCGAGAAGTGCAGCGAGAAGTACTACGTGATCAAGCCCTCGAAAGAGAAGAACGGCAGGATCAACGGCGATATCGCCAAGGCCATGGAGGTTCCCGAGGAGGAGATCTCCAGGATTCTCCCTCCGGGATCGATCGAGATCGTCAAGACCGTATGGCCCAAGCCCGACGAAGAGGATGAAGAAACGGAAGAATGAACTGAATCCGTTCAAATTCTGTAAAATCCGAAAAAGTATGGCGGGCGTATTGGGATTCGAACCCAAGTCTGGGGCTCCGCAAGCCCTCAGGATATCCAAGCTACCCCATACGCCCGTGGATTTTATGCGGTCTTATCCTTTCGGATAGGTAAATGGTTTCTACCTTCAAGCCTCAGGGTGGCAGAGGTAGCGGGTGATGTATCCGGCGATCTTGTTCCTCATGGGGACGGTGGAAACGTCAGTCAGCTGGGCGACCATCTCTTTGTTGTTGTCGAAGTCCTTGCTGAATGCCTGAGGATATTTGTTGATCAGTTCGATGGATACTCTCTTGATGTAGGTGGGTCTTATTCTTCCCATATCGTTCACCGAGTTATGTTGTGTGTGATAGGTATGCCATATTTAAACTAATGGGATGGGACAGGGGGCTGTCCCCTCCTATAAAGGCGTTCACTCCTCCTTGACGCCGATGAACTCGGCCCTGCGAGAGTGGCCGCAGCACTTCTCGCCCTCGGGGCAGGGGCCCCTTACGCAAGAGGGTCCTCCGTAGGCGAAGATGTTGGGGCAGGCCACTTTGCAGAGCTTGAGCATCTCGTCGGCCAGCTGCCTGATCTCGGTCTGGGCACGGTTGCAGCACCTCAGGGTGAAGAAGTGCATGAGCTGGCGGGCGTTCATGGTAAGGGTGATGTTGGTGGTACAAGCGTTGGGCAGGACGTACCTCGCATCCTCCGCGATGATACCGAGATCCTCCAGTTTGTTGTAGGTGTCCCAGATGTTCTGCATCAGGTCGTCATACAGCTTCTTCGCCTCAGGATTCTTGGCGATCTCCTCGGGCACCACGTAATCGGGGGTGTTGAGGGAAACGTACCTCTGGCTCTGCTGCGAATAGGAGGCGATCCTGTGCCTTACCAGCTGGTGGGTGAGGGAACGGGAGACACCTTCCACCGAGAATGTGAAGACTGCATGCTCGATAACGGAGTGGTGTCCCATGGCGACCACGTTCGCCAGGAACTTGGCGGGGTCCTTCATGGTATCGTACAGTTCGCTGGCGGGTTTGGCCGAATAGCAGGAACGGGCGGCTGCGGCGCAGACCCTATCTGCGTCGGGGGTGTGGGCTAAAAGTTTCACTATCATTGTTCCGGAGACTCCCAAAATTCTGTTTTGAGTTCTTTAAGGCGTTTGTCGTCCATGATCTCGGCGAGGCGCACGACGCGCACCTCGAGGTCGGACGGAAGAAGTTTGAGAAGACCGTCGACATGGCCGTCGCCTACGACAGCGACCACGTTGCGGTGGGCGGAGCAGACCCTGATGATCTCCTTCGCCATGTGTTCGTTACGTTCGTCTATGAGTACCCTGACGAGGGTGGGATACTTCTTGCGCATGTTCTCGATGTACGCCGCCTGGTCTTTGGAATAATCTGCCTGGGTCTTGTTCACCCTGCGTTTCTTGAACAGGTTGTCGGCGATGCCGGACATCTTGTAGCGGAACCTCTCTCCGCCGGACATCTCGTTCCACATCTTCTCCATGGTTTCCTGTGCATCGAGGTCGATGCGGAAGATCTCCGCATCCACGGATTTGGCGGCACCAATGGCCGCCACCATGTCCGCTCCCGCCGAACTGCGGTTGTCCTTCGATACCCTTTCCTGGTATTTGGCGGACTGGCGGTATACAGGGGAGGCATTCTTCATGCGCTCCTCCTTCGAAGCATCGGGATCGATACCCTTGGCGATGAGGTCCTCCCGGAGAGCTTCCTTATCACCTGTGATTGCGTGATACCTCAAATCGTCCAGTTCCACACACACGGCATCCGGCCAGCACTGACGGGTGAGGAAGGATACTGCCTCGCCGATTTTGAAAACGTGTCCGGTGCCGATTATGGTAAGCATGCGTGTTCGTAGACAGTATGTGCGTACCGATAAAAAGCACTTCACTCGGTGAGACGCTTGTCGTCGGAGTTGACAGCGCATCCCTGCACCCAGGGGCCGTCATAAACGATGGAACCGTCCGCCGCGTAGTACCTGCCCTCGCCTTCCATGGTGTTGTTGGCGAATGCCCCTTCGTACCTGTCGCCGTTGGCGAAATAACGGATACCCTGTCCTGCCATGACCCCGTTGGAGAAATCGCCCTCATACCTGTCGCCGGAAGGCCAGGTCATGACTCCGCGTCCCGAAATGGTATCGTCGAGGAAATCTCCGTCGTAGATCCTTCCGTCGGCCCAGGCATAGCGTCCGTGGCCGTTGAAGCGTCCGTTCCTGAACTCTCCGGTATAGATATTGCCGTTGTCCCAGGAGAACATTCCGTGACCGTGTTCGGTCTTCCCGTCCTCGGCCACCTGTCCCAGGTAGAAACCGTCCGCATACTGAATCCTGACATAATCCTCAGGCATTTCCATTGATTGACCGATGTTCTCGTCCTAGATAAGAACTTATGTCGAAAGGAGATATGGGGCAGCATGCTGAGCAAGTACGACCTGGTCTGTTTCGACATGGACGGCACCCTTACCAGGGTGAGGAGTACATGGAAATGGATCCACGAATGCCTTGGGACCTCCAACGAGGAAGGGTACAAAGCCTTCATCAACCAGGAGATCACCGAGAGGGAGTTCATGCGCAGCGATATCAGCACCTGGAAGAAGGCCAAGCCCGACCTCTGTGTCAAGGATCTCATAGGTATCTTCCAGAAGGTACCGCTCATCGACGGCATCCAGGAGACTGTGGCTTCCCTGCAGGAAGCTGGAATGAAGTGTGTCATCGTCAGCGGAGGCATCGACATTGCCGCCAAGATGATCATGAACGAATTCGGCTTCGACGACTTCATCTCCGATGCATTGGAGGTCGATGACGAAGGAAAACTCACGGGAGAAGGCATCGATATCGTCGATTTGGCGGACAAGAGTCCCTGGGTGAGGAAGTTCATCGAGAAGTATCACACCACTCCCGAACGCACAGTGTCCATCGGCAACTCGTTCACCGACATCCCCATGTTCAAGAACTCGGCACTGTCGATCGCGTTCAATCCCACCGATCCCTACACCTCAGACGCGGCCACCCACACGATAGTCTCCGAAACTATCTCAGACGTCCTCGACTACATCCTGCCGAGCGACATTAACTGATTTTGCAAATAACATGAATCCCGGGCAGATGCCCGGGTTGAATGGTTTCACTCTTCGAAGTCCATGACTGCGTCGTCCGCGAACTCGAACTGCTCGTCATCGAACTCGCTGTCGTCCATGGGTGCGGTGGTGCCGTCCCTGTGCCTGATCTTGGCGTAGATACGGACGATGTCCCTGGCCTCCGCGGTACCCTTCCTGAGCAGACGGTCCTTGGTCTTGATGGCGTGGATCACGCAGTCCCAGAGGTCGAAGTGCATGAACATTCCGACGGTGAACTCGTCGTCGGGTTCCGCCTCGCAGAGCATGGGATAGGTCTTCTTGTAATCGTTGACGGAGACCTTCACCATCAGCACGCCGAAGGCCTTGACCCAGAGGGCTTTGACCTCGGTGGCGGGGACCTTCTTCTTCCTGCTTCCGTCGGGAAGCTCGATGTAGGTGATCTGCACATGCCTGCCGTCATCGAGGTCGAACTCATCGCCCACGGCGACGATCTCGTCCTCCCTCAGCATGGTCTGGGTGGTCTCGGTCAGGTCGCCATCGCTGAGCAGGACCTTCACCTCGAACTCCTTGGGAAGCCTGATGACTCCCGAGAACACACGTCCGCACTCCTTGCATTGGAAGGTTCCGTTGACGTTGAAGTTGCCCATCTTGGCTTTCAGTATCTTGTGTTCGGTGACATCCCCGCAGTCGGGGCACTCGTTGTAAATCGTATCGGGCATATCGGACATGTTTCTCACCACCTGCGGACAATCCGCAGAATTTGTATCGCGGCCTATATAGTTCGGGATTTAAGCTTATCTCCTCATCTGACCTTGAAAGGCTTGTCGTGGCCGGGTACGATGACGTCCGCCCATTCCGCTATCTTCTCGAGGCTCGCCCTGGCGGCCTCCGCATCCGTGTGAAGGGCGGGGATGATCCTCTTGGTGAAGTTGTCCTTCAGGGGTGCCACGTCGCCTACGATCGCGTACCTGCGGTCGGCCTCCACGAACACGCTCATGGAACCGTCTGAATGGCCGGGGGTGTGGACCAGGCGGACGCCCTTGGCGATCTCCGTGTCCGCCTTCACGATCTTCGCATTAGGGATGGTGCATTCCTCCCCCTCGTGGACGTAGACGGCGGCATTCTTGAACAGGGATACGTTGCCGATGTGGTCGGTATGGCAGTGGGTGAGCACCACCATGTCCACATCGTCCGGGAAGATCTTCCCGATCTGCTTGAAGGCTGATTTTATGGGGGACCTCATGAAATCGCTGCTGGTGTCTACCACGATGACGTGCCCGTCGTCGGTGCGTATGAGTGACGAGGTGGACCAGGTCTCCTTCAGGTTCACGGAGCCGTCCTCGAAGCGCTCGAGATATCCGAGCACCAGTACATCGATGGAATTCATGCATGGTCATCGACCCGCACATTTAAACGGATTTAGTCGCTTTTGTGACACATGCAGTATCTCCACGACCTCGATATCGCCAAGGATGACGACGTCTATCCGCCATCGGAAGACAGCATCCTACTGGTGAAATCCTTCGATGTCCGTCAGGGAGAGAGGGTGCTGGAGATCGGCTGCGGTTCCGGGATCGTCTCCATCCATTGCGCGCTGAACGGTGCGGAGGTCTCCTGCGGCGACATCAACCCGAAGGCGGTGGCCCTCGCAAGGAGGAACGCAGAGGCGAACGGAGCGAGGCTCGACGTGAGGGAGACCGACATCTACTCGGCATTCTCCGAGAGATATGATACGATTATCTTCAACCTCCCCTATCTGCCCGTGGAGGAAGAAGGTCTCCTCGCCAAGGCCTGGTCGGGAGGGTCGGACGGTATGGGCCCCTTACCCGAACTCTTGGAGAAAGCACCGGAACATCTCCTGCCTGGAGGCAGGGTCATTGTGGTGGTCTCGTCCCTCATGGATCAGGAAAAGCTTGACGACCTCCTGAAAGGCAGGACCATGAAGGAACTCGGGAAACTGCCTCTGTTCTTCGAGGTCCTGCGTGTCCTCGAGATAGATTTCTGAAAGAAAAAGTTATGTGCCAACACATGTCTGGCACATGTGTACCGGCCCGTTGCCGGGCCGGTTTAGAGTTTGATCAGCCGAGCAACTTCTTGATGGCTGCGGTGAGGAGCTCGTTGGCCTGTTTGCCGTCGATCTTTCCTCTGAGCGCACCCATGACGGGGCCCATAAGTCCGCCGATGGCGGCCATGCCCTTGGCGCGGACAAAGTCCTCGCGCTCCTTCACAATCTTCTCGATGATGGCCGCTGCCTCGTCGGCACCGACTGCGGTGACTCCGAGCTTCTTAACGGCGGCCTCGAGGTCGGTTCCGGTCGCCATCTCCTTGAGGATGGCGGGGATGGCTTCCTTGGCGTATTTGCCGGCCTTGAGTCCGGAGAACACTGCATACAGTTCATCATAGGAGAATAAGTCGGTGTCGATGCCCTCGTGCTCCAGCTCCTGGAAGGTGTTCTGGAAGGTGGTGGCGGCCACTGCGGACAGGTCGAACTCATCGGCGATCTGACAGAAGAGGTCGTCCCTGCCCTGCCTGACGATCTGGTGGGCCTGCTGGGCATTGATTCCGTACTTGCTGATGAGGCGTGCCTCCACCTGCTCGGGCATCTCGGGAAGGTTGGCTTTGATGCGTTCCAGCCTCACCGCGGGGATGGGAGTGGGAGGCACATCGGTCTCAGGATACATCCTGGCGGCTCCGGGCAGAGGCCTGGAGTACCTGGTGGTTCCGTCGGGAAGGGGATCCCTGGTCTCCTCGGGGACTCCGTCGAGAGCCATGTTGGCCCTCTCGACAGCCAGATTGAGAGCGGATTTGGCCTTCTTCTCGGGTGCGGCGCAGATGACGAACGCATCGAACTCGCCGGTCATTCCGAGGTGTTCGCGCAGCCTGTCGACCTCTGCCTGCTCGATTCCGTAGTTGGGAAGCTCGTCGGAGTGGAAGATTCCCTTTACTCCGACAGTACGGGCGTACTGTGCCATCTCGGCACCCAGCCTGAGGGTCTTGTTGTCGCCGTTCATGACACCCGCGAATCCGGGAAGCCTCACTGCGAGGACCTTTCCCTTGTCCTTCAGGGCACCGACGATGACCTTGGCCTGACAGTCCTTGAAGAGGTCGGTGACGTCCACGATGTCGACGGGTGCGGGGGCGGTTCCCCTCTCCTTCAGGATCTTCATGACCCTGACCAGGTTCTTCTGCCTGTTGACCTCGTTGGAAACGAACTCGGGCAGCAGCCTGAGCTCCTGTACTCCCTTGATCTCGATACGTGCACCCTCGGGGATGGAGATGTTGAGATCCTCCCTGATGGTTCCGAGTCCCCTCTTGACCCTCTTGGTGGCCCTGAGCAGGGATCCGATCCTGGCGGCTACCTCGTAGACCTCCTCGGGAGTCCTCATGTCGGGTGCGGTTGCGACCTCGATGAGGGGAATACCCAGACGGTCGGTCCTCCAGGTGACGGTGTCGGCGGTGGCGTCGATCTTACGGCATGCATCCTCCTCAAGACATACGGAGAGAATGCCGACCTTCTTGCCGATGGCCTCCACATCGATGGCGCCGTCCACGGCGACCAGGGAGGTCCTCTGGAATCCGGAGGTGTTGGAACCGTCGACGACGATCTTCCTCATGAACTGCACTTCGTCGATGACGTTGGCCCCGACCAGCTCGGAGAAGATGAGCGTGGTCTCCATGGCCTCGGGGTTGACCTCGTGGGGAGGCTCCTCGTCGAGCTCCACCAGACAGGTCTCGCAGGGGCAGCTCTGATAGCTGTATCCGTAGCCCCTCATGAACTGTGCCAGAGCGGCACGGTCGACCTCTCCCATCTCGGAGGTGGTGGGCCTGAGGCGGCGGTAGATTCCGCCGGTTCCCTCTTCCGACAGGTTGCTCTCGCAGTCGCAGAAGAGCTTGTGGGTGTCGAGCTGCTGATGGATCTCGATACCGCACATCATCTCGTATTTCTCATCGCTCACAGCATCAGCCTCCTGTCGCTCATCTCGCCGGCCAGGCAGGTCTTCATGACCTCCTTGGCCGCTTCGGCGGATTTGGTGTTGGCGAGCGCCCACATGAGCTTGGCGTAGGCGGTCTCGGGCAGCATATCCTGGACGGTGATGACTCCCGCGTTCAGCATATCCCTGCCGGTGTTGTACACATTGAGGTTGGTCCTTCCGTTGAGACACTGGGAGGTGATGACCACCACGATGCCCTTGTCGGAAGCCTCCTTCAGGAGGGGGACCATGTTGCCGTTGACGTGTCCGAGTCCGGAGCCGGCAATGACAACTCCCTTGCTTTTGAGGATCACGTCACGGAAGAGTTCAGGATCCATGCCGGGGTAGAACTGGAGAAGTACGACCTGCTGGCACATGTCGCTGCTGACTGCGACCTTGTCCTTGCTGACGGGCCTGAGCTTCTCGTTGAAGGTGATCTTTCCTGCCCTGTCCACGATGGCCACGGGGGGCACGTTGATGCTCTTGAAGGCATCCCTGCGGGAGGTGTGCATCTTCCTGACCCTGGTACCGAGGTGGACGGCGAAGGTATCGTCGCCGGAGCCCTCGTGCATGACGACGAACACGCCTGCGGCGTTGCCGTTGACGCAGAACCTGGCTGCTGCCATGAGGTTGCTGCTTGCATCGGAAGAAGGCCTGTCGGAGGACCTCTGGGCACCTACGAAGACCACGGGTTTGGAGATGTCGCCGAGCATGAATGACACTGCCGCGGCGGTGTATCCCATAGTGTCGGTTCCGTGGGGCACAATGACCGCATCCGCACCGTTGTTGAGCTCGTCGGCGATGGCCTCGGCGAGCTTCTGCCAGTGGGGGACGGTCATGTTCTCGGAGAAGATGGAGAACAGGACATTGGCCTTCAGGTTGGCGATCTCCTTGATCTCGGGGACCGCGTTGATCATGTCAGAGGTGGAAAGCGCGGGGTGGACGGCTCCGGTACGGTAATCCACGTAGGATGCGATGGTTCCGCCGGTACCGATGAGGACGATGGTCTTCAGACCGGCCTTGGGGGCGTCCTCGGACTCGTGCTTGACCCTCTCCACGGGCCTGGACTCGACGGAGATCTTGGCATCCTCCGCCATCCTGATACCGATGTTGTATCCGCTCTTCATCTTGAGGATAAGGATATCGTGCCCGCTGAACTCGTGGTGGGGCATCAGCACCCCGCGGTAGGTCTTACCGGAAGACTCCACGTTCAGCATGCAGCCCTCTTCCGCACCGGCGTCAGCCAGTTTCTTTGAAAGGAAGTCAGCATAGCTCATAATGGGTGGGACTATGCTCCCCTTTTTCTTTAATGTATCGTGTGCGTGCGTGGATACCCTTATAGGGGACCGTGTCGATAGAGGCATTATGCACATTATCCAGGCCGGAATGGAGTTCGATGTTCTGAGAGCGAACAACAAGATCGCACACGAGAACTACCACCTTCTGAAGGAACACGGCATCAAATCCGTGGACTTCATGGGCTCCATCGGCGCCGGCAAGACCGCTCTCATCATCGAGATCGGCAAGAGACTGGTGTCCCGCGGCAAAAGGGTCTGCGTCATCGCGGGCGATGTCACCGGCGACGATGACTTCACCAGGTTCCGCGAGGCGGGACTGGATGCGGTCAACTGCAACACCGGGAAGGAATGCCATCTCGACGCCAACCTGATCAAGAAGTGCCTTGCGGACATCGACCTGGACAAATACGATGTGATGATTATCGAGAACGTGGGCAACCTGGTCTGCCCCGCGGACTTCCCGCTGGGCACCGATTACCGCGCCGTGGTGGTCTCCACCACCGAGGGCGACGACATGGTCAGGAAGCACCATGCCGTCTTCCAGCACTCCGACATCGCCATCCTGAACAAGATGGATATCGCGGATGCGGTGGGTGTCGACCCGAGCGTCATCACCAAGGACTACAACAAGCTGACCGGCGGCCTCAAAGAAATGTACACCTGCAGTGCCAGGAAGGGAAACGGGGTCGACGAGATCATAGATGCATTCGGATTTTGAGGAGGAGAGTTCATGAAGATTCTTACAGTAGGCGGAGGAGCAAGGGAGCATGCGGCCGTTGAGGCGTTGGCACGTGCCAATGCGGAAATCTACGCAGTGATGAAGAACAGCAACCCCGGAATCGCCAAGAGGGCCAAGGAGGTGCTTCTCGCCAGCGAGGACGACATCGACAAAATCTGCGATTTCGCCATCAACAACTTCGTGGAGTACGCGTTCATCGGACCCGAGGCACCTCTCTCGAGCGGAGTCGTGGATGCTCTGGAACACATCGGAATCAAATGCGCCTCTCCCACCAAAGATGCCGCCAGGATCGAGACCTCCAAGACCTTCATGAGGAACCTGGTCGACAAATACAAGATCGACGGCAACCTCGGATACAAGAGCTTCGACAACGAAGCGGATGCCATCGAATACGTCAAGACCGTTCCCTACAAAGTCGCAGTAAAACCCGTCGGACTCACCGGCGGAAAGGGAGTCAAGGTCCAGGGAGACCAGCTCACCAACCTCGAGGAGACCATCGAGTACATCAAGGAGATCTTCGAGGGCAACGTCGGCGGAGGAAAGGTCATAATCGAGGAAAAGGCCGAGGGAGAGGAGTTCACCCAGATGGTCTTCACCAACGGAGATGAGGTCTACCCCATGCCCCTGGTCCAGGACCACAAGAGGGCCTACGAGGGAGACCTCGGACCCAACACCGGAGGAATGGGTTCGTACAGCGATGCCAACCACCTCCTGCCCTTCGTCACCGAGGAGGAACGCCAGAAATCCATCGAGATCGTGAGGGCCATCGTCAAGGCACTCGCCTCCGAGGGCTGCCCCTACCGCGGAACCATGTACGGCCAGTTCATGCTCACCAAGACCGGACCCAAGATCATCGAGATCAACGCCAGGTTCGGAGACCCCGAGGCCATGAACGTCCTCACCACGCTCCAGACCGACTTCACCGAGATCATCAAATGGATGGCCGGCGGCAAACTGAAGGACAAAGAGGTCAGATTCGCCAACAAGGCCACTGTCTGCAAGTACGTCGTACCCAGGGGATACGGAGTCAAGTCCGAGGCAGGGCACACCATCTCCATCGACCTCGACAGCATCGCCAACACCGGATCGGTGGCTTACTTCGGAAGCGTCGACAAGAACGGTGGCAAACTGGTCACCGGCACCTCCCGTTCCATCGGAATCGTCGGAGTCGGCGACAGTCTGGAAGAGGCTGAGAGGAACTGCGAGGCAGGACTCAGCTATGTCAAGTGCGACGCCATCGCTGTCCGCCACGACATCGGCACGGCCGCCCTCATCCAGAAGAGGATCGACCACATGAAGCAGATCCGCGGACAATGAGACGCGTCGCAGTCAAGATAGCCTACCTGGGAGACGAGTTCAACGGCTCCCAGATACAGCCTACCGACGACAACCCCAGCATACGCACCGTCGCAGGGGAGATTCTGAAGAACCTGGAACTGGTGGACCACGTACCGCCGGAGAAGATCGACCTGAAGTTCGCGAGCCGCACGGATGCGGGGGTCAGTGCGCTCGGCAATGTCGTCACATTCTACACCGAATTCAAGGATTTGGGTCTTCTCCTTCAGGCAGTCAATTCGATCTCCCATGGGGTGTATTATACAGCAGCCACCGAGATCGATGATGCGTTCAATCCCCGCATGGCCTGGAAACGTTACTATCGTTACATAGTGCCCGAATTCGGCATCGACCTAGACAAATTCATCATGGCCGCCAAACTCTTCGAGGGACATCACGACTTCAAGAGATTCGCCAAGAACGAGACCGGCAGGTCCACGGTTATGGCGATAGACAGCATCGACGTAAGATACGAGAACGGACTCATCATCACCGATTTCTGCGCCGACTATTTCCTGTGGAATCAGATCCGCCGCATCATGGCCGCCATCCTGCAGGTCAGCAAGGGCATGTCATCCATGGATGACGTGAAGGCCAAACTCGCCGGCGAGGACGGGACCTTCGGCATCGCCAAACCCGATGGGCTGACCCTGCTCGATGTGACATACCCAGATCTCGAATTCAAGAGGCCTGACATACCCCCTTACGAGAAACGCCTCAGACGCGATCTCTACCTGGACAGCGTGCGCAGGATGTTCCACAAATCCTTATGACGGGAACACCATCACCCGTCTATGCAGCTTCACGAACTCATGTCCGAGGCGGAGCAGGCGCTCGCCGCGGAAGAGGAGGCCACCAATCTCGCATTCAGCCTTTCCAGGAAGATCATCCGCAAGACCAAGACCGCCATCCACGGTATCCACGCAGGTCAGAGGGATCCGGAACTCATCGACAGCATTTCCAGCGACCTGGCAGGCCTTATCGAAGCGGTCTCCGGTTATCCCAAGCTGGTTTACGGGGCCGATGTGGAGAGTGCCATGATGGAGTTCGCAGAGACGGTCATCTACGATTATGCCCTCCGCGGGGAGGAGATTCCCTCCTACCGCGTCCTGGAGATCACACCCGCCGCATGGGTGCTGGGTCTTGCGGACAGCATCGGCGAGCTCAGAAGGGATATGCTCGACAGGCTCATGAAAGGGAACCTGCAGGAAGCTACCCGTATCTTCTCCAAGATGGAGGAGCTGTGTGACGTCCTCATGACCCTTGATATCAAGGATTCCGTAGCTCCCGTCAGAAGGAAACAGGACATCGCACGCGGTATCATGGACCGTTCAAGGACAGACATTACCACTGCGTCGATGATGAAGACTGCCTGAAACAGCCTGTCATTGGGGCGTACTAACCACCTTGGATGAATCAGCGTTTCTGAAGGTCGCTGATTCTGTTCCAGAGGCATTAGTCTCGGATAAGGAATGACTGTCGGAAAACGGTTCATACAAACGGCTTCCGACAGATTATGTTCAAGAATTCTGACACTTCTTGAGATGTTCACGGATAAGATTGCGATGCTCGGGAAGAACCGTCAACTCGGATAAAATATCCTCCTCGGACCGATCTGATTCCTCTGCCTTCTTCAGAATCTCATCCGTATACAACCTCGCCAGTTCTTCGTCGCGTTCCTCGCGGATTTTGTTCATCTCGGTGGCTACAGCAATCATCGCCCTCGCCTCTTTTAGAATGCCTCCGTTCACCACAATATCATACTTTTCTCTGAGTTCCTTTGTCTTCTCGGCATTATCCAGCTCACTGGAGAACAGTATACTAAGTGCCCCCAATTCGGGAGTCTCGGGAACTTCATCATATGTACCCACATTAAGCTCAAAAGACTCGGACCAATCAGGGCAGTACTCCTTTTTTTCAGGGTGATCACGATCATACTTGTACCACGATGAACGGTACATACAATTGCGGAAATCCGGTTTTTGCGATAACCTAATCCAAATGAGTATGGATTTCCTCAGATTCTCGAATAGTTCCTCGTCCGTTGAGTAGTCCTTTCTCTGATCAACTATCAAGCGCGAGTAGTATTGCATAACCTTCCATTTCATCCGGGGATCCAGCGTTTTGCGACCTTGAACCACGATACCGACGATGGGTCCGGGTTCCCCGGTCTTGGGTAGTCTGATACGATATGCCGAATCAAACAGAATCGGCCCATTGAAGGGGAATGGAGACATTATGCTAGTGCCTGCAACGGTTGTCCCGTCGTCTTCCAGGTCCATGCATGCGTATATCTCTTCCTTGGGCAGACCCTTGAACTCTGGACTGACCATCTCAAGCAATTTTGCTAAGAGATCCTTTCCGATGATCCTACCTTTGAAGAGCTGATTCTCCCTATTGTTCGTATACATTGCACTTGCTGCAGAATCAATTTCTTGGTTCATGCAGAGTATTTCTTCTTAGAACTAGTTAAAATGAGAATAGTACAGTTAGCAAGTTAGCATCCAAAACGGGAAATTCACCATGATTGGACAGACATAAAAATGTGAAGGGGGAGACCCCCTTCGTTGAAAGGTTTAGCGCCTTGCCTTGGGTTTACCGTAGTTCTTGACAGGCTTGCGGTAGATCCAGACGGCGATGATGGTCACAATGATGAACAGCAGCACCATCAGATAGGTGTATGCGTTCATGTTGCCCTGATCGTAGTAGAAGGTGTGCTCAGTTCCGAGACCGGAGACGTTGTAAGCGTTATCTGCTGCCACCAGGCTGTAGGTGTGCTTTCCCTTGGAGAGGGTGCTTCCCAGGAGCTCGTAGGTGAAGGTAGCGGTATCACCGATGGCGATGCTCTTGGTGGTCTTGCTCTCCTCGATCCTCTTATTGTCAAGGACGAAGTAGAACACTCCGTCGGTGATGGCGAGACTGCTGGTCTCGGGGTTGGTGATCTTCACGGTGAGGGTCACGGGTTCGCTGACCTTCAGGTCCTTGTTGACGGTGTACTCCTTGGTCTCGGTACCGATGGTCTCGGTGTATACCACCTTGAGGGTATAGGTACCGGCCTTGCTGGGTGCGGTCACGGTGAGGTCCTTGGTGAAGGGCACAGTGGCTGAGCTCCCGGTGGGGCTGGTGATCGTCGCGGAGGTGTTCTTTCCCGTGGAATCGAGCAGAGTAGCGGAGTACTCCACCTTGGAGAAGCCGGCATCGCCCTCGTTGAAGTTCAGGGTGGCGGTGACGGTGCCCGAGGTCTTGACCTCGCTTGCGGAGAAGGTCACGTCTGCGGATGCGTAGGAATCCGCGGAGCTGTCGTCAGCGATGGCGACGCCCGCGAATCCCGTAAGGGCCAGAAGGGCCACGGCGAAGATTGCGAAGTTCAGTTTCTGCGTGAGAACACCCCCCTCTTCATTCCAGACCACAGAAGGATCAGGAACATCAGGATTGTAAGCACGGTGAAGATCCAGAAGGCGGGTGCGAGGCCTGTCTTGTTGTTGTCGGACTTGTCACCGGATGCGGAGCCCTCGGTCTCGTTGAGAGTACCGGTGGCCGCGGCCAGAGTGGCGGTTCCGCTGACATCTCCGCCCACGGTAAGCTCCACGTTGGGAATGGAGGTGATGGAGGATCCGGTCTTGCTGCTGATAACCACATACAGAGTGGTGTCGCCGAGACCGTTGAGCTCGAATGCGCTTCCGGAGGCCTGTACGAGGTATCCGTCAGCATCGGTGACCGAGACGTTCCATGCATCTGCATCGCTTACGGTGGCGGTGACGGTGGCGGATTTCAGCGTGGTGTTGCCGTTGTGGAACACAAGGGCGTACTTGTAGCTGTATCCGTCGACGGAGTCGTGCACGTTGTTGGTGTCGGTGGAACGCTCCCAAGTCAGATCGCCGGTGACACCGGTCCAGGACGCGGTGCGGGGGATGACCTTGGTAGCGACGTTGGTTCCGGCGCTGTCGGTGACAGAGATGGAGACTCCGGTGTTGCCAGCTCCGACGGTGTTCTCGTTGTAGAATCCGGTGACGGTGATGGATGAGGAGGTCGCCAGTTTGTCGAGGGTCACGACATAGGTCTTGTCGAGGATGAATGCGTCGCTTCCGTTCACGAAGTAGGTGACAGGATAGTCGTTCTTGTTCTCCACGGTCAGGGTGACGGTTCCGGTTCCGTTGCTGAAGGATGCGGAGGAGATTGCGATGACACCAGTCTCCTCGGTGCGGGTCATGTTAACGGATGCGTTGTAGACCGCGTTCTCGTTGGGAACGGTGTAGTCGTCAGCGAAGATGACATCGGTCGCCTTGTAGACGTATCCGCCGTTGGTGGTGGATGCGTTGAGGATCAGGTCGACGACCTTCGCTGCGGGCAGGTCGAGGCTGTAGGATCCCTCGGAGAGGGTGGCGATGACATTGACGTTGGTGTCATAGACTGCCTTGACGGTTCCGGCGGCCTTGGATCCGACGTATCCGGACACGGTGACCTTGTTCTCAAGGGTGTATCCGCTGAAGGAACCTGCTGCGGAGTAGGTCTGCGAGTAAGCGACCTTGTCACCGTTGGTTACCTTGAAGTAGTACTCGAATCCGTCCTCAACCAGGTATGCATTGGTATCCCTGTAGGTGGCTCCCTGCTTGCCGTCTGCATCCTTCACAGCAACGATAGAGATGCTGTCGGAGGTCTCGCCGAGGGTGTACTCGAGCTTGAAGCAGTTGACGGTCTCCAGGGCAATCTTGGTAGTGTTGGGATATACCTTGATGGACTGGCTGTTGATGAACACGTCAGTGGGGTCCTTCACGGTCACGTAGTAGGTTCCGGGGGTGATTCCGGTAGCTGCCTCGGTACCCTTCTTCAGATCGGTGATAGCTCCGCTGGAAATGGTTGCCTCATAGGTGCTGAACTTGATGGTCAGACTGGAGATGGGGTTTCCGTCGGAGTCGACGAAGCTCAGACTGTCCTTGGAGACATCGTTGATCTTGTTGGTAGCGGTGGTGCTGGATGCCCTGTCGATCTTGCACTCGACGGTCGAGTCTCCAGATACGGTGGTAACATCGGAGGTGTAATCGGTGAAGGTCATGACGGTTCCATACACACCGGTGAGGTCTGCAGCTGCCACGGCGTACTTCACAGTTGCACCGGAAGGCACGCTCAGTACGAACTTACCGTCCGCGCCGGTGGCGGCGGGGATGGTGAAGGAGTCGTTGACGGTGAAGGTCAGAGGCACGAAGGGCAGACCGACTGTGGTGTTGAAGGGATACATGCTGACGTAGGCGGTATACTTGTTACCATTCTCGAGAGCGATGGACATTCCCTCTTTCGCCTCCACGGTAGCGATTGTCACGTGTCCGCTGCTGTCCTTTGCATAGACGGTGTAGTCTCCGGCATCCACAGTGGCACTGAACTTACCGTCGGTACCGGCTGCGAACTGGTACACTGCGTCGGCTTTGATGAATGCGACGGTTCCGGCTACGCCATTGTTGTTGTAAGTGAGGGTTCCGTTCAGAGCGGCCTTGCTGCTGTCGAGAGCAGTGAGCTTACCGTTCAGAGTGGAGGGGACGTAGTTGGTGGTTCCCGAAACGGTGGTGTATCCGAGGGTCGAGTAGACGGTTCCGGCCGAGGGAGACATGTCGGTTGCTTCGCAGACGGTGAAGGTCACGGATCCTGCGGAGCTTCCGGCAGTGACGGTCTTGGTCTCGGTGGAGACATAGGCCTTAGTTGCAGAGGAGTCCTTTCCTCCGATGTATGCGGAGTATTCGCCTGCATTGAGGTAGACGGATGCGCTGCCGTTAGCAACGGACCTGGTGAACACGTTACCGGAAGCATCGATGAAGGTCACCTCGGCAGCCTCGGTGAGGGCTGCTCCGTAGACATCGTTCACGGTGACCTTGATCTCGCTCATACCGGCGCTGATGGTGAGGCCAGTGATGGTGTCGACGACAGACACAGTGGAGGTTCCGAGTGCGGTGTTGTTCTTGCTGTATACCTTGACGGTGTAGACGTCGGGCAGCAGGTCGGCGGAGAATGCCTCGGGGTGGGCGGAATCTCCGAAGGTCGCGGAGACGACGTTGCCGTTGCTTCCGGTGAAGGTCATCTTGACCTCTTCAGTAACGTTGCCTGCTCCGGTAGCGTAGGTGAGGTTTCCGCTGACCGCTACTGCGGAGAGGGTCATGGCGGTCTGGACGCTGTCGAAGGTCTTGTAGAGGGTTCCGTCCCTGAGGCCGGTGGATCCGACGTAGTACCTTACGACATAATCGGTGCCGGTGGGCACGGAGACAGTGTAGGTTCCGTCAGCGTTGACGTGGGTGGTGCTGCGCTGGATGTAAGAGGTGGCTCCGCTGGCGCCGAGGGTGTCCTTCTCGAAGACAGCGACCCTGAGGCCGGAGATGTCCTCGGCGGAGGTCACGGTTCCGCTGATAGCGGTCCTGGCGGTGGAGTTGTACTCAAGGACGACGACGGAGGCGAGGTAGTTGATGTAACCTCCCTCTGCCTTCTGTTTGGCAAGGGCTGCGTTGGCGTCCATGTCGACCCAGTCGGCGTTGTCGTTGGCGCGGTATTTGACGTGCCAGTAGGAGACAGTGAAGTCGCTCATACCGGCTGCGGGCTGTGCCTTGACAGTTCCGTCGGAGTTGGCGAGAGCCTCGAAGAGGGTCAGGTTGCTGGATCCGGCGGTGGAGGTGAGTCCGTACTGGGAGGGGGTCACTCCGATGAGTGCGTTCCACAGGAAGGTCTCGTACATTCCGTCGAGGTAGTTGTAGTAGAGCTGTGCGAGTCCACCGTACTGGTAGTACATCTGGGTGGTGGAGCTCACTTCGTACAGGGAAGCGAGTCCGTCATACTGGGTGGACACGTAGTCTCCGTAGTAACCGATGGTGGAGGTGTAGCTTCCGTCGCCGTAGTAGGTCGGGAGCATGCTTCCGTCGACCTCGATGTAGGAGATTGTGTTGCCGCTGACGGCACGGACCTTGTTGTACAGGTCTGCGAGCTGGTTCTCACCGAGGTTCTCGGTAAGGTAGGAGACACCTACGATGTAGGGCAGGCTCTCGTCGTGGACGTTGGTGTTGTATGCGACGAACTTGTCGACGTGGGCGGACATGTAGGCGCGGGCGTCGGCGGGGTTCTTGATGTACTTGACGAGGTCGGGGACGCCGGCAGAGGCGAAGGTTGCGCTGTAGGCGTCGGGGTTGCTCTCGGCAAGACGGATGATGAAGGAGGCAATCGCTCCTGCGCTGCCTGCGGACAAGTAGGCGGAGGCCATGGCCGAGGTTCCGCCGCCCACGGAGCTAGTGACGGTACTGAATCCGCCTACGGAGCTGGCGGCATCGGAGTAACCGTACCAGGACATGAGGGCACCGGCCTTGGCCTGGGTACTGTAGGAATTCCAGGTGGCGTTCACCATGCTGGAATCGTTGGTGTTGATCGTGTATCCGAGTCCGCCGAAGTAGTTGGCGTGCTCGTTGTTGGTGGGGGTGGCTGCATCTGCGGCATACACTGCGGCAGGGGCAGCGACCAGGCAGACGGCCACGAGGAGGGTGACGAGGGGGAAGAAGTCGAATGCCTTCTTCAGTCCGCCCTTGACGCCGAGGCCGCGGAGGGACTTGAGGTAGGCTTTGAGATCGACTGCCCTGAACACCATGACGACGAGTGCAGCGGATCCTACTGCGAATCCGGCTCCGGCGACGACTGCGTAGTCGGCGCTGAACCAGCCGATGAAGAAGCAGCAGAACAGCCACAGCATGAGGAAGGTGTAGAGGTGGGATTTGGCGTTCGCACGGTACTTGTATGCCATCCAGACACCGAGAGCCAGGGGGAACCAGACGGTCATCCATCCATAGTATGCCGCCATGGAGGAGATGCTGGTCCTGCTGAACTGGTGTGAGAGATCGGTGGCGAGTGCACCAACCTGGGGGCTGCTGCCGTGGAGGAGTGCCGAAGATACGGAAGGTGCGAACACGGCGAGAACGGCCGCGACGGCGACAATCACCACGATGGTGAGGGGGATGGAGAGTACCCAGGGCTGCTTCTCGAGGACGAGGAACAGCACGCTGTAGACCACCACGAGGACTGCCAGGAGGCAGCCGCCCTGGAAGACGGGGCTCCACAGTCCGAGGGGGATGTAGTAGATGGCTCCGATTCCGACTCCCACCAGCAGGATGAAACTGCCGATGACGACGGTGGCCAGGAGGTCCTTCCTGCCGATGCGCCTGAACAGGAGAGTGACGAACATGATGGCCGCCGCGCAGGCGATGATGGTCCAGAATCCGGTCCAGGAGAGGACCAGGAAGGCCAGGAACACCGCGGAGAAGAGCATGTAGGTCCTGACGGGCTCGTTGGAGAAGACCTGCTTTACGCCGGTGATCTCGACTGCGTCGACGGCCTCGAGGGTCTTCACGACGAAGTAAACGAACCAGACCATAAGGAAGCATACGAATGCATTCTCGGTTCCGTTGGAGAAGGCGGTCGTCATGATCATGAGCGGGAACAGTGCGTAGAACACCGCTGCCAGCAGTCCGATTTTCTCGTCCTTGAACAGCTTCCTGCCGAGAAGATAGACAGGGATGCAGGTGAGCGCACCGAAGATGGGTGCGGACCAGGCGAGGGTTCCTGCGGCCGCAGTTGCCTGGCTGACCCCGCAGAGGGTCACGATGTAGGCAAAGGCCGCGATGATGTAGTCGAACAGGGGGCCAGAGATGCTTCCAGATCCGTACGGGTAGTTGATGGTGATCTGGTTGGCAGGATCATAGGTTCCTGCAAGTATCTCGGTTACGATGCGAAGGTGACTGGATGCACTGGAACCGCCGGACAGGGCATAATTGTCGCCGGCGGAGACCCCGTACGCGAATGCGAACCTCAGAATGAAGGATACCGCGATGATCACGAACAGGGAGATCAGGCACCAGTGCGTTCTGAACCATGATCCGCTGTTCCCGTTCTCGGGAGCTGCGGATGCCCCGCCTTCAGAAGCGACGGGACTGGTCTTTTCTTTTGCAACTGTGCGCATTCTCGAATCTCCGTAAATCGATTTGGAATAGCGCACAATACCCGAATCTCTATTTAACCCCTTCTTATATTATATTATAAAAAGAGCCAGCGCCCGCGTGAACAGCGTTCAGAGTACGCTCTGAATCTCTTTGCAGATCTGCTCGGCGACAGCTCTGGGATTCTCGGCCTTGTAGATTGCTCTGCCCACGATGACGTAATCGGCACCGGCCTTGATGGCATCGGCGGCGGAACCGCCCTGGGCACCGACACCGGGAGAGAGGATCTCGCGGTCTCCGATGATTTTCCTGATAGCGGCGATACGCTCGGGACGGGTCGCGGGAGCGATGAAACCTGCCACTCCGCACTTCACACCCATCTGTGCCAGCGCCTCGGCGTTGGGGGCTGTGAACTCCTTGCCTCCGGGATGGCTCATCTCGGTAACCGCATAGATGACAGCACGGTCTCCGGCGGTCTTTACAGCTTCCTCGAGGGAGTCGCTACCGGGGAAGGCGTGCACGATCACTGCGGCGGCCCCGCGGTTGACGGAACCCTCCACGATGAGGTGGACGGTGTTGGGGATGTCCGCGACCTTGAAATCGCAGATGACGTCGGAGAACTTGGACAGCTCGGTGATGATCTCGGGGCCGGCCGAAAGGACCAGGGGCCAGTTGATCTTGATGGCGTCCACGAGTCCGGCCACGGACCCGGCGATTGCCAAGGCTTTGCTCTTGTCGGTCTCGTCGAGTGCCAGAATAAGGCGCGAACTCTTTCTCATGCATGCCCATCGCACGAATCTTATATAACACTCGCCAATGGAAGTGGCATGAGCGTTCAGAGGTTTGAATCGGGCTCCGCCGCCAACGGCGATCTCGCCAAAGGCTGCCAGTACTGCATCAGGGGATCCAAGATGGTGCTCCTGGTGACCGGCAGATGCAGCGCGGGATGCTTCTACTGCCCCATTTCCAACGAAAAGAAGGGCAGGGATGTCGTCTATGCCAACGAAGGCAGGGCCTACTCCGACGAGGATATCATCCGCGAGGCCGAATCCATGGACGCTGAGGGTACCGGCATCACCGGAGGGGACCCCTCCGCCGTGCTGGACCGCACCATCCACTACATCGAACTCCTGAAAGCCCAGTTCGGAAAGGAACATCACATCCACATGTACACCGCGGTCATCAGCCTGGAGAACGCCAAGAAGCTGGAGGCTGCGGGTCTCGACGAAATCAGGTACCACCCGACCGAAGACCTCTGGGCAGAACTCGGTTCCACCGAGCTCGCCTCTATAGTGGAACAGACCTCCCTGGACGTCGGCATCGAGGTTCCCGCCCTCCCCGGGAAGACGGAAGAACTCGTGACGATGATCAAGAGTGCCTTCGAGGCGGGAGTGAAGTTCGTGAACCTCAACGAACTGGAATTCTCCGAGAGCAACTGGAGCATGATGGACCGTTTCGGCCTGGAGATCAAGGACGAACTGTCATCCGCGGTGAAGGGTTCGGAGGAGACCGCCATGGAAGTGCTCGAGAGACTGCCGGACCTCCCAATCCACTTCTGTTCGTCCACCTTCAAGGACAGCGTACAGCTCAGGAACCGCCTGGCCCGCCGTGCGGAGCATATAGCAAAAGAATACGATGTTATTACAGACGACGGAACTTTAGTCAAGGGTATTGTGTACCATAAGGACCTTGATGAGGCATATCGCTTCCTTGCCGAAACTTACGATGTGCCAGACGAACTTATGTTCATTGACAGGGAGCGCAACAGACTCGAGATAGCTCCCTGGATCCTGGAAGAAGTTGGAACAGAGCTCCCATACAGATGTTACATCATCGAAGAGTACCCGACCGAGGACCGTCTCGAGGTCGAGAGGACGCCCATCAACTGATTTTCTTATAACAGAAAAAAGGAAATATCCCCCGCAAGGGGGATGTAAGATGTTTGGGCCTTCCGGCTTCAGTCAACGCTGATGCTCTGGATGTCGTGATGCCTGTTCACGATATCCCTGGCAATGCGGAGGTTCTTTCCCGCTTTGCCGATGGCACGTCCCTTGAGTTTGGGATCCACAGTTACCGTGGCGTGGGTGATGTTTCCGCGCTGCTCGATAACGACCTTCTGAGGACCGTAGATGTGGAATACGTTCATCACGAACTGCTGGGGATCATCGGAGTACTCGACGACCTGGATGTTCTTTCCGGTCATATCCTTGAGTTTGATTACGTGCTCCCCTTTCTTTCCTACAGCGATGTTTCCCTGTCCATTCTCGACGACGAAGACGAGCTTGTCCTCAGTCTCCATGCAGTCGACCGCGTTGGTGTGGGTCAGCTGCTGGAAGAGTGCGATGTAACGCAGGGTATCCTCCGTTAGCACGATATCTGCGGCCATGGTCTCACAGCGTTAAGATGTTGGAAGTACCCTTGTCGATGATGGCAAGAGCAGATACGGAGAAGGGCTTTCCACACAGAGCGCCGAGCTCCATGTTGTTTCCACTGTAGATGTGGATTTTGACGTCCTTGTTGTTGACAAGTTCCGCGCTGGGGCAGTTGGCGGAAAGGACGATCATCTGTGCCTTTCCGTTCTTGACTGCCTTCTCGGTCTGGTCAACTCCGAACTCCACCTTACCGGTGGAGATTGCTGCCTTCAGTGCCTTGCTAATATCTACTTCGCTCATTCAATATCCTCCTTGTTTGCTTTGGGATCGTAATAAAGTTTGATTGCTCCGGTTCCTAAGGTCACCGGCTGACCTACGATGATGTTTTCAGTCACTCCCTCGAGTTTGTCGACCTCTCCGACCATTGCTGCGTGCAGCAGGTGGGCGGCGGTGATCTCGAAGGCTGCCCTTGCCAGGACAGAGGACTTCTTTCCGGACACTCCGTTCCTTCCGATGGCCCTTACGGTACCGTCGTTGGTCATGAGGTCCGCGACAAGCATGATGTGCCTGACGTCGACATCCAGACCTGCGTTGCCCAGGGTAGAGGTGGCCTCGTGGATGATAGAGTTCCTGGCCGCCTCGATTCCGAAGACGTCTGCGATCTCGATGATGGAGTTGGTCATGACGTTGTCCACGTCTACACCCTCGACCTGCAGGATCTCCTTCAGGTTGCTTCCCTCGGTGATGATGCTGTACTGACCGGTCTTGGGGTCAGGGTGGATGAGTGCCCTCTTGATGCCCTCGACTCCCTTGAGCCTGGCGTTCTTGATGGCCTCGTACATCTCCTGCAGTTTGGTGAAAGGCGCGGGATTCTCGGGGTCGGACGAGATGATGATGTTGCATGCAACATCGTTGTTGGGTCCGTCGAAGGAGACGGCACTCTTCTCGACCAGACCGCGGACGGCCTTGATCTTGTTGAGTTTCTCGACGATGTCGTCAACGGTCAGACCGCGCCTGTCCATCTTGGTCGCATCAGGGATGATGAGAATCCTCATGTTGGTGATGTCGGTCTCGATAGAGGCGACGTCCAGCAGAGTGGTGATCTCGATCTCGGATGCAACGTGCTCGGCAATTGCCTGGTCTTCCTGTGCGAGTCCCTTGAGGGGGATGTTCATCGAAGGGGTGCTGGGCTCGCGCCTGGCATCCACGATCTCGATGAGACGGGGAAGACCCTGGGTAACGGACACGGATGCGACTCCCGCGAAGTGGAAGGTACGCAGGTTCATCTGGGTACCGGGCTCTCCGATGGAGTGGGCCGCCATGACTCCGGCGGACTCGTTCTGGACCATCTTGTGGCTGGCGTACATCTCGGCCGCACGGATCAGGAGCTTCTCGCAGACGTCGTCGGTGAGCTCTGCTCCCTCGATCCTGTCGGCGATGTCGTAGATGACCTTCTTGGGGATCTCGAGTTTCAGGGATGCTGCCATGCCCATGAGCTTGGACTCGGTCTCGGTCTCCACGTGGGGGTTTGAGTACTCCTCCTGGGGTACCTGGGGCTCGGCGGGAGCCTCGGGCTCCTCGGCAACGACTACCTTGGGAGCGCGGGACTTGGGGGCCTTGCGGGTACCGATCTTGTCGATGATCTCCTTGGCGACTGCCTCGTCGAGACCTTTCTCGACGAGTCCGTCGACTCCTGCGGAGGAAATGTCTCCGAGGCTGCCGTATCCGTACTGTTTCACGACGGTGGTTGCGACCTCGTCGGCAATACCCCTCTTCACTAATGCTGCGATGGTATCTTTCTGTGCCATTATCACTCACCTCCCTCGTAGTCGGAGTCGCCGTCGGAATCGAGGCTGTCCTCGTCGCTGTCGTAGTCGGAATCGTCATCGAAGCCCTCGAGGTCCTTCTCGCGGGATCCGTAGTCGTCTCCCTCGTTCTCCTTCTTGTCGACGTTGAGGAGCTTGTCTGCGTCCTCTCCGAGGACCTCGGCGAACAGGTCGTTGAGGTTGACCGCGTCTCCGCGGACTGCCTTGGAGGGGTCGATTCCGTCCTCTCCGTACTTGAACTGAACGATGGTTCCGACAGTATTGGTGATACGTCCGTCGTGGTAGACGGTAGCTGCGTTCTCGGTGGTGAGCTTGAGGTCCTCCAGTGCGGAGATCAGACGCCTCTGCATGTATCCGGACCTGGCGGTACGGACAGCGGTATCGACCAGACCCTCTCTTCCTCCCATAGCGTGGAAGAAGAACTCGGTGGGGGTCAGACCGGACTTGTAGGAATCCAGACAGAATCCCTTTGCGTATGCTCCGAGGTCTCCCTTGTGGAAGTGGGGCAGGGTCCTGTCCCAGTATCCCCTTGCAATCCTCTCACCACGGACGGACTGCTGTCCGACACATCCTGCCATCTGGGACAGGTTGAGCATCGAACCACGGGCTCCGGTCTTGGCCATGATGACGGCGGGGTTAGTCATACCGAGGTAGTTTCCTGCGATCTTACCGGCCTGGTCACGGGCTCCGGACAGGATTCCCTGGGCCCTGACCTCGAGGGTCTCCCTGACGGACCTTCCGGGCATCTGCTCGAGGGTTCCGTCCCTGAAGGACTCAACGAGCTCGTCGACCTGCTGGATGCACTCCTTGGAGTTCTCCCTGATCTGGTTGGCTGCCTCCTCGGGGATATCCTCATCGCTGATACCGGTGGAGAATCCGTGGTTCATGACAGCTCCCAGTGCGAGCCTGGTGGCGTCGTACAGGAACCTGGCGGCACGGTCGGATCCGTAGTCGCGGGCGATCTTCTCGAGGATCTTGCCCTTGCTGTTTCCGATTCCCTTCTCGTCGATGGTTCCGGTGATGAGCTTTCCGTTGCGGATCCTCACGAATCCGTCGGTGGGGCAGACTCCTCCGGGGTTCTGTCCCTGGCAGCGTCCGCCGCACTGGCAGACGGCTGCCCTGTAGGTGAGGTTGAGGTCCTCGGGAAGGGCGATGGAGAACAGGTCCTTTCCGGTCCAGTAGGGCTGACCGTTCTCGTCGGTGCCGCTGGGCTCGGGGATGGGCCTTGCTCCGTCCTTGTTGAGTTCCTCGAAGAGCATGTTCTTCTTTCCGCCGAGTCCGACATCGCTCAGTTTGTAGAGGATGTTCATGGTCTCGTACCTGTTGAACCTGACATCACCGTGGGTGAGGAAGTACGAACCGGAGATGTGGTCGTGGATTCCTCCGATGATGGGTCCTCCGTACCTGGGGGACAGGATGTTCTCCTGGACCTGCATGATGATGCGGGCCTCGGCCCTGGCCTCCTCGGACTGGAGGACGTGGAGGTTCATCTCGTCACCGTCGAAGTCTGCGTTGTAAGGTGCGCAGTCGGTGAGGTTGAACCTGAAGGTACGTCCTTTCATGACGACGACGCGGTGGGCCATGATGGACATCCTGTGCAGCGAAGGCTGCCTGTTGAACAGGACGATATCCTTCTCTCCGTTGCGTCCGTCGCTGAGCTGCCTCTCGATGACGTAGTCGATGTTGAGGTTCTCCGCCACGGTGGGGGCGTTCTCGGAGGTGACCTTGATCCTCCTTCCGTCGTTCCTGAAGACGTAGTTGACTCCGGTCAGGAAGTCTTCGTCCATCTCTTCGTCGGTGAGTCCCTTGGCGATGTAGGCGTTGGATGCCTCCAGGTCGTAGGTTCCGTCCTCTTTGTTGAGGAACCTGCCGAAGGCGATGGGACCGCGCATGACGAACTTCCTCATCTCCTCGAGGTTATGCTCGTTGACGTGCATGGGAACGGTGAGCTCCCTGGCGGCGCGGACAGGTACTCCGACGTGGTTGATGGAGAGGTTGGGGTCGGGCGAGATGACGGTACGTGCGGAGAAGTTCACACGTTTACCGGACAGGTTGGACCTGAACCTTCCCTCCTTACCCTTGAGCCTCTGGGCCAGGGTCTTGAGGGGCCTTCCGGACCTGTGCCTTGCGGGAGGGATTCCGGAGGTCTGGTTGTCGAAGTAGGTGGTTACATGGTACTGAAGGAGCTCCCAGAGATCCTCGACGATGAGCTGGGGTGCACCGTTGTCACGGTTCTCCCTGAGCCTCTGGTTGATCCTGAGGACATCGACCAGCTTGTGGGTGAGGTCATCCTCGGACCTGTCTCCGGACTCCAGGGTGATGGAAGGCCTGACGGTCACGGGGGGCACGGCGAGTGCGGTGAGGACCATCCACTCGGGCCTGCAGACCGCGGGATCCATTCCGAGTGCCCTGAGGTCGTCGTCGGGGATCCTCTCGAGCCTCTCACGGACCTCGAGGGGGGTCAGCTTCTTGTTGTTCTCGTTGACGATCCTGAAGGTGGTGGGCTTGTCGAGCTTGATCTTGCTCTGCTCAGCGTTACAGTAGGGGCAGATTCCCCTGTTAGAGGCCGCTTTGACAGTCTCTTTACTGTAATTCTTCTGATCGATGGTGTCTCCTCCGAGATCGGAGATGGTGTTCAGCCTGTCGATCCTGTTCTGGATCTCCTCGGGGGACAGCATGAGCCTGCCGCACTTGCAGCAGGTGGACTCGAGCATGAGCTTGATGTCCTTCACGAATCCGACGTGGATGACAGGCATGGCGAGCTCGATACGTCCGAAGTGTCCGGGACACTCGTCGACCTTACAGTTACAGGTCTTACAGCGGAGTCCGGGCTCGATGACTCCCATACGGGGATCCATGAGACCGCCCTGGATGGGGTATCCCTCGTCGTCGTAGGTGTCGGCGGTGATGATCTTCACCGCGGACATGTTCTTGATCTCTTCAGGAGAGATGCAGGAGAACTTGATGGATCCGATTTTCCTATCTACAGTGTTCATGAAAGGTCCTCCAGCTGAAGCCTCATGGCTACACCCAGCGACAGAAGCTCATCCATGAGGAGCTTGAACGCGTAGGAGGTCTGCACGAGGTGGATGTTCGTGTTGCTCTTACAGACAGGACAGTAGCACTGGCCCTGCCTGTCGGTGATGGCGATGTGACCGCAGTTCGGGTTGCCGCAGACGTACTGCTGGGTTCCGTCGGACTGGTCGAGGAGACGGTCCTTGATGACCATGGATACACCGTGACCAATCAGACAGTCACGCTCCATCTCTCCGAACCTGAGACCTCCCTGCCTGGAACGTCCCTCGGTAGGCTGCCTAGTGAGGATCTGCACGGGTCCCCTGGACCTGTAGTGCAGCTTTCCGGAAACCATGTGGTGCAGCTTCTCGTAGAAGATGACTCCGGTGTAGATGTCGGCCTCGACCATGTGTCCGGTCCTTCCGTCGTACATGATCTCTTTTCCGGACCTTGCGAAACCGTTCCTGACGAGTCCGTCACGGATGGAGTCCTCGGACTCTCCGGAGAAGGCGGTACCGTCGATGGTGCGTGCCTCCATGGATCCGACCTTACCGGCGATCATCTCAAGGACGTGTCCGACGGTCATACGGGAAGGAATACCGTGGGGGTTGACGATGATATCAGGGGTGATACCGTCGGAGGTGAAGGGCATGTCGCACTGGTCGACGAGCCTTCCGACGACTCCCTTCTGTCCGAACCTGGAACAGAACTTGTCACCGAGCTCGGGGATCCTCTCGTCCCTGACCTTTACGCGAACGAGCCTGGAGCCGTTCTCGCTGGCGGTGACGATGACAGAGTCGACGTATCCTTTCTCTCCGGGCCTGACGGTGACGGAGGTCTCCCTGTCCTTCTGGGTGGACAGCATGCTTCCGGTATCCTCCTCGAGGAACCTGGGGGGAGAGGTCTTTCCGATGAGGACATCGGATCCCTCGACGTAGGACTCGGGGGAGATGAGACCGTCCTCTCCGAGGTGTGCGTATGCCTCGTCGGCGCGGACGCCGACCACATCGGGCGAGGGGATCTGGAACTTATCGGCGGTTCCTCCGGGGTAGAGACGCTCCTCGGCACGGTAGGACCTCATGAAGGTGGACCTTCCGAGACCCCTCTGCACGGAGGACCTGTTCATAACGATAGCATCCTCGATGTTGTATCCGTGGTAGCACATGACCGCGATACAGAAGTTCTGTCCTGCGGGCCTGTACTTGTAGCCCATGAAGTCCATGGTCTGGGTCTGTACCAGAGGGACCTGGGGGTAGTGCATCAGGTGTCCGCGGGTGTCGGGCCTGATACGGTAGTTGGCGGTAGCGATTCCGAGGGCCTGCTTAGCCATTCCTGCACCCATGGTGATACGGGGTGCGGAGTTGTGCTCGGGGTAGGGGACGATACCGGCGGCGACTCCCAGGATGATCATGGGGTCGACCTCGAGGTGGGTGTGCTCGGGGGTGATGTTGGAGGGCAGGGTGAACTTGCCGTTGCACCACCTGCAGGTGAGCTCGCAGTCCTCGGCTTTTCCGGGGTTCATCCAGTCGACGTCGGTCTCGGACAGTGCGTGACCGCAGCAGGGACACCTGTGGGGCAGGTCGTAGGGGGAGACAAGAACGTATGCGTCCTCCTCTTCCTCTGCGTCAAGCCACTCGATGATTCCCTCTCCGAAGAGGTCGTCCCAGGTGAATCCGGTGTGGTTCTCGTCGGCGAGACTCTCGCGGATGGCCTCCAGGTGCTTCCTGGTGAGGACGGTCTTTCCGTCCTTGAGAACGAGCAGGGGCCTTCTGAGACGGCCCTCGTCGCAGTTGATGATGATCTCTTCCATCGCGGTGTCGTAGTGCACGTTGATGGTGTTGGCGATGAGTCCGTACCTCCTGCGGTTCCTGAGCTCGTCGACGAGCCTCTGGGGATCGCGGGAGGTTCCGACCAGGTCACCGTTGAGGAACACACGGGTCTCCTCCTCGTTGACGGTGTCAAGTCCCAGCTCCTTCAGGAGCTTGAATACGTCGCGCTCGTTGCAGGCGTGAGAGACGTCGATGATGAGGGCGGCGTTCTTCACCAGACCGCAGTTCTGACCCTCGGGGGTCTCGGAGGGGCACAGCCTTCCCCACTGGGTAGGGTGAAGGTCACGGGCCTCGAAGTGAGGCTGGCTCCTGGTCAGGGAGGAGGTAATCCTCCTGAGGTGGGACATGGCGGACATGTTGGAGGTCCTGTCGAGAAGCTGGGACACTCCGGCACGTCCTCCGACCCAGTTACCGGTTGCAAGGGCGTGGATTAGCTTGTGGGTGAAGAGGTCGGGGCGGATGGCGGATGCGATGTTGTAATCGTACTTCTTCCTGCCGAAGTTCCTCTCAAGCTGGTACTTCAGATCCTTGATGAGAGAGGTGAAACTGGTCCTGAAGAGATCCTCCATGAGGTCTCCGGACAGCTTGAGCCTCTTGTTGGCGTAGTGGTCCTTGTCGTCCTCTTTCCTGTTCTTGAGGGAGAGCTCGAGGACGGACTTGGCGATACGGCCGAGGAAGATGGCCTTCTTCTTCCTGGCGTCCTTGGTGTCACCCAGGTGGGGGAGCAGGGAGCGGTCCAGGATGGACTCGACCTTCTTGGTCCTGTATTCCTTTGCCTGACCGGCGGCAAAGTTCCTCTCGAGGTATGCGATGGCATCCTCCTGGGTGTGGAATCCGTTGGGCAGCCAGTCCTTGGTGTTGAAGGAGTTCTCGATGTTGGCCATGACGGTGAGCTCCATGGCGTCGTCGGAACAGATGGTGTCATGGATCTCTTTATCGGATTCCATTCCGAGTGCTTTCATAAGGGCGACGAGGGGGATCTCCTGGGGGACGACGGGGACGGAAACCATCAGGGTTCCGTCCTTCTTTTTCTCCACCTGGGTCAGTGCACGGTATCCCTCTTTCTGGGAGAAGACCTTGGCAGTCTCCACGGCGGCACCGTACCTCTCGCTGTACTCGACCATGACCCTGTTGGGGGCGAGATCCTCGAGGGTGATGAGAACCCTCTCGGTTCCTCCGATGATGAAGTATCCTCCGGGCTCACGGGGGTCCTCCTTCTGAGCGATGAGGTACTGCTTGTACTCCTCCTCGGTGAGGGTGCGGTCCTGGGACTGGTTGACGATCTCCCTGTTCAGGTTGCATCCGTTGGACCTGACCATCATGGGGATCTCTCCGATGTGGATCCACTCGTCTGGCAGATCCTTCTTCACTCCGTCCTCGTAGACCTCGAAGTGGACCTCGACGCTGGACATGTAGTTGAGGTTCCTGAGTCTGGCCTCCATGGGGGAGAGCTTGTGCTTGTATCCGTTGGCCTCGGTGACCTCCGGAGGGTGGATCCTGATGGTGGACTCGCTCTGGGCGATGATGTTTCCGTTCTTGTCCCTCTTCCTTCCGATGTGGATCTCGATGTCCTTTCCGTTGGTACGCTCGGGGTCGAGCCTGATGATACCCCTCTCTGCGTCGTCGGTGGGGACCCTGATGTCGTCGACGATCCTCTGCATCCTGCTGTTGAGGTTCTCGGAGACGATCTTGTCGGTGCCTGCCTTGTCCGAGTCGTGGACGTTGGCGAGGAAGTCGTTGAAGGACTCGACATGGTGGTTGACGATGTCTTTGTCCTTGAAGTATAACTTGACTAAATCCCTCAAAAATATCACCCATTGATGACGAGTCTGTAGGCGATGAACTCGCCTGCGGTCTCGCTCTTCCTGATTATCTTGATAATGCTTCCTTCCTGAATCTTGCCGTGGATCTGCTCGAGGTAGACCACAGCGGGGTCATCCATCCTGATTTTGGGAAGCTTGTCCTTCTCTACCTGAAGTTCTTTGAGAACTTCGGCGGCCTGCTCCTCAGTGAGAAGGTGGTGCTCAGGCACGAGCCTGTGCGCTGGATTAAACGAGTTGGTAGTTGCTGCCAAATTTTCACCATTCCTTTGGTCCCGTACCGGTCAACGGGAAAGACACTCACAAAACATTTTCCTGCATCCGTTCCTCATACTTGATCCGCCGTTGATCGCTCATGAAGTCCCAGCGGGCCTGGAGGGATTCGAACCCCCGACCACCTGATTAAAAGTCAGATGCTCTACCTAGCTGAGCTACAGGCCCATTGTGTCTTAAGCTAGTAAAAACTTGCATTTACTAGTCCTATATAATAGTATGTCAGTTTTGCCTGACTCAATACAGTATATACACCGCGCATATATAGGTTAGTGGGTCAAAAAGGCCGTTTTTCGAGGGCCATCTACTCCCATAAAATAGTGAAATGCCATCACCTGCCTGATGGTCGAAGTTCTGACGATGAAAGTGGACATCCCCAAACGCATCACCGAGGCCGGTTACGGACGTGCGCGTCTAGATCCGGAAGCCTACACCAAACTGGGCCTCTCGATAGGGAACATCATCGAGATCACCGGCAAGAAGACCGTGGTCGCCAAGGTGTTCAGGAGCGACAACGAGGACGAGGGGACCAACGTCATCAGGATTGACGGACTTACCAGGACCAGCGCGGAGGTCTCCCTCGGGGAGAATGTCAAAGTCCGCAAATGCGACCCCCAGAGGGCCGAGAAGATCATCCTCGAGCCCAAGATTCCTGAGGGTTCACGCATCAACGTCGACAAGGGCTTCACCGAGATTTTCAAGAACAACCTCATCAGCCGTCCCGTCGTGGCGGGCATGGACATCACCGTCCAGAACATCTCGCTGATGGGCAACAGATCCATCTTCAACGTGGTCTCCACCGTCCCCCAGGGGGCCGTGGTGGTCTCGTCCATCACCGACCTGGTCATCTTGGAGGAGCCCAAGAAGCGCAAGAGCACCGCCAAACCCGAAGAGGGCGGCATCGGCAGGGACAACAAGAACACCACCTACGACGATATCGGAGGACTCAACGACGAACTGCGCCGCATCAGGGAGATGAGCGAACTCCCCCTGAAACATCCCGAACTGTTCGAGAGGATGGGTATCTCCGCCCCCAAGGGACTCCTGCTCTACGGCCCTCCCGGAACCGGAAAGACGCTCATCGCCGAATCCCTGGCCAACGAATCCGGAGCGAACTTCTTCTCGATCCGCGGACCGGAGATCATGAGCAAGTACTACGGTGAATCGGAGAGCAAGCTCCGTACACTGTTCCAGACAGCCGAGAAGAACTCCCCCAGCATCATCTTCCTCGACGAGATCGACTCCATCGCCCCCAACCGCGACAGCGCCTACGGGGAGCAGGAACGCCGCGTGGTCGCACAACTGCTGTCCCTGATGGACGGCATGGGAGGAAGGGGGAACGTCATCGTCATCGGTGCCACCAACCGCGAGGATTCGATAGACCCAGCACTCAGAAGACCCGGCCGTTTCGACAGGGAAATAGAGATCGGTGTCCCCAACAAACAGGGCAGGGAGACCATCCTCGGGGTTCACACCCGCAACATGCCTCTGGCAGACGATGTGGACCTGGCGGCCCTCGCCCGCATGACCCAGGGATTCGTAGGTGCAGACCTTGCCGCCCTCGCCCGCGAAGCGGCCATGAAATGCCTGAGCAGGCAGATGCTCAAACTCGACCTTGACAAACCCGTCCCCAGCGAGCTGCTCGAGACCATCAAGGTCAACATGAAGGATTTCGTCGACGCCCTCAGTGAGGTGGAACCCAGCGGTATGCGCGAGGTCTCCATCGAGGTACCCAAGGTTACCTGGGCCGACATCGGAGGACTCGACAGCGTCCGCAGGGAGATCCAGGAGACCCTCCTGCCCGAGGAGGATAAGAAGGATTTCGAGAGGCTCGGCATCACTCCCGGCAAGGGAGTCCTGCTCTACGGCCCTCCCGGGACCGGAAAGACGCTCATCGCCAAAGCGGTGGCCAACGAATCGGGTGCCAATTTCATCCTTGTCAACGGTCCCGAGATAGCCAGCAAATGGATGGGAGAGAGCGAGCAGGCCATCCGCAAGATCTTCAAACGCGCCAAACAGATGGCTCCGTCCATCATATTCTTCGATGAGATCGACTCCATCGCACCCAAGAGGGGTTCGGAAGACAACGAGGCGTGGGAGCGTGTGGTCGCGCAGCTGCTTACCTCGCTCGACGGTGTCGAACAGCTCAACCACGTGCTGGTCATGGCCGCGACGAACCGTCCAGACATGCTGGACCCGGCGCTCCTCAGGCCGGGACGCATCGACCGTCTGGTGCTCATCGGCAAACCGGACACCAAGGGAAGGGTCAGTATCCTGAAGATCCACACCAAGAACATGCCCCTGGCGGACAATGTGGACCTGGAAGCAATCGCCGACGCGACTTCGGGTTATGTCGGTGCCGACCTTTTCGCACTGTGCCGCGAAGCGGGACTGCATGCTTACCGCAAGAACCACGATACGAAGACCGTGTCGGCCGAGGACTTCGAGGCCGCATTGAAGATCATCAAACCCTCGGTGGATGACAACGTCTTCAAGGCCTACGAGAAGATGGGCACCGAGATCAAGAAGAGGAAGGACCGCTGGAACGACGTCCCGTTCTATTCCTGATCATAGATCCTTAACCATATACGGATGCTCTAAATGGTAGCCCAGGGACGCATAGTACTCCCTGACACCGATACCGCTGGTTATGCGTATCTGGGTCTTTTTCTCGGAGCGGGCGATCCGCTCGGCTTCCGCCACCAGTTTCTTACCGAAACCGCGGTGCTGCCAGCTCTCCGCGGCGGCTCCGATGGCAGTCTCGTTCCCGAAGACCTTCAGCTCGCGGATTGAGGCTGTGTCGGTATCATCGGTACGGAGACGCACATAACCCACCAGGGAATCATCGTAAGTGAATGAAATGAAACGTTCGGTTCCTCCGGCCGCCTCATATTCGATGGTTTCGAGTTTCAGCTTCGATTCGTCCTCCAGCACCGCACCGGTATGGCCGACCTCGCGGCAGCGGATGCACCTGCACTTCATACCGTGTTCATCCATGTTCTTCTGAACCAGCTGACGGAGGTTGCTCTTGAGGATTCCGCAGGCGATCTCGGGCACCGGGATATCCCTCTGAATGCGCTGTATCCTTACATAGTCTGGCACAATCGATTTCATCTCGGAGAGGAGGCTCACGGCCTGCTCAACTGTGTAGGGCTGATACTCCCCGTTCTCCCACATCTCGTGAAGACGGGTACCAGGGATTACCAGGGTCGGATAGAACTTCAGCATGTCGGGACGGAAGTCGGGATTGGCAAAGCACTCCCGGAAACATTCGAGATCCTTCTCGGGGGTGGCTCCGGGAAGTCCGGGCATGAGATGATAGCAAACCTTGAGCCCGTGTGCACGGCAGGCTCTGGTGGCCTCGATGACCTCCTTGACCCCATGCCCGCGCTCCACACCCTTCAGGATATCGTCGTCCAGAATCTGGACGCCCAGTTCCACACGGGTGGCGCCTAGCGCCATCATGCGCTCGATTTGAGCATCAGTACGGAAATAATCGGGACGCGTTTCTACGGTGAGTCCAATGCATCTGCGGGATGACCGGGAATTCTCCTCCTGGGCAGCCAGGAGATTCGGGGACGGGTGCCCGTTCATCGCTTCCAGACACCTCTGGACGAACCACTCCTGGTATTGGGGGTTGCGGGAGGTGAAGGTGCCGCCCATGATTATGAGATCAATCTTGTCTGTATCATGGCCGATCTCCTCCAGCTGGGTGAGCCTGCTCTCGACCTGATCGTAAGGATCGAAGCGGTTCATGGCAGCTCTTCTTGCTGCCGGCTCCTTACCTGTGTATGACTGGGGAGAATCGTTAGAGACCCCTCCGGGACAGTAGGCGCATTTCCCGTGGGGACAGGGATAGGGGGAGGTCATCACAGCCACTACGGCGACACCGCTGGCGGTGCGCATGGGCTTCTTCACCAATAGCGGGAGGAACCTCTTCTTCTCCTCCTCGTTCACAAGTGCCAGCACCTCCGAATTGGAAGGTACCTTCTCAGCCCCGTACCTGGCACAGAGCTTCATCTTGAGACGCTGTAGGTCCTCGCGGTCGGTGACCTCTCCTGAGCGCAGTGCTTCTAGGATGCGCTCGGCTACGATGCCTGCCATTCAGCTTTGCTCCGCTCTTTCCTTGATAAGTTCCTGGAAGCGGAGGACGGTCTTCTTGTAGTTCTCCATGGCGAGGTTCACGTTGGCCTCGGTAAAACTCCATGCCTTAACCAGGTCCCCGTACCTGATGCGGAATCCCTTCCTCATCTGTCCGTCCTCGGAGAGGACGTCGGCGTTCTCCAGGAGGTCCATGGAACGGAGCTTGTTGATATGGCGGTAGATGGTGGGCTTGGAAGTGTCCAGAAGGGCTGCCAGTTCCTCGGCGGTCCACGCTTTGGAAGGATTCTTCATGAAGAAATCCATGAAAAGACGGTAAGGAATGCTATCCCTGACGGTGAGAGCTCCGGCAGAGCGGGGATCGTATCCCTTGGGGAGATATCCGATCTGCACGAGGAAGGTCTCTGCGAGGATGTCGAGATTATCCTCTCCGGTCATAGGGGTGTTTGATACAACCTGTAATTCGAACATAATCAGGCCTACTATATGGGTAATAAGTTAAGCAGAATACTTAACTTTTCTCATTTGCTTCAGAGGCTGCCCTTGATGTTGTCGAGGATATTGATGACACTGTCAAGCGGGAAAACGGTGTACACCTTGATGGAGATGATCTTCTCCACGGTGTTGGCGACAATCGGTGCACACACTATACCCAGAGCGTTGTCGCGCTCGGCACGGACGGCGGCGATTATGGCATCCTCCACGGTGGATACGGGATACTCGCGGATGGCGACGGGCCCGTTGGCGCCGGTCTCCAGGGACCTGGGAAGACCCTCCATGAACCTGGGCGATGCGATGACCGCCACGAACTTCTCGGAATCACGGCGGTTGATCCTGTTGATTGCTTTGATGATCTGCCTGATGGTGCGGAGATTGGGTTCGCGGCGTTCCTCCAGGATCTTATACATGGTGCTCTGCGATATCTCTGCCACCTGGCAGAACTCGTTGAGCGACATCTTCAGTTCGTTGTCGAGGATTTCCCTGAAAGCGGTCTGGAATCCGCCTTCGTCCCTCAGCATGCTGGAGATCAGGTCCTGTACGGTCATTCGGTTACCTTCTTTGCATAATCCGCTGCGGAGAGTCCTGCGACGGCTCCCTCCCCTACGGCCTTGGCCACCTGCCAGGGGCGTCCGGTGATGTCGCCGCAGGCGAAAACGCCGGGTACGGAGGTGGCACCTGAAGAGTCGATCTTGAGGGTGTCGTCCATCTCGGGCATGAGGTCGATGTCCATCGCGAGATCGGCGGAGGACTTGCCTCCGAGTTCGATGAAAACCCCGTCGAGGGAGACTTCCCTACCGTCGGAAAGGGTCACTGAGGTCACCTTAGCATCGCCGTTGATTGAGGTAACGGAAGCTTGAATCCTCTCCACCGAGGCCTTGTCGGCCGCATCGATGAGACTCTTGTCCGCCTCGAACTCGGGCGAGATCCAGTATACCTTGGAGGCATAGCGGGTCATGAATTCGGCAGAGACCGCGGCCTCCGACTGTCCGCCCACCAGTGCCACGACCTTCCCCTTGTAGAAATTGCAGTCGCAGACGGCACAGTAGCTGACACCCTTGCCGTTAGCGAAGGCCGTCTCGCCGGGAACTCCCAGCTTCTTCCTGCTGATGCCGGTAGCGAAGATTAACGATCTGGCACTTATGACCTCGCCGTTCTCGAGCTTCACCGAGAAGAGGCTGCCGTCGCGTGCCAGAGAGAGGACGTTCATATCGATGACCTCCCCTCCGAAGGAACGGACCTGTTCCGCACCGTTGCAGAGCAGATCGGTCCCGGATTGTACTCCCTGGAATCCGAAATAGTTCTCAAGACTGATGCCGTAGGCCGCACTGTTGTTCATCCTGCCGACCACGACGGTACGGACCTTCTTGCGGGCAGCGTATATGCCTGCCTGCAGACCTGCCGGACCTGCACCGATGATCACCACGTCGGATTCCATGTGACTGCCTCACAGGGAGTTGATGTAGGAGATGATGTCCTCCTTGGGCCTGAGTCCGACGAGGGACTCCTGCTGGACACCGTCCTTGAAGAAGAGCAGGGTGGGGATGGCGTTGATGCCGAATTTCATGGCGACGCCCTGGTTCTCGTCGGTGTTGAGCTTGGCGACCGCGACCTTTCCTGCGAGGTCGTTGGCGAGCTCCTCTACGATGGGGCCCATCCTCCTGCAGGGTCCGCACCAAGGGGCCCAGCAGTCTACCATGACGATTCCGCTCTGCTTCACAAATTCGTTGAACTGTGCTTCGTTGAGTTCTGTAACCATAAGTCACACCTTGATTCGAATTCCGGTCCGGGATTATAATTGTATGTGACTTGGCACAATTGTGATAATGAAAAGTAAGGTGTGTTAAACGGTTTCACGGCTTGACATGCTTGAGTTTCGGGTATTCCCCGATCTCATCGATGATGGTGTCCAAGTCCCTTCCGAAAAGGTTCGAAAGTTCCTTGTGGAGCATCTCGACACGGAGTGCGCCCCTCTCGGCTCCCTTGAACATCAGCTTGTCGACCGAGTGCCTGTAGGATACGACCCTGTTATCGCTGACCATGTTGTCAGCGTGGGCGACGATCTTCTCCTCCAGAGTCGCGGGCATGTAGTCTCCCGGCGGAAGCCCCATCTCCCTGACGTCCTCATCGTCGAGTCCGGCACCGGTGTGCTTGCGGATAATCTCGACCAGGCATTTGGGCAGTCCCTTCTTCTCGGCGATCTGAGCTCCGAGGTAGGCATGCATGATGGAATGGTCCACGGACCTGCCGATGTCGTGCAGAAGTGCTCCGGCGATGACGACATCCATGTCCGCTCCGGGGATTCCCGCCGCGATGACCTCGGCCACGGCACGCACGGTCGCACAGTGGACGACAACGCGCTTCTTGCAGCCGGCTTCCCACAGGAGATTGATGCATTCCTTGTCCGAAGGGATGTCAGTCATCCTTGTTGACAACGGTCTTCCCCCGCTCGTTGGGTATGACGGTCATCTTTCCGTCACGGTCTTCGTAAAGATGCTTCCCGCCAGTGTAAAGATACAGGAAGATGGCCAGTGCCGCGATCTCAGAATGGGGCTGGTTGCCCACGGAGACGTTGAAATCCGCCCTCTGATAAACCTCTGCTGGCACTTTCTCCGCGCCTACGATGATCATGATGTCTTCGTCCGTGGGGATCTTGGGCAGAGCCTCGTCCACCCTCTGTCCGTACATGGTCAGATGGACGATCTTTCCCTTGAATCCCTCGGTGGCCTGCTGCCAGGTCACACCGGTCTTGATGGAGTAGTCCCCGCCGAAACGGTCGACGACACTGGAGATGTTCTCCTCCAGTACTGGGTCTTCCGTGTCGACGTATATACCCTTGGCTCCCAATGCCCGGGACGAGAGCGCGACATGGGTAGTCACGCGCTTATCTCTCTCGGGACGGTGCCCGATACGCATAATCCAGATGTCGGACATGGTCACTCATCTTTGATGGGCTCGATCCTATGACCGCGATAATCCATCTTGACAGACCTGCGGACCAGGCTCTTGAGCATGGTAGAGGAGAGCCCGAGGGCCTCCGCAACGTCACCGGAGAACTTTCCGGTGCCGACCTGTTCCAGGATCTTCGCCTCGATGATGGCGTACTCTTCTTCACTCATCATCGCTGCGGCCAATACATCACTAATCTCGTATACAGGCCACTGTGCGTTGATGTTGAATGCGGTATAGTAGGTGTGATAGGACTTTTCGGGATAATTGCCATTGGTGGACATCCAACGGGTCTCCACCAGTTTCATCTTCTCGAAGAAGATGGTAGCCTCCCTACCCTCGGGACCGAACTTCTGTTCGATCTCATCAGCAGTTTTCCACTCGAGGGTCACCTCTTTGAGGACCTCCCTTTTGACGGGTGTGTCCACCGCCCTGAGCATGGGAACAAGCTCAGAGGGCTCATTGATGACCTTTATTCTGTTCATAACATACCTATGGAACTACTCCAATATAATTGTTAAGTATAGAAAAGTTTTAAAAGCGTTTTAGATGGCCACATAACTTTACTTTATAAACTTCGAACAAAACAGTTGGATGTAATATACCTACGTTCCAACTGTTATAATTTTATATAAATTTGGACAAAAATATTCTCATAAGAATATTATTTTTCCAACAATGCAGGACCGATACAGCATTGATAGCGGCCTGTCTGGAGAAAAAGGACAGCACAATATCTTTAAATGGGCGCGGTAATAACCACGCAATGAAACTAGACAGGAAGGCACCCCTGACTGCATGTTTCCAGTGTCTCAACTGCTACAAAACCTACAAAGCCAAAGGTCCCTCCAAAGAGGAGCAGGATCAGGCCGAGCAGAAGGCTCTGGATTGCTGTGGATCCTTTATCCAGGGATTCTACGTAAACTACAGAAGGTGGGGAGTCCAGAAGTGGTACGGTCGCTGACCGCACAACCTCTCTCCACTTGGGCTACAGGCATCTGTAGCCCCATCTACACTTTTTACCATCATTTTCAGCGTTCCCGGCACGAAGAGGTTATGAACGAAAACACCCATATTGTGGCCAATGAGCGGCGAGATGTTCTCCGGAACAATCGGAGAGATGGACCTGGTGGAGCGCCATATCCTAATGCTGAAGGCCACCAAAGAGAACCAGCCGGTAGGCATCATCAGGCTTTCAGAACTCCTCGGCATCCCGAAACACAAAGTCCGCTATTCTCTGAGACTGCTCGAAAGGGACGGTCTCATCGTCGCCACACAGGAAGGTGCCAGAGTCACCGAAAAGTACGATGAGTTCATGGCCGACCTCTCCGAGAAGCTGGACGGCATAATCGACCGCGTGAACAAGATCCGCGACGAAGTCTCGCAATGATTAAATACGTGTGTTCAATGGCTGAGTTCAAGCCGTTGTAGCTCAGTCGGTAGAGCGTGTGACTGTTAATCACAAGGTCCACGGTTCGATCCCGTGCGACGGCGCCATACCTTTCTTCTCCGATTTCGTTGCTGTCTGGTCACGTACTGTGTTCCTAATTCTGGGTTGCTGGCACATGCATTTTCCATATCCGCAGAGGTCCCGGATTACGGATTAACGGCAGGTCGGATACGTTTTTATCCGATGTCGGTGTAACGAGGGGACGAGGGCTCATAGCTTAGCTAGGTAGAGCGCCCGACTCATAATCGGGTGGCCGCCGGTTCAAATCCGGCTGGGCCCACCATCGTGCCTTTTTCGCAATTTCAGAGGATAAACGCGCAAAACCCTGGTTTAGGTATGTCCAGATTGGCTTGAATACAAGAAAGGTTTAAAACAACCATCCTCTTGTCCTTTTTATCTATAAAGGAGAGATGGTTGTCACCCGTCTCTGCTTTTGGGGAAAAAAGGTGTTAGAATGGACATACTTAACAAGCTCCCACACATCGAACAGGAACTGACTGCCTGCGTACAGTGCGGCTACTGCATCTCCGTCTGCCAGGCACACGTTCAGACTCCTTGGGAATCCGTTACCCCCAGGGGAAAAATCTACTATCTCAACCAGATCAACGTCGGAGGACCTCTCGACAAACCCATGAAAAGGGAAGTCGGACTCAACCCCTACTTCGTTGACGCCATCTACAAATGTACCGGATGCGGAAACTGCGAAGCAGTTTGCCACGCCAAGATCCCCCTCGTCGAGCTTTGGGAGACCGTCAGAACCTGGCTCGTCGAGAACGGTGTCGGACCTCTCAGCGCCCACCAGGCCATGAAGCTCGGCATCGAGAAGAACCACAACCCCTACGGCGGAGACCAGAACCACAGGGGTGACTGGTGGCCTGAGGAGGTTCCCAAATACGACGTCCCCGACGTCATCCTCTACGCAGGATGTACCGGATCCTTCAGGCAGCAGCAGGTCCCCAGGACCGCAGCCCTCGTTCTGAACAGGGCCGGCGTCAAGATGAACATCCTCGGAAAGGACGAATGGTGCTGCACCTCGCCTCTCCTCAGGACCGGAACCACCACCCTCACCCTCGAGGCCGCTGAGCACGTCGTCGAGAAAGCCGACGGAATGGGAGCCAAGGACATCGTCATGGCCTGTTCCGGATGCTACAAGACCATCGCCACCGACTTCGGAAAGTACTACTCCCAGATGGGACAGCAGTGCTACCACTTCACCCAGTACGCAGCCAAGCTCATCAAGGAGAAGAAGCTCACAATCCTCCAGCCCTTCGAGCACAAGGTCACCTACCACGACCCCTGCCACCTCGGAAGGCACATGGGAGTCTACGACGCACCCAGGGACATCCTCAAGGCAATCAAGGGCCTCGAACTCATCGAGATGCCCAGGAACAGGGCCAACTCCATGTGCTGCGGTGCAGGCGGAGGTTACAAGAGCCAGTTCAACAACTTCGCTGTCAGGATCGCAGCCGACAGGGTCAGGGAGGCAGAGGCTACCGGAGCCGAGTACCTCGTCACCAGCTGTCCCTTCTGCGTCACCAACCTCAGCCAGGGAGCAGCCGCCATCAAATCCAAGATCAAGGTGGTCGACGTCTCCGATATCCTGCTCCAGGTCACCGAAGCCCCCAAAGAAGAACCTAAGGCAGAGTGAAACTCCAAAGCCGGCCGGGCCCATTCTCCCGGCCGGCATAACTTTTCAAAAACATGCCCTTCGAACATCTGTGCCCCGAACTCGTCGAGGCCCTGTCGAAAAGAGGCATAACCGAACCCACCGACCCCCAGAAGGATGCCATCCCGAAGATTTTGGCGGGACAGAACGTCCTGGTCGTCGCCCCCACCGGAATCGGCAAGACCGAATCCGCCATGCTCCCCATCTTCCATTCTCTATATGTAGAAGGGGAACAGCCCGGAGTCGAATGCCTGTACATCACACCGCTGAGGGCACTCAACAGGGACATGCTCAAGAGGATGCAGGACCTCGGTTCCGAACTGGGCATCACCGTCGGGGTAAGGCACGGCGACACTCCGCAGTCGGAACGTCAGAGCCAATCCCGCAAACCCCCGAGGATCCTCATCACCACCCCCGAGACCCTGCAGGTACTGTTCACCGGGAAGAACCTTCGCGAGCACATGAAGAGGATAAAGTGGGTCGTCATCGACGAGATCCACGAACTCGCGGGGAACGAAAGAGGTGCCCAGCTGGCCGTCGGGCTGGAGAGACTGGTCCACCTGACAGGGGAATTCCAGAGGATCGGACTGTCCGCTACCGTGGGCAACCTGAAAGAGGTGATAGAATATCTGTCCGGGGCCGGCAGGAAGGTGATCCTCTGCAAACACGACACGTTCAGGGAGTTCTCCATCAACGTGGAACGTCCCGTTCTGAAGGATAATGAGGAAGTTCTCAAGGATAAACTCCAGAGCGACGGCGATATTCTGGCGGTCATGATCCGTGCCAGGGCCCTTATCGACAGCGTCACCTCCAGTCTGTTCTTCGTCAACACCAGGGAAACCGCCGAATGGCTGGGTTCCAGATACCACATGTGGGATAACAAATACCCGATCGAAGTGCATCACGGATCGCTTTCCAAGGAGATCAGGATGGAGACGGAGGACGCTTTCAAGAACCAGCGCCTCAAGGCACTCATCTGCACCTCTTCCCTGGAATTGGGTATCGACATCGGAAGTACTGACCTGGTCATCCAGTACAATTCCCCGAGGCAGGTATCGAGGATGACCCAGCGTGCCGGAAGAGCAGGTCACAGCGTCGGCCGGAAGATCAGGGCTGTGATACTCGCGACCAATCCCGACGAGATCGCCGAGGCGATGGTCATCGCCCGCAGATGCGAAGCGAAGATTATGGAATACAACGCAGGCAGGAGGAATCCCCTCTCCGTCCTGGCGAACCAGATTGTGGCCATGACCATGGCGGGAGGCATCGAACGCGATGCCGCATATGCGCTGGTGTGCCGCGCTCATCCCTTCAGGACACTGTCAAGGGAGGATTTCGACGGGACCCTGGAGCAGCTGAAATCCATCCGCATGGTATTGGAGTACGAAGGTGTCCTCAGACGGTCCCGCAAAGGAATGGACTATTTCTACAACAACATCTCAATGATCCCCGATGAGAAGACCTACCTCGTCAGGGACATCGGTTCCAGAGGGATCATCGGAACACTGGACGAGAACTTCGTGGCCACCCTGGAGAACGACGGTGACATGGCGATGTTCATCGCCAAGGGCCGCACATGGAGGGTTGTGGAACAGAGAGAGGATGAGCTCCTGGTGGAGGAGGCCCGCAGTATCGGCAATGTGCCAGCATGGGTGGGTTCGGATATCCCCGTACCTTTCGAGGTGGCCATGGAGGTGGGCAGACTGCGCCGCATCAAGGATTACACCAGATACCCTGCGGACGCTGCCGCCATCCGTACGCTGTCCGGATACCTCAGCGACCAGGAAGAGAAATGGGTCATGCCTACCGACACCACGATCACCGTGGAGACCGGGGACCGGTTGGCCATCATCAACTGCTGTTTCGGCAGCAGGGTCAACGACACCCTCTCCAAGATCATATCAGTTCTACTGATGGCCCGTATCGGAGAAAGCGTGGGGATAAGTACCGACCCGTACCGTATAATCATCGAACTCCCCCGGAATCTGGATAAAGGTCTCATCCTGGAGACCTTCAACAGCCTGAAACCCGGTACCGTCGAGGCGTACTGCAGACTGACCGTTTTGAATTCATCCTATCTGAAATGGAGATTCATGAACGTGGCGAAAAAGTTCGGAATCATCGAGAAGGGTGCCGACCGCCGCTACATCAACTACGGAAAACTGTTCGAGATCCACCGCGACACCCCTGCCTACAGGGATGCCGTCAACAAGGTACTCTCAGAGGATCTGGATATTGAGAACACCGAGCTCGTTCTGAGGATGATCTCCGAAGGGAAGATCAAGGTCGTCAGCGGAGGCATCTCCCATATCGGCCTCGAAGGAATCACCGCCACCAGGGAACTGATGCAGCCGGCCCGTGCCGACCATGCCATCCTCGCAGCCATGAAGAAACGCCTGGAGGACGAAGTCCTGTTCGCATCCTGCATCCGCTGCAAGAATCAGCGCCGTGTCAGGGTCGGAACCGCCCCCAGAAAATTCACATGCCCCCAGTGCGGAGGATTCATGATCGCGCTTCTGAAGGATTATGAGAGGGATTCCATCAAGGAGTACGGCAACGGAAAGAAGGATCCGATCCATAAGAACATGGAAAAACGCATCCTGAAGAACGCCAACCTGGTCAATTCATACGGTGCCGGTGCCGCCCTCGTGCTGGCTGGAAGGGGAATCGGTCCCGAAGTGGCGGCCAGGATCCTGGCGAAGATGCACGCCGACGAAGACAGTCTGCTGAGGGACATCATGGCATCGGAGATCAACTACGCCCGCACCAAACAGTTCTGGGACTGATCAGAAGTTGCTTCCTTTGGCGGAGAATTCCGGTTTGGACTCCTCCTTCTCGAGCTTCTTGGGCTTCACATTATGAAGTCCCAGGAACCCGGTGGAGATGACATAAACCTCCGAGGATGTGGGGCGGGATGCCTTGGGTGAATGGATGGTGACCTTCTCGAATCTCTTCTCCAATTCCTTGATGTAACCGTCGAAAAGATCGCCCTGGAAGACCTTAGTAACCAGCTTTCCGTTCTTCTTGAGGATACGGTCGCACACGTCCACTGCATACATGCACAGCTCGATGGAACGGGCATGATCCATGGAATAAGCACCGGCTATGTTGGGGGCCATGTCGGAAAGGACGACGTCGACCTTTCCTCCGACCATGTCCAAGAGACGGATCATGGTATTGTCGTCGGTGATGTCTCCGATGATGAACTGCACTCCCTCGAGAGGATGGATGTACCTGAGGTCCACGCCGATGACCTGACCGGCCTCGCCGACGCGTTCCTTGGCGACCTGCGACCATCCGCCGGGACAGGCACCTAGGTCGACCACGGAATCTCCCTCGCGGAAGATGCTGAAACGGTCATCGATCTGCAGAAGTTTGAAGGATGCCCTGGAACGGTAGTCCAGCTTCTTCGCCAGACGATAGTAGTATTCCCTGCGGCGCTCCGCGACCCAACGGTCATGCAAATCGGACACATTCATTGCTATCCGCTCCTCTCATAAGTAACCTCCTACCCGCCGAGGCCCTCCGTAGCAGTTAACTTATAAGCGAAGGCCATATTCTTTTTCGATAACATGGCGACAGGCTGGACCTACTCAAAAGCAGGAGTAAATATTGACAAAAAATCGAGTTCCATCGGCTCTCTGGTGGGCGAGCTCACCTACAGGAGGAAGGGATTCGGGCAGATGGTCCAGAAATCCGGTCTTTTCGCAAGTCTCATCGACTTCGGTGACAGGTACGTCACCCTGGCCACCGACGGTGTGGGAACCAAGATCCTCATCGCGGAGGAACTCGGCATCTGGAACACCATCGGAATCGACTGTATCGCCATGAACGTCAACGACACCATCTGTGTCAACGCCCAGCCGATCTCCTTCGTGGATTACATCGCCATCGACAAACCCGACGATGCACTTACCCAGCAGGTCGGAATCGGTCTCAACAAAGGTGCCGAGCTCTCCGACATGGAGATCGTCGGCGGAGAGATCGCCGTCCTCCCCGAGATGGTCAACGGACTGGACCTGTCCGGAACCTGTATGGGAGTCGTCGACAAGGACAAGATTATTACCGGCGATACCTGCGAGAAAGGGGACCTCATCGTCGCCCTACAGGCATCCGGTCTCCACTCCAACGGACTCACCCTCGCAAGGAAGGTCGTGGAAGCCAACAACATCAAGCTCACCGACTCCGTACCCGGACTGACCCAGAGCATCGGAAAGGAACTCCTGACCCCTACCGAGATCTATGTGAAACAGGTGCTCGGAATCACCTCCAAGCACACCGTCCACGGACTAGTCGACATCACCGGAGGCGGACTCAGGAACATCCTCCGTATGAGGAAGGGACTGAAGTACACCATCGACGACCCCGTCAAACCCAACGCCATCTTCAACATCCTCCAGGAGCTCGGAAACATCGACGACCAAGAGATCTACCAGACCTTCAACATGGGTATGGGATTCACCATCATCGCACCCGAGGCTGACGCCGAGGCCATCGCCAAGGAGAACCCCAACGCGAAGATCGTCGGCCGCGTCGAAGAGGGTAACGGAGTCTACTTCGCACCCGGAAAATTCACTTACGACCACTACTGATCGTTTTCAACACGGGGCTTCGGCCCCGTCTCACTTGTTAAGTTTGCAGTCCAGGGCACCGCATACCGCGCCGAGGGCGGTACAGGTCTCCAGCGAGAAGTTGCCGCCGGTGACCTCGAAATCGATATCCGACATACCGTGAACCTCTTTGGGAGTGCCGTGAGGACCGATACCGAATATCAGGAGGATACTCTGTCCGTTGTCCACCAGTTCAGCCAGCTGGGCGGTGCTCAGCTGCTTCTTGGTGTCGGGTTTGCAGGTGGTGAGAACGACCTTTCCCAGCTGCGGCGGGAAGCCTTTGACAGGGAACGGGAAGGTCTGGAAACGGCCCAGTTCGGCCAGCTGCACGAAGTTGTCCCCGTGGGCCCCGATGCTGGTGGTACCGGCTATGAAATTGGCTATCTCGAGGGGCGTCCGGCGGTCCTCCGGGATGGGGAAACCGAATAGTGCCAGATTCATGTTGAATGCCATAGCGAGATCGCCTGCGCGGGCGATTACGCGGCGGTGGGGCTCCCTGAAGGTCTTGGGGTCGTAGGCGTTGTAGATGCCGATCGTCATCCGGCCTCTGCGGCCGCTCTTCTCATAGACCATTGTTCCTCACCTTGGGACGTGCCACGATGGCATAGCGGTCGCCGTCCAGGAAGATCTCGTAATTCTGGTAGCGGGGATCCTGCTTGTACTGGTCGATGCGTGAAAGGACCTCCATAAGAGTGAGGTCGGTGCTCTTGATATCGATGAGGATCTCATCGAGGCTTTCGTCTTCCATGCAGCTCTCCCTTTATGCCTGCGGCCATCCGCCGAATCGTTGTTGAAAAGTATGGTGCCGCCAGCCGGGCTCGAACCAGCGACCTCGTGATCTTCAGTCACGCGCTCTCCCAACTGAGCTACGGCGGCTTGTATCTCCCTTATCTGCTCAACCATTATAAAGTTGTGGGAGGGGTTTTCACCCCTCCTTTTGGGTTTACTGCTTGGTCTGGGTCTCTGCTCCGGAAGCCTCGGAATCGGTCTTTACCACGGGCACCATGGAGACTACGACATCGTCGTCCTTGAGCTCCATGATCTTGACGCCCTGGGCATTGCGTCCGGTCTTGCGGATGGTGTCCACGGCGATGCGGATGACCTTTCCGGACTTGGAGATGACCATCAGCTCATCGTCATCGTTGACCCTGCGGACACTGACGACTGCACCGTTCTTCTTGGTGGTCTTGATGGTGATGACTCCCTTTCCTCCGCGGTGCGTCTTGCGGTAGTCGTCCACGGTGGAGATCTTTCCGAATCCGTTCTCGGTGACGGTCAGCAGGAGATCCTCGGCCTTCACCACGGCCATGGAAACGACCTGGTCATGGAGGGCCACATTCATTCCCCTGACACCCATGGTGTCCCTTCCGGTGGGGCGGACATCCTCCTCGTCGAACCTGCAGGCGAGACCGCCGGAGGTGGCGAGGATGATCTCATCCTTTCCGTCGGTCATCCAGGTCTCGATGAGCTGATCGTCCTCATCCAGCTTGATAGCCTTGATTCCCTTGGCGCGGATATTGCCGTACTGGCTCATCACGGTCTTCTTGAGGAGTCCGTTCTTGGTGCAGAACACCATGTACTTGTCGTCGGGGAACTCGTTGGTGGGGATGATGTTCGTGATGGACTCTCCGGGCTGCAGGTCGGGCAGCATGTTGATGATGGGCTTACCCTTGGACTGCCTGCTTCCCTCGGGGATGTTGTAACCCTTCAGCCACAGGATACGTCCGGTGTTGGTGATGAACAGCAGGTAGGTGTGCGAGGAAGCGACGAGCATGTTCTTCATGAAGTCGCTCTCCTTGGTCTGCATACCGGTCATACCAACTCCGCCGCGTCCCTGCTGCCTGTAGGTCCTCAGCGGGATCCTCTTGATGTAGTTGTCATCGGAGAGGGTGTAGACCATGTCCTCCTTGGGGATGAGGTCCTCGGCGTTGACGTCGACGGCCTGGGCGTTGATGGCGGTCCTGCGGGCGTCGCCGTAGGTGTCGGACATCTGCTTGAGCTCGTCCTTGATGATGGCGTCGATCCTGACGGGGTTGGCGAGGATGTCCTTGAGATCGTTCATCTTGACGATGAGTGCGTCGTACTCCTCGCGGATGGTGGTGATCTCGAGTCCGGTCAGTCTCTGCAGCCTCATGTCGAGGATGGCCTGGGCCTGGACCTGGTCGATGGACAGCAGCTGCTGCAGTCCCTCGTTGGCCTCGGCTCCGGTCTTGGATGCGCGGATGAGCTCGATGGTCTTGTCCAGCATGTTCAGGGCCTTGATGAGACCGTCCAGGATGTGGAACCTCTTCTCGGCCTCGTTGAGTTCGAACCTGACCCTGCGGGTGACCACGTTGCGGCGGTGGTTGATATAGTGTTCGATGAGCTGCTTCAGACCGAGCAGGGTTGGCTTGTTGTTGACCAGTGCCAGATTGATGATACCGTAGGTGATCTCCATCTGGGTCTTCTTCATCAGGTTCTCCAGGACCACATCAGGGATGGCGTCCTTGTGGAGCTCGATGACGATGCGCATACCCCTCCTGTCGGACTCATCGCGGAGATCGGTGATACCGGTGATTTCCTTGTTCTTGACGAGGTCCGCGATGGCCTTGACCAGTTCGGCCTTGTTGACCTGATAGGGGATCTCGTCGACGATGATGGAGGTCTTGCCACTCTTGAGCTCCTCGAAGTGGGTCTTGGACCTGACCTTCATCCTGCCCCTTCCGGTGTTATAGGCCTCCACGATTCCGGAGATTCCGTTGATGATACCTCCGGTGGGGAAGTCGGGACCGGGGACGAACTCCATGAGTTTTGCTACGTCCGTGTCGGGGTTGTCGATGGTGTAGATGATGGCGTCGCAGACCTCTTTGAGGTTGTGAGGGGGCATCTTGGTGGCCATACCGACGGCGATACCGTCGGAACCGTTCACCAAGAGGTTAGGGAACTTGGAAGGCAGGACCGTAGGCTCCTTCAGGGAGCCGTCGAAGTTGTCCATGAAGTCCACGGTGTCCTTGTCCAGGTCCAGCAGCAGGTCGGATGCCATCTTGGACAGCCTGGCCTCGGTGTAACGCATGGCTGCAGGCGGGTCGCCGTCCACAGATCCGAAGTTACCCTGTCCGTCGACGAGGGGGTACCTCAGCGAGAAGGGCTGTCCCATCCTCACCATGGCGTCGTAGGCTGCGGAGTCTCCGTGGGGGTGGTACTTACCGAGCACCTCTCCGACCACGGTGGCGGACTTCTTGTGGGGCCTGTTATAGTTGAGGCCGAGTTCGCTCATGGCGAACATGATCTTCCTGTGTACGGGTTTCAGACCGTCACGGACATCAGGCAGTGCCCTACTGACGATGACGGACATGGAGTAATCGATGTAGGAGCGCTGCATCTCCTTCTCGACTGTCTGGTTGATAATCCTCTCTTCTCCTTCCATGCTATCACACATCCAGGTTCACGACTTCGTTCGCATGCTCGATGATGAATTCCCTCCTGGGCTCGACATCGTCTCCCATGAGGGTGGAGAACAGCTGGTCGGCCATGATCGCATCGGCGATCTGGATCCTCTTCATCATCCTCTGGTCGGGGTCCATGGTGGTCTCCCAGAGCTGCTGGGGGTTCATCTCTCCGAGACCCTTGTACCTGCTGACGTTGGCACCGGGCATCTCGGCCATGTACTTCTGCATCTCCTCATCGTTGTAGGCGTACTTCTGGGTCTTGCCCTTGTATACCCTGTAGAGAGGAGGCATGGCTAGGTAAACATATCCCTCGTCCACCAGGGGCCTCATCTGCCTGTAGAACAGGGTAAGAAGCAGGGTTGCGATGTGGGCTCCGTCGACATCGGCATCAGTCATGATGACGATCTTGTGGTAACGGATCTTGGAGATGTCGAACTCCTTACCGATGCCTCCTCCGATGGCGATGGTCAGGTTCCTGATCTCATCGTGGTCGAGGAGCTTGTCGGTACGGGCCTTCTCGACGTTGAGGATCTTTCCCCTGATGGGCAGGATGGCCTGGAAGGCACGGTCCCTTCCCATCTTGGCGCTGCCTCCTGCAGACTCTCCCTCGACGATGTACAGTTCGCACTTGGTGGGGTCCTTCTCGGAACAGTCGGCGAGCTTGCCGGGCAGACTGGTGCTCTCGAGGAGGGATTTCCTCCTGGTGGCGTCCCTGGCCTTCCTGGCGGCCTCACGGCCCTGATAGGACTGCACCGCCTTGGCGAGGATGGTCTTGGCCACGGAGGGGTTCTCCTCCAAGTACTGCTTGAGTTTCTCTGCAACAACGGTGGAGACCGCGTTCTGTGCCACGCTGCTTCCCAGTTTCTCCTTGGTCTGACTCTCGAACTGGGGGTCGGGCATCCTGATGCTGATGATGGCGGTCAGTCCCTCACGGGTATCGCTTCCCTCGAGGACGATGTCCTTCAGAAGGTTGTTCTCCTTTCCGTAGTCGTTGAGGGTCTTGGTGAGTGCGGTCCTGAATCCGGTGAGGTGGGTTCCTCCGTCAGGGGTAGAGACGGTGTTCACGAAGGAATCGACTGCCTCGGAATATCCGTCGGTGTACTGCATGGCGATGTCCACGTCGACCGCCACGGGCTTTCCCTTGAGGTCGTTGAAGGTCTTCATTCCCTGGATGACGATTGGCTCAGGGTGAAGGGGGGTCTTGGCCTTGTTGAGGAACTTTACGAAAGCACTGACTCCTCCGTCGTAGTGGTAGACCTCCTTCTTTCCAACACGGGCGTCCTCGAAGTCGATGGTGACCTTGGTGTTGAGGAAAGCCTGGTTCCTGAACCTGTTCTGCAGGGTGTCGAAATCGAAGACCACAGTCTCGAACATGGTCTTGTCGGGCAGGAAGGTGATGGTGGTACCGGTCTCCTGCGTCTCGCCGATGACCTCGATGGGTCCGTCGGGCACTCCGTACTTGTAGCTCTGCCTGTGGATCTTTCCCTCCCTCTTGACGGTGGCAACGAGCCACTCGGAGAGAGCGTTGACCACGGACACTCCGACTCCGTGCAGACCTCCGGAGACCTTGTAGGCGTTCTGGTCGAACTTACCTCCGGCATGCAGGTCGGTCAGACAGAGCTCCATGGCGGATTTGGTCTCTCCCTTGGGGACACCGGTGGGGATACCCCTTCCGTCGTCGACCACGGAGATGGAACCGTCGCTGTTGACAGTGACGTTGATCTTGGTGGCGAAACCGGCCATGACCTCGTCGATGGAGTTGTCCACGACCTCGTACACGAGGTGGTGGAGACCGCGGGTATCCGTGCTCCCGATGTACATACCGGGCCTCTTGCGTACCGCTTCGAGACCCTTGAGGGCCTTGATGCTGTCCGCATCGTAGACCTCAGTCTTCCTGTATTCTTCTTCGCTTCCCATAACTTCCCTTCCGAAAAATTACTGTTTCCGGGTATGCAGTACTCTTATATAACGCATACGCGCGCACGCGTGCGCTCGCACGCGAGTAGTCTGCGTCCGTTTAGATAAGGATGAAATACGGAACGGCGATACTATAACGATTGATATGGGCACCATCATGGAGCTGGCCAGGAGAGGGGACTCGGACGAGAGGTTCAGGAAGATCGCGGAGACCGAAGGCGTCACCGAGAGGTTCGTACGCGACGGTATCGCATCGGGGCGCATCTGCATGCCCTGCAACCCCGTACATAATCCGGTCCCCGCCGCCATCGGCGAGGGTCTCTCCGTGAAGATCAACGCCAACATCGGGACCTCCCGCGACATGCCCGACATCGAGCCGGAGATCCACAAGATGGACATCGCCCTGAAGTACGGCGCCGACGCCATCATGGACCTCAGCACCGGCGGGGACATCGACGCCATCAGGAAGACCCTCCTCTCCCGCTGCGACCGTATGATGGGCTCCGTGCCCATCTACGAGACGGGACTCACCGCCGCAAGGAAGAACGCCATCGTGGAGCTCACCGAGGACGACATCTTCAAGGGCATCGAGATGCACGCCAAGGACGGTATGGATTTCATGACCGTCCACTGCGGCATCACCAAGGAGACCGTCAGGTGGATCAAGAAATCCGACAGGCTCATGGACGTCGTCTCCAGGGGAGGATCATTCCTGACGGCATGGATCCTCCACAACGACGAGGAGAACCCGCTCTTCAGGAACTACGACTACCTGCTCGAGCTCGCTAGGAAATACGAGTTCACCCTGTCCCTCGGGGACGGCTTCAGACCCGGCTGCATCAACGACGCATCCGACCAGGCACAGATCTCCGAATTGATGACTCTGGGTCATCTCGTCAAGAGGGCCCGCGAGGCAGGTGTTCAGGCCATGGTCGAGGGTCCCGGACACATGAAGATGGATGAGATCGCCGCCAACATGAAGATGCAGAAGACCCTCTGCGACGGGGCTCCCTTCTACGTTCTCGGCCCCCTCGTGACCGACATCGCGCCGGGCTACGACCACATCACCAGCGCCATCGGCGGAGCGATTGCGGCACAGAACGGAGCCGACTTCCTCTGCTACGTGACCCCCGCCGAGCACCTCTCCCTCCCGGACGAGGAGGATGTGAAACAGGGAGTCATCGCATCCAAGATCGCCGCCCACGCCGCCGACCTGGCCAAGGGAAGGGGCAAGGAGCTGGACGACCGCATGGCCAGGGCCAGGAAGGCACTTGACTGGGACGAGATGTACGACGTCTGCCTCGACGAGGAGACCGCCAGGAGATACCGCGCCCGCGGCTGCACCGAGGAGAAGGACGGCTGCTCCATGTGCGGCGACCTCTGCGCGGTGAAGATTGTCAACCAGTACCTGATAAAAGAAGGGGACATCGCCGACCCCGATAAGAAGCACGACTGCTGATTTCGAGAAGTGCCAGACGGGGATAACCCCGTCTGTAAATGGTTTGTTAAGGAACTCGTTTTACCGTTCAGGTCCCGTCGATCTCGTCGCTCATTATGGGCGCTCCGAGTATCACCAGGGGTACCCCGAACTCGCCCTCGTTGACGACCCTGCAGCGGATACCGTAGACCTTCTCGATGTTCTCCGAGGTGAGGACCTCCTCCGGGGTGCCGTAGGCGTAGATCCTGCCCGGGCGCTCCAGCATGATGACCTTGTGGGAGTACTTCGCGGTGACGTTTAAGTCGTGGCAGATCGTCAGGATGATGATCCCCAGTTTCTCGGCGATACCTCTCAGCAGTTCCATCACGTACACCTGGAATTTCACATCCAGGTTGGCGGTGGGCTCGTCCAGGATCAGTACGTCGGTCTCCTGGACCAATCCTCTGGCGATGGAGACCTTCTGATGCTGACCGGACGAGAGGGAGTTGAACTGCTTGTCCGCCAGGTCGGTTATGCGCAGAATGCGCATGGCCTTGTACACCATCTCGAGGTCCTTGGAAACGGAACCCCAGCGGCGGTGGTTGTGCCTGCCGACCATGATGGTGTCGACGACCGACATGGAGAACACGTCCTGCGAGAAGGCCGGCACGTACCCGACCACCTTCGACACCTCCTTGTGAGACATCTCGGAGATGTTCCTGCCGTTGATGAGGACCTCCCCCTTCAGGGGGTTGACGATCTTGCTGACGCACTTCGCCATGGTGGACTTGCCCACTCCGTTGGGTCCGATGATGCAGTACAGCCCGGGTTCGTCGATCTTCAGGTTGATGTCGTGCAGGACTATGTGTCCCTCGTCGTAACCGAAATCCACGTCCCTGAGCTCCAGTACGGTACGGTGCTTCTTGGCTTCGATCCCTATATCCAGTATATCTGTTTCTGTCATGGGATCACCACGTGCTGTTGTTCTTCCTGACGACCAGCCAGATGAAGACCGGTCCGCCGATGCAGGACATGATTATTCCCACAGGGATCAGCGTCGGGGAGATGATGTTCTTTCCGATCAGGTGCGCGGCCACCATGAGTGCCGCTCCGAAGGCGGCGGAGGCAGGAATGAGATACCTGTTGTCCGCGCCCACGAACATCCTCACGATGTGGGGACAGACCAGACCCACGAATCCGATGAGACCCGTGAAACTGATGACCCCCGCGCTGACGATGGCGGTCAGGACCATGCAGATGATACGGAGCCTGTCGGCGTTGATTCCCATGGCCTTGGCGTTCTCGTCGCCGGTGGAGAGGACGTTGATCTTGCTCGCCAGGAACATCGTTATGATGACTCCGGTCAGCACGATGACGAACATCGGCAGGAGATCGTCCCAGCCGACGAGCTGGACGTTTCCCATCAGCCAGTTCTCGAGGGCGGCGGTGTAATAGCTGCCCACCTTCAGCTGGATGATGCTGGTGCCGGCGTTGAAGATGTACATGATACCGATACCGGTCATGATGATGGTCACGGGCGAGGCGTTGGTTATCTTCGATATGGCCAGGATCACCAGGACCGGCACCATCGAGAAGATGAAAGCGAGCATCACGGTCAGTCCCTGCGTCTCCGTGAGCGCAAGGCCCGAAAGGAGCACGGGGGCGGTGATGCCTATCGCCGCACCGAACGATGCGCCGGAGGAGATACCGGTCGTGTAGGGATCGGCCATGGGGTTGCGGAGGATGCTCTGCATGACCGCTCCGCAGACCGCGAGACCCGCGCCTCCGATGACCGCACCTAGCACGGGCGGCGCCCTGTAGAGGGTCCATTTGGTGATCGCGTTGTTCGGGTTGCCGGCACCGGTTATCTCGTTCCATATGATCTGGAGGGTACCTGCGACGCCTGTGCTGATCTCACCGTACTGCAATGAGAAAACGGTTATCAGACATGCTGCGACCAGAAGACCCAGGATGACCAGGATCTTCTTGCGGGTGTTGCGCTGGTACTTGTCCAGTGTGTCGGAGAAGCGGCCGTCCGAGGATACGTCCGCCGTCCATGTGTCCACGGATGCGCGCACGTCGTCGCAGAGCAGGATGTCCTTTTCAATGTCGCTTGTGAATTGCATGTTCCATACCCCGAAAAGGGGTGTGCCCCCTCCCGGGGGCACTGGGGTTTATGTTCAGCTCTTGAGAGCGGCGTAGCTCAGAGGCGCGAACTTGGAGTCCTTGACATCCTTGCTGTCGTCGAAGTTCGTGAAGGTGTGATAGTACTCGTTCATGAGTGCCCAAGCCTCGTCGGCGTTGATTTCGGAGGGATAGAGCATAGATCCGAGAACGAGGACGCATGCGATTCCTGCCAGGGAACAGTTCTCGAAGGGCATTGCGAAAACCCTGTCGTTGGTTCCGGCGGTGGAGGCATCGAATCCGAGTTCGACGAAGTCGGTGAACACCTTCTTGATCTGGTCGACGGTGTAGGACTTGCTGCTCGAGTATCCGAACATCGATACGATGAAGGTGTCGGGATCGAGAGCGACGATGGACTCTGCGTCGACCTTGTCGAAACCGTCGATGGCGGTGGTGGACATCTTGGAGGTCACAGGCAGCATATCCACTGTCTCGACGTCGGAGGTGACCATGGTACCGGTTCCGCGGCCGTCGACGTAGATCTCGGGCAGATAGCCGGGCGCCGTGTAGGGGATGACGTAGCTCAGAGGCGTGGAGACGGCGGCATTGGCGGCAAGGATCTTCGCTTCGACCTTATCGCAGAAGTCGATGTAGGCCTTGGTCTTGTCCTGCGCGTTGCACAGGGCACCCATGGTGACGAGAGTGTCACCGCAGCCGATGTCGTTGATGAAACGGTTCTCGGGGAGCTTGATGACGGTGAATCCGAGGCTCTCCGCATCTGCGACGTATCCTCCGAGGAACTTGGGGTCGCCCATCATGACGCGGACCTTGCCGGAGTACAGTGCCTCCAGGCCGGGAGTCTTGATGGAGACCTGCTTGATGTTGCCTGCATCGGGGTACATGGCGGTGTCGAGGTCGGAAGGTCCGATGTCTCCGTTGGCCATGTAGGTGAACTTGTTGTAGATGCCGAGGATGATTCCCATGTCCAGGCCGGTGCTGAACTCGGTATAGATTCCGTAGTTGGAGCCGAGGTAGTCGGTCAGGGGGTAGGGGGCGGTTGCGGCCTTGTTGTTCCAATCGAGGTAGGCCATGGTGGTCTTCTCGCCCTTGATGAACTTGTTCAGACGGTCGACGTCCTTCTGATCGAGGACACCGTCGAGGTTGGTATCAGCGAGGGGCTGGGTGGAACTGTTCCATGTGCCTGCATCGATGAGTGCCTTCAGTGCGGTCACATCGGCCTCATTGAGATACATGTCTCCGTTAACGTTTCCGAAAACCCTCATGGGGGTGTCCACGGCGGCATAGGTCTTGCTGGAATCCGTGGAGATATCACTGGTGTAGGTGGCTGCATAGTCTTCGCTGCTGGAGTGGTTACCTCCCAGGAATACGAAGGCGGATACACCTACGACCGCTATCGCCGCGACTGCGACGATGGCGATAATCATGTTTTTGTTCATAGTAAAACCATCTAGAACCATTAAGTTCTGTTAATTTGTAAATATTGGACGTATATGTATATTGTCAGAATATGTAATAAATCCAATCTGTTAACGGGGGTTATAACAAATGCTGATTTCGTGTTATCAGCATATGTGCCAGCAGTATGAAAACTAATGTTTTGCAATAAACAAAAAATCCCGTTTTTCGGAAGCGAAGAATCTTGATAAAATGATAAGAAAAAGAAGAGCCACTGGAGGGATTCGAACCCCCGGCCACCGGTTTACGAAACCGATGCTCTACCGCTGAGCCACAGTGGCATTGTTACCAGGTAATAGGTTTTAGTATAAGATTTAGGCCCTGCGGTACGCGGGGAACATATCTCTGAACACCACAGCATCCTTCTCAATGAGCGGCGACTCGCAGATGAACGTGCAGTCCTGCTTGGAATCGTTCAGGATATCCGCCAAATACTGCATATCTGGCTCCTTCTCCGAGAGAGGCAGGTGGGAGATCTCCCCCTTGTCCCCGTACTTGATGCAGCTGATATGGAAGTGGGCTATCGGTCCGACCAATCCGAAGTACTCGTCGATGAGGTCCTGCATGTCCTGCTTGGTCTTCAGGCAGCCGACCCCCCTGGCATGGACATGTGCGACATCGAGTACGGGTCTGACCCCGTCCACAGAATCCATGACCTGCGCGATCTCCTTCAGGGTGCCGAACTGGCCCTTCTTGCCCATGGTCTCCACCCCGAGGATGACGTCCTTTATCCCGAGGTCGTCCATCCTGTTCCTGCACTCGGTCAGCCCCTTGATGACGTTCTCGGTGGCGGTCTCTGGATGCTTCCCGTAAGACGCTGCATGGATCACGATGAGATAAGCCCCAAGGTTGTGGGCCGCTTTCACGGTGTCCATCACCCACTCGACGCTCTTCTCGATGGTCTCGGGGGTCTCGGAGTTGAAGCTGATGAAATACGGTGCATGGCAGCTGAGACGGATGTCCAGGGATTTGGCGCACTCGCCGATTTTCCTGGCGCGCTCCTCGGTGATGCGTGCTCCGCGCACGAACTCCACCTCGAGGGCGTCGAGTCCCAGATCGCGGGTGTACTGGAGTGATTTCTCCGGGTCGCTCTTGGTTCCTACTGCGGGATATCCTGCCGGGCCGAATCTCATGCCGAGTAGATGGGCGCGCAGTTATTTTAGAGATGCGTTGAAAATTATTTGTATCCTCGAGCAATCGAGAATGCATGGAACTCAAGATGGAGATTGCACTGGATCCCACCCTCGGATGCGGGCAGGCCCACCGCTGGAGAAAGCAGGCGGACGGTTCATGGCAGGGAGTCATCAAGAACAGTGTGATCACCATGTGCCAGACACCCCAAGGAGTATCTTTCGCCGGGGGCAGTCTGGAGGATGTGAAAGAGTATCTCCGTGCGGATGACGATCTCGAAATGATCATAAGATGCATCAGCAGAGCCGACCCTTACGTGGCGGAACTGTCTTCGAAATGCCCCGGCCTCCGCATCCTCAAGCAGCCTGAGTGGGAGTGCCTCGGAACCTATCTCCTGGCGACCAACGTCAACGTCAAGCGCATAGCGAAGATGGTGGAATCCGTGTGCGACCATTTCGGTACCGACCTCGGCGAAAGGAGAGCATTCCCCACCCCGAAGCAGATTCTCGACGGCAGGGAGTGCATCGGCGAATGCAGGCTGGGGTTCAGGGAATCCCGCTTCATCGAGCTCGCCGAGAGGATGGAATCGGGCGATATCGACCTCGAGCGCATGAAGGAGCTCGATTACTCCGGACTGGTGTCGGAACTCCAGGGCATCAAAGGGGTGGGACCCAAGGTGGCCGACTGCGTGGCCCTCTTCGGTTTCGGAAGGCTCGAAGCGTTCCCCGTGGACGTGCGCATCCAGAAGGTCGTGGAGAACATCTACGGCGTGACGGGGAGCTACGAGAAGGTATCCCGCTTCGGAATGGAGAGATTCGGCGCTTACGCTGGATATGCACAGGAATTCCTTTACCACGCGGAGTTCATCTGAACTCGACGTTGGAACCGAGGACGCAGTTGGGGACTTCGTAGCCGGTGGTCTGGGCGTAGATGTCGGCCAGCAGTCCGCACTGGCGGACAAATGAACAGATGCGACAGAGTTCGATGACCGTGGCGCCGTTCTTATCGTGGATTTCCTTGGCACTCTTCTTGATCTCACTGACGAAAGGAGGGTAATGGGGGCTGCTCTCGATGAGTGCGCTTCCCCCTCTCTTCTTTTTCAGATACTGAGAAATTGCTGCGTCAGTGACTCCGAAAAGACGACCCACATCTGCCTGTTTCATATGGTAGGTGTCAACCAGCTCCTTAGCCAGCTCTCTCCTAATCGTGGGAAGAACGTACCACACCACAATCTCGCATGGGGTCTTCATATGTAAGCATCAACTATTTTATTAATAAATCTTTACATTATTCTTAATTCATTTGATGCCAGATTTTTGGTAATTATAGACATATGTATATCCAACTATAAAGTATGTTTATTACAAATAGGATAATAGGCGCTTAGATTCGACATTATTTGAGAAAATGGACGTAAGGGGACGACGACCCGCGTCCCCCGTCCGTCCAGACCTGATCCGAGCCAGCTCACAATCCGGGGTTGGTCTTGCTGTAGAATTCGGAGGCTTCCCAATCGTCATCCGCCTGATCGCATCCTTTGCTCAGAGATACTCCGAAGATTCTCGCGGTATCCTCCAAATACTTGCGGGCGAGATCGGAACCCTCGAACTCATCCATCTTGGCTGCAGTGGGGGTAACCTTTCCTTTGAAATGTCCGATGATCTTGGTTCCGGAGAAGATAGCGGAAACACTCGAACCGCATTCCTTCTTGATGTAATCCCTGAGATACAGGCTCAGGTTGTCCTGCGTGTTGAGCAGGAACATACCGGTGAAGGGACGTACCTTGGACCCTACATCCTCGGTCAGCATCCAGTACAGGGAAGGATCGCCTTCGAGCAGGAATCCCTTGCTTATGTAGCCCTCGTCCTCTAGTTCTGAAAGTATCTTCCTGGTGACAGCCATCCTGCAGTTGAGGAACTGTGCCAGACGCTCTGCGGAGAAGAGTCCGAAATCCTTGAAGTGCCACTTTGCGATCTGCTTCAGGGCCTCCTCCTGAGTCAGATCGGAGGCTTCCGTGAGGCAGTATGCGGAATCCCCGTCCTGATAGATCAGGGACATGTGGGTCATCTCCGAGATGGTTTCGGTGGTGACCTTGTATGAATAAGGAGACTGGAACATGAGGTTCTTCTTGCTGATGGGTTGCTTGGCGGCGATGATCTTCTGCAGTGCGACCTGCTCTCCGGTAAGGGGGACCTTCTTCGCGGCACGGAGCACCGGGAGACGGGCCGGATCGATGTAACCCACATATGACGGACACAGGATGGATTTCACCACGGTGCCCAGTTCCATCTGCTTCTTGAGACTGGTGCGTCCGGCCAGACGGCAGGGCAGTTCCTGGTCGCTGCGGACGTATCCCCTCTCGGCGATGAGTTCGTCGAAGGTGCCGAAACGGGAGGTCTTCTCGAGCTTCTGCTTGCGGAAGACATAGCTGAGAGCCTCCTCGTGGGTCATCACCCTGGTGATGAACTTTCCTTTGGCGTAGAAACCGTTGACGAACACATAACCGAATTCTGTGAGAGTGGATTTCACGGGATCCTCGAGTTCGGCGGCGTCGACGGTCAGGACCTCGCGGATCCTGACGATGGCGATGCCCTTCTGGCGGTAGAACTCCATGAACTTATCAAGGGCGGTCAGGACATCTGAAAGCATCTCGGGAGAATCCAGGTCGACGGATCTGACCTCAATGCATCCCGACATCTCCCAGATCTCCATGGCACCGATGATGCGGGAGCCCTTGGTCACGGGGAATATCCACCTGTCGCCGTATCTGGCCGAGATCTCGGCCCATTTCGAACCGAGGTCGGGGTCGAAGAGCGAGAGCACACGGACCTCGGACGAAGGCTCGGAGATCGAGTTGAGTGCAGGGAGTTCGTCGGGCATGATGTACATGGGGGCCTGTCCGGGACCCACCAGGATCTGGACGGCACCGATCCTGTTCACTGCGGAGACTATCTCCTCGTCAGGAATGCTGACGAGATATCTGACCGCCATGGTGGGAATGGGTCCGTAAGCGCGGATGGCCTTCTCGACGATCTCGTCACAGGGATTCTCCTCAGGGACCTCGGGTTCGTAGCCCACATAGTAGTTCTCTGTTCCCCAGTCCTCCCTGTCGCCGAAGGCACGGATGATCTTGAGCGACCTGTCGAGACGCATCACGGCCTCCTTGGCACGCTCCTTGTCCATGCCGGTGGCTGCCACCAGCTCCCTCAGTGTAATACCGCTTCCGCTGCCTTCGATCCTGCGCAGCAATTCGGCATCCTGGGACTCTGTGGAATCCACTCTGAAATATGCGTATTTCGCGGCATCCTCCGCGAGCATGAAACGGACCTTTCCGCGGCAGAATCTGCCCAACAGGATCTTTCCGTCGCGGCGCATCTGCTGCCATTCGTCGAGACTGAAGTTCTTCACTCTGTTGAACACATCGATCTCGCTGCCGGAGGTTACGTAAAACTTGAAGAAGTCCTCTATGGAATCGAAGCTTTCACCCTTGGTGAGACGGTAATTCTCGACGGTCTCGAAATCATAGACGTTGCTCTTTCCGGTACGCAGCTTCTTGCGGTCGGATGAGAGCATGTACTGGTCGTTCTCGGAGATCAGGAACCTTCCCTTGGCCACCTCGCCGCTGGCGGTGAGGGACTCCAGGGAGGCATGTACGGTATCCTCGGGGATGTTGAGTGCGAAGGCGGTCTCCTCCACGGTCACCGGTGCGAAACAGCCGAGGTGCCTGAGGACCACGGAATCCACCGCTGCGGAATGGACACCGGCGGGCGGGGTGCATCTGGAGAAGTACCAGCGGTTGTTCTCGGTGATGCCGGTACGGGTGATGAGGTACATGGATTCCAGTTTCCTGACCGACCTGAATACGACATCCTCGGAGACCTCCACCTGGGAGTGAACATCGCTCAGAAGCGTATCCTGGGATATCAGGTCGTAGACCTGCTGATCGACCTCGTTGAGGGTACGGTCACGAACGGTGGCCGCGGCATACTCCGGGACCTCGGATTTGGTCATGATGTGCACTTCGTCAAGGAAGACTGTACCTATCTTGCCCTCGCGGATGAGCTCGCGGATCCATCCGTCGACGGTCTTCTTGTCGGGGTCGCAGTAAGGATAGATGCTCCTTCCGCGCTCCCTGAAGGCCTGCAGGGGACCGGTGCGCATGAGCAGATCGGGAATGTCGTCCTTGGACGTGACCCTGCCGATCTTCTGCCTAAAGTACTGAGTTACCTTGTCGGCGTCGAACTCGAAGTCCTTGATATTGTCTCCGAGAGCCCTCTCCAAGACCTTCCGGTGAAGCTCTTTCAGGAGTGCGGTACGGTCCTCCATGAGAACGATGTCGGAGAATCCGGACAGGATGACGCTGTGGGCGAAGGGCGAGGGGGTTCCGTTGAAGGGGACCGTGGTAATGCCCATCTTACCGGACTCGATCAGCTGCAGAACCACGCGGGCGTTGTTGATATCCATGTCGTCTTCCAGGATCTCCCTGTAGGTCTCCTCGATGACAGGCTCGTTCTCCATGTCCCTGAGCATCTCCAGCAGATATGTGGAGCGGATCTGCTGACGGTTGACCGAGATGGAGCGGCCCATGTAGTTGCGGAGGATCATGAAGCTGCGGGAGGCGGTGTGCCTGAAACGGAGCTTGAAGATCTCTGAATCCTTGACCGCCTTCCTCAGCACAGGCTCGAGGTCGACGGTGTTCAGCATCGAGGGTACCTGATTGATGTCGATCTTGTGGGTGGTCCCGATCATGAAATTGTCATCGGTGATGGTGACCGAGACGTTGGCACCGGTGAGGGTGGTGATACGGTAAGCATATCCTCTGGAAAGCGCATCGTTCACGCGCCTGCCGAAGGGATAATGGAAGATCAGCCTCTGGTTGCCGGAGGGGTCGATGTACTCCTCGATGGCGAGCCTATCGATATCGGGAACGAAGCCTGCGGTGGCCTCCTGCTCGCTGAAATATGAGATGAGGGAACGGGCAGAACCCTCGTCGATGTCGAACTCCTTGCAGAGCCAGTCGATCTTGTCGGGACGGCCGCCGGAAATCAGCTGGGACATCTCCTTCCTGAAACGTGCGACATCCATGGAGAGGTCGAAGGAACGGGGCAGCATCTCTCCGGCCCAGGAGGGCACCGTGGGCTTCCTGCCGTTGGCCTCCTTGACGAAAGCGGTCATACCCTTAGAGCGCACGAACTCGAGACTGCGGCCTCCGAGCACGAAGACGTCTCCGGGAGACAGCCTCTCCACGAACTTCTCGGAGAGCTCTCCCGCCACGGAACCGTAACTGGTTATGACACGGTAGTTGGCCTCCTCGGGGATGGTACCCAGGTTCATGAAGTAGATCATGCGGGCGCCCTTCTTCTTTCCGAACTGGTTGTTATCGGTGTCGTACCAGATTTTGGAGTACACTCCCTCGTGCTCCTCCTTACTGCCCAGATAACCCAAGACATTCAGGAACTTCTCGTGAGAGAGGTTGTGATAGCAATAGGAGGACTTCACCAGGGCATAGGCCTCCTCCACGTCCCACCTGCGGTCGAGACTCATTCCGACGACCGCCTGGGACAATACATCGAGACAGTTCTGCGGGATACCTACGCGGTCGATGTCGTGACGGTGGGCGGCCCTGCACATGACGGCACACTCAGAGAGGTCGTCGGGGTCGAAGACGATGAGCCTTCCTTTGGCGATCTTACCGAAGCTGTGTCCGCTGCGTCCGATCCTCTGCAGTCCCTTCGCAACCGATTTGGGGGAACCGATCTGACATACCAAATCGACTGAACCGATGTCTATACCCAGCTCCAGGGATGTGGAGGATACGACGCACTTGATCTCACCCTTCTTGAGACGCTCCTCGACGTCAAGACGGGTGTCCTTGCCGAGGGAGCTGTGATGGACCTCGATGTTCTCGAGTCCCCTCTCCTTCAGCTTGTAGACGACGGCCTCGGCTCCTGAACGGGTGTTGGTGAAGATGAGGGTGGTCTCGTGCTGATCGACCAGCTCCTTGAGGCGGTCGTACATCATGGAACTGACCACGTCGGTGGGCAGAGCGGTCATGTCCTCGGTGGGGCAGATGACCTTCAGGTCGAGGACCTTCTTGGAACTCGACTGTATGAGAATGACATCCCTGTCGGATCCGTCCGGATTGAATCCCACCAGGTATCTGGCGACCTCCTCGATGGGTGCGACGGTGGCGGAGAGTCCGATGCGGGTGAAATCGTGTTCGCAGTAGTTCCTGAGCATCTCGATGGTCAGCGAGAGGAATGCACCCCTCTTGGAATCGCAGATGTCGTGGATCTCGTCGAGGATCAGCCATTCGACACCCATCAGCTTCTCCTTGAACTTGGGGGAGGCGAGAATGAGCGCCATGGACTCGGGAGTGGTGATGAGGATGTGCGGCGGGTGCCTGACCATCTTCTGCCTCTCGTTCTGAGGGGTGTCTCCGGAACGGACGGCGACACGAATGTCCGGTACCTTCATGCCCTCGCGGGCGGCCAGTTCCCTCATCTGTTCGAGAGGGTCGCTGAGGTTCCTCTTGACATCGTTGGCGAGGGCTTTGAGCGGGGAGATGTAAACACAGTAAATCTTCTCCTCCAGAGTGTCCTCGTTGGAGTACTTGATGAGCTGGTTCAGGATGCTGGTGAAAGCGGTAAGGGTCTTTCCAGAACCGGTGGGCGACGAGATCAAAACGTTCTTCCTTTCGTGAATGACGGGAATGGCCATCGACTGGGGTTCAGTCAGGGATGTGAAGCGTTCCTTGAACCACTTTGAAACCAGCGGTTCCATCAGTCCGAGCACCTCTTCGGTGGAATATACCTTGTTTACTTTCTCCATGGTTCACCAGCCAAGTATGGAATCGTGTGCACTAAACAGCGCTTGTATTTTAGTGTTATGTGTGTGGGCGGGCACCCGCCCGCGGGCGCGTAAAAAATAAAACAATAAAATGGGATGAGGGGACGATGAAGAGCGGAATCGCCGTAGCATTCGCACTTGCCGTGTTCTTTTCAGCTATGGCTGTACCTTTCGTTCTGAATGACTCCTCGGATGCCGCCACAGAGGACATAACCCTCAAAGGAATCGTCGTGGAAAGCGGTGAATCCGGCCCCATCGCAGTCAAGGCTGTTAAGGTTACCTTCAAACAGGAAGCGGCGACACCCGGAGATCCTGCGATAACCGGTGAAGGCCTTACCTCCGCCACCGGAGAGTTCTCTGTGGATATGGACGGAGTGGATCCTGCCCGTGCCATTGAGTGCACTTTCTACAAAGAAGGGTACTCCGCATTCTACTACCCGACTTCGATATCGGAGAACGAGACCACCAAGAAGCTGGAACTGACCCTTACTGATTCCTCTGTCACTCATACCACCGTTGATTCCAGGACGGTCTACACTCTCGTCAAAACGAATGACCTCAGTCATGCCATCGTCGTCTCTGACACGAGGGTTCCCGCAGCATTCACTATCTCCGGAGCGAACGACAAGGGTCTCTTCAACGCGCAGATCACCCTCACCAGCAGCACCAGTACCTACAAGGGTATCACCAACTACGAGGGAGTCTGCACCATCAGCAAGGTCCTTGTCGGAGACTACACCATCCGCATAAACTGCGACGGATACGAGATGTATACCGGCACCGTGAACATCTCGAAGACAGCCGGTCAGATTCCCGTGACCCTGGTCAAGAAGGAGATGCCCACCTATCTGGGCATGACCCTATACCACATCCTGATGCTCTTCGGAGTCGTTATCGGAGTGATACTGGTCAGTGTAGCGTACGTCCTCTGCACCAGGACCTGGAAGGGTGTCGACAGCAGCGAGTGAACTCACTGCATCTTGCTGAGGTTCTCGGCGACCTTTTCCTTCACGGCTTCGTAAAGACTGTTGCCGTTGGCATCGATGGCCACTATGAGCGGGCCCAGCGACTTGGTCTGGAACTGCCACAGCGCTTCGGGCATCCCCAGGTCGGCCCAGTCGTGACCGGTCACCCTGGCCAGTCCTTCCGCGTAAGTGACGGCGACACCTCCGGTAGCTGCCAGATAAACGCAGCCTACCTCCTTCATAGCCTCGGCGACCTCTTTGGACATGCCGCCCTTTCCGATGATCGCCCTGATCTTGAACTCCCTGATGAAACGGGGTTCGAGAGCGTTCATCCTGGCACTTGTGGTGGGGCCTGCGGCGACGACGCTCCAGGTACCGTCCTGATTCTGCTTCATGATGGGTCCGCAATGATAAAGTGCAGCCTCGTTCAGACAGACAGGGACCTCCTTCCCCTCATCGAGATACTCGAGGGCACGGATGTGGACCTCGTCGCGCCCGGTGACGACCGGGCCTGTGATGTTGACAATCTCGCCGAGCTTGAGGGACCTGACGGTCTTCTCATCCAGAGGAGTGTACAGGTTCTTCATATCCTGGCCCCCTGGGAGTAGACGACGTCGCTCTCGGTGATCCTCACGGATGCCCTCCTGGTGGCCCAGCAGCCGATGTTGACGGCCACGGGGAGACTTGCGGTGTGGCAGGCTGATTTCCTTACTTTGACACCAAGGACAGTGGTGTCCCCTCCGAGACCCATGGGTCCGAGACCGCTCTGGTTGATCTTCACGAAGAGCTCCTCCTCGAGGGCCTGTATCTCGGGATCTGGGTCTTCCTCATCGAGGGGTTCGAGAAGAGCGCGCTTGGCCATGGCCACGCACTCGTCGGCGGTACCGCCGATACCCACTCCGACGATTCCTGGAGGACAGGGACGTCCTCCGGCATCGATGACGGATTCGATGATGAACCTCTTCACACCTTCCATTCCGTCGGAGGGGTTCAGCATCTTCAGGCGGGTCATGTTCTCCGAACCGGCGCCTTTCAAGAGCAGTGAGATCTCTGTGAAATCGTCGTCGGTAGGGATGAAGTGTACGCAGGGCATACCCTCTCCGAGGTTGTTGCCGTAATTGGTGCGGACGATGGGGTCGACGGTGTTGGGCCTCATAGGGATGGCCTTGGTGGAGTTCTCCACCGCCTCGCGGATGTCCTTCACGATGGAACTGTCGAACTTCCCCCTGACATAGAAGATGGGGATACCTGTATCCTGGCACATGGGCTTGGAGAGGTGCTCCGCCTTGCGGACGTTCTCCATGATAGCTGCCAGCTGGGTGGCCGCAGCGGGGTTGGACTCCCAGCCCGCCGCCGCTTCCAGGGCCCATCCGATGTCGGCGGGCAGCCTGGTGTTGGCCAGACGAAGCAGGTTCTCGATGATCTTTTCTCTGGGTTCAGGAAGTTTTACGACCATATTCATTCCTCACTGAGGCACATAGTAGAGAATCCCGTCGATCCTGACCACCTTGACGGAATCGCCGATGACGGCGTCGCGGGGGACCAGGATATCCTTGACGGAGTAGTTGGTGGGATCCATGACCTGGATCTCGCCGGATGATTGGGAGATGACGTCAGCGGTCTCCAGCTCGGTGGCCTTGGCGTAGACCTTGAGTTCGGGCATGTTGGGGCGTCTGACGGTCATATCAGCGAAATTGGTGAGCGACTTGATCTTGCCGCCGGAATTGGAGACACGGGTGAGAAGGTAGTATTTCTTACCGTAACGGACCACATCACCGAGGTGGAACTCGGGAAGACGGACCAGGTAGGATACACGGTACATATCCTGTCCGTCACGGGTCTGTCCCACCAGCTTGGAGGACTCGTCGGTCTCGGCGCAGTAGATGTCTCCGAGCTCCTTGGTAAGCTCCCTGCCGAGGGCGATCATGGAAAGATAGACATCGACCCCGCCGGGGACGATCTCCATCTTAGTGATGAATGCGTTGGGGTTGGTCGTGGCGGCATCGTCGACGAAACGTTCGACCTTCTCCAGGACCTCGTCCTGCATATCCTGGGACAGTGTCTTCTCGGAAGTACGGATCTGCAGGATCGCCTCGTAATAGTTACCGGTCCTGCGGGAGCATATCTTGCAGACGGTGTTCTTCACACGGACGATTGTGGATGCGGATGCATCTGCCTCAAAGTCCGCGATGGCGAGTTTGCAGTTCACCGTGACCGCGAAGTTGTAATTGTCGCGGGGAACGATGGTGGAAGTGCTGCTGATCAGCTTTGCTTCCTTGATAATGTTGAGAGCGAACTTGGCCGAGAGGGAGATTGCCTTCTCGGGCGCCATTGACTGATACTCTCCCCTCCAAAGGAACTGCCCGCAGCTGGTGCAAACGAATAAATCGACATGATCTGGGAGGGATACGAGCATGCGGTCCTTGAGGAAACAAGTCATGCAGAGACCGTTGACGGTATGCTCAGCGGGGATGCCGCACTCGACGCAGAAACCGTTCACATCCTCACCGCCTGGGCGTGCTTCACCTCACCGATGGTGAGGATACGGGCACCGCTGATGAATCCCTCGCGGAGAGCGAGTTCTACGATACGGTTGCCCACGATGTTCAGGATGGTGAACTGACCGATGTTATCCAGGATGAACTGCTCATCCGCCAGCACGCCTTTGTAGAAGGGTTCGGTGACGTTGAAAGTCATCCCGTCCCCTTTGAAGGTCTGACCGAGTATCTCCTCGTCGCAGATGGCGACGACGGTCTCGGTGGGGTGCTTGTGCACTTTGAAATAGAACTTTTCGGACATGATCACACCATCTTGTAGGCACCGTTGCTATCACGGTAAACCGATCCGCTGTTGTTCAGTTTCTCCATGGCGGTGTTGACCTCTTCTGCCGAAATGCCTTCGCTTTCAGCGGTCATCTTGATCTCTTTGATGGTCATTCCGTTGGGTTGGGTACTGATGATTCCCTGGATGACCTTCATCACGTTGCGGCTCTTGTTGGAACTGGTGGATATCACACGGTCCATGTCAAAGCTTCCGCCGTCATTGGGTGCGAGTTTGCTGAGATAGTAGTAAATGAGCTTGATGGCACGCTCCGCATCGACCTCTTCCACACGGGGACTCAGCCTCATCTTGGCGGAAGCCTCAGAGAGACGCACATAAGCCTCCAGTTGCCTGGCGGTGATGGAGATCGTGTTGTGCTTCATACCATCCATCCTGATCTGCATGAAGGCGTCCTCGATCATCTTGAGGGCCTTCTCGGTCATGACGGGGGTAAGACGCTTGGAATACGCTACGTATTTCCTGAGGTCCTCCTGCTTGTAGTAGGGTTTCACATTGGAGGACTGTTCCTTGATCTTCTTGAGGTCGATGCCTTCAATCTTCTCATTATCGCCGTGCTGGAGTGCCTGTCCGCGGCGATGGACATTGAGAATGAACTGTGTGATTTCACGATCATGCCTCTCGTTGGGCGTGTCGGTGAGTGCGAAGATCAGATCGAAACGGGAGATCAGCGCAGGAGGCAGGTCAATCTGCGAGGCCAATGTGTCCGCCTCCTTATTGAACCTACCCTCCTTGGGGTTGGCAGCCGCCAGCATGGAGCACCTGCACTGCAGGGTGGCGGTGATTCCCGCTTTGGCGACGGAGATCTTCTGCGATTCCATGGCCTCGTGGAGAGATGACCTGTCCTGCTCGGACATCTTATCTAACTCGTCGATACAGGCGAGACCTTTGTCCGCCAGGACCAGGGCTCCTGCCTCGAGGGTGTATCCGTCGCCTCCGAAATCATCCTTCACGGCGGCTGCGGTCAGTCCTGCCGCGGATGCGGATTTACCGGAAGCGAAGATTCCCCTGGGAGCGAGATTACTCATGTAACGCAGGATCTGGGACTTTGCCACACCGGGGTCTCCGACGAGCAGGATGTGGGTGTCTCCCCTGGTGGTGGAACCGTCGTCGTAGACCTTGTGGCATCCTCCGAAGAGCTGCAGAGCGATGGCCTGCTTGACCTCAGTCATTCCATAGATGGTGGGTGCGATGGAGGCCACGATGTGCTCGAAGAGCAGGGGGTCCTTCGACATCTCCTTGATTGCCTCTTCGTCCTTATCGGTGATGTTGATCTCATCGTATTCGTGCTGCTGGAACTCCACCGAGAGCACATCGAGATAGATTTCGAAGATTGTGGATTTGTCGCGTTCCTGCTTCTCGACCGGTCTGACGATACCGTTGAGGGTAATCCTGTTTCCGGCTGTCAGGAGACCGGCGATGTCGTCTTCCACATAACCTGAGATCTTCTCGGGCTGGGCTCCTCCGCGGAGTCCCTCGGGATTCTCCTGAATCTCGATCTTCTGGGTATCGATGAATTTGCACCTCTTGTTATCGAGGATGAAGCGGTTCCCCTGTTTGTTACAGGTACCGTTGGGGTTGGGACACGCCAGAGGTTCGCGGAGGAACATTCCGGACTGTGTTTCCCATACCTCGGCACCGCAGCGGGAACATACGAATCTGGCGAGGGTCATACGGGGTTTGACGGACGAGACTTTCTTGGCGAGACCTTCGATGGCGACGAGTTTGCCCAGATGGTTCTCCCTTAGTTTGCGGACGTCGACCTTCATATCGTGGGGGAGGTTGATGATTCTGAGATGGATGAGGTTCTTGGGATCCCAGCTTGACGGCATGGCGGCCTGGATGACCTTCACTCCCCATTCCAGACATTTGTCGGGCTCCTCCAGGATGAATGTCGCGATATCGGTGTTGATGAGGTCGATGTCGTTGTACTTGACGTTCACACTCCTCATCACGGGGAAGGTGTCAGCTATCTCCTGTATCATCCTGCGGTACTCATCCTTGGCCAGGACCTCGTTCCAGACCTCGGTAACATCATTCTCGTCAAACTGCATCATCCGTATCAAACCCCTTTGGAGCGGCACTCTTCGTCCACCCACCAGATCCATCCGCCATCTTCGAAGGATATCCTTCCCTTCACCAGACCCTCCTTCTTGTACTTGTTGAGGGTCTTGGCGAGGTCGTCGGGACACCTGTATTTGAAGGCCTCCTCGAGCCTCTCGGCAGCCTCCGCCGTGGTAAGGCGGTCGTCGCCGAAGGCTTCCCATATCATCTTCAAAAGGTCGTCCGACATAGCGAACTCAATACATACGGCCATCCGAAATAAAGGTATTCACTCATCCCGAAGGGATGAGTCCTCCTTTTCGCGTAGAGCCGTGATAGCTTCGATGTATTCGTTCTGAAGACGCTCGATGTCGGCGCTGTCCTTGGCGGAACGGTACATCTCAAGGACCTCTGCGTTTATCCTCTCGAACTCCGGCGCCCAGTTAAAACGGGGCCTGAAAAGATCGGCCTGCTCGTCCTGGCCCAGGATGAGCAAGGAAGCGAACACCGCCTCGGCACTGTTGAGTCTCCAGGGTTTCCCCCAGTTGACAGGATTGGAAGCGACGAAATAGGGTAACTTGCGGGCCTTCTCGCCCCGGATGTGGGGGATCTCATCGATGTGTGTCCACGTGAGATCCAATACAACTATGCCTCTGTGCGCATACTTCAGATCTGCAGGACTCAGCGTTTCCTTCCCGAAAGGAGAGAGCACTATGCATCCCGGGGGGATCCTGTTGAGGGGAACCTCCTTGGCGAGACCGAACTTCTCCATGCGCTTGGCGGTGCATTTCTTGGGGTCGCATTGGTCCTTGTCGTAAACCAGGATGGGAATCATGCGGATACCAGAGACCTGAGTTTCTCGGGGTCGGCCATGTTCTCCTTGACCCATGCGCAGACCTTGTCGGCGAGGTCGTTGAGGCACTGTGCCAGCTCGAAGTCGTCGGTGGCGGTGAACTCGCTGCGTTTGCCCATGTCCGCAAGGATCTGCTTACCGGCCCAGGGGGACTGCTCGTGCAGCTCGTCGAAGACCTCCTTCTCGGTCCAGACGATGATATCGAACTGAGCATCCTCGGGGAGGCGCTTGGTGTCCTGGAAGTCCTTGGAGACCATGCTCCTGAGATCGATTCCGCGCTGATACATCACCGACAGAAGATCGCAGTCGATGATGTCGTGCTCGGGCCCTGCGCTGTACGCCTCGTACTTGGTGGGATAGAGTTCGTTCACGAAGTACTCAGCAAGCTGGGACGAGAGGTTGTTCTTGCTGTCCACAAAAAGGACGCGCATCTTCCTCACGTTCTTCTCTTTCTTCATCAGGGCCATACGGCAACCATGGGGTTGTACGTCATAAATGTTGGGATACCGATATATCACATCAGGCCCATGGGGAAGCGCTGCGATGATGATCGTTTTATCGAGCTGATCATTGATGAGTGACGGGCGAGCTGAGCAGTATTCTTTCTTCCAGGTACATGGAAAGACATAATACTGCAGAACGAACTCACCGCAGCATGGAACCTGTTTTGCAAGTCGCACTCGATATGATGCAGCTCAAACGCAGCATCGGCATTGCGACCGAAGCGGTCGAGGGCGGCGCTGACTGGGTGGAGGTCGGTACGCCCCTCATCAAGAGCGAAGGAGCGGAAGCGGTGCGCACCGTCAAGAAGGCCTTCCCCGGACACAAGATCATCGCTGACACCAAGACCATGGATACCGGTGCTTTCGAGGTGGAGATCATGGCCAAGGCCGGAGCGGACATCGTCACTGTGCTCGGTCTCGCCGACGATGCAACCATCTCCGAGGCAGTGCTCTGCGGAAGGAAGTACGGTGCCGAGATCATGGTGGACATGATCAATGTGCCAGACAAGGTCAAACGCGCCAAAGAAATCGAAAAACTCGGTGTGGCATACATCTGCCTCCACATGGGAATCGATTCCCAGATGAGGGGAGAGGATGCACCGGTGGAGATCCTCAGGAAGATTGTCGCCGAGGTCTCCGTTCCCGTCGCAGTGGCGGGAGGAATCACCTCCGAGACCGTGAAGGATTACGTCGAGGCCGGAGCTTACGACATCATCGTCGGAGGCGGCATCACCAAGACCGACGACATCCGCAAGGCAGCGGCAGACATCAAGAAGGCCATGAAAGGTCTGAAAGTCGATCAGACCATCGCCAAGAAGTACACAGAGGATGATCTTTTCGAAGCGTTCTCAAAAGTATCCACCTGCAACATCTCCGATGCGTTCCACAAACAGGGCGTCATTTTCGGACTCCACCCCTACATCAAGCACGGGACCAGGATGGTCGGCCGTGCCCTCACCGTGCAGACCTGCAACGGAGACTGGGCCAAGCCTGTTGAGGCCATCGACCTGGCCAAACCCGGCGATATTATTGTCATAGACGTGGGCGGCGCACCCATCGCGGTATGGGGTGAGCTCGCCTCCAATTCCGCAATGAACAACGGCGTGAAAGGAGTGGTCATCGAAGGCGCCATCAGGGATATCGACGATATCATAGACCTCGACTTCCCGGCCTTCGCCAGGACCGCTGTCCCCTGCGCAGGAGAGGCAAAGGGTTACGGCGGAATAGGCATGGAGATCCTCATCGGAGGACAGAGGGTACGCACCGGCGACTGGATTATCGGCGACGAGAGCGGCCTCATCGTGGTCCCCAAGGAGGAAGCCGTCGAAGTGGCCAACAGGGCACTCGACGTTCACGAGCGCGAGACCCGCACCAGGGCGGAGATAAGGAAAGGCTCCACCCTGTCCAAAGTAAACGAATTAGCAAAATGGGAACCCGTCAAATGAGGTTTCCCTCCAGTGGCCCTCGGAGTTTTTGAGGGTCACTGGAAGTTCAGTTTTGATCTGGAAGAATCCTCTTCTGGCGTGTATTCGGGAACCCCTTTGTCCTTCATCTTCCTGGCGAGGGCCTCGAGACGCTCTACACGGGACTCGGTCGAAGGGTGGGTGCTGAACAGGTTCCTGAACATGCCTTCGTTGCGGAGAGGGTTGGAGATCCACATGTCCGCGTGGGCGGTATCGCTGTAGTTGTTGCTGGGTCTGGCACATCCGCCTTCGAGTCTCATGAGGGCATTGGCGAGGGCAAGAGGCCTGCCGGTGATCCTCGCTCCGGTCTCGTCGGCGAGATACTCACGGTTACGGGAAACGGCCAGCTGCATGATGAGTGCTGCGATGGGTACGAAGATCATCATTGCTAATCCGATGGCCAGCATGACTCCGTTATTCTCGTCCCTCCTGCCGCCTCCGAACAGGGCGGTGTAGAACACCATGCGGGATGCAAAAGTGAGGACAGATGCGACCGTAGAAGCCACGGACATCACCAGGATGTCCCTGTTCTTGATGTGGGACATCTCGTGGGCGATGACTCCCTCGAGCTCATCGTCATCAAGGAGCTGGAGCAGACCCCTGGTGGCCACGACTGCTGCGTTCTGGGGATTCCTGCCGGTGGCGAAGGCGTTGGGCATGGGGTATTCGCTCACGCCTACCTCAGGCATGGGCAGTCCGGCCTTCGCGGCCACACGCTGTACGGTCTCGTAGAGACGCGGCTCCTCGTACTGGTTGACCAGATGGACCTTGTTGGCCCTGAGTGCGCTGGACTTCGAAAACCAATAGGAATAGAAGCTTATCAGCAGCGAAATGGCCAGCATTACGATAAGACCCAGATAATGATAGTTGAAGAACCAACCCACCAGATAACCGATTCCCATGAGGAACAGGGTCATGATCGTGAAGACGCCCAATGTCCTCATCTGCCACGCTAGTCTCATGCGTTCACAATCTCCTTCACATACTTTAAGGTGGGGGGTCAGAAGATTTGGAAGGTCATTGACTGTCCGGTGTAGAAATCGTTCACGCCCTTAAGTCCCAGAGTGACCCTCAGACGGTTGATGCCGGTGACGCCCGTGCAGTGGTTGAGGTAGAGGTTCCTGCAACCGACGGTCTGCAGGTACTGTGCGTAGAGATCGGCGAGCTTGTCCTTACGCTCGAGAAGATGGAGTCCACCCAAAAGCGCCACCGGGTATGCTCCGAACTTCTCCTTCACCGCCTCGAAGATGTGGTCGAGACCGCAGTGGCAGCAGCCCGAGATGAGGACAGGTCCGTTCCTCGATTTGAGAACTATGAAAATCTCATTTCCGTTTCCGGAGTGGAACGCCATAGGCTGCGAGATGAACAGATGCTCGCTGAGCTGCACCCAGCCGGACACATCCTCTCTCTGGACCTTCTCGCTGTGTTCCGAAGGGATGTAGATTCCGGTGGCACCCAGGAACTTCTTCTCTCCCCAGGCATCGGCAGTAGCATAGAGCTTCAGCGGTGCGTCGCGCTGACGGAGTAGGCCGGTGATGCCCGCCCAATGGTCGGGATGGCCGTGCGAGACCACGACGCGGGTGATGCTGTCGGGATTCACATCAGCAACGTACAGATTGTTGGACAGATAACGGGGTCTGAGTCCGGTTCCGAAAAGAGTCCTCTCCCCATCGACCTCGATAAGCATGGAAAGACCCTTGCCTCCGATATAGGTAGTACCTTCCACGGCACCCTCGTCGTAAAGCACGGTAATCTTCGCCTCGTCCATGTGTCCTTATCCCCATCCCAATACAAAAAGACTGACGAGTCAGCGGTGGTAGTAACGGTCGGGGATGTCCCTACAGATGCGGCAGATGAGTTCCTCGTCAGCCATGCCTGAGGCAAGCATCCATTTCACCTTGTTGGGAACGGTGGTGACCGACATTATGGCCGTAGGTTTGGAGGGCTCGTCGATGTAATCGGTCTCCAGCATGAAACGGTCGGAACCCTTGGCGCGGGCTTCCTTGATGTTGGTCTTGGAAGCGGGGATGGAGGGCATCACACCGAAGGTCTCCTCCTCCGTCACGAACGGCGGTGAGGAGTGCTTGATGACCATGCCTGGATCGAGTCCCGCCTTCCTCGCGATGTCTGCGAGACTGCGGTTGGTATCGGTGGTCCCGGACTCGCAATGTATGATTACTGGCACATCGTTCTCCTTGGCGATTTCCATACCTCTCTGCAGGACCCTGTTGGAGACATCCCATATCTCCGGGGAGCATTCGAAGTGGGGCCTGCCGATCTCCCCGATGGCGACGGCCTTCCCCTCCTGTACCGCTTTCCCCGCATCCTCCATGCCCTGCATCATCATCTCCTCGGCCTTTTCGAGACCGAACTCCTCGGCGAGGGACATCAGCAGGATGGGATACGGTCCGACAGCGATGTTAATCTCCAAATCGGTAGCCTCCCTGGCCCTCGCGGCCAGGTCGAAGGTGATTTCGTAAGATTTAGCAAAATCCTTCCCGTTCGCGATCCTGACCTCCGGATACGGCAGTGTGACGAGTGTCAGTCCGGTGCCTCCGGCCTGCTCGTACTCCCGGAGAGCATCCACGTTGCGTCCGTGGGGGCTCATGTGGATGTGGTTGTCATAGACGGGAAGCTTATCCATGGGTAACGGAAGCGGCTTTGAGGAAATCATGGATTTCCCCACTGTGATCTACCCGAGTGACCGAGTATCTCCATTCTGCAGCGGGTCAGCTGCAACGCTTGCAGGCCCAAGCGCTCGACATTGAATGCGGCGTTCTTGTCGCGGCCCATGTCTGCACCGCACGTGCAGACGTGCCTCCGCTCCGAAAGTGTCTTCGGAACCAGCCGTCCGCACGCTGAACACCTCTGCGACGTGTATTCCGGTCTCACCTTCACCACCGTGCACCCAGCCTCTGCCGCTTTGGTGCACAGGGTATCGGTGAGCATTGCCCAGCTCGCGTCGCTGTATGATTTCCTCATCCCCTTTCCGAGGGCCTTCTCCTGGATCTTCTCCACATCGATGTCCTCGACGGCGATGAGGCTGAACTTGCTTATCAGATAGTTGACGATCCCGTATCTCTCCGCTTTCCTAATGTTCCTGAGACGGGTGAAGGCGTGATACAGCCTCTGTTTGTACTTCAGCCATCCCGGAGAGCCCTTCTCGAAGGCCATCATCCTGCGCTGGATGGCGGCAATGGTCTTCTCCGCCTTCCTGAGATGACGGGGGTTGACGAAACTATACTCTGAGGAAGTCTCCACCACGGTCTCCAGACCGAGGTCGATACCTACGGACTCCCTGGTATCCTCCAGGAAGGAGGTCTTTATCTCCTCGCACTCGTAGGTGAGGCAGGCCTTCCATCTGTAATGCGGGCCGATACCTTCGCGTTTCACGGTGCAGGTCTTCAGCCTGCCGAACATCTTCCTGAGACCGGCGATGCGGATGGTGCCGATCTTCGACAGTTTCAGTCTCCCGTTTTCCAGCGAGAAACCGCTTTGCGTGTATGTGAAGGAATCGTATCTGGAGAAGGATCTGAACCTGGGGAAACCGGCGTGTTCCGTTTTCGTCGCCAGACGTCTGAAGAACCCCTTGAACGCCAGGGATACGCGGGTGCTGACATTGATTAGCACCCGAGAGTAAACAGTAATAAGTTCTGGACGTTCCTTCTTGAAGGCAGTTATCTCCTTGTTCATATCGTATTCGGTAGGATGTCTAAGGCTTTCCGCGAAGGCATTCCTGCAATGTTCGAGGAGATGGTTGTAAAGGAAACAGCAATGACCGATGGTATCCAACATGGTCCTCTCCTGGGTCTTGTTGGGATAGAGTCTGATTTCCATCGTCCTGATTTCGGTCATGTGCACCCTCGGGACGAACATCGGGTTTCTCACTATATAACTGCTTGCAGGTTATATGAAACAAATACGAGAATTCGATGATTTCCCCAAAGCCACGGAAGCAGAAACACTTTATTAAAGCGTAATCCAATGGTCGGATAATGGAAAGGCAGGGCGGTTTTCAGCAACAGAAACCCTATACGGAGGTCGAACTGGACCCCAACAGCCGTTTCCTTTTCAAACTGTTCCGCAGGTACTACCGCTCCTTCACCCCGGACATGCCCGACCGTTTCACCAAGAAGGAATACGGTTTCATCCCCTTCGGGAAAACGATGCAGAGGCATATGGCGTTCTCCAGTCCCGATGATCTGAAGACCTTCATGATGTCGAAAGTGCCAGCACACAGTTACTACTCCACCGCGTACTACCGCCATCCCGCCAAACCGGTCATGGAGGAGAAGGAATGGATGGGTGCCGAACTCATCTTCGACCTCGACGCGGACCACCTCGCCGGTGCGGAGGAGATGACCTATTCGCAGATGATGGTGCAGATCCGCAAGGAGATGATCTCCCTGGTGGACGACTTCCTATGTTCCGACCTGGGCTTCTCGGAGAAACAGGTCCGTATCTGCTTCTCCGGCGGAAGGGGTTACCACGCCCACATCCGCACCAACGACATCTACACCCTGGGGACCAACGAACGCAGGGAGCTGGTCGACTACGTATCCTGCATCGGACTGGATCTGGACACCGTTTTCCCCATCCACACCGATGCGGTCAGCGTCAGCGTCATGGGTAACGGGCTGACCCGTTCCAACACCCATTCGTACCGCGTCATCCCGCCCGCAGACTCAGGCGGATGGAAACTCAAGCTGAGGGAGGCACTGAAACTGATCTGCCTGAACATCATCGAGAGCGATCCGAAGGTCATCAAGGCGATCTACCCCTCGGTGAAGGCCACCCCGCAGACGCTGGTGAACCTCCGCACCCATCTGAAGGGGATGTTCAGAACCATGTTCGAGCATAACAGCATGAACGGCCTCACCAACCCCGAACAGGACATCCTGATGAAGGCCCTGAACGATGTCGCACCCCTCCTCTCGAGCGAGGTCGACAAACCCGTCACCCCCGATATCAAGAGACTGATCCGTCTGCCTGGGTCATTGCATGGCAAGACGGGTCTGAAGGTGGTGCACATAACCCGCGACGAACTCACGGATTACGATCCCCTGCAGTCCGCGGTACCCGACGTCTACACCGACGACCCCGTAAAAGTGACCATGCGCAAACCCATGGACCTGTACATGATGGGCGAACACATGTCCCTCAAGGGCGAGACCGAGGTCCCGGAATACGCCGCGCCCCTTCTGATAGGCAGGAAGTATGCCAGTTACGGGTGGGAATCCGAAAGGAAGGAAAGACTGTTCTGACCCCCTTTTCTTTAAATAAAAATCCCGCAACCTTTATTAATATAATACAGATAGTCCCCGCCCAGGTATATCTATGAAGGCATTCCTTGTAACCGGTCACTTCGCTGACCCCAGGAAAGAGCAGCCCTTCTCCATCGAGATGGCTGCCGAAGACGAAACCGCAGTCAGAGAGAAAGTCCTGTCCACCATCGGAAGCAGGCACAAGATGAAGAGATGGCAGGTCACCATCACCGCCGTCGAAGAGCTCCCCGCCGACAAGGTCGAGAGCCACCTCGTGAAATACCAGATCGGTGCATGAGATGAACGACGAGGAACTCCGCCAGGCGATGCAGGCCCTCGAGAGCTACAACAAGCAGCTCGAAGGCATCACCCGCCAGGCCAGGATTCTGCAGAACACCCGCGACGAGACCACCAGGGCCAGCAGGACCGTGCAGGCCTTAGTGGACGCCAAGCCCGGTGACGAGATCCTGATTCCCGTCGGAGGCTCCTGTCTGGTCACCGTTCAGGTTTCCGAGAAGAAGAAAGCGATTATCGGGGTCGGAAGCAAGATCTCCGTGGAGAAGGATTTCCCGGAGGCCCTTGAGTACCTCGAGCGCACGACCAATGAACTCTCCGATGCCATCCAGAAGACCATCTCCGCCATGCAGGAGATCCAGGGATACGTCGAAGAGCTCGACGCGGCCATCCAGCAGGAATACGCCGCAAGAAGATCTCAAGGCAGCGCCCAGTGATTGAAATGTTCGATTCCCTCAAGTCGAAGCTGAAGAACCTTTTCAAGAAAGGCGAGAAGCTCGACGCCGAATCGGTCTACAAGGAAGAACCCGAGGCACCCGCCGTCCAGGAGACGGCGGCCCCCGAGGTGCCTGAGACCGAGACCCCTGTCCAGGAGACCGTTCCCGAACAGGTACCGGAACCCAAGAGGGAAGAACCCGCACCTGAGGTCAAACCCGAGCCCGCCCCTGCCCCCGCTCCCAAGAAAGAGGAGAAGAAAGAGGACAGAAAGGGCAAGCCCGTCAAGGGCAAGAACAAGAGATCCGACGAGATGCTCAGCTCTTCTTTCCTGAGCAAGAAGATCAAGGACGACCCGCTCGACGACATCCTCGACGAGCTGGAGGTCACCCTCCTGGAATCCGATGTGGCATATCCCGTCGTGCAGGAGATCATCGTCGGTGTACGCAACAACCTCGCCGGCAAGAAGTACAGCAGGGAGTACACCCTGGAGGAGATTGTCGAGCTCGCAGTGAAAGAAGCTGTCAGCGACGTCCTCCGTATCAATGTTTTCGATTTCGATGCGTGGCTCGCCGAACAGAAGAAGCCTACCGTCATCATGTTCATCGGCATCAACGGCACCGGCAAAACCACCGCCATCGCCAAGATCGCCAACAGGCTGAAGCAGGAGGGACGCAGCGTCGTACTGGCGGCATGCGACACCTTCAGGGCCGGAGCCATCGAACAGCTCAGCATCCACGCCGACAAGCTCAACGTGAAGATCGTCAAATCCGTACAGGATGCGGATCCCGCTTCCGTTGCCTACGACGCAATCGAGCACGCCCGCTCCAAGATGAAGGATGTGGTCCTCATCGATACCGCAGGCAGGATGCAGACCAACAACAACCTCATCGCCGAGATGAAGAAGATTGTCAAGGTCGCCAAACCCGACCTCAAGATCTTCGTGGGTGATTCCCTCGCCGGCAACGATGCCGTCGAGCAGGCCAAGGTCTTCGACGAGGCCGTGGGAATCGATGCCATCATCCTCACCAAGATCGACACCGACGCCAAGGGCGGAGCTGCCCTCTCCATTGCCAAGACCATCGGCAAACCCATCGCATTCGTGTGCGACGGACAGGAGTACGAGGACATCGAGAAGTTCGATGCCGACTGGATGCTCGAGAGGCTTTTCGACCAGGTCGCCGCCTGATTTCCCGAATTTTCTTACCGACAGACGGATGTCGAAACGTATTCCCCCGGAATATGCGATGACCCAGACATCGTTTTCTGCGGCATTTCGGTGAACGAGGATATTTATTAACTATTGTTAAGATTAATATTAATGCGCATAATGTTTTATTAACCCATATTAGGGTTCTTAATCCATGGCCTTCGACCGCTATACGTGGGGGGGGTTCGTGAATTCTCCCACTCCGGTATGCCGCACAAGCGCAGAGCGTGCTGACATAGGCCGTGCATTTTATTCCGCGCTTGCAGGGAACGGTCATCCGGGATATTTCCCCGAACGGTATCGTCCGTCCGGGATTTTCATTGGATCAAGAAGGTGTCTCCTGCGGAGTTTTTTCTTTTGTCTCCGCCCCAGGGAGGCGTTCGCCGAAACCGTTTACGAATTAAACACAGAGTGATTTTATGCAGCAGAAACAACTGATCACCATCATACTTGTCATCGCCGTCGTGGCAGCCGCCGCGGTCGGTGCGGTGCTCCTCCTGAAGGGAGGATCCTCCGGCGACACCAAGTATACGGTGACCTACAACACCAACGGCGGAAACGAGATCGCCGCCAAGGAGTTCACCAAGAACACCGACACATTCGATCTCGCCACCCCGACGAAGGACGGAAACACCTTCCTCGGATGGTATCTGAACGCAGACTTCTCCGGTGACAAGATCACACAGGTCGCCAAGGGAACCGAGAAGAACATCACAGTCTACGCCAAGTGGCAGCTGGACCTCGCCAACAACACCCTGCCCAGCGCGGCGCAGATTACCGCCAACACCGATGTCAAGGTCACCTTCGACTCCGGTGCCACCGACAAGATCATCCCTGCCGCCGCGGTCGATGAGCTCAAGGCAGGAAAGACCTTGGAGGTCGAGGACACGGTCAACAAGCTCACCTGGACCATGTCCGGATCCGACAGCAAGCAGACGGGATACGCTGACCAGGCGATGGATACCACTGTCACCCCTGACACCAGTCTCCTCGCTTCCGAAAAGAAGATCACCCTGGACTTCGCATATGACGGAACCCTCCCCTACGAGTCCACCATCAGGTACTTCATCGGAACCGACGTGTTCCCTGCCGGAACCCTCATCAGCATCCAGAACTCTGGCGAGGCCGAACCCATCGGACAGTTCCCCGTGGATGCAGAGGGATATGTCACCTTCACCATCACGCACTGTTCCGACTGGGTCCTCACCCAGTACATAACCCTCACCCTCGACGGTAACGGCGGAACGTTCACGATCTCGGAGCAGACCGTCGCCACCACCACCGTCGGCGGCAACTACAACTCCGACGTGCCCGTCCTCCCCGTCCCCTCCAGGACCGGGTACGGATTCGATCCCTGGGTATCCCCGGTCAAGTTCACCGAGGACGCCACCCTGACGGCCCAGTGGACCGCCTACACCTACCAGGTGGTCTTCAACAAGAACTCCGACGCAGCTACCGGCACAATGGCCGCCCAGGACATGACCTACGACACCGAGGCAGCCCTTACCGCCAATGCATTCAACAACGACGGTTACAGCTTCGCAGGATGGGCGACGACCGCCGACGGAGCCGTCGTCTACACCGACGGACAGACTGTCAGGAACCTCACCAATGTCAAGGAGGGAACTGTCAACCTGTACGCCAAGTGGAACGTCGCGACCTACACCATCGCGTTCAATACCGATGGCGGTACCCTGGTCGATTCCATCGAATATACCATAGAGACCCCGACCTTCGATCTGCCCACCAACACCACCAAGACCGGTATGCACTTCGGAGGATGGTTCATCATGGACCCGTCACAAATAGTCACCCAGATTACCCAGGGAAGCTATGGGGACAAGACGTTCATGGCAAACTGGACGGCCAACACGTACACCGTAACCTTCAACGCCAACGATCAGGCCGCTACCGGTACGATGGCTCCCCAGAACATGACCTACGGTACCTCCGTGGCTCTCACCAGCAACGGCTTCTCCAAGGAAGGAAGTGCCTTCAGAGGATGGGCCACCTCTGCCGACGGAGCTGTCGCCTACACCAACGGCCAGACTGTCCTGAACCTCACCGATGTCAACGAAGGAAACGTCAACCTTTACGCCGTATGGGGTAACAACAACATCTCCGTATCGTTCAGTCTTAACGGTGCGCCAATGGCCAATGTCGGAACCGTTACAGTCCACAAGGATGCCAACAGCGCTGTGATGACCGAGACCACCACTGGCACATTCACCTTCGAGAGCACAGGTGACGTCTCCATCGTGAATGGCGAGACCTACACCATCAAGAGAGGAAACGACACCGTCTGTGAGATTACAGTCGATAGCGGAACTGGAACAGGATACGTGTACTACTACACCGTCGTGTTCAGCGGAGACAACGGAGTCATCGAGACCCAGACCGTTCTCAAGGATGATGTGGCAGTGGCCATAGACTACCCCTCCAGGACAGGTTATACCTGCAACGGCTGGCGCAATGAGGCCACCGGCAACAACTGGGTGTTCTCCACCCCCATCACCGCCCATCTGGAACTCGTCCCCGACTGGGCCGCCAAAACATACACAGTGACCTTCAACAAGGCCGAAGGAGCCGGCGGATCCGACAGTGTGACCGCTACCTACGATGCGGCCCTCCCCGACATCACCGTCCCCGCCAAGGAAGGAAGCCAGTTCCTCGGATACTTCCTCGGCGATGTGCAATACATCTCCAACCAGGGTAAGGGAACCAAGACTTGGGACGTCGATACCGCCAGCCCCGAACTTGTTGCCCACTGGGGAGCCATCCAATACACCGCTGCCATCAACCTCGGCGGCGGATCCATAGGATCCGGCAATGTCGGACAGGGATGGCAGATCACCCTCACCGGCTATGAGAAGGACTTCGACTACGGTACCGCCGTGACCGCCATCATCGCTGATTTCGGTGTGACCCCTGTCAAGGAGTACTACACCTTCGAGGCCTGGTCCCCCAACTCCGGAACGATTGGAACCGAGGGAATCACCATCACCGCAAGTTATGTCCTCCAGAATTTCACCATCGCCTTCAGCGTGAACGGAGGAAGCGGCAGTGTCGCATCCATCCAGAACGTGAAACTCGGAGACACCATCGACCAGCCCGCGTACACCGGAACCAGAGCTGGCTACGAGAACGCGGGATCCTGGTGCTACGATGAATACGGCAGCGTGAACGTACCCTTCGCCGAGGGCCAACTCAACGTGAGCGGTGCTGTTCTGGATTATGCTGAGAACAACACGGTGACCTTCTACGCCAAGTGGACGCAGATCAACTACACCGTGACCTTCAACCTGAACACCGGAAGCGGCAATGTCCCCGGTGACCTCACCAACAAGCACTATGGAGACACCATCACCCTTGCAAGGCCCACTGCCTCCAAGGACACCAAGTTCTTCGGCGGATGGAACACCAAGGCTGACGGAACCGGCACCAACTACAGCGTCGGCAACGTCACCATCGATGATGCTTTCGTCGAATTCGCACAGGGAACCACTGTAACCCTGTACATCAACTGGGTCGACGGCCTTTACACCGCAACCCTCGGAGATATCTTCGGCGGCCACACCTACTACTATAATCAGGGCGGTGATCAAATCGGATCTGTCGAATTCAGAGCCATGGTCATCAGAGCGGATGCCTCGACATATGACATCGAGATGATGTTCAATGAGCAGGGAACTTGGATTGCTGACAGTTACATGACCATCGCCCAGGGCAACTATCCCCAGCTGTATGGCGATAGCAATGATTCGGACTACGCAGTGTATCTGCGCCAGGGAGATCATTTCATAGAGCCTGTCCAGGTCTCATTCAACGGCGTTACCAACACCGTATACCTCGATTGTTACACGCGCAACATGAATGGATCAACTGTGACCATGGCCGAGGATGCTGACCTCACCTGCTTCTACATGGAAATGGAGATGGGTGGAGGAGGTATGGAGTACTCTCGCTCCAAGCAGGTCATCGAGACTGTCCTAACTGGCACAGGAAACGAATACACTCCCACCCCCATCGCGGTCCAGTACAAGGCCAGTCAGAATGCTCAGACTTCGATTCCCTACTCCGGTGCCAACTATCAGACCCCCGAGGCCATAGGTATGGCTATCCCTGACGGAATGGAATTCAGGGGCTGGATGCTGATGGACGATGACTACGACCCCGAAGGCGACAACCCGATGCTCACAACCGCCCATGCCGTAGGCTGTGCGCGTACCGTCTATGCGGTGTTCACGGAGATCGTCCTCACACCCACCAACATCGACTGGGAGGTGCACAACCTGCCCGCAGGCATCACCCTTACCATCAACGGCGAAGATGCATACGAGTCGGACGGTTCGCCTTCCTACCCCCTCATCTTCACGGGAGGAACCAACTGGTCCAAGGAGGAGGTCAATGACGGACAGTACTGCTACACCTTCACCCTCGATCAGACCGTGTACCACGCGCAGATCAAGAAGGGTAACAGCACCAACATCACCGAGAACCCCGATGGAGACAGAATGCGTGTCGCATTCAATGCCCTCGGAGACGGACAGAGGTACAGTATCACCATCTACTTCTGGATGGATGACCCGCTCATGGGCGGATATATGCCCACGGTCAATGATTCTTTCACTTACCATGAGGAATCCTTCTTATCGGAAGAGACTACCTATACAGTGGAAGAAGTGAACTCCGACTACAGTTACAACGCGACCGACGGCAACCGCTCGTATATCTTCGGCCCGTTCATGTACCCCCAGGACAACTACATCGTCTACCTGCTGAACAGCGAGGTCACTAACAACCAGGGTGCCGGACTCTATACACACAGGATAAGCACTGAGACCTTCCTCAACGGTCAGGTCGAATGCTATGTCATGGAGAACTCTGTCTATCAGCGCTACTGGAACCAGAGCACTGAGAGGACTGTACGGACCGAGACCATGGTCAACCAGGGATTCTACGGAAAGGACAACGGCCTGCTGTACCAGTACAACAATGATGCGATTGCCCACTTCACCGTTACCCTGACCAGCAAGCCTGCGCAGATGAGATCCGTCACCCAGTACGAGGCCGTCCTCGACGGAAACGGAGGTACCTTCGGAGGAGAACCCACTACTGTGCGTGACTACTCGTTCACCTTCGATGCTACTACCCCCCGCTGGAACGACCATGCGCTGACCGGCTGGAACACACAGGCCAACGGTAACGGCAGGAGTTACGTCGAAGGAGACGTATTCAACCCCGCTGACCTCGTCGAAGGAAGAATTGTCCTCTACGCACAGTGGATGATAGACGGATTCTACCTCGACATCATCGCCGATGCGGGCGGAACTCCCGAATCGGCCACCAGAGAGGTATTGTACTCGGATATGAACCATGGAGAGATGTCTCTATACTTCTATGAGTTCCCCGAGATTACCGCACCCAGCAACAAGGTCACGGGATCGTACAGGGTCGAATCCTTGAATGTTGCATTCGAATCTGTGATGTTCATGGAACCCGTCTATTCCTTCACCCCTAACGGTGACGGAACCTACCGGTACGGCGGAGATAGCAATACCTATTACAAGTTCGGAAACAAGGACGTGTACTATAACCTATTCGAATATGACTTTGGCGGAGGAAACGTATCTAGATCTCTCACCGTAGCTCCCCTGACCGGGGAGACCATCGAAATCTATCTGGTCTGGACTGCGGATATCGCTGCCGTGACATTCCACTCCAACTATGGAGACCAGGTTCAGATTATCAACTATGCCAACACTGATTTCTACTGCGGTTACTTCCCCTCGGGCGATATATTCGCAAAGCAGTACTACTCCTTCATCGGATGGGGACCTACGGCAGATGCTGATCCCAATGATACCATTGGAGGGGGAGAACCGTATGCGACCATGATGGGTACCGAGTTCTGGGCAATCTGGAACTATTCCGGATCCTATACCGTCAACTTCTGTAATTCCGAAGATCCCGAGGACCATTCCATGTCCCCTGTCGTGAGGACTATGGGAGACCGTCAGGCTCTCCCCACCTGTACGCTCACCCCTCCGGAAGGTAAGGTGTTCTACAATTGGAGACTGAACGACCCGGATGAGGGAAGAGATATTGAAAACGGATCCACAGAAGATTTGGCACGCAGCGAACTCCCGGTAACACTGTATGCCATATGGGACTGGGAATGAAATCATCCATGTGATTTGGACCCCGTCTGAAGAAACCACTTACCCTCCTTAGGGAGGGGAAACCCTTTCCCTTCTATGACCCAGACTATACCCTGTCGGTTACTCCCGATGTCGATGTTTCTGACTAAAGTGCAGAACAAAAAAAACTTTTTACTTTAGTTTTTGAAAGTAAAACTTTTTACTTTAGTTTTTGAAAGTAAAACTTTTTACTTTAGTTTTTGAAAGTAAAAATACAATAATAAAGTAAGGTAGGGTGGGTCTGTCCCCGAAAACGGACAGACCCAGATGAATGGTTTTATCACTCGCGGCGGATGATGGTGGTGACGGCGTTTCCGCCTCCGAGACAGAGGGTGGCACAGCCGACGTCCTTCTGCCTGTCCATCATTGCATAGAGGAGGGTAGTGAGCACACGGGCTCCGGAGCATCCGATGGGGTGTCCGAGAGCGACTGCTCCTCCGTTGACGTTGAAGATCTCATCAGGAACTCCGAGTTCCTTCTTGACCGCACAGGAAGCGGATGCGAAGGCCTCGTTGTGCTCGAAGAGGTCGATGTCATCGATGGTCATTCCCGCCTTCTTCAGGACGTGCCTGGTGGTGGGGATGGGAGCCTCCATGATCCTCTCGGGGAGCACTCCGCACTCTCCGTAGGCAACAATGGATGCGAGGGGTTTGATGCCGTGCTCCTCGGCCCATTTCCTGGATGCCACGATCAGAGCGGATCCTCCGTCGCTGAGCTGGGAGGAGTTTCCTGCGGTGACAATTCCGTCCTTCTTGAAGACGGACTTCAGCTTGGCAAGGGATTCCATGCTGGAATCGGGGCGGATTCCCTCGTCCTTGTCAAAGATGATGTCCCCTTTCTTGTTGGGGATGGTGAAAGGAACGATCTCCTTGTCGAACTTTCCGCTTTGCTGTGCCTTGTAGGCCTTCTGGTGGCTCTCGACGGACAGCTGGTCGGCGTCCTCCCTGGTGACGTTGAACCTCTCGGCGACGATCTCTCCGGTGAATCCCATATGCTGGTTGTTGAAAATGTCCCAGAGTCCGTCGTGAACCATACAGTCCACCATGGTCTGATCGTTCATCCTGTATCCCCAGCGGGCTCCGTTCATGAGGTAGGGGGCGTTGGACATGCTCTCCATACCTCCTACTGCGAGGACGTTGTATTCGCCTGCTTTGATGGCGTCGGCGGCACACATGACAGCTTTCATGGCAGAGCCGCAGACGGCGTTGACTGTGAAGGATCCGATCTCGACAGGAAGTCCTGCACCGATGGCTGCCTGCCTGGCAGGGTTCTGTCCGAGTCCGGCCTGAAGGACGTTTCCCATGATGCATTCCTCGACATCGGTTGCCTGGATTCCGGCTCTCTTCACTGCTTCCTTGATACAGTGTGCTCCGAGCTCGGTGGATTTGATTCCGGTGAGTGCTTTTCCGTATTTTCCGATTGCAGTCCTGCATGCGCTTAAGATTACTGCTTCATCCATGAGTTATCCCTCCTAGAGATAGAATGATGTTAGAATAGTGAGTATATATTATTGTCGGTTATTGATTACGACAATTGACGAATTCGACGGGTTGTATCTCACCCATCCTCTTCAGAGGTTTGGATAAATGTCTCCTCGCCGCGACCGGAGGCTCATACCAGCCCGAAACGATCCACCTGGTATTCTTCTTCATAATAGGGGTGTCGGACTTTGTCTTGCATTGTCTGCACCTGTATCCTTTCCCTTTACCGACGGAGACCATAAGACGATTGCATGAAGGACATACCGGATTGGATATCTTCTCGTATTCATCGACGGTCTCGAGCACATGGAGTTTCTCGATATTCAATGATCTGGGACTTTCCCTCAGCTCACCGAGTACCTCGACTTTATCACCGGGAGTGAGCCAATCGATGGCGTGCCTGAATTCCCTGGATGGTTCGTATGCGGCACACACGACCTCCCCGTATTCGGAATCGATGGTCATGAAAGTGTGACCCCCGCGGATGCGTTCAACCTTCTTCACGATACCTTTGACAGAATAGGAACTGTTGGGGATGAATTCCTCCCTGGGACAATCGTAGATGATATGATCGTCAGTGCCCTGATTAGTTAAGAATACCAGCCATCTGCTCTGAGGTTCGGTCTTGATGATATCGTGGCCTCTAATGAGATCGGAAATGTCATCTCCTCTAAAACCGTACATTACCGGACAGGGGGTGGCAGGAACAATCGCGACCCTTCCCGAACGGTCCTCCCAGCTGTTAAATGAAGAAGGAATCGTGTGATCTGCCACATATACAGAGTCCCTGTCGAATATTCTCTCGGTACCCCATCTCTCCTGCGGACGATATGATAACAATTCATAGGTGAAATCGTTAGGTATCCATGCCATTCCGCAGGTACATCCGATGATACCGCGGCCGCAACCCAATTCATATCTGACAGCTCCGATTCTTTCGAGTTCCGCAACAATCATATCGCGTTCTACGACCCTTCTGACACCGAGGAAATAAAACTCTTTAGAGGGTCTTTTCTCGGAAACAACAATACCAGGATCCGAATACTCTGGGTCATGATATTTTCCGACCAAAGGTTTGATCCGTTCTATGATCATTTCTTTATCTGGTTCCCAATTTTCCATATTCTCAAAGGAATACACAGGTTCACCGTTAATTTCCCCGATGAATGTCTTCTTTCCCTTTCCCTTTCCGAAACACATGACAAGGGATCCGTTACCGCGTGTCTTCCATGGTATGGCCGGATTGAGACGGACGAGACGAGGAGGGCCGATGAGATCAAGATCACAATTGTGAATAAGATCGAAAATAATCTCCGTAGCCAGATAGGTGGTACAGTTACCCCTCATCGAATCGGTATCGTCCGCGGCTACAAACATCAAAATAAAGATAGAAAAACGATATTTACATTATCTGATGATAGTTGATTGCTCGACGAAAAAAATCGACCCGTCTTTTGAATAATTTCCGGAAATATTATAGATTGAATTGTTGTTCAATTCGATTTTTGAAAAACAATGGTATTGTTTTCCAGAATAATCTTCAAAATCAAACAAAAAACCACTATCTGTTTTTGATATGGATGTTACGACTCCGATTATATCTTCATCATCGGAATCTGTACCGTTATACATGAAAGCAAAAGAAAAAATTATGATAAAACTGAATCCGCAGATCAAGAGATATTTGTCGTGATTTTTATTCATATTTCAAAAATTATAACATTGAATTAATAATGAAAATATGACAATTAGCAAATTACGATTATTACCCCTTCATTTCCACTGGAAAACCGAATACAAACACCCCCACCCCTTCATTTCCACTGGAACTTCTGAAAGGGTCAGGGCTGTTTTTTCAAAGTGACAATCACTCAAAATGAGAATCGAAAGTCATCTGTTTTCCGGATTTTATCACAAGACCGTCGAACAATTCATCACGATCGAGAATACTGAGGATATCATTGGAAACATTGATTTCGATTTCCTTAGTCCTTCCTTTCCTTCCGAAAGATTTGACACGGGCATTGATAATACCCAGCATATCCAATTCGGAAATGAGATCTGCAACCCTTCTCTGTGAAATGACAGGACATGCAAGCTGATTTGCAATGTTCATGTATGTTGCATAAACCTCTCCTGTCGTGAGATATCCTTCATCGTTCTTCGGACTGATGATAATACTCTTTAGAATGATCTTTGATTGATCAGTGAGTGTCCTAATGACTTCACTGACAGCATCAAGTTCGATCTTTTGTCTTGCATAATCGACATGTGCGGAAGTGACACAGGTATCTCCGTTTCTTTCCGCAATATCTGCAGCGATTCTGAGAAGATCCAAAGCTTTCCTTGCATCTCCAGAATCCTGAGCGGAAACCGCAGCACAGTAATTCACAACCGATGAATCAAGAGCATTAGGATAGAATGCTTCTCTTGCTCTGTCATTGAGAATATCGATGAGCTGCTGAGGGGTATAGGGAGGGAAGACAATCTTTTCCTCTCCAAGCCTACTCTTAGTCTGAGTTGAAAGACATTCCTGAGTGAATCTGCTGTTGTTAGTGATACCGATGATAGCAACTCTTGAATTTTTGAGCATCGAGTTGATGTCGGTCAGGAAATAGAAGATGTCGTCACCGTTCTTTTTGAAAGATTTATCAATTTCATCAAGAACAATCAAGAAAATTTTATCTTCTTCATCGATGAATTTGATTAATTCATTGAATATTTTTTCAAGACTCCATCCGGTGAAAGGAATCTTCTTGTTTGGATCGGTGATGATCTGGTTGGAGATGTTGTAAAGAATACTGTAAGGTGTATCGATGACCTCACAGTTTACATAAATGTAGCAGCAGTTGTTGTTCTCGGCATCGGCTTTCATCAATTCTTTTCCGATATAGTTTACAACAGCTGTCTTTCCAGTTCCGGTCTTACCAATGATGAGGATGTTCGAAGGTTTGTCTTTGTTCAGTGACGGAGCAACTATATCGACAATGTCACGTATCTGTGCATCACGGTGAAGAAGCTGATCAGGAACATAGGTGGTCTGGAGGATTCCTCTGTTTTTAATCAGGTGATTTTTCTTTTCCAGATAGTGTTTGAATATGGAATCTCCCGCCAC